>NZ_CAMDLM010000022.1 GCF_945901735.1 Limnohabitans sp. Rim8
CCGGGCAGCAGTTCACGCATCGAAAGCATTGAGCGCATCGACCTGACTGGCAGCGGTAACAACGCCCTGGTTATTAGCTACCGGGACGTGCTGGACATGGCGGGCATGAACCTGATCAACAGCAGCACGAAAGATGCATTAGGGTGGGCCAACGACACTTACAGCTTTGCAGCACAAGAATCCCGTCACCAGCTCATCGTTGACGGTGATGGTGGCGACACAGTTAACTTGGCAGATTACGACGTCTGGACAGATCTGGGCCAGGTCACCCACACGGTCAACACCGTGAGCAAAACCTATGACGTCTATCAGTATGACGATGCTTATTCACAACTGTTGATTGACAGCTCAGTTACAGTCAATTTCTCCGTGATACCGTTCTAGAGATTATGGTTGATGTGAAGCTGCCGAACCTGTCTGTCAGTGCGCTATGGCAAGAATTGCGTTTGAAGGTGACGCAGCCTTTGCTGTGGCAAGCGCTGGCGCGCCAATACGCAAAGCAGTCACTGCCATGGCAGGGCGGCTACACGGCGCGCCAGGCGGTGCGTCTGGATGCCAGTCTGACTGCGGCTGTGCAGGCGCTGGGCTTAGCGGGTTGGCAAAACCCTGGTGCCGGTGACGCGCAATTGGGGCGTGCCAGCTTGCCCGAGGCGGCTGCTCTGGCAAAACGTTTTTTCGCTGTCATTGCTGCGCAGCCTGGTGACTGGCTGACTTGGCTTTACCTGGCGCGCCTACTGGACATGGTGCAAGAAATGGACGCATCAACCGATAGCGTCGATTTGCCCACGCCAGAACATGCACTGCAACAAGCGCAGGCCTTGGAGCCGATTGCGGGCGAATCACTGCACTGGATGGGGGTGTGGCGCCTGAGCGCAGGAGACGCGAAGGGGGCGGTGGCGGCCTTGTCCGGCTTGCTGGGCGTTCGCCCGGTGCGCTTTGGCTCGATGATGGTGCTGGGCGAGGCGCTGCTGGCGGTGGGCAACACAGCGGCGGCAGAAAAAGCCTTTGCAAGGGCATCGCTGTCTGACAACCCAGACTTTCTGCTCTCCCTGTCAGCCAAGGTGTATGCGCACAACTACTGGCAAGAGGCCTTGCAGGTGTTGCAAAAAGCACTGGGCCTGCGCCCGGCCAGCGTGCCGCTGTGGCTGGCCCTGGCCAAAATCCAGTCCGATGTGTATTCGCTGGCCGACTGCGCCCAAAGCCTGCGAAAAGTGCAGACGCTTGAGCCCAACAACGCTGAGGCGCAGCTGTTGCACGCCGGCTTGCAAGGGCGCATGGGCGACGCTAAAGGCCACTTGGCGACCTTGGAGGCAGCGTACGCCCAAGGCGGTGACCCACTGTCGCGCTTGGCCTCGAGCATCGCGATGACCTCGCTTTATCACGACGGCCTGAGCAGCAGCGAGGTGGCCGATTTGCACCGCCGTGTGTGTGCGCCGATAGAGGCGGCCCTTGTGGAAAAGACCGACTTTGCTTCGCAAAGCGCCGGCCCACGCCGTCTGCGCCTGGGCCTTGTGACGGGTGACCTGCACCGCCAACACCCGGTCAATATCTTCATGTTGCCGGTGCTGCTGCGTCTGGATCACAGCCGTCTGGAGGTGTTTGTTTATCACACCGGCACCATGCATGACGAATACACCCGTCAGGCCAAAGCCAGCGCCGACCATTGGACAGAAGCCGCCAGCCTGACCGACCGGGCGCTGCACCAGGCCATCGTGGGGGACGGCGTTGAAATTTTGATGGATCTGGGTGGTCACACCTCAACCCATCGGCTGGGCGTGTTTGCCATGCGTGCTGCGCCCGTGCAGGCGACTTTTTTGGGCTACCCGCACTCTACAGGCTTGAGCCGTATCGACTGGCTGGTAGGCGACGAAGTGGTCAGCCCGACCGAGCACGCGCATTTGTTCAGCGAAGGCATAGCGCAGTTACCGGGCAGTGTGTTTTGTTGGGCGCCGGTGGATGTGTATCCGCTGCCTCCCATCCGGCCCGCTGGCGTGCCTGTGGTGTTTGGCTCGTTCAACAACGCCATGAAACTCGCACCCAAGACCATCGCGCTGTGGGCACAGGTGTTGCAAGCGGTGGCAGGCTCGCAGCTTTTGCTCAAAGCGCCGTCACTGCGCGATGCGGCTGTGCAGGAGCGCTTTGCGGCCTTGTTTGCGCAACACGGCATCGCCAGAGATCGGCTGATTTTCAGAGGCCCCAGCGGCTTGACTGACATGATGCAGGAGTACGGCGTTGTCGACATTGGCCTGGACCCTACGCCCTACAACGGCGGCACCACCACCTTGCAGGCGTTGTGGATGGGTGTGCCAGTGATCACGCTGCTGGGCAACAACTTTGTGGGCCGCATGGGGGCCAGTTTCATGCAAACCCTGGGCCGGACAGACTGGGTGGCCACAGACGAAGCGGCTTACGTGCAGGCGGCGGTGCGTTTGGCGGCTGATATTGCCCAAGTGCGCAGTGGCCGAGCACAACTGCGGGCGCAAATGGCTGGGTCTGCACTGTGCGACATCAATACCTACGTCAACAACTTTGAAGCCCTGCTGCACACCATGTGGGACCACTATTGCCTGGCAGGCAACAGTGGCGAACAAACCCGGTTGATTTCAGCTGACAACTCCCGGCAGCGACAGGTAACTGGCCGGGGCAAGGCAGAGCAGCAGGTCTTGGCTGTCACTGAAGAGGGAAAAACAACTTACTGTGTTGGCATTGCTTGCGTGAGAAACGAAGCCGATGTGGTTGAGATGTGGGCACGCTACAACCTGCAATTGATCGACGAGTTGCATGTGGTGGACAACCTGTCGGTCGACAGCACCCGCTGGTTGCTGCAGCAGTTGCAGGCCGAAGGCTTGCCGCTGCATATCCACGAATGCGACGACCCCAGTTACCCGCAAGGATTGATGCAGACTCGGGTGGCGCGTGAGGTGGCCAAACGCCCTGAAGTGGACTTTGTGCTGCCGCTGGACGCCGACGAGTTGCTGGCCCTGCCCGACCGGGCAGCCTTGCACGCCGCCCTGGCCACGATTCCGCTGGGTTGTGCTGGCGCCATGACTTGGCGTACCTACCTGCCGGCGCCAGAGGCTGCCGAAGGGCAGCCGTTCTTCAGGCGCATGACTCGTCACCGCAGCCTGGAAAACCGCGGGCTCGATAAACTGGTGCTGCGCGCTGCGTTATGCGCTGAACATAGCTGGTCGCAGGGCTCGCACAATGCATTTCATGACCAGACCGGGCAGCCAGTGCGTCGAGTTGACTTGCCGTTCAAGCTGGCGCACTTCCCGGTGCGTGACGCGGATCAGTTGGCACGCAAGGTGCTGGTTGGGGCACAAGCAGTGTTACGCAATCCCAAGCGCGGAAAAAAAGAATCCTGGCATTGGCTGGCGTTGGCGCAACAACTTCGCGAAGCCGATGCAAAGGGTCAGACGCTTGATCTAGAACGCATTGCACTGACTTATTCACTGGATGACGAAGTTCTGCCGCTGCAGCAAATCGCAGAGGATCCGGTGCCCGATTTTTCGGCGCTGATACAGAAGTACCCAATGCCCTCGATGTCGAAGGCCGAGGTGATGGAGTTGCTCAAGAGCGCATAAGCCTCGCTTCGCTATCATGTGGCTCACAATGAATTTTTGGTGGATGCAAGGGCAAACTTATGACAGATAACGCACCAGCAGCAGCGGATACACCGCAAGAGGTCACGCCATCTTCGACGTTTGAGGTCAGCACCTCCCGCCACTTCATGGATTGGATGGCCGAGCAAAAGCTTTCCGTCGCGCTCACCACCTACCAAATAGGCCGACTGTTTTTGCTGGGCTTGAAGGATAACGGCGATATGTCGGTTTTCGATCGCTCGTTCAGCCGCTGCATGGGCATGTGTCCCACGCCGAACGGTTTTTACATGAGCAGCATTCACCAGGTGTGGCGCTTTGAGAATCTTTTCCTCAAAGGTGAGGTCCAAGATGGCTATGACCGCCTGTATCTGCCGCAGGTAGGCAACACCACGGGGGATCTGGATATTCACGACATGGCGCTAGATGCCGATGGCAAGTTGGTGTTTGTGAACACGCTTTTTGGCTGCCTGGCCACGCTAAGCGATACCCACAGCTTTAAGCCGTTGTGGCGGCCGCCGTTTTTGAGCAAGCTGGCCGCAGAAGACCGCTGCCACCTCAACGGTCTGGCCATGAAAGAGGGTCGGGCCGCTTATGTCACTGCTGTGGGCGAGTCAGATGTGGTGGACGGCTGGCGTGACCACCGCTCGGCTGGCGGCATCGTGATGGATGTCCAACGCAATGAGGTGGTGGCCGGCGGCCTGTCGATGCCCCATTCGCCACGCTGGCACCAAGACAAGCTATGGGTATGCAATTCAGGCACGGGCGAGTTTGGCCATGTTGAACTTGATTCCGGTCGCTTTGTGCCCCTGACTTTTTGTCCCGGGTACATGCGTGGCTTATTTTTTCATGGGGATTACGCATTGGTCGGGTTGTCCAAGCCGCGCCGCAACCGAACGTTCAGCGGTTTGGCGCTGGACGGAAACCTCAAGTCACGCAAGGCAGAGGCGCGTTGCGGTGTGCAAGTGATTGACTTGCGCACGGGCGATACAGTGCATTGGCTGCGCATTGAAGGCGTGGTCACTGAGTTGTATGACGTGATTACACTGCCAGGCGTCAAACGGCCCATGGCGCTGGGCTTTAAGACAAATGAAATTGGCCGTGTGCTCAGCATAGAAAAGTAAACGGACTGATCTTGAAAGCAAGTTGTTGAACAGCAAGGCAAAGTCACAGCGGGTGTTGCTGGCACTCGCTGTCTAATATTTTATTGACGAGGGCAGCTGTGGCTTCCTCGATGGTCGACCGATTGGTTGCCATGACGAAGGAAGGAGTTTCTGGAATTTCGTAGGGGCTACCAATGCCTGTCATATTGGGTAATTGCCCATTGCGAGCCTTCTTGTACAAGCCTTTGGAGTCACGCTGCTCGCAGACCTCTAGCGGGGTATCCACAAACACTTCAAAGAAGTTCTCTTGCCCAACGAGTTCTCGAGCCATCTCTCGTTCGGCGCGGAACGGGCTGATAAAGGCGGTCATCACGATCATGCCGGCATCCATCATCAGTTTGGCCACTTCAGCCACCCGGCGAATGTTTTCTACGCGGTCAGCATCCGTAAAGCCTAAGTCCTTGTTCAGTCCCTGACGGATGTTATCGCCATCAAGGATGTAGGTGCGCTTGCCCAGGGCGTGGAGTTTCTTCTCTAGCGCGTTGGCAATGGTGGATTTGCCCGAGCCGGAGAGCCCGGTGAACCAGACGACCTTACCTTTGTGGCCGTTGAGGCGCGCGCGGTCTTCGTGGGTGATGGTCAGCGCCTGCCGGTGCACATTTTCCGCCCGCCGCAAGTTGTGTCGGATCATGCCAGCAGCCACAGTGGCGTGGCTGAATTTGTCGACCAGTATGAAGCCGCCCAGGGTTGGATTCTCATCGTAGGGTGCAAAGGCAAGCGGCTTGCTCAGCGCCAGGTTGGCCACTGCAATGTCGTTCAAGGCCACTTGTTTGCAAGATTCGTGTGCTTGGGTATTGACATCCACCCGGTATTTCAGACTTGTGATGCTGGCACTGGCCCACTGGTTAGACAGCTTGAGGTCGTAAGCACGGCCCGGCAGTCCGTGCTCCTCATGCATCCACACCAGTGTGGCCTCGAATTGGTCGGTCATGTCCAGCGGTTGAGCAGCCAATGCAATTACATCTGAGCGAGAGGCATCGACTTCGCGGTCCAGCACCAAGGTGACGGCATCACCGGCGCACGCCGTGGTCAGGTCCGCGTCTGCCGTCACTATCCTCGCCAACAGGGCCGTCTGCCCGGACGCTGTCACGCGCAGTGCATCGCCCACTGTCAATTGGCCTGATGCCAGGGTGCCACTGAAGCCTCGAAACGTCGCGTCTGGACGGTTGACCCACTGCACAGGAAAAACCGATTTAGCGTGCGCCGGTTTTTTAATTTGCATCGTCTCTAGGCAGCCGATCAGTGTTGGCCCCTGATACCAGGGTGTGTGCGCAGATCGGGTGGTGATGTTGTCGCCCTTCAAGGCAGACAGCGCAATAGCCGTGACGCTTTCAAAGCGCAGCGACTTTGCCAAGGTATTGAAGTCGGTCACGATGGCATCAAAGATGGCTTTGTCGTAGCCCACCATGTCCATTTTGTTGACCGCCAGCACCACGCAGCGGATTCCCATAAGCGACACGAGGTGGGCATGCCGCTTCGTTTGGCCAAGCAGTCCATGACACGCGTCGATCAGCAGCACGGCCACATCGGCAGACGATGCGCCGGTGACCATGTTGCGTGTGTACTGCTCGTGTCCCGGCGTGTCGGCGACGATGAACTTTCGCCTCGGCGTGGAAAAAAAGCGATAGGCCACATCGATGGTGATGCCTTGCTCGCGTTCAGCGGAAAGGCCATCAACCAGCAGCGCAAAGTCGATGTCGTTGCCCTGCGTACCGAACCGTTTGGAGTCAGAATGCAGTGCGGTCAGCTGGTCATCAAATATTTGTTGCGACTCCCACAGCAGGCGGCCAATCAGCGTGCTCTTGCCATCGTCCACGCTGCCGCAGGTAATAAAACGCAGCAAATCCTGCTGGGCTTGCTGTGCAATCCATTCATGGGCAGTGGTGAACGTCGTATGGGCAGTCACTGTTGGGATTTTCTTGGGGCGTTCCATCAGAAATAGCCCTCTTGCTTTTTCTTTTCCATGGAGCCGGCGCTGTCGGTGTCGATCTTGCGGCCTTGGCGCTCGGACTGACGGGTGCCAATGATCTCCAGCAGAACTTCTTCTAGCGTTTCTGCCTGCGACTCCACAGCGCCTGTCAGTGGGTAGCAGCCCAAAGTGCGAAATCGTACTTTCTTGATTTGCACCTCCTCCCCCGGCAACATGCGGCAACGCTCGTCGTCAACCATCATGATCATCTCGGGACGTATCACGACCGGCCTGGGTTTGGCAAAGTAAAGAGGCACCATGGGAATGTTCTCTTGGTAGATGTATTGCCAGATGTCCAGCTCGGTCCAGTTCGATAAAGGGAACACGCGGATGCTCTCGCCAGGGCGCTTACGCGTGTTGTAAAGGCTCCAGATTTCGGGGCGCTGGTTCTTCGGGTCCCAGCGGTGGGTGGCTGAGCGAAAGGAGAAGACACGTTCTTTGGCGCGTGACTTCTCTTCATCGCGCCGGGCCCCGCCAAATACAAGGTCAAACTTGTAGTGGTCCAGGGCTTGTTTGAGGCCCTCTGTTTTGGTGATGTCGGTGTGCAACGCCGATCCGTGGTCAAACGGGTTGATGTTTTTTTCGATGGCTTCGGGATTGGTGTGCACCAGCAGATCCATGCCACTCTCGCGTGCCATGAAATCACGGAACTGGTACATCTCCTGGAACTTCCATCGGGTGTCGATGTGCAGCAACGGAAAAGGCGGCGGTGCCGGGTAGAAGGCTTTTCGCGCCAGATGCAACATGACGCCGCTGTCCTTGCCGATGGAGTACATCATGGCAGGATTCTGGGCCTCTGCGACTGCTTCGCGCAGGATGTGGATGCTCTCGGCTTCCAGGCGCTTGAGGTGCGGCGACGCTGCCAAAGCGGGTTTGCGGTTGCCGCTCAAACGCAAGTCTGCCGCTAGGGTTGGCCGGTAAGCTTGGGGGCAGAGCTGAATCTCAGGAGCGCTCGGCAAGTGGCGCAAGTGCCCTGCCAACAGGCCATGGGGAAATACGGCAATGGGCCTTCCTATGTGGTGTTGGAGCTTGATCAGGGCCTGCTGAATCGTTTCCCGATTCAAAGTGGCCATCGGCACCCAGAACCGTGCACCGCGTGCATCGTTGGCTTGTAGGCAGTTTTCGCCCGTGGGCACTGGGTACAGCTGCGCGAAGAGAACCCTGTCGCGTCGTTTTCTGGCTTGCTCGATGGCCCAATCCAATACCAACCGGTTTGGCGGCCTGCCAAGCTCATCGAGAAGCAGGTCTGGGTTCAGTACTTGCGTTAGCAGACCCAGGGCGTTGATGCGTCGCTCGGCGGTGCGCTTGGAGTCAGCCTCCCCCAGCGCGTGCAGATGCGAGAAGGCGCGCTCAGTGTCCCAGACTTGATGAGCATCCAAGCCGAATAAATGCAGCGATGGCTTTGACGCAATATGCATTTTTATTTCTCTTTTATGTGAATTTTACTTTTTTATTTTAAAAACAAAAAATTAAATTTAGAAAACTTGCAATGCGACAGCTGGCAACTGATGACGCAAAGTTTGTACAAGTCGCCTGCGCCTGTAAGAGGCGCCCTGAAACGGTCATAAAGTGGCTTGATAAGTAATACCCTTTGATAGCTCAAAATGCCAAAGCTGAAGGTGCAGAAATAAATTGGTGGGATGAAAAATCCTTGATCATCAACGATGTGCGAGGCAGGCGTTACCAACCCAAAGGGCTGACGCTGATGGCCTATGCCGCTGGGGTCAAGCGCCATAAGTTGTCCATGATCTCGAGAGTCACCAACCAAGGCAAGACGCGCTGGATGATCATTGATGAGGTCTTTAACAACGACAAGCTCGTTGAGTTTTTTGAGGCCATGATCAAGGAAACAAACAAATGAAATTCTGATATTGGACTATTTGCGAGTACATCACAGCAAGCCCGTCAAGGCCCAGCTAGCGCAACTCACGGAGGTCATAGAAGTATTTAACCTGACCGGACCCATAAATTAAAAATCATAAATACAGTGCGATTCAGCAAAATCGATATGGCTAAAAATCTCTACCCTTCACCCCCGGCCGATCCTACAAATCTGGGGGACCAGGTGGTCAACCCAACAGCGCCGACAGGTCCCTTGCTGAAAGGCTTTGCTGCCAAACCGCCAGGCACTCGGACAAGCAAGTCTTGTAAATGACCACTCCCCTGCAGCTGACCCACCGTTACTTGTGTTGGGCCTGCATGGCCTGTGCCCCTGTGTGGGCTCAGGGGCAGGGGCAGGCGCAGACCCCCAGCACCACACTGGCCTCGCTGGTCCGGGACACACTGGATTCGCCCCCCGCCACCCAAAGTCAACGTGCGCTGGTGGCCTCGGCAGCAGTGGGGGTAGGCCGTGCGCGATGGCAGTTTGACCCCGCACCCTTGGTGTCTGTGGAAAACGCCACCACCAGTGGGGCCGATCCGGCTGACCAGGGGAACCACCGCGTGGCCTCCTTGCGCCTGCTGCTGAGGTGCGTGGACAAGAGGCCGCGGTGGTTAAACGGCCCGCCAACGCATGATGCATTGGACGGCTTGTTCAACCACCGCATTGCAGGCTGGGCCCACACCCCGTCGTTAACGCAAAGGGTCAATAAGGCACCACCGAGACCTGCCGTTTTGTCACACTCAATGGCGTACACTTGACAATTACGCGTGAAATGGCCCCACAGACGGTGGTTCCCAAACGCCAGTTGGCACAAGCCACACATACCCTGGGCCGACCACAAATGGTATGCCCTGCACTGATGAGGACGACATGGCGATCTGGGATGCCTTCAATGTTATGGGGACAAACACGGGGTGCAATGACAAACCACCAGGCTGGGGTGCGACTTGCTGGACGGCAACGCCTTCGCCCGACGCTCACGCTGGTGCCTCTTTGGGGGGTGGCCGTTTGGGCACCGGTGTAGACATTGCGCACAATCTTCATGTCGCCCTGCAAATCTTGTAAGTGACCACTCCCGTGCAGTTAGCCTACAAAAATTTGTTGTTGGTCTGCATGGCCTGTGCCCAATTATGGGCGCAGGCGCAGACCGCAGCTCCCGCCCCAGCCCCAAGCCCGACGCTGGCCTCGCTGGTCCGGGACGCACTGGATTCTCACCCCACCACCCAAAGTCAACGTGCGCTGGTGGCCTCGGCAGCAGCAGGGGTAGAGAGTGCGCGCTGGCAGTTTTACCCCACGCCCTCGGTGTCTCTGGAAAACGCCACCACCAGTGGGACCGATCCGTCTTACCAGGGGGACAATCGCGTGGCCACCTTGCGCCTGCAGCAGCCGCTGTACACCGGCGGTCGCTTGACGGCAGGGGCCGACAAGGCCCAGGCCAGTCTGGACCAAAGCCAAGCCGCCCTGGAAGAGTCGCGCCTGCAGCTGAGCCTGCGGGTGGTGCAGGCTTATGGTGAATGGCTGTCCGCGCACCTGAAGGTGCAGGCCAGCCAAAAGAATGAAGACACCCACAACCGGCTGCTTCGGCAAGTTCAAAGGCGCATCGAGGAAGGGGTCTCTGCCGAAAGTGACCGGGTTTTGGCGCTGGGGCGTCTGGATGCCGTTCGCGCCGAGGTGACCGCTACGCAGGTCCAGGGCGACATGGCACTGGCCCGGCTCGGCCAGTTGCTGGGCCGACCCATTGTGGGTGCCGCTCTGACCCGCACGGTGGCCACACCCCGCCCCGTGAGTGCGCTGACGGCCGCCCTGCTTGAGCAAGCGCTGGGCCAAAGTGCCGCGCTGCAAAAAGCGCAATCGCAAGTGCGTGTGCAAGAGGCCACGGTGGTTGAACGGCGCGCCGATTTGTTGCCCGAGATTTATCTGCGCGCGGAGCGCCAGTACGGCAACTTCAACTTTGCCAATGGCGCGCCGGTCAACCGTTTTTTCGTTGGGGTGAGCAGCCGCTTAGGTGCAGGTCTGTCGGGCTTGTCCAATGTGGCCGCCGCGCGCAGCCAGCTGGAGGCCGCCTTGGCCGAGGTGCAGGTGCAAACGCGCAACCTCATTGAACAGGTGCTGGCAGACCATGCCCAGTTCATGGCCACAGAGCGCCGATTGGCATCGATGCAGGCGTCTTTGCGCTCGGCGCAGTCGGTGTCAGAGTCGTTTGATCGCCAGTTTCTGGCGGGCCGCAAGACCTGGCTAGATGTGATGAATGCCGCACGAGAACTGGCGCAGACCGAGGCCCAGATCGCCGACTTGCTGTCCACCCAGGTGGTGGTGAGCTGGCGTTTGAGTTTTTACACCCAAGGCATTGAGGCCGTGACCCAGGGCACCCCATGAATTCCCCCGAGATGAATCATTTATTGCCCAGCCTGGCGCGCTTGGCGCAACTGCAGCACGAGAGCATTGACCGCCTGGCCTTGCAAGAGGCGGTAGCTGCGGCCTTGGGCGAAAAAGCCTTGGGTGCACCCGATGCCGAACAAGCGCCCCAAGAACAGCTTCAGACCGTCACCCAGCACCTGCAAGTGGCTGCACCCCGCTGGCTCAAAGGGCCTGATGCTTCCAAGATGCCAGCGCTGGTGCACGCGCAAGACGCGAACCAAGGGCACGGTCAATGGGGGGTTTTGCGCGGGCAAAACGCGCAAGGCCTGTGGATCAGCGATTGGTGGGACGCGGCCAACCAGCGCTGGGACGAATGTGCCGATGCCAAGCTGGACCGCCACACCATTGCCACCCTGCGCCTGACCCGCCCCTATTCGGCCACCAACAGTCCGGTGGCCCAACTGATTCGCCATGAATTGCTCGCCAATGCCAGTGTGCTGCGCGAGACGCTTTTGGGGAGCATGATGATCAACGTGCTGGCCCTGGTGATTTCGTTTTACAGCTTGCAGGTCTATGACCGGGTGATTCCCGCAGCCGCCTCGCAAACGCTCTTGGTGCTGACGCTGGGTGTGGTGGGTGCGATCATGTTTGAGTGGCTGGCCAAGCGCGTGCGCAGTCGGCTCTACGAAAGGCTGATTGACCAAGTCGACCAGCGCTTGGCGCGCCAAGTCTACATGCGGTTTTTGGCGATCCGGCTGGACCAGTTGCCCCAGAGCGTGGGGGCCCTGTCCGCACAAATTCGCGGCTATGAATCCGTGCGTGGATTTTTTACCACCGCCACTTCCAGTTTGCTGGTGGATGCGCCTTTTGCACTGCTGTTTTTGGTGGTGATGGCCATGATTGGTGGCTGGCTGGCCGTCATCCCACTCCTGTTTTTTATGGTGTGTCTGAGTGTGGGCATGTATTACCGCCGGCGGGTTGATGTGTTGGCCGCTCAGGCCAATGCGGCCAGCAACCAAAAAACAGGCCTCTTGGTGGAGACCGTCGAGGGGGCTGAGAGCATCAAGTCAGGCCAGGGCGGCTGGCGCATGTTGTCGCGATGGATGAAGACCACCGACGAAGCCCGTGACAGCGATTTGCAAATTCGCAATGTCAGTGAACATTCGCAACATTTGGCCAGTTCACTGCAACAGGTGTCTTACACGCTGCTGGTGGCCACGGGTGCTTTGATGGTGAGTCGAGGCGAGTTGTCATTGGGCGGTCTGATTGCTTGCTCGATCTTGTCGGGGCGGGTGCTCTCGCCGGTCTCGATGATTCCGGGTCAGTTGGTGCAATGGGCCCACGCCAAAGCAGCGCTGCAGGGGTTAGACCGCCTGTGGGCGCTGCAAGACGACCACCATGGGCAAGAGATGCCCATCTTGCCAGCCAAAATCAAGGGCGCTTTCCGCTTTGAGGGGGTTTTGGCCAGCTACGGCGGCAAAAAGGCGCTTGCGGTTTCAAATTTGGTGATTCAGCCTGGAGAAAAAATAGGCGTGCTTGGCCCCATTGGCGCTGGCAAGACAACGCTGTTGCGCTTGCTCTCGGGCATGTACAAGCCGCAAGAGGGGCGCATTTTGCTGGACGATGTCGATTTGTCACACCTGTCCAAACCGCTGCTGGCCGAACACTTGGGCTATGTGCAGCAAGAGGGCCGGCTGTTTGCAGGCACTTTGCGCGACAACCTGATCTTGGGCCAACTCGATCCAGGAGACGAAGCGATTTTGCAGGCCGCTCGCGAGACAGGCCTGCTGCAAACCGTCATCACCGTGCACCCCAAGGGCTTGCAGCAAGAGATTTTTGAGGGCGGCACGGGCCTGTCGGGCGGGCAGCGCCAGTTGGTGAACTTGACGCGGGCTTTTTTGCGCCGTCCGCGAATTTGGCTGCTCGATGAACCCACGGCCTCGATGGACCGGGGTTTGGAGCAGCAGGTCATGCATGCGCTCAAGGCGGCCATAGGCCCATCAGACACGCTGGTATTGGTCACGCACAAGGCTGAAATGTTGGAATTGACCGATCGCCTGATGGTGGTGGCGAACCACCAAGTGGTGATGGATGGCCCCAAGGCGCAAGTTCTTGAAAGGCTGCAAACGCCACCCCCGCAGCAGCGTGCACAACAGGCGGCACAGCAAGCGGCACAACAGCGCGGATTTGCGTCCATCACGATGCTTTTGGTAGCGGCGTTCATTGGATTTTTGTTGTGGGCGGCCTTGTTTGAGATTGAGCAAACCGTGCGCGCTCAAGGGCAGATCATTCCCACCGCACGCACCCAGGTGATTCAGTCGGCCGATGGCGGCGTGCTGGAGAAGCTTTTGGTCGAAGAGGGTCAAAGCGTCAAGGCGGGCCAAGAGCTTGCCATCTTGGAGCGCGAGCGCTCGCAGGCCAGCTATGACGAGAGCCGCGCCAAGGCGGTCGCCTTGTCTGTTGCGCTGGCACGCACGCAGGCCGAGGCGCTGGGCCGTGCACCCGAATTTGGCCCGGCGTTGCGAACTGACCCCAAAATCGTAGCGGTACAGCAAGACTTGTACGAACAGCGCAAACGCAGCCTGCAAGATGAGCTGACGAGCCTGCAACAAGGTCTGGACATGGCCCTGGAAGAGCTGCGCATGAACGAGGCGCTGCTGAAGAATGGCGACACCAGCCGCTTGGAGGTGATGCGGGCCAAACGCCAGACCGTGGAGATCGAGGCCAAGATCAACGCCACACGCAACAAATACCTGCAAGATGCCCGAGCCGAGGCCACCAAGCTCGCCGAGGATCTGGCCGCCATGGCCTACAAGCTCGATGAACGTCGCAGCGTGCTGGGCCACACCGTGCTCACCGCACCGATTGCCGGGGTGGTGAAGTACCTCAAGGTCACCACCATCGGAGGTGTTTTGCGGGCGGGTGACGAGATGATGCAGATCTCACCCACCGAAGGGGGCATGGTGTTTGAGGTCAAGATCAACCCGGTCGACATTGGGCAACTGCAATTGGGACTGCCAGTGGCCATCAAGCTCGATGCGTTTGATTATTCGGTGTACGGCAATTTGGAGGGCACATTGGTGTATCTGAGCTCGGACACACTGGTCGAACAAGCCGCCAATGGCCAAAGCAACAGCTACTACCGGGCCCACGTGAATCTGGACGCCGACAAAGCCCGCAGCCACCCCAACCCGATGCTGGCCGCCGTGGTGCTCAAGCCGGGCATGACTGCCACGGTCGACATCAGAACGGGTCAGCGCTCGGTGCTCAAGTACTTGGCCAAACCCATCTACAAAGCCTTTGGCGGGGCCATGAACGAACGCTGAACGCGAAGACTTGGATTGCCGAGCGGATGACCAGCAGAGGGGTCAAATCGCCACCAACTGTTGAATGTTCTTGGCCTTCATCTCGCCGCCCGGGCCGCGCGCGATCACTTCACCCCGCTCCATCACCAGATACTGGTCGGCCAGTTCTTCGGCAAAGTCGTAGTACTGCTCGCACAACAACACCGCCATGCGCTGGCCTTGCAGGCCCACATCGGCCAGCTGGCGGATCACGCGGCCGATGTCTTTGATGATGCTGGGTTGAATGCCCTCGGTGGGCTCGTCCAGGATCAGCAAACGCGGCTTGGCAGCCAAGGCACGGGCAATGGCCAGCTGTTGTTGCTGACCGCCTGACAAGTCACCCCCCCGGCGGTGCAGCATCTGCTTCAGGACAGGGAACAGCTCGAACAACTCTGGCGGGATCGGCGTGCCTCCTGGCTGTGTGGCCAGGCCCATCCGCAAGTTGTCTTCGACCGTGAGGCGCGCAAAAATCTCGCGGCCTTGCGGCACATAGCCGATCCCGGCTGCAGCACGTTCGTAGGGTTTGGCATTGGCGATGTCTTTGCCGTCCAACACCACGCTGCCGCTTTGGATGGGCACCAGGCCCATGAGTGATTTCAACAAGGTCGTCTTGCCAACGCCGTTGCGGCCCAAGAGCACCGTAACCTGAGCTTGCTGAGCGCTCAGGCTCACATCGCGCAGGATGTGCGAGCCGCCGTAGTACTGATGAATGTTGTTGACTTCTAGCATTGGAACCTCTACAAACCTTCAATTGAATGGCGCACTGACCGTCATCGCGAGGCACGAAGCGATCCATGGACTGCCGCGTCGCTTCGCTCCTCGCAGTGACATCAAGTTCAAAGTCGCATCGCTCATTTCATTGACAAGAGCACACGGCCCTTCAACGCCCCAAATAGACCTCAATCACCCGCTCATCGGCTTGCACTTGGTCCAGCGTGCCTTGGGCCAACACTGCGCCGTCGCACAGCACGGTGACGATGTCCGAGATGGTGCGGATGAAACCCATGTCGTGCTCCACCACCATCAGCGAGTGCTTGCCTTTGAGCGACAAGAAGAGCTCAGCCGTGCGCTCGGTCTCAAAGTCGGTCATGCCCGCCACCGGTTCATCGAGCAACAGCAACTGAGGATCTTGCATGAGCAGCATGCCGATCTCGAGCCACTGCTTTTGGCCATGGCTGAGCGTGCCCGCCTGCACCCGAACGCTGTCGGCCAGGTGGATGGTGTGCAGCACGTCGGCCAGGCGATCGCTTTGGCGAGAGTCGAGCTTGAAGAACATCGAGGCTTTCACGCCCTTGGGAGTTTTCAAAGCCAGCTCGAGGTTTTCAAACACGCTCAGATGTTCATAGACCGTGGGTTTTTGGAACTTGCGGCCGATGCCCAATTGCGCGATCTCGGGCTCGTTGTAGCGCAGCAAGTCGATGGTGCTGCCAAAGAAGACACGGCCTGCGTCTGGACGGGTTTTGCCGGTGATGATGTCCATCATCGTGGTCTTGCCCGCGCCGTTCGGGCCGATGATGCAGCGCAGCTCGCCAGGCGCGATGTCGAGCGACAACTGGTTGATGGCCTTGAAGCCGTCAAAGCTCACGCTCACGTCTTCCAGATACAAGATGCGGCCATGCGTCACATCGACTTGGCTGGCGTCTTGCACCACGCGGCCATAGCCCGCGCTGCGGCCACCGGACTCTGTGGTTTCAACCCGTTGTTGGGCCAAGCGGGCCACGCGTTCAGCGCCTTTTTGCAGCAGATCGGGCGTCATGCGGCACCGCCTTTCTTGGCCGCAAGGTCTTGCGCATGGTCTGTGGGTGTCTGCGCTGTGCCGCGTTGGCGCCAGAGTTTGCGCACCAGGCCCACCACGCCCTGCGGCATGTACAAAGTCACGCCAATGAACAGCGCGCCCAAAAAGTACAGCCAAAATTCTGGCGCGCTCACCGTCAGCCAGCTTTTGGCCCCGTTCACCAAAAACGCCCCCACGATGGGGCCGATCAAGGTGCCGCGCCCGCCCACCGCCGCCCACACCGCGATCTCGATCGAGTTGGCCGCGCTCATCTCGCCGGGGTTGATGATGCCCACTTGCGGCACGTACAAAGCCCCGGCAATGCCGCACATCACGGCCGAGATCACCCAAATGCTCAGCTTGTAGGGCAGCGGCGAATAGCCCGAGAACATGACCCGGGTTTCGGCATCGCGAATCGCCATCAACACGCGGCCGTACTTGCTGCCCACCAGCCAGCGCGAGAACAGATAAAAGCCCAACAAGGTCAAGCCGGTGATGACAAACAGCGTCATGCGCATGCCGGGGGTGGCGATGGGCAAGTCGAGGATGCGCTTGAAATCGGTGAACCCGTTGTTGCCACCCAGCCCGGTTTCGTTCCGGAAAAACAAGAGCATGGCCGCATAGGTCAGGGCCTGGGTGATGATGGAAAAATACACACCCTTGATGCGCGAGCGAAAGGCAAAGTAGCCAAACACAAAAGCGATCACACCGGGGACCAGCACCACCAGCGCAAGCGTGGCCCCAAAGCTGTCTGACAGCATCCAGTGCCAGGGCAGCTCTTTCCAATCCAGAAACACCATGAAGTCGGGCAAGTCGCTTTTGTAATTGCCGTCTTGGCCAATCTGGCGCATCAGGTACATGCCCATGACATAGCCACCCAAGGCAAAAAACAAGCCGTGCCCCAGCGACAAAATACCGGTGTAGCCCCAGATCAAGTCCATGGCCAGCGCGCAGATGGCGTAGCACATGATCTTGCCCGTCAAGGCGATGGCGTAGTCGCTCCAATGGAAAACGCTGCTCTCTGGCACCCACAAGTTGAGAATCGGGGCCAGCACACCGACCACAATGAGCGCCAGCAAAAACGCCGACCAGGCTGGGCGGTCCATCAAAGGAGCGGGGGTGGGGAGTTCCAACTTTTTCATGTTCAGGGTCCTCTTCACGCTTCAGCGCTGCGCCCCTTCATCGCGAAGATGCCTTGCGGGCGCTTCTGGATGAAGATGATGATGAACACCAGCACGGCAATCTTGGCGAGCACCGCGCCCGTCCAGCCTTCCAGCAACTTGTTGACCAGGCCCAGGCCCAGAGCGGCGTACACCGTGCCTGCCAGCTGACCCACACCGCCCAGCACCACCACCATGAACGCGTCCACGATGTAGCTTTGGCCCAGATCCGGCCCCACATTGCCCACCTGACTGAGCGCACAACCTGCCAGGCCTGCGATGCCCGAACCCAGTGCAAAGGCATAGGTGTCGATGCGCGCCGTGTTCACGCCCATGCACGAGGCCATGGGGCGGTTTTGCGTGACGCCGCGCACAAACAAACCCAGCCGGGTTTTGCCAATCAAGAGCGCCACCCCGACCAACACGGCCAACGCAAACACAATGATCAGCAACCGGTTCCAGGGCAACTGCAAATTGGGCAGCAGCTGCAGCGAGCCGCTCATCCAGGATGGGTTTTCCACGCCCACGTTTTGCGCGCCAAACAGGCTGCGCACGCCTTGCATCAGCACCAAGCTGATGCCCCAGGTGGCCAGCAGGGTCTCGAGCGGGCGGCCATACAAATGCTGCAGCACCGCACGCTCCATCACCGCACCCACCAAGGCCGCTGTGAGAAAGGCCACCGGCATCGCGACCAGCAGGTAAGCATCAAACACGCCCGGCAAGTGCTCGCGAAACAGCGCCTGCACCACATAGGTGGCATAAGCGCCGATCATCATCAACTCGCCATGCGCCATGTTGATCACACCCATCAGGCCATAGGTGATGGCCAAGCCCAACGCCACCAACAGCAAGATCGATCCCAAGCTGAGTCCGGTGAACATGGCCCCCAAGCGCTCGCCCCAGCGCAGGCTGTCCTCCACTTTGGCCAAAGCGGACTGGATTTGTTTTTGGACCGCAGGGTCTTGCTCTTGGGACAGCTGTTGGTTCAGCAGCAACAGGGTCTCGGGTTGCTTGCTGTCCGCCAACTCGCGGGCAGCCAACATTCGGTCGTTCGCAGCCTCGCTGGTCAGCTGGGCCGCTGCGCGAGCTTGGCGCACCAGGCTTTGCACCGTGGGGTCTTTTTCAGCCGCCAAAGCTTTCTCAAGCAAAGGCTGGCGACTGGCATCGGGTTCTTTGAGCAGCAACAAGGCCGCTTGCCTGCGCAGCTTCACATCGGGGCTGAACAACTTCAGGGCCGCCAGGGCCGTGTCGATTTCGCCGCGCAGGCGGTTGTTCAGCATCACCTCGTCGGCGTCTGGGGGCACAGTAACCGCTTGTCCGGTGACGGGGTCAAAGCCTTGCCCGTTGCGCACCACCATCACACGATCGCCCGCCAACTTGACCACGTCATCGGCCAGTGCTTGCAAATAGGCCGCGGTTTTTTCGCTGCCTTGGGCCACCGCTTGGGAGATGGCCTCCACGCGGGCATCGCTCTCGCCCACAGCCATCCTCTTGGCTTGGTCCATCGTCAGGGCATGCGCGAAGGACAGCCCCCACAAGGCGCTGGCCATCAACGCCGCTTTCAACATCCATCTTTTCATCTTGCTCATTTCCCGGTCTGGCCACTGGCCACCGTCCATGTCGGGGCCAAAGCCGCCGACCTGCACAAAGACTGTGTAGGTCGGGGCTTCAGCTCCGACAAGCATTCACACTTTCAAACTGTCACTTCTTGGCAGGCTCATCAGGCTTCTTGTCGTTGCCCGGGATGTAGGGGCTCCAAGGCTTGGCCTTGACCGGGCCGGGTGTCTTCCAGACCACATTGAACTGGCCGTCGGCCTTGATCTCGCCGATGAAGACCGACTTGTGCAGGTGGTGGTTTTTCTCATCCATCTTGCTGGTGATGCCGCTCGGCGCCTTGAAGGTCTGGCCCGCCATGGCGGCAATCACTTTGTCGGTGTCAGTCGACTTGGCTTTTTCAACCGCTTGCTTCCACATGTTGATGCCGATGTAAGTGGCTTCCATCGGGTCGTTGGTGAGCGGCTTGTCTTTGTGACCGGCGATGTTTTTGGCCTTGGCATAAGCCCCCCACTTTTTGGTGAACTCGTCGTTGGCAGGGTTCTTGATGGACATGAAGTAGTTCCATGCCGCCAGGTGACCCACCAATGGCTTGGTGTCCACGCCGCGCAGCTCTTCTTCACCCACCGAGAAAGCCACCACAGGCACGTCTTTGGCCTTCAGGCCTGCGTTGCCCAGTTCTTTGTAGAAAGGCACGTTGGAGTCACCGTTGATGGTGGACACCACAGCGGTCTTGCCACCCGCCGAGAACTTCTTCACATCGGCCACGATGGTTTGGTAATCTGAGTGGCCAAACGGGGTGTATTTCTCGTCGATGTCGCTGTCTTTCACGCCCTTGCTTTTGAGGTAAGCGCGCAAGATTTTGTTGGTGGTGCGGGGGTACACATAGTCGGTGCCCAGCAAGACCCAGCGCTTGGCGCCGCCACCTTCTTTGCTCATCAGGTAGTCCACTGCCGGAATCGCTTGCTGGTTGGGCGCAGCGCCGGTGTAAAAGACGTTTTTGGACAGTTCTTCACCCTCGTACTGCACGGGGTAGAACAGCAAGCCATTCATTTCTTCGACGACGGGCAACACCGATTTGCGTGACACCGAAGTCCAGCAACCGAAGATCACCGAGACCTTGTCTTGGCCGAGCAGTTGCTTGGTTTTTTCAGCAAACAAAGGCCAGTTGGAGGCCGGGTCCACGATCACGGGCTCGAGTTTTTTGCCCAACACACCGCCCTTGGCATTGATTTCGTCAATGGCCATGAGCACGGTGTCTTTGAGCACGGTCTCTGAGATGGCCATGGTGCCCGACAGGCTGTGCAGCACGCCCACCTTGATGGTGTTGCCCGCTTGCGCTTGGGCTTGGTGTGCAAAAGTCAAACTGCCAGCCGCGATGGCGGCTGCGGTCGCGAGGGCTTTGAGGTTGCCACGTCGGTTCATCATGAGTTCACTCCAATCAGGTAGGTAAGTTGTACAAACACGCACCGTTCAACAGCGCTGTTCAACCCTTTGCAATCGCCATGCCAACCCCAGAGTCCGACCCAAAAACCTGTGTTTTCCGGGGCATTTTTTCGGGCCTCTATAAAGGGCACACAATTTGCTTGATTTAAGCCATTCAATGCACCAAGACGTTCATCACGCACCAATATGGAACTCACCCCCCGCGAAAAAGACAAGCTGCTGATCTTCACCGCAGGCCTGCTGGCCGAACGCCGCAAGGCCCGAGGCCTGAAGCTCAACTACCCTGAGGCCATCGCCCTGATCAGCGCCGCTGTCATGGAGGGCGCGCGAGATGGCAAGACCGTGGCCCAGCTGATGAGCGAAGGCCGCACCGTGCTGACGCGTGCAGACGTGATGGATGGCATTGCCGAGATGATCCCCGACATCCAGATCGAAGCCACTTTTCCGGATGGCACCAAATTGGTGACCGTGCACCAACCCATTGTTTGAACCAAGAGCGCCCCGAAATGAAAACCTTTGCACCCTCTGCCACCACCGCCTGGGCGCTGGCCTACCTGCACGCCCCCGTCTGGGCGCACGAAGGACACGGCCTGTGGGGCAGCCACTGGCACGCCACGGACGCCCTGGGTTTTGCCGTCGTCATCGCACTGGCTTTGGCCGTTTGGGCCATAGGCCGTCGCAAATAAGGGGGCCGCATGATTCCCGGTGAATTTCTGATCGACCCCGGCCAACACGCCTTGAACGTGGGCCGCCGCACTTGCACCCTGGTGGTGCAAAACGCCAGCGACCGCCCCATCCAAGTGGGCTCGCATTACCACTTTGCCGAGACCAACGCAGGCTTGCGCTTTGACCGCAACGCCGCGCAGGGCATGCGCCTGAACATCGCCTCGGGCATGGCGGTGCGCTTTGAACCCGGCCAACAGCGCACCGTGGAACTGGTGGACTATGCGGGCGGTCGTGTGGTGTACGGGTTTCGGGGTCTGACCCAAGGCGCACTCGACGCCAACACAGCCAAAGGCAACTGACATGGCCCACATCGACAAACGCGCTTATGCCGAAACCTTTGGCCCCACCGTGGGCGACCGCGTGCGCCTGGCCGACACGGCACTGATCATCGAGATGGAAAAAGACTTCACGCAGCTGGCGGGCAGCTACGGCGAAGAGGTCAAATTTGGCGGCGGCAAAACCATCCGCGACGGTATGGCGCAATCACAGCGGACGAACTCCGCCCACGGAATGGGCCCTCAAGCACCCGGCGCGATGGACTGCGTGCTGACCAATGCGCTGATCATCGACCACTGGGGCATCGTCAAAGCCGATATCGGCCTGCGTGGCAACCGCATCGCGGCGATCGGCAAAGCAGGTAACCCCGACACACAGCCGGGGGTGGACATCGTGATTGGCCCCGGCACCGAGATCATCAGCTGCGAGGGCCTGATCGTGACCGCGGGCGGCATCGACTGCCACATCCACTTCATCTGCCCCCAGCAAATTGACGAGGCCCTGGCCAGCGGCGTGACCACCATGATGGGCGGCGGCACGGGCCCCGCCACCGGCACCTTTGCCACCACCTGCACACCCGGCCCCTTCAACATCGAGCGCATGTTGCAAGCGGCCGACGCCTTTCCCATGAACCTTGGCTTTTTTGGCAAGGGCAACGCCAGCCTGCCTGCCGCCTTGCACGAGCAAATCAACGCGGGCGTGATCGGCCTGAAGCTGCACGAAGACTGGGGCAGCACCCCATCGGCCATCAGCAATTGCCTGGACGTGGCCGACGAGGCCGACATCCAGGTGGCGCTGCATTCGGACACGCTCAACGAATCAGGTTATGTGGAAAACACCATCGAAGCCACGCGGGGGCGCGGGCTTTGCGCCTTTCACACGGAAGGCGCAGGCGGCGGTCACGCGCCCGACATCCTGAAGGTGGTGGGCCAAGCGAACTTTTTGCCCAGCTCGACCAACCCGACCATGCCCTTCACGCACAACACACTGGACGAGCATGTGGACATGCTGATGGTCTGCCACCACCTGGATGCCAGCATCGCCGAAGACCTGGCCTTTGCCGAAAGCCGCATCCGCAAAGAAACCATTGCAGCCGAAGACATCCTGCACGACCTGGGCGCCATCAGCATGATGAGCAGCGACAGCCAAGCCATGGGCCGGGTGGGCGAAGTCATCCTGCGCACCTGGCAGACCGCACACAAAATGAAGCAGCAGCGCGGCAGCCTGCCCGGCGACACCAGCCGCCATGACAACGCCCGTGTCAAGCGCTACATCGCCAAATACACCATCAACCCCGCGATTGCACACGGCATCAGCCACGATGTGGGCAGCATCGAAGTGGGCAAATGGGCCGACCTGGTGATCTGGAAACCGGCCTTCTTTGGCGTCAAACCGGCCCTGGTGCTCAAGGGCGGCTTCATCGCCCTGGCGGCCATGGGCGACCCCAATGCCTCCATCCCCACGCCCCAGCCGGTGCATTACCGCCCCATGTTTGGCAGCTTTGGCGGCGCGCTCACACGCGGTGCCTTGACCTTCGTTTCCAACGCAGGATTGAAAGCGGGCATTGGCGAGCGTTTTGGCCTGCAAAAACCCTTGTCCGTGGCGCACAACATCCGTGGCGTGCGCAAGCAAAACATGGTCCACAATGCCTACCTGCCCCACATGGAAGTCGATGCACAAACCTATGCGGTGCGTGCCGACGGGCAGTTGCTGGTTTGCGAGCCCGCCACCAGCCTGCCCATGACGCAACGCTACTTTTTGTTCTGAACGCCCATGTCCACTCTGCTCATTTGTTCCAAACTCATGCCGCAAGGCCGTGGCCTGGCCCGTGTGTTGGTGCAACGCGCCAGCACCCTCACCCTGGACTGGGACACGCGACAAAAAAGCCGCTTTGACGCCACCGACAGCCAAGGCCGCTTGTTGGGCATCTTTTTGCCCCGCGGCGCTGTGGTGCGCGGCGGCGATGTGCTGGTGGCCGAAGACGGCTCGTTGGTGCGGGTAGAGGCCGCACCGCAGGCCGTGCTGCGCATCACCGCTTGCACTGAGCACGGCTCGCCCTTTGACCTGACACGCGCCGCCTACCACCTGGGCAACCGCCATGTGCCGATTGAGCTGCAACCCGACCACCTGAAGATCGAACCCGACCATGTGCTGGCCGACATGCTGCGGGCCATGCACATGACGGTGCTGGCGGTGTCGGAGCCCTTTGAGCCCGAAAGTGGTGCCTATGGGGACCACGGCGACCACGGCGGCCATGGTGGTCATGCCGGGCACGCACATGGGCACCACCACGATCACGACCATGCCCATTGACCCGCCAGTAGGAGCGGTCTCCGACCGCGATCGGCCCTTTAATGATGCATCGCGGTCAGAGACCGCTCCCACAACCCGCCTGCTGCAACTGATCTGGCTCGCATCGCCTGCGTTGCCCATTGGCGGCTTCTCGTATTCCGAAGGCCTCGAATCCGCCATCGAGCAAGGCCTGGTGCACAATGAAGCCAGCGCCACCGATTGGCTGGTGGACCAGCTGCACCTGACGCAGTCGCGTGGCGACATGGCGGTCATGGCGCAAGCCATACCGGCTTGGCAAGCCATGGACACACCGCGCCTGCAAGACCTGAACGACTGGGTGATGAGCACCCGCGAAACCGCCGAAATGCGTCTGCAAGCCGAGCAAATGGGCCGCTCCCTGCTTGACTGGCTGCGCAACCTGCAACAAGCCAGCGACGCACAACTGCAATGCTGCGCGCAGTTGCCCCCCACCTACCCGCTGGCCATGGCGCTGGCCTTGTCTCTGGCGCAAGCCCCGCTGGACCAATCCCTGCAAGCGGTCGCCTTTGGCTGGGCCGAAAACATGACCCAGGCCGCGCTCAAAGCCGTGCCATTAGGCCAAAGCGCCGGGCAACGCTTGCTGGCGCGCCTGGCCCGAGAAATCCCGGTGGCGGTGCACACCGCCATGCATTTGAACGACGAAAACCGACAGGCTTTCAGCCCCATGCTGGCCATCTTGTCGGCCCGCCACGAAACCCAATACTCCCGGATCTTCAGATCATGAACACCTCGTCGGCACTGCACCACATCCCGAACCGCACCCAAAAACTGCCCCCCCTGCGTGTGGGCATCGGCGGGCCTGTGGGCTCCGGCAAAACCACATTGCTGGAGATGCTTTGCAAAAACATGCGTGAGCGCTGGGACCTGATCGCCATCACCAACGACATTTACACCAAGGAAGACCAGCGCTTGCTGACGGTGAGCGGCGCGCTGCCCGCCGAGCGCATCATGGGTGTGGAAACCGGCGGCTGCCCGCACACGGCCATTCGCGAGGACGCGTCGATCAACCTCGAGGCGATTGACCGCATGCTGGAAAAATTTCCGAATGCCGACGTGGTTTTCATTGAAAGCGGCGGCGACAACCTGGCCGCCACCTTCAGCCCGGAACTCTCCGACCTGACGATTTACGTGATCGACGTGGCCGCCGGCGAAAAGATCCCGCGCAAAGGCGGCCCCGGCATCACCAAGAGCGATTTGTTTGTCATCAACAAGACCGACCTGGCCCCGCATGTGGGGGCCGATTTGCAAGTGATGCGCGACGACACCAACCGCATGCGTCCCAACCGCGAAACCCGCCCCTGGGTGATGACCAACCTGAAAACCCTGGATGGCCTGGCCGAGGTGGTGGCCTTCATTGAAAAACGGGGCATGCTGGGCAGCGCCTGAGCGGCTTTTTAATCGCTACAATCTGCACCCAAGGAAGCGTGGCAGAGTGGTCGATTGCACCGGTCTTGAAAACCGGCGACTTGAAAAGGTCCGTGAGTTCGAATCTCACCGCTTCCGCCAGGACACAACCCTAAGTGATTGATTTACTTAGGGTTTTTTCTTTTTCGCCTTCGCTGAGTCACACTCCAAGTCACACCAATGTGCTGGACTTCACCCGTCTCACCGCGACATCTCTGGACAATGTCGCTGGGACACACCGATTTCCAGGGCAATCGCCCTCCTCTATACATGTGCCAGAGCATGTAACTTGTGCTGGCGCTGAGTGTGACTTCGACGCTTGTGAGATCACTTTTGCTTCTGAGTCACCTTGGCTCTTCCCATTCTTGGACCTTGTCCCTAAAGAAACCTACGAATGCTCCATTTGAGTAATGCCAACGCGCCAAAGTTCCACCATTTATACGGGTAGGCTCTCCAAGGATTGATCTTTCTTCTTCACTGAGTAAAAACAAGTTTGAGAAAGCCCGTAGGATTCACTACGACGGAAACTGAGCCAACATCTGAGCGTCCAGAAACACGACGCTTAAAGGCCTTTGATTTAATAAGGGTTCCTACTAGACCGCGGTATGAAAATGCCCAGTTACCATATCAGAGGTTTATGATACATTTTTCGTTTTCAACTCGTTTTTAAATTACGATAACTCAAATCAAAAGACAAAAAATGAACAAAGCTTTTACTTTTACTCAAAATATACAGAGCAATCGCTATATTGCCACATGTTGCGACACCTCGCTTTCAGCCCAAAGTCGTCGTAGTTTCCTGCAAGCCGTGGGCGGCTCTGTGTTGTTCACGAGTGTAGGCATGTTGGCTACCGGCTCTGCTGTGGCGGCATCTGGCAATTACGAAGCCATGGTGCTTTCGTGTATTGATCCGCGCTTTCAGGATTTGGTGAACAAGCAGCAGGCTAGCGAAGGTATGAGCGGTAAGTACAGCGCGTTTACTATTGCCGGTGCGTCCATCGGTGTAGTGGCACCGGCCTTCAAGGAATGGCACAAGACCTTTTGGGAGAACCTAGGGGCGTCTGTGCAGTTGCATAACATCAAGAAAGTTGTAGTGGTGAATCATCGTGACTGCGGTGCTGCCAAGATTGCTTACGGTGATGCCAAGGTTGCCAACGCTGCTGTGGAAACCGTTACGCATAAGGAGGCATTGATGGAATTCCGCAAGCAGCTAAAAGAAAAACACCCTAATTTGGGCGTCGAACTCAGACTTATGTCGCTCGACGGAAAGATTGAGCAGTTTGCCTGAGCAACCGCTATTTGTTAAACACTGATAGCGCCCTAGGGCGCTTTTAGTGTTTATGTAGGTTATAACTTTGAGCGCTTGTGTACTTTTACCCACGCCGATACGGTTCAAATCAGCTTATTATTTGACGGCGTGAGTGGACAACGAAATCAAAAACCTTTTCAATCGCTGCCAAACCGCCATGTAAAGTACCGGTGACTTCGACTGAATTTTTCGAATGCTTGTCAACGATTGCGGCAACTTGACCGTGCTCTACAAAGTTTTGGCCACAATAAAAAATTTTAAACAATACCCCGCCCAATCGGCCATCAGCGCCCGACACTTTTCCAAATAGTCGCCACGCGGATAGGCGGCTTCGGTCTGGTCAGCCAGCGAGTGGGCCAGCGATTGTTCGATGACTTCACGGCTATGGGTTGTTGTCTCTCCTGCCCAGTCACGGAAAGATGAGCGAAAGCCGTGAACGGTGTATTCCTTGAAGCCTAATGTGCCCTTCAAGCAGTTGCTCATTGCCATGTTCGATATAGGCTTGCCTTTACCTCGACTGTCGAACACCCAGGGCGACCCTTCAACTCGGTTGATTGATTTCAGAACTTCAATCGCCTGATCTGACAAGGGCACTGTGTGCTCACGACCCTTTTTCATTCGCTCTTTGGGGATCGTCCAGATTCCTTTGTCAAAGTCGAACTCTGACCAGTTCGCTTCAATCGTCTCGCTGGTTTTGGTTGCTGTCAGAACACACAGGAGCAAGGCTTTTGTCGACAACACCGCTTCCACAAAATACCCATATAAATCAATAATTTACGAACGTTATTTGGATTTACATACCCAACCACATACCATCAAAACAATGTTGGCTTTTAGCAGTGGTAGCAGTCGATTGCGCCATGCCTAGCCAGTCGGCTAACCAACCAGTGGCGTCTTTCAGGGTTTAGCGGTGCGCTTGTATGACAAGCGCCAAAGGGACCCTCGTCCCCTTGTCATTTCTGGCTGGAAGGCCCCC
Organism: Limnohabitans sp. Rim8; assembly: GCF_945901735.1. Taxonomy (GTDB): domain Bacteria; phylum Pseudomonadota; class Gammaproteobacteria; order Burkholderiales; family Burkholderiaceae_C; genus Limnohabitans_A. The sequence continues at coordinate 27,272 of NZ_CAMDLM010000022.1, forward strand.
CACATTACCCCGACCACCCACTTTTAACGTTTGGTTCCATCCGGCTACCCTTGCACCGTGATTCGGACGAACGTTGTTCATTCTGGACTTTTTGTACCCGATGCTGGTTTGGAGAACTGGTATCAATATGCCATCCGCTACAGCGACTATGAGGTGTGAAATACGTCTGACTTTCGCACCCAAATTTCATCGCTATTTAAATACCCATTTTGAAAAACCTTAATAATCGATCTCGAATATCGCTTCCCAGATCGCGTATCAGTAATAGTACCTGTTACATTATCAAATCACCAATTTTCATATTCCGTCAAAGATTCCAAATCTTCAGCAGTATTTAAATAATGATTCGAATATTCTTTGGAAAAATCTTTAAAATTAATGCTAGAAATTGATAATTTATGTTGCTTTAATCGCACAAGTGTTTGACATAAAATTATCAGGACTTCTGTTTTATTAGCGGGGCTAATTGCTTGTATTTTATTATTGTGTAAATTAATTATGCTGCCCAGGGAGGCCGGTTCATGATGAGTAGATTCAAACGTGCTTCTTCCATGTACAGCCCTGTCCGACTTTTCAAAAACTCCTATTTGCGTCGGAGAAGAAAGATTAGACTTTACGACGATGGGGGGAATTTTCTTTACCGTAACTGCTTCGGATTTCTCCGTGTATTTTTCAGGTATATTTTTTATATTCTTAGAAAGATATGAATTTAAAAACCACAGTAATCCGATAACAGGAATTCCCATCAAAAAAATTAACTTGCGATTGAAAAATAATAAAATTAATAAGGCAATCCCATATAAAATAATTATTAAGGTTGCCAGCCCCCGGAGACCATGGCGTTCACCTGATAATTTTTCAAATATCAAAGCAATAAAAGATCCAGAGGCGATCCAAATTACAAGCACAAAAATAATTCGGATTAAACCTGTTCCAATAATATCAAAGTCAGAGCTTGAATACAAAGAACTATCAGGATCAAAACCGCGATCAACTAGACCAGGCCCTGCAAAGGCAGTGCAACATAGAACACAACAAAGATGAACTGCATAACGGGCAAACATGGCAATATTTTTAAACACAGAAATTTCCAAATGACTTGGATAGAGAAAAACCAAAGTACATTAACTTTTCTTCCTCTGCCTGAACTGTTGACGCCGATCCAATATTGACCACCTGGGGGTGCAGCTAAATTCTTGGACTGGTTTATGCTGTAAATTCCAAGCTTTTCCGGTATTGGATGGGACTGAGTGACCCCAATGACACTTTGATTCGTTTCTCGTTGTACCAGCGAATGTAGACGTCAACGCTCTGGATGAACTGCTCAAGGGTGATGCCCTGCCAGTCGCGTGGATAGAACATCTCAGTCTTCATCCTCCCAAAAAACCCATAACGCGGACGTTCAGTAGGAGCCAGCCTGCTGGCGATCATGCGTTGGGCCACCCCAGTCAATCGCTTCCAGGCAAGCTCCTACAAACTGGCCGCGCGTTGAGGGCAAATCAAGAGGGCCTGACCCCGACTGACACCGTTTACTTGTTTAGAAAAGCCACCGTTGAAATCAAGGCCACTTGATGAGTTGCGCGAAATCATTGGCGATCTTAGTCGCGGCAGCACTCGGTTGCTTGTGCCCCCGCAACGTCCAGTATTCCCGTACGCGGGCGCTGAGGGCGACGCGATTGTCGATGGTGCAGTCGTTGCGTCCGTTGATACGATCTATTACAGGGCGAACAATGGGAATCATCGAGATTTCATTGTTGGTAAATGCTGCGACAGACCTGTGTTCCAAATGCTTTGGTTCGATGACGACGATGGTGATATCGGTGACATCCGGGGTCTGTCTATTTTTGATCTGAGCCTCCATAGATTCAAGCATGCGCGGCAATTCCGTCAGAGTGAAAATAGAGTTATGGCGGAGGCCGCACCTTACGACCGATGTGACATGCCCTCGTGCCGATTGCCCGAGCCGGTCGGACACTTCGGTGAAATACGTCTTGAATGGGCCGTCCTCCCACTCAAATTTCTTGTTGACATAGCGGGCGGCAGTGGTCGCCTCCAGCTGTCCAAAGATCTCGGCACCCAAGGCGGTGTTCCATTGATCGACCAGCTTGGCCAAAGCAAGTTCGTTGATCCCGTTCCAGAAAATGCTGCCATTCACTGGTGTATACGCGTCGAATTGCTCCATTAACTGCTCATAAGCCTCTTTTGCATACTTGTACTGGTCTCCCACCATGAACTCGGCTTGGTACAACTCAGCAATGTCGTTTTTGACAAAAAACGAGTTGGCCTTCGTAATCCCGATCAGCTGAGGCCCAGCTGTGTGATAACCCACTCTCCTTGCGCCGGCCTGTGCCATCGCTCGCCGGTGCACGGCTTGCATGAGTTCGGTTTTGAATTCCGGGGTCCCGAACATCTTCTGGGCCAACATCGGGTGGCCTTTCACGCGATTAAGCCAATTTAAATCGGACTCGCCATCGGTCTGAGGGAACGTGTTTTGAAGTTTAACGTACAGTTCGACGGGCATCGTTCCACGGTAATTATTAGCATAAAGCATAATATTCCCTTTGTATGTCAGGATCGGAAGCCCGAAATTTTCAGGCTTCTTTTTCAAGTTGCTACGCGGTAATTTCTGACGGATTGACCTGTGTCAAATGTTAATCCAAACTCTGTAAGATTATTCAGTCAAACTGAAATTTCTCCTGTTGGACGTACCTCTTCACCGTTGATTTGTGAGGCTTTCAATGGCTGTGCCGCGTGCCAACTTTTCTCAAACTGCTTTGGACTGACATAGCCCAACTGGTCTTGACCCCGTGACCCAGTGCCGCAGGTGTGTTTAATCAACCGCCCGTTTTCTTTGTATTTTTTAATTAAAAAACATATAGGCTTCAGCACATTCCTTGAACGTTTTGTTCTTGGCTGCTGCGACGATCAGGGCGCTACGTTGGGCTCGTAGATTTTGGCGCAAGACCTTGACGACCGCTTTGATGGGTCTTACAAGCTGTGTTGGTCAGGCATGCACGGCGAGCAGCAAAGCTTTGGCGAACACGTCTTCGTGATCGTCTCACCCTGCGGGCAACCAATCATCCTGGAAATCAAAGCTGGCAGCGCAGCCCAAAGCGACAACGGGCTGACCAAGCCATATGGGGCCGAAAGACATGGGCTACTTCCACCCATGACCAAATCAAATGAAGCGCTTGGGCAATTTTTCTTTGTGTCTCGGCTGTCCAACGCCCACAAGCAATCCCCCAAAAAAAACCGCAGACTTGCTCTGGGGTCTGCGGCCATTGGGGCCATCGCCAGGAGGCAAAAGCCACACGCGCCAGCGCGGTTCAACCCCGCTTGATGGTGCTGTCCATGAAATTGTCAAAAGGCGACTCGCAGAACTGCGACCAGAACAGTTGCTCGTCGCGGAACTTTTTCCACGGCACATACAGCTTGGTGAAGGCTGGGCTTTTCGCAGCCATCTCGTCGTAGAGCTCTTCAGCGGCTTTGTAGCAAGCTTGCATGATCGGCCTTGGGAAGGAGCGCAGCACAGCGCCACCGGCCACCAATCGGCGCAGAGCAGCGGGGTTCGAGTTGTCGTACTTGGCGGTCGACCACTGGTTGGCTTCGGCGCAGGCGACTTGAATCGCTGCCTTGTAGTCGGCGGGCAAGGCGTCCAGGGCTTTGGGGTTCAGAAACAAGGTCAGGGTGGCGCAACCTTCCCACCAGCCGGGGAAATAATAGAACTTGGCCACTTTGTTGAGGCCAAGTTTTTCGTCGTCGTAAGGGCCCACAAATTCGGCCGCGTCGATCACGCCTTTTTCAAGCGCGGTGTAAATGTCGCCCGCACCCAGTTGCTGGGGCACCACGCCCAGCTTGGACAGCACCATGCCGGCCAAGCCGCCTACTCTGAATTTCAAGCCTTTGAGGTCGGCCGCTGTTTTGATTTCTTTGCGGTACCAACCGGCCATTTGCGCGCCTGTGTTGCCGACCGGCAAACTGGTCACCCCGTGGTCTTTGTAAAAGTCGTTCAGAGCAGCCAAACCGCCGCCGTCGTACAGCCACGAATTTTGGGCGCGTGCATTCATGCCAAAGGGCATGGCGGTGCCAAAGCCAAAAGCGGGGTCTTTGCCGATGTAGAAATAACTCGCGGTGTGGCCGCCTTCCACCGCGCCGCTTTGCACCGCGTCGAGCACCTGAAGGGCTGGAGCCAGTTCACCCGCTGGGTGCACCGTGATGCGAAAGCGACCGTCGGTCAACTCGCCCACGCGTTTGGCCATCAGCTCCATGGCGCCGTAAATGGTGCCCAGTGAGCGCGGGTAGCTGGAGGCGATTCGCCATCGAATTTCGGGTCGGGTGCCCGTTTGGGCCAATGCCGGTGCGGCCATACTGGCAGCAATTCCGGTGACGGCGCTGCTGGTGGCTAAAAATTTTCTGCGTTCCATGAAGGTCTCCTTGTAGTAAGTGAATTGGAATGACAACGGGGGAACCGGGTTGGCCTAAGGCGAGGCCGTTGAGGTGTGCGGGGCCAACCCATCAGCGGCATCGCCCCAGCGCGCCAGACCGGACAGTTTCATGGACAGGCGCAATTCATCGATCAAAATTTGCAAGGCGTGTCTGGCACCGGCTTCACCGCCTGCTGCGGCACCGTACAGCACGGCACGGCCCACCGCCACGGCTTTTGCGCCCAAGGTATGGGCTTTGAGGATGTCCACCCCCCTACGCACACCAGAATCGAGCAGCAAGGGCATCTTGCCCCCCAGCCGACGGGCGATGGCAGGCAGGGTGTCAAGGGACGCGGCCGCGCCGTCCAACTGTCGCCCGCCATGATTGGACAACCACAAAGTGTCCACCCCCATTTGGGCCAAGCGCCAAGCGTCATCGGGGTGGGCCACGCCTTTGACCATCAGTTGCCCTTTCCAGCGATCGCGCAGTCGGGCCAGATCGTCCCACTCGTAGGCCGGGTCCAAGCTTTGGCCGACCTTGGCCGCTATCGTCAGGTTGGCCGACTGTTGGCCCATGTAGCCTTTGACGTTTTCAAACTGGGGCGAGCCGCTCTGCAACATTTGCCAAGCCCAGGCCGGATGCGCCAGGCCACTGAGCACTTGCCGCACATTGAGCCGCAAAGGCACGGTGATGCCGTTGCGCAAATCACGCTCCCGCTTGCCGCCTGCTTGCAGGTCGAGCGTGACCACCAAGGTGCCGTAGCCTGCAGCCTGTGCGCGTTGGACCAGTTGGTCATTGAAGGCATGGTCTTTCAAAACGTAGAGCTGGAACCACAAATCGCCCTGCACGGCGTCGGCCATGGCCTCGATGCTGGTGGTGGCCATGGTCGACAAGGTGTAGGGCAAGCCCAAAGCGGCGGCCGCTTTGGCAATGGCGATGTCGGCCTGGGGCCACGCCAACATGCACGAACCCATGGGTGCGATCACGATGGGGGCTTGGGCGGTTCGGCCATGCCAAGGTGTTTGCATGTCGGGTTGGCTGACGTCGTTGAGTATCCGAGGCCGCAGCAAGGTGCGCTCAAAAGCGGCGCGGTTTTCGCGCAAGGTGATCTCGTCCTCTGCCCCGCCGTCAATGAACTCGAACACCGCTTTGGGCAAGCGCTTTTGGGCCATACGGCGCAAATCTGCGATGTTGATGGCCCTTTTCAAGTGGGCGTTCAAGCCAGCATTCAGAACCGGGTTGGGTGAGCTCATGGCGTCAGCACCTGGGTCGCTGGGGTCGTAGCCCCCGTCGTGGCCAGTCGGCGCGCCAACACACTCATCATTTGGTACAGCTCAGCCGCTTCAGGGTGCCACTGCATGACCCGCTCGGCTTGCGCCGACACCACCGCGCTGTCGCCCCGTGCGGCAGGTCCTGTGATGGCCTTGGCCGGTCCCAAGGTCAGCAAATTTTGAACACTGCCCTGCAGCAATGAGCGGTGCATGTCGGGGATCAAGGCCTCGGGCACACCAGCGGCATGCCAGGCTTCTCTGGCCACGGCCTGCAACACCGCCATGAAGTTGCTGGAAAAAACTGCCGCCGCGTGGTACAGCGGTTTGGCCTGTGCGTCCACCGGGAAACAGCTGCCGCCCACGCCCGTCAACAAAGAATGCAGCAAAGCGGTGGCCGCGGCATCACCCTCCAAGCCGCAGGGCGTGCCTGCGAATTGGTCCAAACACTGGGCAGGGTCGGCAAAGTTGAAGACGGGATGGGCGCTGGCCACCTGCCAGCCCTGCGTCGCGAGCGCAGCCAAGCTGACGCTGGACAAAAAGCCACTGCAATGAAAAACAGTTGGCGGCTGAGGGCGGGTCTGAGGCAAAGCCTGTGAAGGCGAGGGCAAGGGCAAAGTGGCTAACGCTTGAGCCACGGCCTCGACTTGGCTGTCGGGCACGCTGAGCATCCACACATCGGCCGCTTGCAGCTCGGCCATCTGGGTCACCACCGCACCCGCACCCACAAACTGCGCCGCCCTCATGGCCGACGGCACGCTGCGGGAGTAAAACTGCTGCACTTGGCACAAACCCGCGCGTTGCCACAAAGCCGCCAAAGTGGTGCCCACCCGGCCACAACCGAGCACGTTCAGGCGCAGTGCCGTGGGCGTTTGTGCTTGGCTTGGATTGGCTGAAACCGAAAGTGCAACCATTTGATTTTTGTAACGAGTTGGATTTTCATAATAGCCATGACGTGCAAAAGCAGTCAATCACATCCACGGCCTCACAGGGTAAGTCCGCATCCGCAAAAAACCAAAAGAGCCATTTGCTTGGTCATTTCGACCGTTTCTCAGGGCAGCAACACGGGGTACGCCTCAAAATTTGTCATTGACGGGGTTCTTTGGGCTTGCGCATCAAGTTGGATCCGCGCCAAACCCCAGCCAGGCCCTTCAGGTTTTGCCCTGCAACATGGCCTCCACCAGCTCCTGCACCGCCAATGCCTCCTCGGCCGTGGCCAGTTTGTGGGGCTTGCCGCGCAACCACAAGTCCACTTCGCTCAATTGCCGCTGCAGTGCGCTGGTGCGCGGGTCTTCGGTGCGCCAATCCACGGCCTCCACCCAGGGTCCGCCGTCTGAGCGCCACAGTTGAAAAAATTCACGAAACTGGTGGTTCAGGCGGCTGCCACGCACCGTCACTTCTTGCCGGTCGGGCTGTTGGCCACCGGTGGTGGCCATGACCGTGACGGGCCTCCCATCGGCGGTGGTCAAGCGGGCCAGCATGTCCAGCTCACACAAAGTGGGGTCTTGCGGGTAACGTGGCAAGGCCTGCTGCAAAGTCAGCGGCCCCAGAAATCGACCGGCCAAGAACAGGAAATGCGAGATCACTTCACGGGTGTAGCCGCCCTCCTCGCGCAGGCGCAGCCAGTCTGCATCTTTTTGCCAAGCACGGGGCCAGGCGGGGTAATTGACCACGATGTCGATGCCCAGCAGCTCACCGGCTTCACCGGCTTGGATGGCTCGGTTCAGCTCTTCAAATCCCCGCGACGCCGCTTGCGTGAAATTGACCACACCGGGCAATCGGCTTCGGGCCAGCTGGGCCACCAGATCTCGGCTTTGGGCGTTGTCAGTCCCCAAGGGTTTTTCCATGAACACGCCCTGCCCGGCCGCGGCGGCCTGCAAGGCATAGGTTTTGCGCGGGCCTGGCGGGCAAGCCAGGTACACCACATCAGCTCCCTGCATGGCCGCCTCGGCGCTTACAGCCACCGGTGCATCGGGCAGCATGGCGCGCGTTTTGGCCACAGAATCGGACGACGGATCCCACACACTGCAGACCTCGAAAGCGGCGTGGCGCAGCGCGTTGTCCAGCATGCGCCGCCCCATAATGCCCAGACCAATGATCGCCAATTTGTGAGTCATATTTTTCTCCTGTGGGTGACAAGCTTAACAAGGCCTTGGCGGCATCAGGCCCGCCTTCACATCGCCCTTGCAAGGCCGGGCTGCCTGGCCCATCGGTGTCGCGAAGGCTGCTGACTGGCTTGATTCAAAGACGTTAAATGACAAGATTGATCCTTCAAAGAGGAGTTCGTCATGGTGTTTTCGCATTGGGTTCGACATTCAATTCGCCCGGCAGCCAAGCTGCTGCTGGCCGCAGGCTGCTGCGCCGTGGCACTGATGCCGGCTTGGGCGCAGACCCCAACCGACCCTGTCAAGGCCCGTGTTCAAACGATGGCCCAAACCCAGACGCCGGCCTTGTTGGACACCCTCAAAACCCTGGTCTCCATCGAATCGGGCAGCCGAGATCTGGAAGGCCTTGAAAAAATCAGCCAGTTGATTGGGCAACGCCTGCAACAACTGGGCATGGAGGTCAAAACCATTCCCACCCAGGCCCCAGACTTCCACCCCCAACTCAAAGGGGCAAAGCTGGGTTCGGTGGTGATGGGCACCAAAAAAGGCAAGGGCCAAAAGAAAGTGCTGTTGATCGCCCACATGGACACCGTCTATTTGAAAGGCATGGTGGCCAAACAGCCCTTCCGCATCGATGGCAACCGGGCTTATGGCTTGGCCATTTCGGACGACAAAGGGGGTGTGGCCTTGATTTTGCACACCGTTCAAATGCTGCAGGATTTGGGTTTTGACGATTACGCCGAGCTGGCCGTGGCCATCAACGGCGACGAAGAAGTGGGCTCGGCGGGCTCCAGCGCCCTGTTGGTGCGATTGGGCGAGGAATACGATGCGGTGATGTCCTTTGAAGGTGGTGGCGTGGACAAAGACATGGTGCGCCTGGCCACCAGCAGCATTGCCATTGTGGAAATGAAAATCACCGGCAAAGCCTCCCACGCCGGGGCCAACCCCGAAGGCGGGCGCAATGCTGTGTATGAATTGGCACACCAGATGCTCAAGACCCGCAATTTTGGCGACCCGGCCAAGGGGCTCAAGATCAACTGGACCGTGGCCCGCGGTGGCGATGTCCGCAATGTTATTCCGGCTTCAGCCAGCGCCATTGCCGATGTGCGATCGCTGTCCAACAAAGACCTTGACTTGATGGAGGCCAGCCTAAAAGAAGCCATCAAGGACAAGCTGATCCCTGACACCCAAATTGATTTGAGCTTTTACCGAAGCCGTCCGGCCTTTGAAGCCACACAGGCCTCTCGGGTCATGGCACAGCACGCCTTGGGGATTTTTCAGGAAATTGGCCAAAACCTGCTGGTGCAAGAGCGTGCCACTGGCGGGGGCACAGATGCGGCTTTTGCCGGCTTGCGCCCCAAAGGCGGCGTGTTGGAGAGTTTTGGACTGCGGGGCTTTGGAGCCCACTCGAACGACGACGAGTACATCTTCATCGACTCGATCGCGCCACGGCTGTATTTGTCCACCCGCATGGTGATGGATGTCGGCAGCGGCAAAGTCAAATGGTGATCCTGCGCCCGCAGGATTGAGCTGACAACCCATGCGCCTGCAAATTCGGCGCTCTTTTTTTAAAACACCACGCCACGCCATGACACGTCATTTGATCTTCATCACTTTTTGGGCCCTTGTGAGCCTGGTGGGCCCTGGGTCCGTCGCTTCAGCGCAGGACTTCCCACCCAAAAAGACCATCAGCATGGTCGTGGGCTTTGTGCCCGGCGGGGCGGCCGACACGGGTGCCCGCATCATTGCCAAAAAACTGGGCGAGAACCTGGGGGTCGCGGTCACGGTTGAAAACAAAGCCGGTGCCGGCGGCAACATTGCCCACCAATACACCGCAACCGGCCCAGCGGACGGCAGCGTGCTGTTGTTCGGCTCGGTCGGCCCGCTCAGCATTGCCCCCAACATGATGAAGCTGCCTTATGACCCGGTCAAAGACTTGGCCCCTTTGACCATGGCGGTGAACTTCCCGAACGTGCTGGTGGTCCACCCCGGCACGGGCATCAAGAGTTTTGCTGAATTCATCGCCGCCGCCAAAAAAGACCCCGGCAAACTCGACTTTGCCTCCACCGGCCCCGGATCGGCATCCCACTTGGCGGGTGAATTGCTCAACGACATGGCCAAAATCGACACACTGCATGTGCCCTACAAAGGCGGTGCGGCGGCGCTGCAGGACCTGCTGGGTGGGCGTGTCGCGGCTTGGTATGCCACCTACGCCACAGCAGCGCCGCACATTGAAGCGGGCAAGGTGGTGCCCCTGGCCAGCACCGGCACGCAGCGCCTTGGCGGATTGCCCCAGGTGCCCACCATTGCCGAGTCGGGCTACCCCGGCTTCAGTGCCACCAACTGGTATGCCTTTGTGGCTTCGTCCAAAGTCCCTGCGCCTGTCCTGGACCGCTGGCATGCCGAACTGGTGAAAGTTCTTTCCGCGCCCGATGTGGTCGAGCAACTCAACAAACATGGGCTGACCCCCATGCCGGGCTCTCGCGACGATTTGGCCCGCTACATGGCCAAAGAAACGGCCACTTGGGGTCGAATCATCCGTGAGCGCAAAATCAACGGCCAATGAGCGGGTTGTGAAAAAGCCAAGTGGTCCTTCCAACTGGAGACAAACAGGTCGTACACAACACGATTCAATTGGTTAAAATCGCAAAATAATGGAAAAAACCAACAGCCCCTTTGCTTCAGCCTACCTGCGCTTCTTACAGTTGGCGCAGGTGGTTCAAGCCCTGCCTGACGGCCTGGAGATGGATGCCAACGAAAAGGCTTTGCTGCAAGCCGTGGTTTTGCGTTGGTACGAAAATGAACCCATGACCGTGCGTGAAGCCATTGGCTTGGTCGATTTGGGCTCACCCGCCACGCTGCACAAACGCATCACCCGGTTGCGCGACAAGGACATGTTGGGCACTCTGAACCTCGAAGGTGATCGGCGCGCCAAGTTCCTGATCCCCACCCAACGCACGCTGGATTACTTCAGTCACCTGGGTCAATCCATGCAGCAAGCCCATCAAAAAACGGTGGCATGACCCGCAGCATTCATCACCTCATTGAGCAAACAGCGTTGGCTTTGACCAGCGCTGTTTTGTTTGTGCTGTTTTTTAAACTCAACGGCTGGGTCTTTTCCAATTTCGCTTACAGCGAAAACATCAGCTGGGTCTTTTTACCTGCGGGCTTTCGGGTGATTTTGGTATTGGTCTTGGGTTTACCCGGGGCTGTGGGTCTGGTGTTGGGCAGCTGGTTCATCGACAGCGTGCTTTTTTCGGCTGACGCTTGGCTGTTGCCATTTTTAAATGGCCTCGTGTCCGGCTTGACGCCTTGGCTGGTGATGAAATACCTGCAGCACCAAGGGTGGTTGGCGCCCCACATCATGTCCATCACGGCCCAACGTTTACTTCAAATGACCTTGATCTTTTCTGCGGCCAGCGCCATCAGCCACCAGTTGCTCTGGTGGTTGTTCGAAAGGGAAGATACCAACATTTTGGTCGACGTTTGGCCCATGTTCATTGGCAACGCCTTGGGGGCCTTGTTGATGCTCTACGGTTTCAAATTTGCCTTGGACCGGATCCGGCCGAACAGGTCAACCCCAACCCATTGATTTTTTTGGGCGCTCAGTCGCTGGACGGTAAAAACAGCGCCTGTAAATCGCTCAAAAAGTCAAAGCCCCGGTCTGTTGGCCAGACCCGCTGCAGGTCACGCTCAATCAAGCCTTTTTTTTCGGCCTCGGCCAGCCCTTTTTGAAGGCTGGTCATGGCCAAACCCGTGCGGTCCACAAAGTCGGCCAAATCAAACCCACCGCGCAAACGCAGGGCGTTGAGCATGAATTCAAACGGCAAGTCCTGGCGTGACACCTCGGTGCTTTGCGTGACCGGCTCGCCTTTCATGGCCTGCTGCATGTACAGCGCAGGCTCGCGGAAGCGCACTTGCCGCAGCACGCGGTGCGCAAAACTGAGTTTGCTGTGCGCACCCGCGCCAATGCCCAAGTAGTCGCCAAACTGCCAATAGTTCAGGTTGTGGGCACAAGGATGTCCGGGCTTGGCATAGGCCGACACTTCGTAACGATCCAAGCCCGCCAAGGCCGTCAGTTCGGTGATGCGGTCCATCATCTCGTAGGCCAGATCGTCCTCGGGCAAGGCAGGCGGGAACTTGGCAAACACCGTGTTGGGCTCGATCGTCAGGTGGTAGATCGAGATGTGCGGCGGCGCAAAGGCCAAAGCGGTCTGGATGTCTTGCGTGAGGCCCTCGAGCGTCTGGCCCGGCAAGGCGTACATCAGGTCGAGGTTGAAGGTGTCAAACACCTGCGCCGCTTCGGTCACGGCGGCCAGAGCCTGGTCGCGGTCGTGCACGCGGCCCAGGGCTTTCAGGTGCGCGTTGTCAAAGCTCTGCACGCCTATTGACAAACGGGTGATGCCGGCTTGATGGAAGGCCTTGAAACGGTCTTTCTCAAAAGTGCCGGGGTTGGCTTCCATGGTGATTTCGGCGTCCGGCGCCAAGCGCACGCGGGCTCGAATGCCCGAAATCAAACGGTCAATCGCTTCGGGCGAAAACAAGCTGGGCGTGCCGCCCCCCAAAAACACCGTCTGGATGCTGCGGCCCCAAATCAGCGGCAGGCTCGCTTCCAGGTCGGCCAACAGCGCGTGGATGTAGGCGTCTTGCGTTGACACTGGGTCAGCGCCCTCACGCAACTCGTGCGAGTTGAAGTCGCAATACGGGCACTTTTTGATGCACCAAGGCAGGTGCACGTACAGCGACAGCGGCGGCAAGGCGTTCAGTTGCAGCACACCGGGGCGCATGGCGTGCACCGGGTCCATCATCGGGCTCATGGCGCGGCGCTGTCCAGCCAGCGTTCAAGCATCAGCGCCAGCATGGCTTGCGCAGCGCGGCCTCGGTGGCTGTGGGCGTTTTTCACCTCGGGGGGCAACTCGGCAAAGGTCTTGCCAAACTCGGGCAACAACATGACCGGGTCAAAACCAAAACCGTTCGTGCCCCGGCGCTCGGGAGTGATCTGCACCACCACCCGGCCCACGGCAATCAGCGGCTCGGGGTCATTGGCGCTGCGCACCGCCACCAGCGTGCTGACCATGGCAGCGCGGCGGTTGGCGATGCCCTGCATTTGCGCCAGCAAAGCGGTGACGTTGGTGTCATCGCCTTTGGGGTAACCAAAGCGGGTGGCGTAATAAGCCGTGTCCACGCCGGGCTGGCCGCCAAAAGCATCCACACACAAGCCCGCGTCGTCGGCCAAGGCGGGCATGCCGCTCAGCTGCGCTGCATGGCGGGCTTTGGCCAGGGCGTTTTCAACAAAGGTCTTGAACGGCTCGGCGGCTTCAGGAATGTTCAGCTCGGACTGGCGCACCAGCGTCATTTTCAGCGGCGCCAACAGGGTTTGCAGCTCGGCCAGTTTGCCTGCGTTGTTGGAGGCAAGAACGATTTTCATGTGCGCCATTGCCAGGGGTTCAGGCGCTGAACGTCAGGGTCTGGGGCTGGTCGTGCGCCTGCTTTTGCAACTGCACCAACTGGGCAATGCCCTTTTCGGCCAGCGCCAGCATGCCGTCCATCTCGACGCGGGTAAAAGCCACGCCTTCGGCCGTGCCCTGCACTTCCACAAAGTGGCCCGCACCGGTCATCACCACGTTCATGTCGGTGTCGCAAGACGAGTCTTCGGGGTAATCGAGGTCCAGCAAGGCGGTGCCGTTTTTCAGACCCACCGAAATGGCGGCCACGCGGTCGAGGATGGGGGATTCGGTCAATTTGCCAGTCTTCATCAACCAATTCACGGCATCTTGCGCGGCCACAAAAGCGCCCGTGATGCTGGCGGTGCGGGTGCCGCCATCGGCTTGCAGCACGTCGCAGTCGAGGTGGATGGTGCGCTCGCCGAGCTTTTTCAGGTCAAACACCGCGCGCAGCGAGCGGCCAATCAGGCGCTGGATCTCTTGCGTGCGGCCGCTTTGCTTGCCGCGCGCGGCTTCGCGGTCGCCCCGGGTGTGGGTGGCGCGGGGCAGCATGCCGTATTCGGCCGTGACCCAGCCCTCGCCACTGCCCTTTTTGTGGCCCGGCACCTTTTCTTCGACCGAAGCGGTGCACAGCACGCGGGTCTGGCCAAACTCGATCAGCACCGAGCCTTCGGCGTGGATGGTGTAGCCGCGGGTGATGCGCACAGCGCGCAAAGCGTCGGCAGCGCGGCCGGAACGAACAGAAGAGGATGTCATGAGAATGTCTTTAGAGAGTGGTGTGATGCCGGCGTAGCCAAGAGGTGTGGGCGAGTTTGCGATAATGCCCTGTTTCATGCTTTGCCAAACCCGTCAAGGGCCTGGCCAAGGCAATTGCCCCAGGCTGTTGTTCGGCCTGCGGCGCGAAGGAACCCGTTCAATGTCAGTTTACAGTATGACCGGCTACGCCAGCGTGCAGCACAGCCCGCTGCCCGCAGACGGCGAAGCCCCCGCCAGCGCGGCCCCCACCGCCCGCCTGGGGCTTGAAATCCGCTCGGTCAACAGCCGCTTTCTCGACCTGAGTTTTCGCCTGCCCGAAGAGCTGCGCCAGCTCGAACCCAGCCTGCGCGAGCTGATCACCCGCCAGATCAAACGCGGCAAAGTCGAACTGCGGGCCAGCCAGGACGCAGGTGACGGCGCTGCCCTGCAAGCCCCCAACCACCAAGCCCTGCAAAAAATCGCGGCCTTGCAAGAAAAAATTCAAGATTGGTTGCCCAGTGCCCAGTCCTTGAGCGTGGCCGATGTGCTGCGCATGAGCGCTGGCAGCTCGGGCCAGGCAACGCCCGACGAAGCGGCATGGATACAACTGGCCGCCCAAGCGGTAGACGCCCTGCGCGAAGCCCGCGCCCGAGAGGGTGCGCGCCTGACCACGATGCTGCAAGGCCACATTGGCCAGCTGCGCAGCCTGGCCGAACAGGCGGTGCCGCTGGTGCCGCAATTGGTCGAGCAGCAGCGCCAGCGCTTTTTAGAGCGCTGGAAAGACGTCATGGCCTTGGCCGATGGCAGCCACCTGCCCGAAGCCGCGCAAGACCGGGCGCTGACCGAGGCCACCGCATTTGCCATCCGCATCGACGTGGCCGAAGAGTTGACCCGCCTGCGCTCGCACCTGGACGAACTCAGCCGCCTTTTGGACAAAGGCGGTGACATTGGCAAGCGCTTGGACTTCTTGATTCAAGAGCTGCACCGCGAAGCCAACACCCTGGGCTCCAAGTCGGCTGTGCTGGAGATGACGCGCATCTCGGTGGACATGAAGGTGCTGATTGAGCAAATGCGTGAACAAGTCCAGAACATCGAATAAAGAGCCGCAGCATGGATTACCCCGGAAACCTGTTTGTCGTGGCCGCCCCCAGCGGGGCTGGCAAATCCAGCCTGGTCAAGGCCTTGATGGAGCTGGATTCGCGTGTACACCCCACCGTCTCACACACCACCCGCGCCCCAAGGGGCCAGGAAAAGCATGGCCGCGAGTACTTTTTTGCTTCGGCACAAGAGTTTGACGCCATGGTGCTGGGCGATGCCTTTGTCGAATGGGCCCATGTGCACGGCCAGCGCTACGGCACCTCGAAAAAGATGATCGAAGAACGCATGGCCCAAGGTACAGACGTGATTTTGGAGATCGATTACCAGGGTGCCCTGCAGATCCAAAAGATGTACGCCAACGCGGTGCTGATCTTCATCTTGCCGCCCAGCTGGGAAGAGTTGCGCTCGCGCTTGGAGCGCCGGGGCGAGGACACCCCCGAGATCATCGAGCTGCGCCTGCAAAACGCCGCAGTGGAGATGGCGCAGGCCAAGGAGTTTGACTTCGTTATAATTAACGAAGTATTTGACCGCGCCCTGTTTGACCTCAAAGCGGTGGTTCACGCCCAGCGACTCAAGTACCACGTTCAACGCCGCGCCCGGCCTGACACCTTTCAAGCCCTCAAGATGGCTTGACTCCCCACACAGACATTTTCAAGGAAAACTCATGGCCCGCATCACTGTTGAAGATTGCCTGGACAAGATTCCCAACCGCTTTCAGCTGGTTTTGGCCGCCACCTACCGCGCCCGCATGCTGAGCCAGGGCCACACGCCGCGCATCGAAAGCAAGAACAAGCCTGGCGTGACCGCCTTGCGCGAAATTGCGGCGGGCAAAGTCGGCATCGAGATGCTCAAGCGCGTGACTTGAAACGCCACCATTTGGCCCGGTCTGGCCCCCGCCAGTCCCGCCACCAGAGCTGAAAACGCCCCTTCATGGGGCTTTTTTTTGGCTGCCGCCTAAGTAGGCAATCGCTTACGTTACATTGATGGCATGAGCGCCGTCGCCCCCAAAATACCCAAAGCAAACGCCAGTCGCCCCAAAGCGCTGGACCCGGCGGCTGCCAACGCGGCCGCCGCCAGCTTTGCTGTGCTGGAGGCGCAACTGGGTTACCTGAGCGAAACCGACACCGACATGGTGCGGCGGGCTTACAAATTTGCCGACGAAGCCCACCTGGGCCAGATGCGCAAAAGTGGTGAACCCTACATCACCCACCCGATCGCGGTGGCCGGTTTGTGCACCGAGTGGAAACTCGACGCTCAGGCGTTGGCTGCCGCCCTGCTGCACGACGCGATGGAAGACTGCGGCGTGACCAAGATCGAGCTGATTGAGCGCTTTGGCTCTCCGGTGGCTGAGCTGGTCGATGGCCTGACCAAGCTGGACAAGCTCGAATTCAACACCCTTGAAGAGAACCAGGCCGAATCCTTTCGCAAGATGCTGCTGGCCATGGCCCGTGATGTGCGCGTCATCCTGATCAAGCTTGCCGACCGCACCCACAACATGCGCACCATGGCCGACATGCCACGCAGCAAGTGGGGCCGCATTGCGTCCGAAACGCTCGAGATCTACGCCCCCATTGCGCACCGGCTGGGCCTGAACCAGATCTACCGCGAACTGCAAGACCTGTCGTTCAAACACCTGCTGCCCTGGCGCTATGCCGTGCTCACCAAAGCCGTGACACGCGCACGCAACCGCCGCCGCGATCTGATCCGAAAAGTACAGAACGATGTGCAAGCGGTGTTTGCCCAGGCCCATATGGATGTGCGCATCAGCGGCCGCGAAAAGACGATCTATTCCATCTACAAAAAGATGGACGAAAAACACCTGAGCTTTGCGCAAGTGACCGACATTTATGGCCTTCGGGTCATTGTCCCCTCGGTCATCGACTGCTACACCGCTTTGGGCTTGTTGCACCAAATTTACAAGCCTTTGCCCGGCAAGTTCAAGGACCACATCGCCATTGCCAAGGTCAACGGCTACCAGTCGCTGCACACCACCTTGGTCGGGCCGTCCGGCGTGAACGTCGAGTTTCAGATGCGCACCGAGCCGATGCACTTGGTCGCCGAATCGGGCGTGGCTGCGCACTGGCTGTACAAAGAGCACGAGTCGGCCAGTGCCCAATCCGCGCGCTTGGGCTCGCAGTGGCTGCAATCGCTGCTCGACATCCAGACCGAAACACGCGACGCCGCCGAATTTTGGGACCACGTCAAGGTCGACTTGTTCCCCGATGCCGTGTATGTTTTCACGCCCAAGAGCCAGATCATGTCCTTGCCACGGGGCGCCACAGTGGTGGACTTTGCCTACGCCATCCACAGCCGGGTGGGCGACCATGCCATGGCCGCCCGCATCAATGGCGACCAAGTGCCGCTGCGCACCGAGCTCAAAAACGGCGACGTGATTGAGGTGATCACCGCCCCCGTCTCAGCCCCGAATCCGGCCTGGTTGGGCTTTGTGCGCACCGGACGCGCCCGCTCCAAGATCCGCCACCACCTCAAGACCATGGCGCAAACCGAGTCGGTGGGCCTGGGTGAAAAACTGTTGGCACAGGCTTTGCGTGCCGAAGGCATCCACCAGCTCCCCGCCAACGACGAAGCGCACCATGCGCTGTGGGAAAAATTGCTGCGCTTCACGGGCAACCGCAACCAGCCCGATTTGCTGATGGACATTGGCCTGGGCAAACGCATCGCCACCATCGTGGCCAAGCGGCTGACGGCGCTCTTGTCCGAATTGGGCCAAAAACCCGACCCACTGCTGATGACCCGCGAACGCTTCACAGCGCACGATTCCATCTCGCAAGGCTCGATCACCCTGGATGGCAGCGAAAACGCCTCAGTGGTCTATTCACGTTGCTGCCGGCCCCTGCCCGGTGACGACATCGTGGGCTACCTGGGCCGAGGCGAGGGCCTGGCCGTGCACACCCGCGATTGCGCCACCGCACGAAAACTGGAACACAAGGACAGCGAACGCTTCATCGGCGTGGAGTGGTCTGACGAATTGAGCCGCAGCTTTGAGACCACCATCACCGTCACCGTGGTCAATGGCAAAGGCGTGCTGGCCCGCGTGGCCGGCGCACTGGCCAGCGGCGAAACCGACATCGTGCACGTGGACATGGGGCAAGAAACGCCCCAGGACACGGCCGAATTGAAGTTCGTGGTGGCTGTGCGAGATGTGACGCACTTGGAACAGGTGCTGCGTCACCTCAATCGCACCCCCTCGGTGATCAAAGCTGAGCGACAAACCAACAAGAACCAAGGACGGACCTGATCTTGTCCAAGCTGAGCGCAGAGGGCTATGCAGCCGCTCAAGGGCCCTTTGGATAACTCACCTGCAGCACCTCGATGTCGATCACGCCTGCGGGCGTGAGCAGTTTGAGTTCATCGCCTTGGCGTGCTTTGAGCAAAGTGCGCGCAATGGGCGAGACCCAGCTGACCTGGCCTTGCAAACTGTCGGCTTCGTCAATGCCCAAAATCGTCACCGTGCGTTCTGTGCCTGAGTCTTCGGCATACGTGACCGTGGCACCAAAGAACACCTGGTCGCTGCCGTGGTGCACCACCGGGTCGACCACTTCGGCCATCTCCAGACGTTGGGTCAGGAAACGGATGCGCCGATCGATTTCACGCAAACGCTTTTTGCCGTAAATGTAATCGCCGTTTTCCGAGCGGTCGCCATTGCTGGCGGCCCAATGCACGATCTCGACCACCTTGGGCCGCTCGTCGTCCATCAGGGTAAAAAACTCCGCCCTCAAACGGGCATAACCCGCAGGCGTGATGTAGTTGATCAACCCTGAAGTACTCATGCACGCATCTCCATCAGGTCGATGGACTTGGAGTGGAGTGACCTGAGTTGGCTCTAAACAAATCAGCAATCATGCAACCAGCTCCTCATTGCGCAAAAAATACCGTATCCCGGATTCACAGGCTCATCCGGGACCACCCATTACCCCAATGGCTGGATGAACAGTGGGCATCAGGCATAAACTCCAAACTGCGACAAACTCAAACCCTGTGCATTTGACAGGGACAGTAAATAATCTGGCTGCTCTGTATCGAGGTCAAGGGACCCAGCAGGGCCGTCAAAATTGCCGTCTACATCACCGCTTAAGTAGGCCACCAAACCAACCGGCAGAACGGTCCGGGTATCCGTCAGGTCAACGCTGATGGCCTGCGAAACGCCGGGTACCAGGGGGTCGGCCGTGATGGCCGCCACGGCTGGACTGTTTTCATTGGCAAACCTCCACACGGGCTCGGGCGTGCCGGTGCCTCTTAAGCCCACCACATGTTTGAGCACGCCAATGGCATCGTTGAGTTCGACACGACCGTTGCCATCGAAATCAGCAGCCAAGGATTGATAAGGCGACAAGGCCTGGTTGACGGGGTTCACGTTGAGGCCAACCACCATTTTGAGAATGGCGATGGCGTCTTGAAGGTTGACAGCGGCGTTTACGGCTTCCTGCTCGACCAAAGGAGTCGAACGGCTAAGTTGGAGATCGAGCACGGCCGTACTGGCTTCCAACAGCCTGGCACTGCCGTCGCTGGCTGTGACCTGCGGTAAACCAGTGGCGCTGACCACGACATCAGCCAAAAGCTTGTGCTCTTTCCAGGTATAGGCCAGCACATCGATGGCCTTGCCGCTGACTGGCGCGGTCGGGTAAGTCAACGTTTTGAAGTTGTAACTGCTCAGACCGGCAAAGGCATTGCCGGCCAAGTCCTGGACCATTCCAGAGGAAAAAACCAGGCTGAAATCGGTGCCTTCAGCCAGGTTCGCTGTCGGGTTCACGGTGAGGGTGTTGCCGGCCCACTGCAGGCGAGGGCTGGTGGACACGTCAAACCGCTCAACCTCCACACCTGCCACTGTCTTGAGCACAATGCTGCCGCTACCGCGCTCCACCGCCTCGCTGAACACCAACTCTAAGTTACGTGTGGGGGCAACGGCCAGGGCCTCATCGGCTGGGCTGAGCGCTTGCACCAAGGGTGCCGTGGTGTCGACCACCAAGGCACGCACCATCACGCCAGGAGTGACGCTGGCATTGCCGAGGCCATCGGTCTGCCTGACCTGGATGGCCCCCTCACCGTAACTGCCTTCGGCCAAGGTGAGGCTGCTGCCTGAACCGGCCTTCCAGCTTTTCCCGTTGTCCACGCTGTAGGACCAACTGCCACCCGCCTCCAAACCGCTGACGGACAGCACACCGGTGCGTGTCAGGGCACTGCCGGCCCGTGTCTGGTTGAGGGTGGTAATGACTTCTTCAGCCAGCGGAACATCGCCGTAACCCGCGACCGTCCCAACGGCCAATTGGGCCAGGCTGTCAATCACCGATAAGCCCGACACCACCTTGCCGAACACCGCATAGCCAGGCGATGCGGCACTGCTGTAGTTCAGGAAGCCGTTGTCCACATGGTTGATGAAAAACTGGCTGGTCGCAGAATTTGCCGCATCGGTGCGGGCCATGGCAATGGTGCCGCGCAGGTTGAGCAAGCCGTTGTTGCTCTCGAGCACGATGGGGTCGTAGGTTGGCTGCCTGCTCACCATTCCGGTCGTGAAGCCACCGCCTTGCACCATAAAGTTTTTGATCACGCGATGGAACAAAGTGCCGTCGTAAAAATCGCCGTTCACATACGCCAGCATGTTGGCCACCGTCGCCGGAGCGCGCTGCGGGTCCAGCTCAATCACCACCGTACCCAGCCTGGTTTGCAGCGTGATCTGCGGGTCCACCACGAGGCGGTAGCTGGCATCCAGCAGCAGCTTAGGGGCCCACGCAAGGTTGTCGATCAATTGGGCTGTGTTGGTGGCCACAGCATTCACCTCGCCGGCCGCGTTTCTCACGCTGCCTGCCTTCAGTTGCAGCCCCATGTAAGACAAGTCCACGCCCAAATTGGGCGTTGTCGTGACCTGCCAGTTGGCGCCACTGCCCGACACGGCACTGACCCGGCAGTTCAGGATCAGAAAATCATCAATGCTCAGGCCCGTCACAGGCTCGCTGAAATCAAAGTAATACGTCACGCGAGTCGTCGCGTGGTTAACAATGCCGGGCAGGTTGTCGGTGATGGTGACGGTTGGTGCAGTCATCAGTTAACAATAAGACAGGTGAGTTATGCCATCAGCCGGCAGCATAAATGCCGAACTGTGCCAGACTCAGAGCTGGATTATCAGCCACCAGCGCTTCAAAAAACCCCGGCTGCGTATCGTCCAGATCCAGTGCCCCGGCGGCTCCAGCAAAACTGCCATCCACATCCCCGCGCAAATACCCCACCAGCCCGACATGCACAGTGGCAGCGTCGCCAGTCAGGTCCAGCACGATGGCCGGTGGCTGGCCCGGGCGCAGCGGGTCGCCGCCGACTGCCGTGATCGCGGCTACCGCTTCACTGGCTTCGTCCACGAACTTCCAGACGGGCGTGGGCGTGCCGGCACCGGTCAGGCCGACCACATGCTTGAGCACGCCAATGGCGTCATTGAGCTCGACCCCGCCGTTGCCATCAAAGTCGGCCGCTAGCGCTTGGTAGGGTGACAAGGCCTGATCCTTGCCGTTGACATCGAGCCCCACGATCATCTTGAGGATGGCGATGGCGTCTTGCAGGTTGACGGCATCGCTGGTGGCCTTCAGCTCGGCCGCACTCACGTCGCGACCTGCTGACAGGCCCGGGCGCGCGTCGGCCAGCCCGTCCAGCAGCAGCGATAGCGCGCCACGGTTGTCAGTTGTCGGGCTGACTAGACCCACCTCCACCCGCACGCTCTCGAGCAAGGTATGCGCCTTCCAGCTGTAGCTCAGGGCATTGACGGTTTTATCGGCCGTCGGGTTGGTGCTGAGGTAGCTGCCGCTGGCGTCCATCCAGACGCGGGCGGTGTTCACCAAGTCGATACTCAGCGACTGGTTGGCCTGACTCAGGGACAGGCGCAGGTCGTCAACCGCGCCATCGGCATCGCTGTCGACTTTGCTTGCCGCGTTGACGATGGCACGCAGCGCGTCACCTGTCAGGCGGGCGCCATTGCTCAGCTCGATCCGGTCAGCAGCCGTCAAGTCCCAGACACGGTCCTTGTCGTCGGCGCCGGCCGTGGCCAGGTCGAACTTGAAGGTGTCGGCACCGCCGAGGCCAAACAACTGATCAGAGCCGGCACCGCCATCGAGCACGTCGGCACCCGCGCCGTAGCCTGGGTTGTTGGCCAGCAGCGTGCGCAAGACCGCCAGATTGCTCAGGTACTGGTAGATGGTGGCATTGTCATCAAGGTAGCTGTGCACCTCGGTGCCGCCGGCAGAAGCCGGTTGGTTGGAGCTGCCACCCGCCGCACCACCAAAAGCGCCGCCACCCCCAAAGGAGGAGGCCCCACCTTTGCCCGCCAGGCCGGTCACACTGAGCTGGGTCGGCACGCTGTTGGCCGCGTCCCCGCCCTGCCCGGTCAGGCCAAACCCGGAAAGCAGTGCCGCCGATGCGCCAGCATAGCCACCGCCACTGCCGCCGCCCAGGCCGCCCCTGCCGCCCAGTGAGCCGACCAGATTTTCACCGGAGGCGCCACCGCCGCCACCGCCCAGGCCGCCCGCAGCGCCCCACTGCACCGCGTCAAAGCCATTGAAGCCGTCACCAAACATCAAGTCATTGCCGGCGCCGCCAGCCAATAGGTCTGCGCCCGAGCCGCCAGCGCCACCTTTGCCGCCAGCGACGCTGAACACACCAGCTCCACCACCCCCGCCACCACTGCCATCACCAAAAATAACATCAAAGCCAGCCGTACCGGTCAGTGTGTCATCGCTACCGCCGCCTGCACCGCCTGCACCGCCCGCAGAAAGCGCAGCTCCTCCTGAGCCGCCCCCCCCACTGCCATCGCCCTGGATGTACTGCCCCGGGAGAATTCCGGCCGCAGCCAGCGCCGTGGCGCTGACCGTGATCGCATTGCCGACAAGGTCGGTCGTACTCGGGCTGGCCAGAGTCCAGCCAGCGTCTAGCGTGGCCAACTCGAAGCTGCGTCCGTCAGTCGCTGCAGTGCCGTCTTTGTTCAGCAATCCATTGACCGCCGCGCGATCTGTGGCCGAAAGATGCAAGGTAAACGAGGTGGCCGACGTCAGCTCCACATCGGCCGTGTCTGTTAGGCGGTAACTCACGCCGCCCTTGCCCTTGAGTGTGAATGCGCTGGCGTCGATGTCTGCCGAGTCTTTCGCCGCGGGCAGCAATGTGCCGGTCACCACCAGTTCGCCGGTGGTGGCCCGGTAGCTGGCCCGGGTGATCGTCGCTCCAACGGTCAAATCGCTGCCATCAGCGCCCAAGGTCAAGCTCTGGGTATTGATCAGGTCGACCGCCAACACATGACCGGCCACACCCAGTGACAGGCGCATGTCATCCTGAGCGCCATCGCCATCGCTGTCGACCAGAGTGGCCGCCTGCAGAACAGACAGCAGGTCAGCACCAGTGATGCGAGCGCCGTTGTTCAGCTCGATCCGGTCTTCGGGCGAGAGGTCCCAGACGCGGTCCACGTCTGCCGCGCCGGCCGTGGCCAGATCAAACACAAAGGTGTCTGCGCCACCCAGGCCAAACAGATGGTCCGAGCCGGCGCCACCATCCAGCACATCGGCGCCCGCGCCATAGTCGGGATAGTTGGTCAGGATCGAGCGCAACACCGACAGCTGGCTGAGGTAAAGGTAAATGCTGGCATCAGCGTCGAGGTAGCTCTGCACGTCGGTGCCACCGGCGGCACCCGCCGAGCCTGCCGCAGTGGCCGCGCTGCCTGTGCCACCATCGGCACCGCCGAAAGCCCCCCCTCCACCATAGGCCTTGTCGGCGCTGACACCGCCCAGCCCGGTCATCTCCTGCTCGGTGGTGGCACTGTTGGCCGGCGTCTGAGCGCCTGCGCCACCAAACCCCGGCACCATGGCTTGTACTGTCCTGCTCGAACTGGCGCCCGCGCCGCCGCCAAGGCCACCAACACCGCCCAAAGTATCAACAATAGAGTTAGCGGCCCCGCCGCCGCCGCCGCCGCCAAAACCGCCAGAGCCGCCATCCCTCCGAGCGTCACGGCCACTGAAGCCGTCACCAAAAATGATGTCGTCGCCGGCACCACCGGCAATTCTGTCGGCGCCTTGGCCAGCCGCCCCGCCCTTGCTGACGTTAAACCAGCTGCCCCCCCCGCCGCCGCCGCTACCGTCACCAAAGATGACATCAAAACCCGATGTGCCGGACAGGCTGTCGTTACCACCGCCACCTTCGCCACCGTCACCGCCGACCTGGTTTGCGGCACCACCACCACCGCCACCGCCACTGCCGTCACCCTGGATATATTTTCCCGTCGTGTACCCTGCGGCCGCTAGGCTTGCGCCGGTCGCGATGATGGCGTTGGCCACCAGATCTTTCGAGCTGGGGGAAGCCAACGTCCAGCTGGAGGACACCGTCTCCAAGCCAAAGGCCGTGCCATCGGCTGCGGCCTTACCGTCCAGGTAGATCAGGGCGTTGACGCCCAGCTTGTCGGCGGCCGAAAGCGTCAGCGTGAACGAAGTGGCAGAGGTGATCTCGACATCGGCCGTATCGGTCAGCCGGTAGCTCGCACCGCCGTGACCGGTGACACTGAAAGCGCTGGCGTCGATGTCTGCCGACAGCGGCGCAGAAGTCAAAGACGTCGCAGTGACCACGAGACGGCCGGCGATGGCGTGGTACGTGGCACTGGTGATCGTCGGGCCCACCATCAGGTAATTGCCAGTGCCGTCCAGGGTGAGGCTGCTCACATTCACCAGATCGATGCCCATGGCCTTGCCGGTCTCGCTTAGCCGCAGTCGCAGGTCGTCCGTGGCCCCGTCGCCGTCACTGTCGACCAGCACGCCGGTGTCGAGCACCGCCGACAAGGCATTGCCGGTGATCCGCTCGCCGCTCAGCGCGCTGCGCAGCTCTAGCTTGTCAGCAGCGGCCAGGTCCCACACGCGGTCCACATCACCCACGCCAGCGGTGGCCAGGTCAAAAACGAAGGTGTCGGCTCCGCCCAGGCCAAACAGATCGTCTGAGCCGGCTCCGCCGTCAAGCACATCAGCGCCCACACCAAAGCTCGGGTTGTTGGCAAGCAGGGTTCGCAGTACGCCCAGATCACTCAGCCACCCATAGATACTGGCATCGGCATCTAAATAGGTGTGCACATCCGTGTTGCCGGCGGTACCAGGCAAGGCCGCCCAAGTCCTGGAGCCGTTGCCGCCAGCCGCACCGCCAAAACCACCTCCACCCCCAGCGCTACCCGTACCGCTGCTGGACAAAACCCGCTGGTCCTGCTCAGGTGTGACACCGCCAAGGCCCTGCACCGCCAGATCAGTGGCCACGCTGCTGGCAGCATTGGGTGTGCCGGGATTGCCAAAGCCCACCAGCAGCACATCCGCCGCCCGTCCCCCTCCACTGCCAGCACCCAGCCCCCCCACGCCACCCAACGAGGCTGCGGTCGTCCCGCCGCCGCCGCCGCCGCCACCCAAACCACCAGCGGCACCGGCATTCCGCGTAGCGTTTTGGCCGCTAAAGCCGTCGCCAAACAAGATGTCAGCGCCAGCACCGCCACGAATCGTATCGTCACCCGAGCCCGCCGCCCCGCCGGCTGTGACTCGAATATTGTCATTGTTAGCGACAAAGCCCTGCAGAGTGCCACCTGCGCCGCCGCCACTGCCATCGCCGAAGACAACGTCAGAACCTAAGGAGCCCGTCAATGAGTCATCACTGCCTCCGCCGGCGCCACCCAAACCCCCTGTGACGGTCGCAATACTTGGTCCGTACGCACCGCCGCCACCGCCGCCGCTGCCGTCGCCCACCATGAACAAACCAGGCACCAGGGTGACACCGTTCACCAAAACGCTGGCCGTCCCGGTGGCCGCGCCATCGCTGACCGCAAGGCTGATACCTGCCACACCCGGCGACAGCACTAGACCCGCAGCCAGCGCTGCGTTAATGGCCGAGGGCGTGCCGGAAAAAGCCAGGGTGCCATCGCGCCCATTGCCATCGGTCAAAGTCAGGCCGGTGCTGCTGTTCAAGACCAGCGTCCCCAGGCCCTCGGAAACAGCGATCGTCACCGACACACTGGCGGGCGCATCCACATCGGCCACCGACAAGGCATTGCCCTTGGCGCTGGACAAAACCAGTGACAAATTGCCGCTGGCCAACTGCGTCGGCGGCACCAGCAGCGTGGGCGCGTCGTTCACCGCCGTGATGTTCACCGACAAGCCATATGGCGGCACATAAGCCGCTGAGCCAGGAGCAGCGCCGCTCCACTGGCCGCCAAACACATCAAACAGCAAGGCGTTGGCAACCGCACCGTTAAGGTGGCTGGCGGGCAGCAACCTGAGCTGGCCCGCAGCGATGTCTGCGGCCGAAAATTCAACATCCCCGGCGCTTTGCGAAACCCACTGCCCGCCGGTCAGCTTATCCAGATATTGCAGCGTCACCTGGCCCGCGCCACCCACACGCACCGACAGGCGCTCGAGCGCATCGCCCTCGACATCGCTGTAATTGAAGTCGGCCAGGCTCAGCACCCGGGCCGTGTCCTCCTGCAGAGTCAGGCTCGTATTGGCCGCCGTTGGCGCATCGTTCACAGTGGAGACCACCACACTCACCTGAACGGCATTCGACGTGGCCCGCGCATCGGATGCGAAGACCTTGAAAGCCGGCCAGGTGCCGTTGGCGTTGGCATCCGGCGTCCAGACAAAGCTCTCGCCCTCGGCGATTTGCGTCACGCCCGCCAACACGGCCACGCCGCCCTTGGTCAGCGTGCCGCTGCTGAGGCTCTCAGCCACAAAGGTCAGCGTGTTGCCGTCCCCGTCTAAGGCCTCGCTGGCAGCCGCCAAAGCCGCCCAGCTGATGCTGTAGGGCGTGTCTTCGGTCGCACCTGTCAGCTCGGGCGCTGCGCCCAAGGTCGGCCTTAGGTTCCCGGCGTTGGCGGCATTGACGGTCAGGAAAGACTGCGAAGAGTCAACCAGGATTTGAGCGATATCAATCAGGTCAATTGACAGCGTTTGGCCATCGACCTGTAGCGTGAGCCGCGTGTCGTCCCGGTTGCCGTCGGCATCGCTGTCGACCAAAACAGCTGCGTTCGCCAAGGCCAGCAGACTGGCACCGGTGATTGCAGCGCCGTTGTTCAGCTCTATCTTGTCGGCGGTGGTCATATCCCAAACGCGGTCAATGTCGGCCGTACCCGCCGTGGCCAGGTCAAAGACAAAAGTATCTGCCCCCCCCAGACCGAACAGGTTGTCGGAGCCCGCCCCCCCGTCGAGCGTGTCGTCACCCGCGCCGTAAGCCGGGTAATTCACCAATATCCGGCGCAAGACCGGCAGGTTACTCAGGTAGAGGTAAGCACTGGCGTTGGCATCCAGGTAGCTGTGCGCATCGGTGTTGCCTGCAGCACCCGCCAGCGCGATGCCCGAATTGACAGAGGCCAGCCCCCCGGCGCCGCCCGCAGCCCCGCCAAAGCCGCCACCGCCGCCTACACCATTGATACCCGGCTTGGCACCAGCCGCGCCTACCGCACCGCTCTGGTCGGGCACGCTGGCTGCCGCAGCACCCGCTGCTGCTGCCCCACCAAAGGCCGGCAGCAGCGGCACGGACGCCTTCAGCGCGCCGCCATTGCCCGCACCCAGGCCTCCCTGACCGCCCGCGCCACCGGCGCTGCCAGCAACCCATGCACCACCACCGCCGCCGCCGCCCAAGCCGCCGGCCGCACCCGCGCTGGTCGAATCACCCGCCGACAGGGCATCCAGACCATTGAAGCCGTCGCCGAACAAAAGGTCATCGCCAGCCCCACCTGCAAGTCGGTCGGCACCCGAGCCGCCCAGCCCGCCCGCACTACCCACGTCAATAGGATTGCCGTCAATATCCCGCGGGAAGCTACCACCCCCACCCCCACCTCCGCCGCTGCCATCGCCAAAGATCACATCAAAGCCAGCCGT
This sequence comes from Limnohabitans sp. Rim8, assembly GCF_945901735.1. Classification (GTDB taxonomy): domain Bacteria; phylum Pseudomonadota; class Gammaproteobacteria; order Burkholderiales; family Burkholderiaceae_C; genus Limnohabitans_A. Next base: position 55,225 of record NZ_CAMDLM010000022.1, read on the forward strand.
GCCGGTCAAGGTGTCATTACCGCCACCGCCGGCGCCGCCCGCACCCCCGCCGAGGAAAGAGCCACCGCCGCCGCCGCCGCTGCCGTCGCCCTGAAGGTACTGGCCGGGCACCACGGTGACGCCGTTGATGGTCACATTGGCCGTGGCTTCCAGCTTGCCATCGCTGACCTGAAGGCTCAGTCCCGCCACGGTGGGCGAGGCCACCAGACCCGAGTCCAGGGCCTGGTTGATGGCCGAGCGGCTGCCAGAAAAAGCCAGCGTGCCGTCGCGGCCATCGCTGTCAGAAAAAACCAGGCCATGATCAGCGAAATTTGGGCCGCTGCTGCTAAGCCAGCTCAGGCTGCCAGAACCCGAGGTCACATTGAGCGTGACCGAAAGACTGGCCGGCAAATCTACATCGTCCACCCACAAGGCGTAGCCGCTGGCACTGGAAAAAACCATCGCATCGCGGCCGTTGGACGTGACAGAGGCCGGTGCCGAGACGGTCGGTGCGTCTTCAACCGCACTGACCACCCAAGACAATTGGCTCGTGTGGGTAACAACCCTGTTGGCATCCCCAAAGCTCAGCGTGAGCCTCTCTATGCCGTTGAAGTCAAGAGTTTCCGAGTTGGCATTGGACACCGGCATCAATCTGACCCAGCCTTGCCCCAGCCACTCACCCAGCGCGTCGGTGCCATTCGCCAACGGCGCCCACAGCCCACTGCCGTTGCTGACCTCCATGACGACCCTGGCCCGGCTGTTCTTATCAATGCTGAAGTAGGCTGGAACGTCGCCATCCACATCGACATAGCCCAGGTCAGACAGGCTCAGCACGTACGGCGTGTCCTCTGTCAACAGCAGCGTCCGGTTGGTGAGCGTTGCAACATCGTTCACCGCCGCAACCGCCACCTTGACCTGCACTGCAGGAGAGGCCGACAGACCATCGTAGGCGGCCACTGAAAACGCCGACAGTGTTCCGTTGGCGTTCGCCGCCGGCGTCCAGACCAGGCTCTGGCCCGGACCGATGTTGCGGCCCACATCGACGCCAACGCTCAGCGTGTCCATGCTGACGCCTTGCACCCGAAAAAACAAGGCATCACCAAAGGCATCGGCCTCGTTGGCGGCCGCAGCCAGCATCTCATACGTGATGGTGAAGGCTGTGTCTTCGGTCGCCCCGGTCAGCGTGCTGATGCTGCTCAAGGTCGGTGCCGGGTTGCTCAAGCCTAAACCCGACTGCAAAGCCACACCCTCGGCATTAAAGACCTGGGCATAGATGCCGCCGCCATCGATCTGCCCGGTCGAGGTCCAGGTGACTACCCAACCACCGTTGGGCAAGGCAGAGACAGAGGGCCCCATCTGGTTGTCAGTTGTGTAGGTGTTGACCTGAAACTCAGCGCCGACAGCTTGCCCGGTTGCGCTAAAGCGCTGGCCGTAAATGCCGTAATCCCACATCGGCTGACCGTCGGAACCACTCGATCCACTCGATCCGCCCGATCCACCGACATTGTCCTGATCAAGCGACTGCCAGGTCACCAGCCAGCCACCGTCGGCCAGCGCGGTGACAGCGGGCATGGACTGCTCGTTGAGCAAATGGGTGTTGACCCGAAACTCGTCTGAAGCCACACCCTCTGCGCTGTAGCGCCGGGCGTAAATACCGGTGCTGGCGCCATCGGTACCCGCGTCCTGACCATTGGATTGCCAGGTCACCAGCCAACCCCCATCGGCCAGGTCGGTCACAGCGGCACTGGACTGGCGAGTGCTCTCGACTGTGGCCTGATTCACTTGGAAGGCTGCTGATGCCACGCCCACGGAGCTGTAGCGTCGGGCCAAAATTTCCGAATCAAAACCGATGTTTTCTTGCTGAGACCATGCGACGAGCCAGCCACCATCAGCCAGGTCCGTGACCGTGGGAAGGCTTGCAGTCGTTGACAAAGTGCTGGCGCCAATTTTGAACTCGGTCCCGCTGGCCAACCCGCCTGCCGTGTAGCGCTGAGCGTAAATGCCTGCACCCGAGGTGTGCCCTGTAGAGGCCCAGGTTGCCAGCCAGCCGCCATCATTGAGCGCGGTGACAGCCACCGATTCGTTGCCCGTTGAATCCGTGCTGTTGACCTTGAACTCGCTACCGCCCACACCGGTGGCAGAAAAAACCCGCGCGTACAGGTCGGCATTCGGTATCCAGCCGCCACTGTCCGTGGCCCAGGCCACCACCCAGCCACCGTTAGCCAAAGCCGTGACGACCCCGCCAGACTGAAAGCTGCTGGCTGCAGTGCTCACCTGCACTTCGCCACCGAGCATGGCGCCGTCGGCGCCAAAGCGCTGGGTGTGCACACTGGACGGACCCATTGGCAGGGTCCAGTCCGCCGGATTAGGTGGACTCGTCGTCCAGCTCACCAAAAATCCGCCGTCGGCCAGCACGGTCACGTGCGCATCGCGCGGATTGGCCGCCTCTTCGGTCGATTGTGAATTGACGTTGAACTCGGCGTTGACGCTGCCAGTCACCCGCTGGAAGGTAGCCCCGCCCGCAAACTTCAGCACCTCAATGCTGTCCAGGGTATCCAGGCCTTCGGGGCCGTTGACCTGCAGCACACCGGCAGCGGTCTGGCTCAGGGTGTAATCGGCGCGCAACCCTGAAAACAGCGCCGTGTCCTGCCCCAAACCACCTATGAGCACATCATTGCCCGCACCACCTGACAGGGTGTCGTTGCCGCCGGCCCCGTCCAGGGTGTCAGCGCCCGGTCCGCCGACGAGCACCTGCGCGCTGGTGTCACCTGTGACCTGCATCGCCACGCCTTGGGCCAACGGCGTGCCAGCCTGGTCGTAGCGCTGGGAAAAAACGCCAAAGCCCGAACCGTCCTGCTTTTGGGAGTGCCAGCTGATCACCCAGCCCCCGTCGGCCAGAGCAGAGACCGCCGGAGCAGCCTCATAGTTCATGGCGAAGGTTTCAATGCCAAACGCATCCCCGATGGGCGCGCCTTGCGCGGAGTAGTGCTGCCCGCGGATGCCCAGGGCGGACCCTGCGGGGGCCTTCCAGGTCAGCACCCAGCCACCGTCAGCCAACACGCAAACGGCCGGCCTGACCCAGAGCGAGGCTTGCGTTGACGTCACAACCTGAGGGCCCAGCGCCTCACCCGCTGCCGAATACCGCTGCGTGTGAAGGGCCAGCAATTCTCCGTCTTTAGCGGCCCAGGTGGTCAGCCAGCCGCCATCGGCCAAGGCGCTCACCAAGGGATCTTGGTCGAAGAAGGCCTCAGCCAGGTAGCGTTTTTCCTTGTAAACCAGCGTGACAGTGCCTTGCTGTCCATTGGCGTCAAAGGCACGTTGCCAGACGGTCCCGCCAACCCCTTCGATCAGAGCGAGCCAGACAGCGACCCAGCCGCCATTACTCAGACCCGTCACTGTCGGGAGATATTCATCGCCCGTCTCCTCGGGGTCGAGCAGCTCGAAGCTTGAGATACCCGAGGCGTGAGCATATGCACCGCGGATCGTGCTCCCTACATTAAATGTATCGTAACCCGCAGAAACAGCGGCCCAGCTGCCGCCGCTCAAGCCAGCGACCGAAAACTCGTGCGTGGGGAAGTTCTTATAGCTTTGACTCAAAGGAAAACCGAAATCAGTCGTGCCTTCGCTGGAGCCATCGGCTCCGTACAGTCGGTAGTAGGGGCCACGGCCATATTCGTCACTCCAGACAAAGACCCAGCCGCCGTCAGACAGCCCGGCAAGCGCTGGCGCGGTCCTAGCGTCCAGGTCTGCGGTAACAAAGAAGGCATCGCCCACCAATGCGCCGCTGGCTGCATAGCGCTGGGCATAGGCCTTGTAACCCCCGAACATTACTGCTGAATCGACCAGCCAGCTGACCACCCAGCCGCCATCCGTCAAAGCCGTTTGGACCACGTTGGACGCGTACGCTGTCATGCCAACGGAATTGACAGCAAACCCAGCCGCTGGCTTCGTCAAACTCAAGTTCACCGTCGCATCCGCAAACTTGAGCGTTTCAATGCCGGTGAGCAAGTCCGTGCCCTCAGGCTTGACCAGTTGCAGCATGCCGCTGACGCTTTGCGACAGGGTGTAGCCGCCCTGAACACCGCTGTAGACGGCCGTGTCATGGCCTTCGCCACCGCCCAAGGTGTCGTTGCCGCCAGCACCCGCCAGGGTGTCATCGCCAGCGCCGCCATGGAGCAGCTGCGCGCTGGTGTCGCCGGTGATGCTCAGTGTTGCGCTCTGCGTGAGGGGGTTGCCCGACTGGTCATAGCGCTGCGCGTAAATACCCAGGCCCGAGCCATCTTGCGCCAGGGACTGCCAGCTGACCACCCAGCCGCCATCGACCAAGCCCGACACCTCTGGCCGCGACTGCTCGGCGACGCCATAGGTGTTGACATGAAATTCGCTGCCAATAGGCGTTCCGGCCGCTGAAAAGCGTTGCCCACTGATGCCCAACCCGGAGCTGTCAGCGCCCGTCGACTGCCAGGTCAACAACCAGCCGCCATCGAGCAGTACGGTCACAGCCGTGTGCAATTGAGGGGCTGTCGTGGTGCTGTGAATCAGCACCTCACTACCGACTTTGACACCCGTTGTGTCAAACTTCTGAGCGTGAATATCGCGCCCGCCACCCGAGGCAGGCACAGACTCCCAGCTCACCAGCCAGCCAGGGCTGACACCGCTGTCCATGGCCGCAACGGATGGCGCTAAGGGCACATCGGTGGTATTCGTTTGCAGCACCAGATCGTCCCAGGCGGTGTCCACCAGACCGACCGAGGTGAAGCGCCGGACGTGCACGTCAAAGCCGGCCGTGCCCTGCTCCGTCCAACTCACCAGCCAGTCACTGCCCAAAGCCGATACTGAAGGCCACCACTGGTCGTGCGTGGCATCGGCGGCGATCCGGATCTCACCGCCAGCGGCACCTGTGGACGAGTAATGCCGGGCATAGACGCCATACTTGTCGCCTTCGGCATTCAAGGCCGTCCAGCTGACAACCCAGCCGCCATCGGCCAAGGCCGTCACCGAGGGTGTGGCACTCAAACCAGGGGTTGACCCACTGACCACAAACTCAAACTCGGACCCAACCTCAATCATCTGACCGCTGGCGCTATAGCGCTGACCCAGGACCTTGAAGTCACCCGCCACGGAGACTGATTGCCAGGTCACCAGCCAGCCGCCGTCCAACAGCCCGGCAACAGATGGCGCGAGCTGACCGAGCAGCGTGGTCGTGTTGACCCGAAATTCAGCACCCACAGGCAGACCCGCCGCCGAATAACGCTGACCATAAACCCCCGAGCCAGACCCATCCTGGTTGACTGACTCCCAGGTCGCGACCCAGCCGCCGTCCCTCAGAGCGCTCAGGTCAACCGCCCTTTGGTCTTCAAGGATGTAGCTGTTAACACGAAACTCGGCAGCGGCCGTGCCCTGCCCGATCTGCACCGTGGCGTCGGCAAACTTCAGCGTCTCGATGCCCATGAGCACGTCGGTGCCATCGGGCTTGACGAGTTGCAGGGCGCCACTCGGGCCCTGGCTCAGGTGGTAGGCCGGGAAAGCGCCCGTGTAGGTCACCGTGTCGTTGCCGGCTCCGCCCACTATCAAGTCATCCCCGGCAGTGCCGATGACACTGTCATTGCCGCCATAGGCCAGGATCAAGTCGTCGCCGCTTTCGCCAGCCAAGCTGTCAGCAGTGTCATTGCCTGTGAACAAGCCCAACACGCCATCCAGCGCCGCCAGCGACACAAGCGGCGCCTGGATGCCTCCGGCTGAAAATTCCAACACCGCGTCGCCGCCCCACACGGGCAGCCCGGTCAGATCATCCGAAGCCGCCACATCAGCCCCCGTGGCCGCCGCCAGGGCCGCCACAAAAGTCTCACCCAGCGCGCCCTGCGCCACGTTGCAGCCATACACCAGCAAGTCACCAGCCGGTGCCAGACTGGCTCCCACCGCAGACAGCGCGCTGGCATAGCCCGGCAAGGTCGACGCATTGAGCCAGGCATTGCCCAGCGCGATCGACCCGTCTGAGCCGTGGGTCATGAGGTGGATCGCGCTGAGCTGGCTGTAGCCGGCCAACAGGTCCCTGAGCTGCACCACCCCGTCCTGATCGGGCTCCAGCCAGACCACCGCATAACCCGGTGGCAAATCGACGCTGAACTTCTCACGATCAAGAAGATTGACAACACCGGAATCAATGACTATTAAATTATTCATAATACAAAACATTAATTCCGAATTAGTAAGAAAATAGTAAAACTATTTTCAAAAAGGGCCGATGTTGATAACCCGTCTTTGACATTGCGAAAAAGCGTGGAAATTCAAAATCCATTGAAATCAAGAACTTAGGATCACCATGTCGATTCGCACCTCGCGGTGACGGGATTATGAAAAGCTTTCCCAGGGTGAAGCCCGTTCCAACAGAGCGTCGGGACAACATTGATTAACTTTACTTGACAATAGTCTGCGTATTTTTATAGCGTTAGAAAAAAACTTGCAAATAAACTGAATCACTTTTTTGCAAGATCTCACGCCCTCAAAAATAATGTGTGGACATCCAATACAAAAGGGGGATCAGGCGTCAATTCCAAACTGTGACAGACTCAAAACGTGTGGATCTGACAGGGCTGCCAAATAATCTGGCCGCTCGGTATCAGGAAGTCGCTGGCCATCAGGCCCGTGACGGGCTCGCTGAAGTCGGGGCCAGGGATCAGCCGACCGTGTAAATCCCAAACTGCGCCAAATTCAACGCAGGCTGCTCAGCGACCAGCGCAGTGAAGTACCCCGGCTGCGCATCATCCAAATCCAGCGCCCCGGCGGCTCCGGCAAAGCTGCCATCCACATCCCCGCGCAAATACCCCACCAAGCCGACCTGCACTGTGGCATCTGCACCCGTCAGGTCCAAGTTGATGGCCGGCGGCTGGCCAGGGCTTAAAGCGGCGGCGTCCTTGATCGCCACCACCGCGGCGCTGGCTTCGTCAACAAAGCGCCACTCGGGCTTGGGTGTGCCAGTCCCCGTCAAACCCACCACGTGCTTGAGCACGCCAATGGCGTCGTTCAGCTCGACCCGGCCATTACCATCAAAGTCGGCGGCCAGGGCCTGGTAAGGCGACAGCGGCTGGTTGGCACCGTTGACGTTCAGGCCAACGATCATCTTCAGGATGGCGATGGCGTCTTGCAAGTTGACGGCGTTGGTGGTGGCCTGCGCTTCGGCGGAGGGGGTGGGGCGGCTGGCGCTCACGTTCAAGCTGCTGTTTGTCACGGCCGCAAAGCTGGCCACGCCTTGCGGGTCGGTGCTGCCACTGTGGCTGCCTGCAACGAGCTCCACGTGGCTCAGCAGGGTGTGGTCTTTCCACTGGTAAGTCAGCAGGTCAAGACGCTTGCCTGGCGCGGCCTGCACCGCCTCGGTCAGGCTCTGAGAAAAATTGCCGCCCCAGTTGCCACTCGTGCTATCAAAACCCTGCAGGTCGACCGTGATGAGCTTGCCCAGTTCATTGGCCGACAAGACCAAGGTGTCGGTCCCGTTGCCCTGGCCCCAGATCCATTCACCGTCGGCGCGCCACGAAATGTTTCTAAGAATCAACTCGCCGTCCGGATCGACCAGGTGAGACACCAGCTTCAGGCTGCTACCGACCTGCGCCAGCCCGGTGATCTCGATGGTGCCAGTGGTGGGGTGGTCGACCTTGTAGAGCAAGAGCCCTGTGACCGCCTGCCCCACTGGCGCAGCCTCGGCACTGCCCGGCGTCGCCGGCTCCTGGAGTTGCCACAGCAGATTGATCAGGTAGTAATCCACCAGCTCCCCGGAAGGCAAGCCAGGGTTGGTCTCTTTGACAATAGGTGCGCCAGCCGGTGGCAACTGCACCAGGTACTTGTAGCCAATGTGGCTGAGCACGCGGCCCAGCACCGCCTGGTTGACACTGTCATTGAAGAGCAGGCTCAGCGTCCCCGTGAGCGACTCCACCTCGGCCACAGCCAAGCCGTCAAGAAGCGCCTGACCGCCCTCGGTCAGGACCAGGCCACTGATGCCAGCGAATCCATCGGCTGTGTTAGCGCCTGACTGCCGTGAAATCGTTAGCCGATAGCCCCCGTAATGCGCCCCGGCTTGCCCCTGCAGGTCAGGGTCCTGCGCAGCAGTCACAGCGCTGAGTTGCTGGAACTCGGAGGAATTTTCCCAAACCATGACGCGCTCAGTCAGGCCCAACTCGCCACCAAAATCGGCATCAAGCTGCCCGTTGGCTGTGAGCTTACTCACCGCAAAACTGCTTTGCAGATTCGTCTCATTCATGCGCAGGCGCTCAAGATCAGCGCTGCCGGCCCACACCACGCTGCCGTCGGCCAGGGCCAGGACTTGATCCAGACGCTGGCCAGTGCTCGTCTCAACAAGACCCTGGTTACCAAAACCCGTATCCAAGGCGCCCGAGGCGGTGACCTTCACCAAAAAACTGGAAGACGCCGTTGATGAACTGCCCTCACTGAGCGGGCGCCGGATGCGGCCTTCAATCAAATAGCCGCCGTCAGGCACGCTGACCACCTTGTCCGCCAAAATATCCGACACCCCTTCGGGTATGGGCAGCACCAGGTCGGCGCCAGCGTTGAAGCTGCTGTCGACCGTTCCATCGGCATGCTCACGGCGGACGAACCATCTGTTGCCGGTGTCCATCACGATCAAGGCCTGGCCAGACTCATCTACATCAAAGGCCCGGACGGCAACCCAGTTGCCATCTTTTCGGCCGTTAATTTCCCGCACCTCGGGTACCCCCACGACGCTGCCCGAGACGTTCAGGTTGACATCCGTCAAGGTCCACTGTGAAGTCCCAAGATAAAGTTCGCCGCCGCGAACCGCCAGTGTCAGCGAAATCTCATCGTTGGCCCCCACCGCCAGGCTCAGCGCCGTTCCGTAGGCCGCTGGCAAATCCACATAACCGGTGCCATGAAAGCTGTCGTCCAGACTGCCGTCCGCATTCAGCCGGAGCAAGGCTGCATGTTCGTTCTTGATGTTGATGCCATCCATCGTGCCAGCCGTATAAGCGACCAGCATTTTCCCGTCGGACTGAAAGCACAAGCTGCTCGGCATCAGGTAGTCAGACCCAAGCTCCGCTAAGCCCAGCACCACCCGACCATCCACCCCAAATCCCGCATCGAAACTACCGTCTAGGTTGACGCAGCTCAGCGACAGAGCAAAACCAAGCGAGGGGCTGTCCGGCCCCACCGCCACGTTCGGGTCACCCGCCACATAAAACCGGCCCAGCACCAGAATCTGGCCATTGACGTCCTGGTAGGCACCCTGCACTTCGTCAATGGCGCTACCGGTATAGCTCAAATGCAGCACACCCTGGTCAGCAAAACCCGTGTTCAGTTGCCCAGAGGCGTTCAAGCTGACGATCCTGGTTTCGTACACATTGCTCGAGCCGCGACCCAAGCCGCTGAGTATGAAGCCGCCATCCTGGGTCTGAATGATGTTGCGAGCCCATGCCGCGGACATGCTGTTGGCCCAGCTGTAGCCCACCGGCTCAGTGTCAATGGTGTAGCTGCCCAAAAACTGAAAAACAGGCGCTTGGTTGTTCAGTGTTTCCATGATTTGGAGTTACTCAAAAATGAAAGAACGTGCTATTGGAAGAGACTTATCCATAAATCCCAAACTGCGCCAAATTCAGCGCAGGCTGGGCAGCGACCAGGTCAGTGAAATACCCCGGCTGCGCACCATCCAAATCCAGCGCCCCGGCGGCTCCAGCAAAGCTGCCATCCACATCCCCGCGCAAATACCCCACCAAGCCAACCTGCACTGTGGCATCTGCACCCGTCAGGTCCAGGTTGATGGCCGGCGGTTGGCCTGGGCTTAAAGCCGCATTGCCTTTGATCGCCACCACCGCGGCGTTGGCTTCGTCAACAAAGCGCCACTCGGGCTTGGGTGTGCCAGTCCCCGTCAAACCCACCACATGCTTGAGCACGCCAATGGCGTCATTCAGCTCAACCCGGCTGTTGCCGTCAAAGTCGGCAGCCAGGGCCTGGTAAGGCGACAGCGGCTGGTTGGCACCGTTGACGTTCAGGCCAACGATCATCTTGAGGATGGCGATGGCGTCTTGCAAGTTGACGGCGTTGGTGGTGGCCTGCGCTTCGTCTGCGGGGACAGTGCGGCTGGCGTTTAAGCTCAAGTTGCTCTGCGTTATGGCTTTGAAGCCGGCAGCGCCCATCGAATCGGTGCTGCTGCTGTGGGTGCCTGCCGTCAGGTCAACGCCGGCCAGAAGGGTATGGGCTTTCCAACTGTAGGCCACAAAGTTGGCATCCAGCGTGATCCATACGGCGTGGCTTGCCACCGCCTCCAATAAGCCCTGTTCGTCCGTATAACTTCCCAGAACGCGAATGTGATGACCAAGGTGCGCAGAACTCAACTTCAATGCATCGCCCAAAGTGCCGTCAATGGAGGTCCACGGCATATTGCCATCGATTGACCATTGCCATTGGTAACCGATCGCGCCAACTCCACTTTCAGGAATGCCATCAAGATCGGCCAGGGTGTTTGAAGCCGTCAGTACCTGGCCTTGGGTGGCTGTGCCGGATATGGTGACACCGCCAGTGGGTTCGTCGTTGATGTTCTTGATGGCAAGAGAGCTGCCCGAATACACCGTTTCCTGAGTGCCCAAGGCGTCGGTGTAGCCGATGGCCAGCCGAATATACCCTCCGCTGTCTGCATCGCCCAGTGTGTAAGTTGTTGCAATTGCGCTCTGGATATTACTCCACTCGGTAGCCTCGATCGATCCATTGGCGTTGGCGTCTGTGGCTCGTTGCCATTGATAGCTCAGCGCTCCCATGCCATCTGGATCGCCGAGAAGGCTGCCATCAGCGTATAGGGTCCTGTCCTCCGTGAAATGACTCTCTGTGTTCGACGGCACCTGGCTGCCGCTTGTATTTACTGTCCCTGAATATTCAACAACATAGCCGCCCACCCAGCCCCTCGGGTTGCTTCCGATCACAATCCCGGCGTTGGGGGCATCATTCCATAGGCCTGACGATGGCCAAAAATGGGCATAGTCATCATCGGCCGAGTTGTTGGGCTCATCCGATTCCCAGTTTTTATAAGCGCCATTGACCGCCGATCCGCCAGAAGATCCGCTCCAGAACTGCAGGCCTTCTTCGGGGCCTGTGACCCATCTCCAAGTTCCTTCCGTTGCCGCATCGCTGGCACCTAACCATCTACCGACCGAAGTGACGTTGTTAGCAAGGACAAAAGATTGCTCGCTCGCACTGGTGATGGTGACCAAATAGCCTGTCAACCCCGCCAAGGTCTTGGCCTCGGCAGCAGTCTTTGCTGCAGTCCAGGTCACGTTGGCATCGACATATTCGTAAATATGGCTGTTAGCGGTATTGAACTTCTGGGTTGCAGTGTTGGTGATGTCGCTGGCCAGCAGTTCGCGCGTTGAAGCGACCGACTCCGTCGATAGCATTCGTGCTGTTCCGGTGGGCGCGTCGTTGACGTTGGCCACTGCTGCAGTGGCGGTGCTGGTCACGCTTTCGGCCGTACCTTGCTGGTCTGTGTAGCTGGCCGTCACGGTGATGGCTTTGCCCACCTCAGCCTGGGTCAACACGTAAGTGATGCCGGTGGCGTTCGCGATGGCCGCACCGCCTGCGCTCCATTGGTAGCTGATCGCGCCAACTCCGCTTTCAGGGATGCCGTCGATATCGGCCAAGGTGTTGGCCGCTGTCAGCGTCTGGCCTTGTGTGGCTGTGCCTGTGATGGTCACACCTCCAGTAGGTGAGTCGTTGATGTTGGCCACGCTCGCTGTAGCGCTGCTGGTCTTGCTCTCGGCTGTGCCCTGCTGGTCTGTGTAGCTGGCCGTCACGGTGATGGCTTTGCCCACCTCAGCCTGGGTCAACACGTAAGTGCTGCCGGTGGCGTTCGCGATGACCGCACCGCCTGCGCTCCACTGGTAAATGATCGCGCCAACTCCGCTGACAGGAATGCCGTCGACGTCAGCCAAGGTGTTGGCCGCTGTCAGCGTCTGCCCGTGCGTGGCTGTGCCTGTGATGGTCACGCCTCCCGTGGGTGAGTCGTTGATGTTGGCCACAAGGCCCGTCGCCGTGGACTCCACGCTTTCAGCTGTCCCCTGACGATCGGTATATGTCGCCACTACCGTGATGGCCTTACCCACCTTGGCCTGGTCAAGAACAAGCGTGTTACTGGTGGCGTCAGTAATGTTGACTCCACCGACCCTCCACTGGTAGCTGATGGCGCCAGCAGCATCCACTGCGGGTATGCCGTCGAGATCCGACAAAGTATTGGAAGCCGAGAGCACTTGGCCCTGGGTGGCAGTGCCAGTGATGGTGACGCTGCCTGTGGGCGAATCGTTGACGTTGGCCACGGCAGTTGTGGTCTGGCTGCTAAAACTCTCAAGGTGACCAGCGAAGTCCGTATAGGTGGCAAAGACGGAAATGGTTTTCCCAACTAGATAAGGCGTCAATAGCAGAGCTGACGTGGTTGCACCAATGATGTCTACACCACCAGATTGCCATTGGTAATACAGGGCACCGACACCCGTGGCGGGTATGCCATCAGCATCCGTCAAGGTATGACTGGCAATGAGGGTTGATCCCTCACTAACCTCGCCCGATATAAATACACCACCCGGGGGGGGGGCAATAGATAAGGATGTGCTTGCGTAGGGAACGACTGAACCGTCACCGTCAAAAAACGTATCTTGCCCAGTTGAGTTGACTTCAATGGTGTAGAAGCCATAAGACTCCTGTAAAACATCAAACGACACCTCAAAAAGAGTGATTAATGTGTTGTTCTGTAATTTTTTACCCTCTGTTGAAATGGCGGAAAAATTACCCGATATCAGATCAGCATCAAACAAATCCCAAGAACCAGAGTTAATTACGGTCTTGAGCGGCCGAACCACTCCACCCCAGGTCTTAATGGATATATTTAAAGAAAATCCACCAATGGACTCAATATCGGATGACTCCAAAAATACCGTAACATCGACAAGGCGATTTACTGCATTTTCCGAGAAAATGCTCCTCAAATTAATCACGTTCAGTACACCCCCCAAGTACCATCTATATCACCACGAATAACACCAATTAAAACCAAGTCCAATGCCACATCAGGAGAAATTTCATCCAGATTATTTAACCAAGCATTATCTGCAGATAGTCTTGACGCATCCACTGATCCATTAACAATCTGCCAATCACCAACATTGGCAGTGCCTAAGCCTACGATTTCACGCAAAATATGCCAGGCGTCCAATGCACTCACGGTTCCGCTCTTGTTCACGTCAGCAGCAACCCACTGCAAGGGGTTAAAAAGCTGATTTTCAGAAAGTGTGCCGTTGGCCATTTTTAAGGCCATCAAAGCATCCCTCGAATCAATTGCCAACAAGGATTGTGTGGAAGCAGGTGAAGTGAAGTCAATCAAAGTCAACGCCTTGTCTGCAGAAGACAGGGCAATCATCCCATCATCAATCGTCATGACCTGTGCGGATTTAAAATTAGTGGGCGTCAGTATCGTATTACCAACGGTACCCCGTTCAACTTGTAACTCCTGACCTTGTTTGAAATTTGAGAAAGAAAATTCATACAACTTCATCTCACCTGATATTCCAATATCACCAATTCCGGCCATATCAAATCGGCCATTAACATCATTTTCAATTAATGTCCAGCCAACTGTACTGGAAGAAGATTCAACCGCAACAGTCACACCATCAGGCTTTATAAAATGAATATCAAGGTTTGATATAGTTTCTGCAGTTTTAATCCACAACTCAGCCGTAAGAATATTTGATTTTGAGTCATAGTTGATATTTTTCATACTGATAGATAAGTCGCTATCCAAATATTTTTCAGGCTCTATCACCCAACCCGTCAACAAATCTAACGGCTTATCATTATTCCAATATTTTGCAGTCCCCAAATATTCATTAAGATCATCATTTTTAATGACGATTATCTCGGATGAATCTATAAAATTCACCATAGACACAGGTGAATTGACAACGGAAAAATCAACACTAAAAACCTCATCCTTTTCAACCAGTGAATCGCCAGCGACATATATCGTTAAAGCTTTAAATGTTTCGCCACGTTCAAAAGTAACGGTACCCTCTGGAATAATGCCATTCATGAAATCAACAGCATTGACACTGCCGTCAATGGGCAGTGCTGCCTTCCAGTTCACAGATATTGTTTCGCCCGCTGGCTTTGCCAAAGCAAGCGTCAGCACCAGTGCGCTACTGGTGGTCTGACCTTCAAGCACGGACCCCAAAGAGGAGACTGTCAGCGTGTTGCTGCCTAAATTGCGCAGGGTAATAGGAATTTGCACATCGACGCCATCGATTTTCCCAACAGCAGTAAAGAGTTCATTGCCAACCCATGTACCTGGATTGGCAACCACCAATTGAGGCACACCAGCCACCCACTTGAAAGTTGCGGAAAGCCGCGCAAGGTCTGCACTGTCTGGCACAAGAGTAAAGATGGATGAGGACAAGTCCGCCGGTACTCGGCTTGACGATAAGTTGATGGTGACAGCGCTTTGATCTGTGCTAAAGATAGAAAGTTCGGGCGCAATCAAGCGCTGCCGCTCTGCCACTAAATTGTCCCCCACGATACCCATTACCAAGTTTTTCCCTGAGTAATCAATATCTGTTGAAATCAAAGAAAACACCAGGTCCTCTGACAAGTCCAATGTCTCCAAACTGGTAGATGTCAAACCAAGTGACTTGGTTTGGGTCCAGTCCGCTGGCGTATAAACCACTGAGCCTAACGAAACACCAGGGTTTCGTGCGTCGTAGACCTTTACTTCCACGTTGGCAGATGGTTGTCCGCCCCAAAGACGAATGTCCAGCGTTGCACTGGTGTTGCTCAACACAGTTTGTTTGGCCACGACACCATTGCGTGAAAGTCCGAAATTATCAGCAACCAAGCTAAAGTTATCCGAGGTCAAAGCCATGGCGTCAGTATTTTGAAGCCTGACAACAGACCCAAAATTATGAGCATTGTTGTGGCCATCCCGGTCGTAGCCAATTAAAACGTCGACACCGTCCTGTACCAGTCGGATATATCCATGCGTATAAGGCAACTGCGCAGCTGGCCACCGGGTATACCCCGCCAGGATATTCTTGGCGTGGATGTCGCTAAAGTCGATCTTGTCGCCACCAGGGCCCACTTGAAAGTCTGTGATGACGTCAGGCAGCTGTTGCTCAAGTTCTTCGTAAGCAAACACATACGAGTCAACACCTGAACCACCCGTCAATATATCAAGACCTGCACCACCATAAATGGCATCGCTACCACCGCCGCCTTGTATCTGGTCATCTCCTACGCCACCCCAAAGCGTATCTGCTCCGTCACCGCCCAATAGGGTGTCATTACCTGCGGCCCCAGACAATACGTCGACCCCGCCCCAACCCAGCAGCCTATCGTTACCTTCGCCACCGTCAAGCGTATCGTTTTCGTCCGAGTCACCGCCGTCAAGCGTGTCGTTACCGGCTTCTCCAAGCAAGCTATCTGCTCCCAACCCTCCAAACAATTGATCGCTGCCATCTCCCCCAACCAAGGTGTCGAGCCCCTCATCGCCAAGGAGCATGTCATCCCCGCTACCACCCATGAGCGAATCATTTCCTTCACCACCGGTCAGTGTGTCCTTGCCCAGGCCACCATCCAAGACGTCATTTCCAAAACTGCCATCTAACGCATCGTTGCCCGCATCGCCATACAAGCTGTCATTGCCCGCAGCACCCGCTATCGTGTCGTTGTCATCTCCGCCCCAGGCCCTGTCCGCACCCGAGCCCAGCACGATGCGGTCAAAGCCCTGGCCGCCGTAGACCGTGTTGTTGCCCC
>NZ_CAMDLM010000023.1 GCF_945901735.1 Limnohabitans sp. Rim8
CGGCATAAGTGGTGCGGTGCAGCGGGCCGTGCGTCTCACGCGAGACGATTTCCTGGTCACCAAACTGCGCAGCGGCGTGCTCGAGGATGCCCGAAATGAGCAAAGGGCGATTCATCATGAGGCCGGATGTGGACATGGTTTGTCTCCAAAAAGTGATTGATTTTTGTAGGTCGGTGGCTTCAGCCCCGACATGGCGGTGGCGCGGCAGATTCATGTCGGGGTTAAACGGAGCTAAGGCCGCCGACCTACCGAATTCAGACCAGCGCCGCATACACCAAGTCGCGGAACAAGGGCCGATAGTAATCCCGCTGGTTGGGTGCCTGGACCATCAGCAGCGCATACAGGTCGAGCGTCGGGTCCACAAAGAAAGTGGTGCCTGCGATGCCGCCCCAGTAATACAAACCCACCGAGCCAGGCACAGGCGACAGACCCAATTGCGTGCGCACCGCAAACCCCAAACCAAAGCCGTGGCCGGGTGGCAGCAAGGTGCCGTCGGACGGCATGCCGCCCAGGTGGTCCGCTGTCATGAAGTCCACCGTGTGCGGGCCGAGCAGGCGCACGCCGTTCAATTCGCCCCGGTTGCGCAGGCACTGCAAAAAGCGGGTGTAGTCCATGGCGGTGGACATCAGGCCACCGCCACCGGCTTCCATGGCGGGCACTTGGCGCGGCTCCAGCACTTTCATCGGCACGCCGCCGTCAGGATCGTGCGCAAAAGGTTCGGCAATGCGGTGCTGCTGATCGGGCGGCACGGCAAAGCCCGTGTCCACCATGCCCAATGGGCCCAAGATTTCGGCTTGCAGGAAGGCACCCAGGCCTTGCCCGCTGACCACCTCCACCAGCCGACCTAGCACATCGGTGGCGCGGCTGTAGGCCCACACGGTGCCGGGTTGAAACTGCAGTGGCACAGCGGCCAGCGTTTGCGAGAACTCGGCGTTGGTGCGCTCGCGTGAGGCGATCTTCACCGCGCCGTATTGGCGCTGCACGGGCGAGTCGCCCAAAAATTCATAAGTCAGCCCCGCCGTGTGGCGCAACAGGTCTTGCACCGTTACCTCTTGCCTAACAGGCTCCAACCCGCTGGCCGTGGCCACCTGCTGGTTGGCGTATTCGGGCAACCAGCGGCTGACCGGGTCACTCAAAAGCAACTGACCGCGCTCCATCAGCATCATCACCGCCACCGACACGACCGGCTTGGTCATGGAATAAATGCGGAAGATGCTGTCGGTCTGCATGGGTGCGCCCGTGCCAGGGTCTTGCTGGCCCACGGCTTCGAACAAGCCGATCTGCCCGCGCCGGGCGATCATGGTCACCGCGCCGGGTAACCTGCCACTGGCCACTTCGTGGCGCAGCACGTCCATCAGGCGCTGGGTCCGATCGGGGCAAAGGCCGATATCGGTGGGTTGGGCGTGGGGCAAAGGTGTTTGGGCAGTCATGAATGGCTCCGGTTGAAGGGTGTTTTGTACACCAGTGACCGCTGAGGGGGTATCGCCTGCGGCGCAGCAGTCACTTTGGCTTGTCGCCCATGCGTCAGAGTCCATAACCCTCGCGCAGTGCGAGCCTTGCTAGACTGAATTCATGCGCATTTCAGAACTCTCTGCCAAGACCCAGGTGTCGGTGCACCGCTTGCGGCGCTACGAGGCCGACGGCCTCATTGAAAGCCAGCGACTGCCCAATGGTTACCGTGTGTACGACGAGAAAACCTTGAAGCACGTCATCTTCATCGCCATGTCTCGGGAGATGGGTTTCTCACTGCCCTTGATTGCCGAGTATTTGCCGCGCTTCAAAGCGGGCAAGTTGTCAGCACAAGACATGATCGACGCGATCCTGGCGCGTGTGGCCGAGATCGACCAGCTGATCAGCGAGCAACAAGCACTTCGTCAAAAACTGATGGACCACATCGGGTGGTTCAAAACCCAAGCCAGGAGAAAACCATGAGCCCACTGGAGATGCTGAAAAAAATCAACGCCATGGCCGAATTCAACCGCTGGTGCGGCATCGAGGTGACGGTGGCCGAACCCGGCTTTGTGGAAATCCAGATGCCCTGGCGTGCAGAGGTGGGTCAGTACTCGGGTTATTTGCACGCAGGCTTGATTGGCACACTCATCGACACCGCCTGCGGCTTTGCAGCCGGGACCGTGGCGGGGCCGAATTTGTTGGCTGCCCACTTTTCGGTCAACTGCTTGCGCCCCGCCGTGGGCCAAAAGTTCATTGCCCGAGCGCGGGTGGTCAAACCCGGCAAAGCACAGGTGTTCACCAGCTGTGATTTGTTTGCGGTGGATGCAGGGGGCGAGAAGCTGGTCGCGAACGGTCAGACTTTGCTGACGGTGATCGCAGCCTGAGAGATGCAGCGTGGCCAATGCCCTTGAATGACCATTGCCGCCAAGGGGCTGGAAAAGCTACCATACTTGTCCAATTTATTGAACAAGTCACCATCAGGCGAATCATCAGTTACTCAGAGGCCCGCAATGGTTTGAAGGCTGTTCTGGACGGCGTAGAAAACGATGCCGACATCACCATCATCACCCGCCGAGATGGCGGTGACGCGGTGGTCATGTCCATGGCGCACTACCAGAGCATGGCCGAAACCTTGTACTTGCTTTCGAGTCCCGCCAACGCAGCGCACTTGGCGGCATCCATTGCCGAGCATAAAGCCGGCAAAGCCAAACGACGTGAACTGATCAACCCATGAGCCGAGGGATTGCCTTCACCTCGCCTGCCTGGACCGATTATGTGTATTGGCAAGGGCAAGATAAAAAGACGCTCAAGCGAATCAATCTGTTGATCGATGCCGTCAGGCGCGACCCCTTTCAAGGTATCGGCAAGCCCGAGCCATTGCTGGGTAATCTGTCAGGCTATTGGTCACGTCGCATCGACGACGTGCATCGACTGGTCTATGCCGTGGACGATTTGGAGCTGACCGTGATTGCCTGTCGGGGGCATGACCAGTAAATGTTTTTCAACTTGTAGCGATGGCCCTGGCCCTTAAGCTGCAGGCGTTGCAAAGCGCTCGCGCAAATACGCCACGATCTCGGTCGAGTCTTGCAGCCACCGGGTTTGGCCATTGGCTTCGTTGATTTGCAGGCAAGGCACTTTGGTGGCCCCGCTGCCTTGCAGCAAGGCGTTGCGATTGTCTGTGTGGTGCTGGGCGTCGCGCTTTTCAATGGGCAGCGACAGGCGGCGCATTTCCTGGCGCACCTTGATGCAAAACGGGCAGGTGCTGAACTGGTACAGCGCCAGGCTTTGGCATTGTTGATCGACCGCGGCTTGTGCGGCGGGTGCACGTTGCACGCCAACCGGTTGGGTCAGGCGTTCTTTCAACAGCATGACGGGGCCCAGCACAACGCGCAGGGTTCGGAAGAAAGCACGGATGACAGTTCTCATGATGACATTCAATGGTTCAAAAGTGGTGGGAAATCTAATGGGTGTGAACTGAGCAAGGGGCAGGGGTGAAGGCGCGGCGCTTTCTAAAGCAAGCGCTTTAAATAGTGCCCTGTGAAGCTCGCCTTGTTTTTGGCCAGCTGCTCTGGCGTGCCTTCGCCCAGCACCGTGCCGCCGCCCGCACCGCCTTCTGGGCCCATGTCGATCAGCCAGTCGGCGGTTTTGATGACGTCCAGGTTGTGTTCGATGATGACGATGGTGTTGCCCGCGTCGCGCAGCTGGTGCAGGACTTTGAGCAGCAGGTCGATGTCGGCAAAGTGCAGGCCGGTGGTGGGTTCGTCCAGAATATAGAGCGTGCGGCCCGTGTCGCGCTTGGACAATTCCAGCGCGAGCTTGACGCGTTGCGCTTCGCCGCCCGACAAGGTGGTGGCGCTTTGGCCGAGGCGGATGTAGGTCAGGCCCACGTCGAGCAGGGTTTGCAACTTGCGCGCGATGTTGGGCACGGCGCTGAAGAACTGGTGCGCGGCTTCCACCGTCATGTTCAGGATCTGCGCGATGTTCTGGCCCTTGTATTGCACCTCGAGCGTTTCGCGGTTGTAGCGCATGCCATGGCACACGTCGCAGGGCACATACACATCGGGCAAAAAGTGCATTTCCACTTTCACCATGCCGTCGCCCTGGCAGGCTTCACAGCGGCCCCCACCCGACGATGCGCTCACGTTGAAACTGAAGCGTCCGGGGCCGTAGCCGCGCTCACGGGCCGCGGGCACTTCGGCCATCAGCTCGCGGATGTGGGTGAACAAACCCGTGTAGGTGGCCGGGTTGCTGCGTGGCGTGCGGCCAATCGGCGACTGGTCCACGTTGATGACTTTGTCGAAGTGTTCCAGGCCCAAGATGGCTTCGTGCGCGGCGGCCTCATCGTGGGCGCGGTGAATTTGGTGCGCCGCTGCGGTGTAGAGGGTGTCGTTGACCAAAGTGGACTTGCCCGAGCCGGACACGCCCGTCACGCAGGTCAGCAGGCCCACTGGGAATTTCACATTCACACTTTTCAGGTTGTTGCCCGATGCGCCCACGATCTCGATGAAGTCCTTGGCCGCTTTGTGGCGTTTGGGGATCTCGATTTTTTTGCGGCCCGACATGTACTGGCCCGTGACCGAATCGGGCGCGGCCAGGATGTCGGCGCAGGTGCCTTGCGCCATCACGCGCCCGCCGTGCACGCCCGCGCCCGGCCCCATGTCGATCACATGGTCGGCCACGCGGATCATGTCTTCGTCGTGCTCGACCACCAGCACGCTGTTGCCGATGTCGCGCAGGTGTTGCAGCGTGCCGATCAGGCGGTCGTTGTCGCGCTGGTGCAGTCCGATGCTGGGCTCGTCCAGCACGTACATCACGCCCGTCAGGCCCGAGCCGATCTGGCTGGCCAAGCGGATGCGTTGCGACTCGCCGCCTGACAAGGTGTCGGCGCTGCGGTCCAGGCTCAAATAATTCAGGCCCACGTCGTTTAAAAACTTCAGGCGCAAAGCGATCTCGCGCACCACCTTGTCGGCAATCTCGGCCTTGGCCCCGTGCATTTTCAGACCCTGAAAATACTGTTGCGACTCGCCCAGCGTGATGTGGCTGATCTCGTAAATCGCGCGGGCTTGCGCGCCTTCGCCAATGCGCACATGGCGCGCCTCGCGCCGCAGACGCGTGCCCTGGCAGCTGGTACAGGCCTGCATGTTGCGGTAACGCGCCAGGTCTTCGCGCACCACGGCCGAGTCGGTCTCGCGGTAGCGGCGCGTCATGTTGGGGATGATGCCTTCGAAGGGGTGCTTCTTGCTGATCTTTTTGCCTTGCGAGGCGCCAGACTCCATCACGTAGCTGAATTTGATCTCTTCATCGCCCGAGCCGTTCAGCAAAACCTGCTGGTGTGCGGGTGCCAATTTTTCAAAGGGCGCCTCGATGTCGAACTGGTAATGCTTGGCCAGGCTTTCGAGCATGCTGAAGTAAAAGCCGTTGCGCCGGTCCCAACCCTTGATGGCGCCACTGGCCAGGCTGAGCGAGGGAAAGGCCACCACCCGCTCCGGGTCGAAAAACGCCATGCTGCCAATGCCGTCGCAGGTGGGGCAAGCGCCCATGGGCGAGTTGAATGAGAACAGGCGCGGCTCGAGCTCGCTGATGGAATAGGTGCACACCGGGCAAGAGAACTTGGCGTTGAACAGGTGTTCTTTGCCCGTGTCCATCTCCAGAGCCACGGCGCGGTGTTCGGCCAGTTGCAGCGCCGCTTCAAAGCTCTCGGCCAGGCGCTGGCGCAGGGCGTCGCGTGCTTTCGCGTCTTCTTCTGACCTGACTTTGATGCGGTCCACCACCACGTCGATGTTGTGCTTCTCGGTTTTCTTGAGTGTGGGCAGTTCATCTACCTCTACCGTCTGGCCGTTGATGCGAAAGCGCACATAACCCAGGGCCTGCATTTGCTCAAAGACTTTTTCAAACTCGCCTTTTTTCTCTCGCGCAATGGGGGCCAGGATCATCAGCTTGGTGTCTTCGGGCAGGGCCAGCACAGCGTCCACCATTTGGCTCACGGTCTGCGCTTGCAGGGGCAGGTCGTGGTCGGGGCAATACGGCGTGCCTGCGCGGGCAAACAGCAGGCGCAGGTAGTCGTGGATCTCGGTCACCGTGCCCACGGTGGAGCGTGGGTTGTGGCTGGTGGCTTTTTGCTCGATGGAAATCGCGGGCGACAGGCCCTCGATCAGGTCCACATCGGGCTTGTCCATCAGCTGCAAAAACTGCCGCGCATAGGCCGACAGGCTTTCCACATAGCGGCGTTGGCCTTCGGCGTACAGCGTGTCAAAGGCCAGGCTGGACTTGCCCGAACCCGACAAGCCGGTGATCACCACCAACTGGTTGCGCGGGATGTCGAGGTCGATGTTTTTCAGGTTGTGGGTGCGCGCCCCGCGAACGCTGATGTGGGTTTGCCGCAGCGCTGACGCCAGATACCGCGAGGGTTCGGGTTCGTCAGGCAAAAGAGGGGAGTCAGCAAGTTTCACGGCGGCGGTCAGATCGGCAAAACCTTTGATTATCCCCGCTGGGGCATTGACAGGCACTGGGTGCTGCCAATCAAGGACAATCGCATGCTTCATTTCCCCTGTTTTGGGCTTTGTTTGGCCGACCTTTCGCAGACATCTTCTTATTTAGATATGACGCCCACCGAGCGGCGCGCCAGTGCTTCTCTGGGGGGCATTTTTGCTTTGCGCATGTTGGGGCTGTTTCTGGTTTTGCCGGTGTTCGCCCTGGAAGCACGCCGATACCCTGGGGGCGAAGACCCCCTTTGGCTGGGTCTGGCCATGGGAATTACGGGCTGACGCAAGGCCTGTTGCAGTGGCCGTTGGGCATGGCTTCGGACCGTTTTGGGCGCAAGCGGGTGATCGTGCTGGGCCTGGTCGTTTTTGCCTTGGGCAGTTTTTGGGCGGCTGCCGCCACCGATCTGACGCACCTGCTGTTGGGGCGCAGTTTGCAAGGGGCAGGGGCCGTGTCGGCGGCGGTGACCGCCTTGCTGGCCGATTTGACGCGGGACGAGGTGCGCACTCGGGCCATGGCCCGGGTCGGCAGCACCACCCTGCTGATGTTGGCACTGTCTTGGGTGGTGGCCCCTGTGCTGACGGTCTGGATTGGCTTTTCTGGGCTGTTCTGGTTGACCGGAGTGCTGGCGCTGGTGGGCGTGGGGGTGGTGATTTGGTGGGTACCTTCGGCACCGCCGGCACCGCCTCTGGCGCCGGGACAAGGGCGTGGGCGGCTGGCCGATGTGCTGGCCCATGCTGATTTGATGCGCCTGAATCTGGGGGTGTTTGTGTTGCACGCGGTGCAATTGGCCATGTGGGTGGCGGTGCCGTCCTTGCTGGTGCAGGCGGGCCTGAACAAGGCGCTGCATTGGCAGTTGTATTTGCCAGTGGTGCTGCTGTCCTGGTTGTTTTTAGGCGTGGTGGTTGCCATGGAACGGCAAGGACACTTGAAAAAAGTGTTTTTGCTCTCCATTGGCCTGATCGCTGTGGTGCAGGTGGGTTTGTTGGTGCAGTCGCTGGGCACGCCCAGCCTCGGCGGTCTGGCCGTCTTGTTGCTGGTGTTTTTCTGCGGCTTCAATGCGCTGGAGGCGACCCTGCCCAGTCTGGCCTTGCTCATCGCACCCCAGGCCTCGCGTGGTGCGGCCCTGGGGGTTTACACCACCGTGCAGTCTTTGGGCTTTTTTGTGGGCGGTCTGGTGGGCGGCTGGGTGGTCAAATCCTGGGGAAGCCCGGTGCTGTTTTTGAGCTGTGGCGCGGCCATGCTGCTGTGGTTGCTGCTGGCCTTGCCCATGCGAAACCCAGTTCGGGGTGTGCCTGTGGTGCAGACCTGATGGGTCAGTAAGGGGTGGGGCATGGGGCCGACTCCCGGGCCTTGGTCTGGGGGCGATTGGCCGCATAAGATTGGCCGCATAATTGGGCATCATTGAGGAGTTTTCATGGCATCCGTCAACAAAGTCATCATCGTCGGCAACCTGGGAGCCGACCCTGAAACCCGTTATTTGCCTTCGGGCGATGCGGTCACCAGCATCCGAGTGGCCACCACCGACCGCTACAAAGACAAGCAAACAGGGGAGATGAAAGAGGCCACCGAGTGGCACAGCATCAGCTTTTTTGCCAAGCTCGCCGAGATCGCGGGCCAGTACCTGCGCAAGGGCAGCCAGGTGTACGTTGAGGGCAGCCTGCGTACACGCAAATACACCGACAAAAATGGCGTCGAAAAATACGCCACCGACATCCGCGCCGACAGCATGCAGATGCTGGGCAGCCGCCAAGGCATGGGCGGTCCGCCCGAAGATGGCGGCAGCGGTGGGGGGGGCGGTGGTGGTTATGCCCCCCGCCAGGCGCCTGCGCGTCCAGCGGCTGCGCCTGCGCAGCGCCCAGCCGCTGCGCCCAAGCCAGCGGCCAGCAACTTCGATGACATGGACGACGACATCCCGTTCTGAAATTCGGCCGCTGCGCCGGGCGCGGATCCGTGCTCGAACCCGTGGCTCACCCCACGGGTTTTTTTATCGACCCCATTCCCCCATGACCGAACGAGCGTCCGCTTCTTTTTTTCATCCCCTGTGTTTTGCCTGGCTTCTGGCTACGCTGCGCAGCCTGATGCAGGGGCAACTTTTGTTGCCCAAAGGGCCAGTGCCTTGGCCCCCAACCCTTGTGGATCAGGCCCCGCCTTGGGGCTACGCCTGAGCGCAATGGCCAGTTCGGTCAAAATCGGGTCATGCAAGACCTCACCACCTGCTCACGGTCGCCCGATGGCGCTCAGCCGCGCGCACGCCACCACCATGCTGGGCTCACCAGCCCCAACGCCAGCTTGCCCCCGCTTGCCGATGCTGCCCAGGCGCTGGCACCACGATTTGCCGATTCACGCCTAGGCGCAGCCCCCCAGTGCCTGTTGCCATGGAACTGAGGCAATTGCGTTATTTTGTGAGGGTGGTCGAGCTGGGCAGCATCAGCCGCGCCGCGCTGGACTTGAACTTGGTGCAGTCGGCCTTGAGCCAACAAATTACCAAGCTCGAAGGCGAGTTGAGCACCCGCCTGTTGCAACGCAGTCCCCAGGGTGTGACGCCCACCGAGGCGGGCGCGGCTTTTTTCACGGAGGCGCAGCTCACGCTGCGCCATGCCGAACAGGCCGTGCGTGCTGCGCAGCAGGCACGGCTGACCGGTACGGTGAGCGTGGGCCTGGCCCCCACCACGGCGGCGGTGTTGGGTTTGCCCTTGATGCAGGCCATGCGCGAGCGTTACCCGGATGTGCGCCTGCACATGGTCGAGGGTTTGTCGGGTCACTTGTCGACCATGCTCAATGCGCGGCAACTGGACTTGGCCGTGCTGTTTGACCTGCCGATGGGCGCCAGCCCGTCGGTGCAGGCGGCCCGCCGCTGGAGTGTGCTGCCCCTGATCGAAGAGGATATTTTTTTGATCAGTGCACGGCACACCAGCAAGCCCGGGGTGCCGACCTCTTTGCGCATGGCCCAACTCAAGGACCATCCCCTGATTTTGCCCACCGGTCCACACGGATTGCGCAGCACGCTGGACGCCGCTTTTTTGCGCGCCAAACTCAAACCCCTGGTGGCGCTGGAGGTCGATTCCCTGGCCATGCTGATGGACGCCGTGCAGGCGGGCATGGGTGCCACCTTGCAGCCTTGGGCCGCTGTGGCCCGGCAAGGCGATGCTGCCCAGTCTTTGCGCATGGCGCGCATCACCGATCACCAGGTCAAGCGCAGCAATTGGCTGTGTGGTTTGTCTGAGGGTGAGTTGTCTACCGCCGCCTTGGCCGCGCGGGTGGTTTTGCTCGACTGCGTGCGCACCCTGGTGGGGAGCGGCGCTTGGCAGGGCGCAGCACTGAGCCCGCAGGCCTGAGGGTCAGTGCCGATGCCGACCGGTTGGGCGCCGGAACAAACTGGGCCTGCTTAGGGGGTTCACGACTTGTGATGGCCCCATGCCTGCCAGGGGCTGCGCAAGGGCGTATGGCGTGGCTAAAGTCACATCACCATCATTTTTCAAAGACAACCATGGACTTGCAACTCAAAAACAAATCCGCCTTGGTCACCGGAGCCAGTGTGGGCATTGGGCGCGGCATTGCCAAAGCCTTGGCCGCTGAAGGCGTGCGCGTGGCCGTGTCGGCCCGTCGTGTGGACAAACTGCGTGAGCTGGCCGATGAGATCGTGGCAGCCGGCGGCCATGCCCCCGTGATCATCGAGTCGGACCTGTACGCCGACGATGCGGCCAAACGCTTGACCGATGCGGCTTTGGCGGGTTTGGGCAGCGTGGACATTTTGGTGAACAACGCTGGCGGTTCACGCAGCTTCAAAGAGCTGCATGTGAGCGAGGAAGCTTGGCAAGAGGCCATCACCTTGAACTTTCACCGTCCGCGCCAAGTGGCCGATGCCCTGATTGACCAGATGATTGAGCGCCAATGGGGCCGGATCATCAACATCACTGGCAAGAGCGAGCCCGAGCACACCAACGGCGCGTTTTGCGCCAAGGCGGGCATGCACAGCTGGGCCAAAGGTTTGTCGCGCATGGTAGGCAAGCATGGTGTGACGGTCAATTGCGTGCCGCCCGGCCGTATCCATTCCGAGCAAATTTTTCGCAACTACACGCCTGAATACCGCCAGTGGCAGTGCGACAACGAGATCCCCATGGGACGCTACGGCGAGCCCGAAGACATGGCCAATTTGGTCACCTTTTTGGCATCGCCCTTGGCCAGTTACATCACCGGCGCCGTGATTCCTGTCGACGGCGGATTGCGCAAGTACCAGTTCTGATCCAGCTTGGGCACAGTGCCCTGAAAGTGTTTATGACGGTGGATGTTTTGGTGATTGGCGGTGGCAACGCCGCGCTGTGCGCAGCGCTCATGGCCCGCGAAGCCGGGGCCAGCGTGATGCTGCTCGAATCGGCACCGCGCGAGTGGCGCGGCGGCAATTCGGGCCACACGCGCAATCTGCGTTGCATGCACGATGCGCCGCAAGACGTGTTGGTCGATGCCTATTCGGAAGAAGAGTTCTGGCAAGACCTGCTCAAGGTCACGGGCGGCTTGACCGACGAACATCTGGCCCGGCTGGCGATCCGCCACTCGGCCACTTGCCGGCCCTGGATGGTCAAGCATGGTGTGCGTTTTCAGCCTTCTTTGTCGGGCGCTTTGCACACGGCGCGCACCAACGCGTTTTTCATGGGCGGGGGCAAGGCCTTGGTGAATGCCTTTTACCGCAGCGCCGAAAAACTGGGTGTGCAGATCCACTACAACGCCGAGGTGGATAACGTCGAATTGGACGAGGGCCGTTTTGTGGCCGCATCGGTCATGCACAAGCAGGCCGATGGCAGCGTGCGGCGCGAACGCATCGAGGCCCGTGCCTGCGTGTTGGCTGCGGGGGGCTTCGAGTCCAACCGTGAATGGTTGCGTGAGGCTTGGGGCCAAAACGAGCGCGGCGAATACCCGTCCGACCAGTTTTTGATTCGCGGCACGCGCTTCAACCAAGGCGTTTTGCTCAAACACATGCTCGAGCAGGGGGCAGACCGCATTGGTGACCCGACGCAGGCGCACATGGTGGCCATTGATGCGCGCGCGCCTTTGTACGATGGCGGCATTTGCACCCGCATCGATTGCGTGTCCTTGGGCGTGGTGGTCAACCGCGAGGCCCGGCGTTTTTACGACGAAGGCGAAGACTTCTGGCCCAAGCGCTACGCCATTTGGGGCCGTTTGGTGGCGCAGCAGCCGGGCCAGTTGGCCTATTCCATCATCGACGCCAAGGCCGTGGGCCGCTTCATGCCCCCTGTTTTTGAAGGCACAAAGGCCCAAAGCCTGCCCGAGTTGGCCCGCAAGCTGGCCCTGGATGAAGCGACTTTCATGCAAACCCTGAACGACTACAACGCGGCCTGCCGCGTGGGCACCTTTGACCACACGGCGCTGGACGATTGCCACACCGAAGGGGTCGCGCCCGCCAAGACCCACTGGGCCCGGCCGCTGGACATTGCGCCTTATTACGCCTATGCCGTCAGACCCGGCGTGACTTTCACCTATCTGGGCTTGAAAACCGATGAGACCACCGCTGTGCGATTCAACGACCAGCCCAGCCCCAACCTGTTTGTGGCGGGCGAAATGATGGCGGGCAATGTGCTGGGCAAGGGCTACACCGCGGGGGTGGGCATGACGATTGGCACGGCCTTTGGCCGCATCGCGGGCGAACAGGCGGCCAAAGCGGTCATGGCCCAGAAAGAAGGCGCTTTCCATGCAAACGCTTGAAGCTCTGACCCAGGATGCCCGAGCGCTGGCGCGTGGCGAGATGACCGCGCCCGAAGCCGAAGTGGCGCGGCAAATGCAAATTTGCAATGGCTGCCGTTATTGCGAGGGCTTTTGTGCGGTTTTCCCGGCCATGACGCGCCGCTTGGAATTTGGCAAAGCCGATGTCCATTACATGGCCAACCTGTGCCACAACTGCGGCGCGTGTTTGCACGCCTGTCAGTACGCGCCGCCGCATGACTTTGCCATCAATGTGCCTAAGGCCATGGCCCAGGTGCGCGGCCAGACCTATGCCGACTACGCCTGGCCACCGGCCCTGGGTGCTTTGTACCAGCGCAATGGTTTGACCTTGTCGGTGGCCTTGGCGTTCGGATTGGCCTTGTTTTTGGCGCTGGCCATGCTGCGCCAAGGCACGCTGTGGGGCGCACCGGTGTCGGGCGGCTTTTATGCGGTGTTTCCGCACAACCTGATGGTGAGCCTGTTTGCGCCCATCTTCTTGTTTGCTGTGCTGGCGCTGGCACTCGGTGTGATGCGCTTTTGGCGCGATGTCACGCCCGCCACCAGCGGGGCGGGTTTGACATCCCCCGCTGCGGCCGAGGCCACGCACGCTGCGCTGCAATTGAAGTACTTGGACGGTGGACACGGCGAAGGCTGCCACAACGAAGACGACGCCTGGACGCATGCCCGCAAACGCTACCACCACCTGACCTTTTACGGCTTCATGTTGTGTTTTGCCGCCACCAGTGTGGCCACGCTGTACCACTATGTGCTGGATTGGCCAGCGCCTTACGACTTGACGACTTTGCCCAAGCTGCTTGGCGTCATTGGCGGGGTGAGTCTGACGGTGGGCACAGCTGGGTTGTGGCGCTTGAACCTGCGACGCCACCCAGACCATGGCGATGCGGCGCAAAAGCCCATGGACCGGGGGTTCATCGCCTTGTTGTTTCTGGTCAGCGTGACTGGCTTGTTGTTGTGGTTGCTGGGCCAAACGGCTGCCATGCCGTTGATGTTGGCGGTGCACCTGGGCGCGGTGATGGCCTTGTTCCTGACTTTGCCGTACGGAAAATTCGCACACGGTATTTTCCGCATGGCCGCTTTGCTGCGCTTTGCCATCGAAAAGCGGCAGCCCAATCGGCTGGGTCTGGGCGGTGAATGAGTCAAAAGGGTAAACCCTCATTCATGGCGGGTTGATTTTTGGCACAGAATGGGACTTGCCTTCTTTGAGATGGCTTTTTTCTTTTTTGATGGTTTTGCCAGGAGTCATTCATGCGTTTTCCGGTGATCAAAAGTCTGTTGACGGTTTCCATTTTGGCGGCTTTGGCCTGTGCCCCTGCCCTGGCGCAGGACAAGGTCAAAATCGGCTTTGTCAGTACCCTTTCCGGCCCTTCGGCGGCTTTGGGTGTGGACATTCGCGATGCCTTCATGCTGGCCGTCAAACTCAACGGCGGCAAGCTCGGCGGTCTGTCTGCCGACGTGTCGATCTCGGACGACCAGTTCAAACCCGACGTGGGCAAGCAGCTGTTCGAGCGCTATGTCAAGCGTGACAAGGTCGACTTTTTGACCGGCGTGGTGTTCTCCAACATCATGCTGGCGGGTTTGCCTGAAGCGGTGAACGCCAAAACGATTTACCTCAGCCCCAACGCGGCACCCTCGCCGATTGCAGGCGCGCAGTGCACACCTTATTTCTTTGCCGTGTCCTGGCCCAACGACGCCTACCACGAGGCTGCAGGCCAATATGCGACCAATCTCAAGGTGAAGTCGGCTTATTTGCTGGCCCCCAACTACCAGGCGGGCAAGGACTCGCTGGCCGGCTTCAAGCGATTTTTCAAGGGCAATGTGTCGGGTGAGGTTTACACCAAACTCGGCGAGCTGGATTATTCGGCCGAATTGGCGGCCATCCGTGCGGCCAAGCCCGAAGTGGTCTACACCTTCCTGCCCGGAGGCATGGGCATCAACTTCATCAAGCAGTTCATGGCCGCTGGCCTGAACAAAGACACCCGTTTGATCCAGCCCGGATTTGGCGCTGACCAAGACGTGATCCGTGCCGTGGGCAACGACATGCTGGGGGTGTTTGACACCGCGCATTGGGGCCTTGACCTGCCCAACGAAGCCAACAAGAAATTTGTGGCTGAGTTCGAAAAAGAATACAAGCGCCTGCCCACCATTTACGCAGCCCAGGGCTATGACACAGCATTGCTGATCGATGCCGCTGTGCGCGCGGCCAACGGCAAGATCGACGACAAAGAGGCCTTGATCAAGACCCTCAAGACCGTTAAGTTCAATTCGGTGCGTGGCGATTTCCGGTTCAACACCAACCAGTACCCGATCCAGAACTATTACCTGCGCGAGATCGTCAAGGACGGTCAGGGCCGCCTGGTCAACCGCATCGTGGGCCAACCTTTGCTGGTCAACCATGGTGACGCCTACGTCAAAGACTGCCCCATGAAGTAAGGACGCTCGCGTCTTCTCATGACTGGAATTTTGCTGTTGGAGCAGGCCTTGAATGGCCTGCAGTTCGGTTTGATGTTGTTCCTGCTGGCCTCCGGGCTCACGCTGGTCTTCGGCATCATGGACATGATCAACCTGGCCCACGGCGCCCTCTACATGGTGGGGGCGTTCCTGACGGCCTGGTTGGTTCAGTTGACCCAGTCGTTCTGGCTGGGTGTGGTGTTGGCGGTCATGCTCACAGCCGTGATAGGCATGGTTCTTGAAGCCACTTTGCTGCGAACGCTGTATGCCCGCGATCACCTGTCCCAGGTGCTGGCCACCTTTGCCCTGATCCTGATCATCAACGAATCCGTGCGCATGATCTGGGGCTCCGATCTGCCTTTGTCCATGCCAAAAGCTTTGTCTGGCCCGGTGGAGTTGTTGCCTGGCTTGCGCTACCCGAGCTACCGGTTGGTGATCATTGCCGTGGGCCTGGTCATTGCGCTTTTGCTTTACCTGATGGTCACTCGGACCCGCATGGGGGCCTGGGTGAGGGCGGGGGCTTCGAACCGCGAGATGGCCATGGCCATGGGCATCAATATTCGGCGTTTGTTCACCGGGGTGTTTGGCATTGGCGCTGCCCTGTGTGCGGTGGCGGGGGCCATGCTGGGGCCGCTGCTGGCGGTCCAGGTGGGCATGGGCGAGAACATTCTGATTCTGGCTTTTGTGGTCATTGTGATCGGCGGCATCGGCTCGGTCTGGGGCGCATTTGTTGGCGCCATTCTGGTGGGCTTTGTCGACACCGTGGGGCGCACCTTGCTGCCCATGTTGTTCCGCGAAATTTTCTCGCCCCAGTTCGCCAGCGCGGCGGGGCCTGCGGTGGCGTCGATTGCGGTGTACCTGCTGATGGCGGTTGTGCTGTTTGTCCGTCCTCAGGGACTTTTTTCCGGTCGTTGAGGCACGGGTGCAATGAACCACAAAACACCTTTCTGGGTCTGGGGCCTGGTGCTGGCGGGGGCGATCGCCTTGCCCCTGTTTTTGCACGCGCGAGACATGGATTTTTACGTCAGCATGCTCAGCCGCATGATGATTTATGGCATCGCCGCTTGCAGTCTCAACCTGATACTCGGTTACGGGGGCCTCGTGTCTTTTGGGCATGCGGCCTTTTTGGGGATCGGGGCTTACACGGTGGGCATTTTGATCACCGAAGGCGTCACCAATGGCTGGGTGGGTTTTGCCATCGCCATGGGTTTGTCGGCTTTGGTGGCCGCCATCATCGGTGCCATTTCGCTGCGCACACGGGGGGTGTACTTCATCATGATCACCTTGGCCTTTGCCCAGATGATTTATTACCTGGTCAACTCCATCAAAGCCTATGGGGGCGACGAAGGCTTGAACATCAAGCAGCGCTCGGACTTCGGTCTGGGCTTGGACCTGAAAAACGATGTGACTTTTTATTTCGTTGTCCTGTTTGTGCTGGTGCTGAGCTTGGTGCTGATTTCCCGCATCATGGCCTCACGCTTTGGCCGTGTGATTTTGGCGATACGCGATGACGATGTGCGCGTCGATGCCATCGGGTTTGCGTCTTACCGCTACAAATGGGTGTTGTTTGTCATTGCCGGTACCCTGGGGGGATTGGCGGGTGCCTTGATGGTCAACCATCAGAACTATGTCAGCCCGAACCTGATGCACTGGACCCAATCGGGCATCCTGATGGTCATGGTCATTCTGGGTGGCGTGGGCACGCTCACGGGCGGTCTGTGGGGTGCACTGGTGCTGCTGATTTTGGAGGATGTGCTGGCCGAATACACCTTGCATTGGCAGTTTTATGTGGGCTGGTTTCTGCTCGCGGTGGTCTTGCTGGCCCCCAAAGGACTGGCAGGCTTGCTGCGCCGCAAGTCGACCCGCAAAGGAGGGCACGCATGAACGAAGGAGCCTTGCTGCAGGTGAATGACCTGGTCAAAAATTTTGGTGCCTTGCGGGCCACTGACCACGTCACGTTGGATGTGCAACCCGGCGAAATCCATGCCTTGATTGGCCCGAACGGGGCGGGCAAGACCAGCTTGGTGGCGCAGTTGTCTGGCCACCTGCCTAGCGACAGTGGGCAGATTTTTTTCGATGGCCAGGATGTCACCGCATTGCCCACCCACGCGCGCGTGCGCAGCGGCTTGGCCCGCTCGTTTCAGATCACCCGCTTGTTCAAGTCGTTCACGGTACTGGACAACGTGGCGCTTTCGGTGCAAGCGCGCAGCGGCAACAATTTTTCTTTCTGGCGTCCGGTGCACTCAGAAAAAGCCTTGACGGTGCAGGCCATGGCCGCGTTGCACGAGTTGGGTTTGCAGGACCGGGCGCAGGACCCGGCCAGCGAACTTTCGCACGGCGAGCAGCGTATTTTGGAGCTGGGCCTGGCCGTGGCCACGCAGCCCAAGTTGCTGTTGCTGGACGAGCCCATGGCAGGTGCCGGGCCGGTGGAGTCCGAACGCATCCTCCAGCTGATTCAGAAGCTGCGCGCCGACGTGGCCATTTTGTTGATCGAGCACGACATGGACGCGGTGTTTCGCCTGGCCGACCGCATCTCGGTGATGGTCAATGGCGCTTTGATCGCCACCGGCACACCGCAGGCCATTCGGCTCAACCCGCAAGTGGTTGCCGCTTACCTGGGTGAGGAGCACGCATGAGTTTGCTGCAAGTGCGCGATGTGCAAGCCGCTTATGGTGAAAGCCAGGTTTTGTTTGGCATGGGCCTGAGCCTGCAGCCTGGCGAGGTCATGGGCCTGCTGGGCCGCAACGGCATGGGCAAGACCACCTTGATCCGCAGCATTCTGGGGCTCAAGTCGGTCAAATCTGGGCAGGTGATTTTTGATGGCCAGGACATCACCAACGTGGCGGCCGATCGGGTGGCGCGGATGGGTCTGGCGGTGGTGCCTGAAGGTCGGCAAGTCTTCCCCAATTTGTCGGTGGACGAGCACCTCACGGCGTTTGCCAGCAACCGCCACCAAAGCCGCACGCCTTGGACGCCTGTACGGGTTTACAACCTCTTTCCACGTTTGGCCGAGCGCCGTGCCAACATGGGTTCGCAATTGTCGGGCGGCGAGCAACAAATGCTGGCCATTGGACGGGCGCTGGTCACCAACCCACGCCTGATGATTTTGGACGAGGCCACCGAAGGCTTGGCGCCCTTGATTCGGGAAGAAATCTGGCGCTGTTTGCGTTTGTTGCGCGAGGAGGGTCAGACCCTGATCGTGGTCGATAAATACGTCAACCGCTTGGTGGAGATTGCCGACCACCATGTGATCCTGGAGCGCGGCCAGGTGGCTTGGGCGGGCAATTCCCAGAAGCTTAAGGACCATCGCGAGCTGTGGACGCGCTATTTGGGTGTTTGAGGTATGTGGGGTGAGCGGTTGAAGCTCAAAAGTTTTTGGCCACCGACTTCACCGCCGCCAGCAGCCGTTGGCTGGCCGGGCTCATGGAGCCCTTGCGTCTGCGCGTGATGCCCACCTGCCGGGCCCACTGGTTGCCCGAGGCTTGAAGCGCCAGGAGCTGGCCTGCACGGACTTCCCAGTAAATCAATTCTGCCGGAATGAAGGTGAGGGCGTCGCTTTGCATCACCATGGATTTCATCAGCACGGTGGAGGTGGTTTCGACTTGGGCGGTCGGAGGCTCCAGGCCTTGCGCCACAAAGTATTCGTCAAATGCCAGTCGCTCGAGCTCACGCTTTCGTGGCAGGACCCAGGGGTACGGGGTGAGCATCTCGGGGGTGACCCTTTTGTGTTGCGCCAGGGGGTGTCCGGTCCGGGCGACCACGGTGGCCGTTTCGGTCAACAGGCGTTCGTGGGACAGGTCCGGATCGGTGGCGCGCGCGGGCACCGAGGACAAGGCGAAATCCACCTCGCCTTGTTTGACCCAGGGCATCAGGGCCTCGTTCAGCCCGTACAACACCGTGACCTGGATCTCGGGTTGGTCTTGGGCCAGTGCCTGCAGCGCCAGGGGCAACAAGCGGGTGGCTTCGGTGGGGCCGCATCCCATCAGCACATGGCCACGTTGTGCGCCGCGCATGGCCTGGATTTCGCCGACCGCATTGCGCATTTCCGCCTCCATCACCTGGCCGTGTTGCATCAGGGCCTGCCCAAAAGGTGTCACGCTGACCCCGAAGCGCCCGCGTTCGAGCAGCCGCACGCCCAGGGTTTTTTCCAGCGACTTGATGCTTTTGGACAGGGCCGGTTGGGAAATGTCCAGCGACGCGGCGGCTTCGGTCATGTTGCCCAAGCGCGCGGCTGCCAGAAAGAGCTGAACTTTTCGGTAATCCATAACCCATGGTAATGGAAAAAGCATGGCAGGTTGTAGGTCAAGCGATTGGACTTTGTTAACTTGAGGGCCGACATCCACCCCGAAGCCTGCCAAGGAGTTTTCATGCAACCGATCGATTTGGCGAACCTGGTTCAACCGGACCGCGTTCATAAAAGTGTCTACACGGATCAAGCGCTGTTTGATCTGGAGATGGAGCACATTTTTGAGAAAGCCTGGGTCTACTGCGGCCATGAATCACAGGTCAAAGAGGTGGGGGATTACTTCACCATGCAGATTGGCCGTCAACCGATGGTGATGGTGCGTGACACTGACCGCAGTGTGCGCGTGCTCTACAACCGCTGTCCGCACCGGGGCGTTGAGCTGTGTGGCAACCAAAGCGGCAACACGGGCAAGGGTTTTGTCTGCTCGTACCACGCCTGGAGTTTTCACCTCAATGGCAAAGTCAAGGCCATCCCCTTGGTCAAGGGCTATGACGGCACCCGCATGCACACCGACGATGCCGATTGCAGCATGGTGCCGGCCGCCCGTGTGGACAGCTACCGTGGCTTTGTGTTTGCCAGCCTGGGCAAGGAAGGCCCGAGTCTGATCGACTTTTTGGGTGATGCAAAAATAGCGTTTGACGACATGTGCGACCGCTCGCCTGTGGGCGAGGTGGAAGCCGTACCGGTGTGCCACCGGGTGGTGCAGCACTCCAATTGGAAGTTCTTCATGGAGAACCAGCTCGATGCCTTGCACCCTTCGGTCACGCACCAGTCCACCGGGGTCTCGGCCCGCCGTGTGGAGCAGCGCCTCAAGAAAGACAAAGGCTCGGCCCCCTTGTTTTTCCATTACCTGTCGACCTTTGCCTCTAGCTTTGACCAGTGGGATTCGGTGCAGACGGTCAACTTCAAATACGGTCACGGCATTTTGAAGGCTTATATGGGCCTGCGCCCCACCGACCCGGACACGGTCGAATACGAGGCCTTGATCAAGAAAGCCTATGGCGAAGAAAAGGGCGAGGAGTACCTGGCGCGCAGCATCCACCATGTGCTGATCTACCCCTATTTGTCGGTGCAGTCGCCGCTGCAGCAACTGCGTTGCTTGCGCCCGATGGCGCCCAACAAGACGCTGTCCGAGATCTGGCATTTCCGCCTCAAAGGCGTGCCCGAGGCGATTTACGAGCGTTCGCTGTGGTATTTCAACCTGGTCAATTCGCCCGCCACCATGATCAACGCAGACGATCTGGAAAATTGGACCAAGGGCCAGCTGGGTCTGGAGTCCAAAGGCGGCGAGTGGGTGAGCTTTCACCGCAACTACGGGGGCGACACCGAAAAAGACGGCGTGCTTTATTCGAACAACGGCACCAGCGAAGTGGTGATGCGCAACCAGTTCATCGCCTGGGAGTCGTACATTCGCGCTGCCATTCAACCCAAGGCCACGGCCTGAACAGGAGTCATGATTCATGCAACCCAAAGAAGTCAAAGAGGCCCTGGGCACGGGTGTGGTGATCGAAGCCATCCAGTCCATGTCGGGTGCCGAGTCCATCGCGCCCGACCACTTGGGCCGTGGGCGCATGCCCAGCCAGGGCTACATCCCCAAAGCCATTGCGGTCGATGCCGGTTTGCGTCGCCAGGTCGAAGAATTGCTCTTCCACCAAGCCGCCTTGCTTGACAACAAGGCCTGGGGCGAGTGGGCCGAGTTGTTCAGCGAAGACGGCGTCTACTGGATGCCCTCGACCCCGCTGCAAACCGACTGGCGGCGCGAGGCCTCCATCTTTGCAGAAGACCGTTTGCTGATGGAAGTGCGCATGGGCCGATTGCTGCACCCCAATGCCTGGTCGCAAGCGGCGCAATGGGGTACCAACCACATCGTGGGCAACATCGTGATTGAAGCGGCCACGCCCACCACCATGGAGGTCTGTTCGCGCTTTCAGATGATGGAGATGCGGCGTGACCAAGTGCGCCATTTCGGCGGCAGTTACCGCCACACCCTGGTCAAGCAAGGCGAAGACTGGAAGATCCTGTTGCAGCGCGTGGACATGACCAATGGCCAAGCCGCTTACGACTACGTGATCCAGGCTTGGGTGTAAGCCATCAGAGTGAGACGCACTGCCGTGAAGACCTGCACCAGACTCAAGTCTGGGTGGTTTTCCGGCTGGCAATGACGCCGCCGCCCAGGCACACCTCGCCGTCGTACAGCACAGCGCTTTGCCCGGGCGTGACGGCCCATTGGTCTTGTGCAAAGTCCAACTCAAAGCCCAGTTCAGAGCCCACTTGTCCCTCTGCCAGGTGCAGGGGGCGGTAGCGGCAAGGCGCATCGGCTTGCCGGTAACGGGTCTTGGCGGCGTAGGCCCCGGGCGCAGGGGGCTGGCCTGCGCACCAACTCAGATCGGTGGCCTGCAGTTGCGGCGACAACAGCCAGGGGTGGTCGTGGCCTTGCACCACCCACAAGGTGTTGTTTGGGATGTCCTTGTGGGCCACAAACCAGGGTGAGTGCTCGCCCGCGCCACGCAAGCCGCGCGCCTCCAGGGCTTTCATGTCGTCACCTTTGGCCTTGATGCCGCCAATGCCCAAACCTTGACGCTGGCCCAAGGTGTAAAAGCTCAACCCCACATGTCGGCCAATGCTGCGGCCTGTGGGGTCCTTGATCGGGCCCGGTTCCTTGCTGATGTAGCGGTTTAAAAAATCGCGGAAGGGCCGCTCGCCAATGAAACAGATACCTGTGGAGTCTTTCTTTTTGGCATTGGGCAAACCGATCTTTTCGGCAATGCGGCGCACTTCGGTCTTGTGCAACTCGCCCACCGGAAACAGGGTTTTGGACAGCTGGGCCTGGTTCAGGCGGTGCAGGAAATAGCTTTGATCTTTGCTGGGGTCCAGGCCCTTGAGCAGCTCAAAAAGACCGCTGGCAGTGTTCTGCCGCACGCGGGCATAGTGGCCGGTGGCGATTTTTTCGGCCCCCAGGCGCATGGCGTGGTCCAGAAATGATTTGAATTTGATCTCGGCGTTGCACAGGATGTCCGGGTTGGGCGTGCGTCCGGCTTGGTATTCGCGCACAAACTCGGAAAAGACCCGGTCCTTGTAGTCGGCTGCAAAATTGACGTGTTCGATCTCGATGCCCAGCACATCGGCTACGGCAGCGGCATCCACAAAGTCAATGTTGGACGAGCAGTATTCGCTGTCATCGTCGTCTTCCCAATTTTTCATGAAGATGCCAATCACCTCGTGGCCCTGTTGTTTGAGCAGGTGGGCGGTAACGGCAGAGTCGACGCCGCCGGACAAGCCGACGACCACGCGTGAAAAGTGTGACATGACCGAATTATCCAGCGCACGGTGCCACGGTCAGCGGTTGGCGAAAATTTATAATGCGCAGTTGGTTCAAATTCATGACCTTGCATTGCACATGGTGCCTCCCCATTCGAACTTTCTTGCGCGACACGGCGCGAGGCCTGTTCATCGTGACCCACAGTGGCTTGGCCATGGTGGGCCTGAGCGTGGCAGCCTTGCTGGTGGCGTTGTGGTGGCAGCCCCATTGGTTGAACCAAGCTGAAAGGGCACTTTTTGATTGGTTGCGCGATCGCCAGGTGTTGATGTCTTGGTTGCCTGAAAACACCGCCGAGCGTGCCACCGCGGTTGACTTGAATGCTTTGCCCCAGTCCCAGGCGGCCGTGGCGCAGTGGTTGGGCCGCAAATACAAAGTGGCCCCGGAGCCTTTGGCCGCGCTGGTGGCTGAGGCGCATGTGCTGTCCAAAAAGAGCAAGCTGCCGCCCCATCTGATCTTGGCAGTGATGGCCATCGAGTCCAATTTCCACCCTTACGTGCAAAGCCAAGCCGGTGCACAAGGGCTGATGCAAGTCGTCACCGGCATTCATGCCCAACGCTACGAAGCCTATGGGGGCAAATTGGCTGCTTTTGATCCCATCAGCAATTTGCGTGTCGGTGTGGGCGTGCTGTCGGACGCCATCAAACTTCGGGGTGGCTCCATCGAAGACGGCCTCAAGTTTTATCTGGGGGGCTACGAGCTGACCGAAGACGGCGGCTATGTGGCCAAGGTGCTGGCGGAGCAGGCCTTGCTCGATCAGGTGGCTGCAGGCGTCATCGTGCCGGTGCAGTGAGTCAAATCAATCTGGGCTGACGGCCATGGTGCTGGTGTGGCTTCCAAGGGCGGCTCTCCGGTAACCCCCCAGGCAGGAAAGGTGATGAAGCTGCCACCTACGGCGAAGGAATTGATCACGCCTGCGGCGAAAGCGGTCACGCCCGTTAGCCGCCGCAGTGCTTCGGCGGGCAGGCTGCGCTCATGTTGACAGAGGGGGTAAATCGGCCACGGCCGGGTCGGTGTGGATCACACCCATTGGAAAGCGTTGTCCGGCCAGGTGGTCTTCGATGCAACGCAACACCAGGGGGCTGCGGTGTCGCTCAGTGCTGGCGCGCACTTCCTCGGGTGTCATCCACAGCGTGCGCACGATGCCCTCGTCCAGACTCAAATGGGGTTGCAGCTCGCCGATGTCGCCGCAAAAGGCCATGCGCACATAGGTGATGTCTTCGCCCGTAGCCGGTCGCTGAAAGCGTGAGAGGTAAATGCCCACCAACGCGGTGGGCGTGAACGGCTGGGCCGTTTCCTCCAGCGCTTCGCGTGCGCAGGCTTGCGCGGGCGATTCGCCGGGGTCCAGGTGCCCAGCCGGGTTGTTCAGGCGCAAGCCCTCTTGGGTGTGCTCTTCGATCAAGAGGTAGCGACCATCACGTTCGATGATGGCGGCCACGGTGACATTGGGTTTCCAGCGTGTGTCCATGACCTCCATTATCCTTGGCCCAACTTGTCAAAATGCCTGGCATCCCCGCTTTGGCACCCAAAAAGTGCCCGGGTGGGCCAATTAAACCCCTTTGCATCAGTCTTTATTGATCTTTTAGGGCCCTGACGACCCAATACGCTTGCGAAGGACTTGCTTTGGGCTCGAATGGATTGACTTCGGTTAAGCTTTCACATTAGCCGTATTTTTTTTGTGGATTGAGTGAGGAGACAGACATGCAGACAGGCGATAACGCCCCCATGCCGCAGCGCATTGGCGTGCCCAAAGAGGTTTTCCCTGGCGAAAAACGGGTGGCCACGGTCCCCGATGCGGTGACCAAACTGGTCAAACTCGGCTTTGCCGTGGTCGTGGAGCAAGGCGCGGGAGAACTCGCCGACTTGTCCGATGCGGCCTATATCGAAGCTGGCGCGGCCATTGCCCCCAACGCTGCTGCGCTGTGGAGCGGCAGCGACATCGTCTTCAAGGTGCGTGCCCCCACGCCTGACGAAGTGGCGCTGATGCACGAAGGCCAGACGCTGATCGGCTTTTTGTGGCCTGCTCAAAACCCCGATTTGATGCAGCAGCTCGTGGCCAAAAAGATCACTGCGCTGTCCATCGACGCTTTGCCCCGCACGCTCAGCCGCGCCCAAAAAATGGACGCGCTGACTTCCATGGCCGGTGTCAGCGGCTACCGCGCGGTGGTCGAAGCCGCCAACGCTTTTGGCCGTTTCTTCAACGGCCAGATCACGGCCGCTGGCAAAGTGCCCCCGGCCAAGGTGTTCATCGCCGGTGCCGGTGTGGCCGGTTTGGCCGCCATTGGTGCGGCTGCCAGCCTGGGCGCGATCGTGCGCGCCAACGACACCCGCGCCGAAGTGGCCGACCAGGTCGTCTCGCTGGGTGGTGAGTTCGTCAAGGTGGATTACGAAGAAGAGGGCTCGGGCGGCGGCGGTTACGCCAAGGTCATGAGCGAAGGCTTTCAGGCTGCGCAGCGCGAGATGTACGCGCAGCAGGCCAAAGAGTGCGACATCATCATCACCACCGCGCTGATTCCCGGCAAGCCCGCGCCAAAGCTGATCACCGCCGCGATGGTGCAAAGCATGAAGCCCGGCAGCGTGATCGTGGACATGGCGGCCGAGCAAGGCGGTAACTGCGAGTTGACCGAACCCGGCAAGGCGGTGGTCAAGCACGGCGTGACCATCGTCGGTTACACCGACCTGGCTTCGCGCATGGCACGCCAGTCGTCTACGCTGTACGGCACCAACTTGTACCGCTTGACCGAAGAGCTGTGCAAGACCAAGGACGGCGTCATCAACGTCAACATGGAAGACGACGCGATCCGCGGCCTGACCGTGGTGAAAAACGGCGAAATCACTTGGCCTGCGCCCCCTTTGGCCGCTGCACCCAAGCCTGCGCCCAAACCCGCCACTGCCCCTGCGGCCAAAAAAGGCCACGGTCACGGCGAGCCTTCGGGCCCCATGCCCGCGGGCAAACTGCTCATCGTGGCGGCTGTCACGGCGGTGCTGTTTGCGGTGGTCGGCGCGTATGCCCCGGCCGAATTTTTGTCGCACTTCACAGTGTTTGTGTTGGCCTGCTTTGTGGGCTACATGGTGGTGTGGAACGTCAAGCCTGCGCTGCACACGCCGCTCATGAGCGTGACCAACGCCATCAGTTCGATCATCGCCATCGGCGCCTTGGTGCAAATCTCGCCCATCGCCACCGCCGCTGACCGCCCCAACACGCTGATCATCGTCCTGGCATCGGCGGCCTTGGTGCTCACCGCCATCAACATGTTTGGCGGCTTTGCCGTGACCCAGCGCATGCTGGCGATGTTCCGAAAATAATGATTTTGGGGATGGATCTTCAGCGCTGCCCCCGACTGACTAAGACTTTGGGGACGGATCTTCAGCTCTGTCCCCGACTGAATAAGACTTTGGGGACGGATTTTTAGCGCTGTCCCCAACCGATTAAGAAACGAGACAGTTATGACTTCAAGCTTGGCCACGGTCGCCTACATTGGCGCGACCATTCTTTTCATCCTCAGCCTGGGCGGTTTGTCCAAGCAGGAAACCGCTCGGCGTGGCAATCTTTACGGCATGTTGGGCATGACCCTGGCCGTGTTGGCCACGGTATTGGGCCCCCAGGTGACGGCCGCGGGCATCCCTTGGATCATCGGCGCATTGGCGATCGGCGGGGGCATTGGCCTGTACGCCGCACGCTCGGTGCAAATGACCCAAATGCCCGAACTCGTGGCGCTCATGCACAGCATGGTCGGCATGGCCGCGGTGCTGGTGGGTTACGCCACCTATGTGGACCCAGAAGCCGCCAAGAGTTTGGAAGGCGCGGCGCACGCCATTCACGCGGGTGAAATCTACCTCGGTATCTTCATTGGTGCGGTGACTTTCTCGGGCTCTATTGCCGCGTTTGGCAAGTTGTCTGGCCGCATGGGCGGCAGCCCCTTGTTGCTGCCTGCGCGCCATTGGCTGAATTTGGCCGGGCTGATTGCGGTGGTTTACTTTGGCCGCGAATTCATGCTGGCCGAAACCGTGCAAGAGGGCATGCTGCCGCTGTTCATCATGACGGCCATTGCTTTGCTGTTTGGCATCCACATGGTCATGGCCATTGGTGGCGCCGACATGCCGGTGGTGGTGTCCATGCTCAACAGCTATTCCGGTTGGGCCGCTGCGGCCACCGGCTTCATGCTGAGCAACGACTTGCTGATCGTGGTGGGTGCCTTGGTCGGCTCCTCGGGCGCGATCCTGTCCTACATCATGTGCAACGCCATGAACCGCAGCTTCATCAGTGTGATCGCGGGGGGCTTTGGCACCACCGCAGCCACGCCCAAGCCCGCGGGTGGCCCGGCCGAGCCGGTCGGTGAAGTCAACCCTGTGCTGGCTGCCGAGACCGCAGAGTTGCTGCGCGACGCCAAGAACGTGATCATCGTGCCGGGCTACGGCATGGCGGTGGCGCAGGCTCAGCACACGGTGTTTGAAATCACCAAGCACCTGCGTGAAAAAGGCGTGAACGTGCGCTTTGGCATCCACCCCGTGGCCGGCCGCATGCCCGGTCACATGAACGTGCTCTTGGCCGAAGCCAAAGTGCCTTACGACATCGTGTTTGAGATGGACGAACTCAACGACGACTTCCCTGACACCGACGTGGCCATCGTGATCGGTGCCAACGACATCGTGAACCCGGCCGCGCAAGACGACCCGACCAGTCCCATCGCTGGCATGCCGGTGCTTGAGGTTTGGAAGGCCCGCACCAGCATCGTGATGAAGCGTTCCATGGCCAGCGGCTACGCCGGCGTGGACAACCCGCTGTTTTACAAAGACAACAACCGCATGCTGTTTGGCGATGCCAAGAAGATGCTGGACGAGGTGCTGATGGCCTTGAAGGCTTGATGCTGGCGTTGCACTTCAGACAAGGGCCCCCTGTGGCCCCTTGGGTCTGATGGGGGTTTGCGGCCACCCCTTGCGCCCCTGCCTGCATCGGCCAGGTTCACGACGCAAGCATGCGATCCGGTCTTTTCCTTGGTGTCCGTTGTCCCGGGTTCATGGGTCATTTATGCACGGTCCTTTCATCG
Source organism: Limnohabitans sp. Rim8 (assembly GCF_945901735.1). Taxonomy (GTDB): domain Bacteria; phylum Pseudomonadota; class Gammaproteobacteria; order Burkholderiales; family Burkholderiaceae_C; genus Limnohabitans_A. The sequence goes on from NZ_CAMDLM010000023.1 coordinate 27,230, forward strand.
TGCACAGTGGGGCGCCAAGAGCGCATGGCCTTTGCGGGCAAACCTCGGGAAATCCAGCATCTGCAAGGGTCAGTTTGACGTCAGGAGTACGTTAGACTGGTCCACAGGAGAACCCCACATGAACCTGAACCCTGTTTGGCTCAAGAGTTACCCCGAAGATGTCCCCGCCGACATCGACCCCACCCAATACAGTTCGCTGGTGGGCTTGCTTGAGGAGAGTTTTTCCAAATACGCGGACCGCCCGGCCTACAGCTTCATGGGCAAAGAGATGAGCTTTGCCCAAGCCGATCAGGAAAGCTTGGGCCTGGCGGCTTACTTGCAATCCTTGGGCCTGAGCAAAGGCGATCGCGTTGCGGTCATGATGCCCAATTTGCCGCAGTACCCCGTGGCGGTGGCGGCCATTTTGCGGGCCGGTTTGGTGGTGGTCAATGTCAACCCGTTGTACACCGCCCGTGAACTGGAACACCAGCTCAAGGACTCGGGGGCCAAGGCGATTGTCATCATCGAGAACTTTGCCGCCACCCTTGAAAAGTGCATCGCACAAACCCCGGTTCAGCATGTGATTTTGGCGGCCATGGGTGACCGGCTGGGCCTGCTCAAGGGCGGCTTGGTCAATTACGTGGTGCGCAACGTCAAGAAAATGGTGCCTGCCTTTCGCCTGCCCCGGGCGGTGCGTTTCAATGACGCTTTGTCCAAAGGGCGCCAACAAGCCTTTCGCAAGCCCGAGCTGACAGCCGATGACATCGCGGTGCTGCAGTACACAGGCGGCACCACCGGCGTGTCCAAAGGTGCGGTCCTGCTGCACAGCAACGTCATTGCCAACGTTTTGCAGTCCGAGGCCTGGAATGCGCCCGTCATGAAGCGCATCCCGGCTGGTGAGCAGCCCACCAGTGTGTGTGCTTTGCCGCTGTACCACATCTTTGCTTTCACGGTGAACATGATGTTGGGTCTGCGCATGGGTGGCAAGACCATCCTGATTCCCAATCCGCGTGATCTGCCAGCTGTGCTCAAGGAGTTGTCCAAGCACACCTTTCACAGCCTCCCGGCCGTGAACACCTTGTTCAATGGTTTGGCAAACCACCCGGATTTCAACACGGTTAACTGGTCCAACCTGAAAGTGTCTTTGGGTGGCGGCACGGCCGTCACGCCCAACGTGGCCAAGCTCTGGCTAGAGAAAACCGGTTGCCCGATCTGCGAAGGTTACGGCTTGTCCGAGACCAGCCCATCGGCCAGTTGCAACCCGACCACCAGTACCGAGTTCACCGGCACCATCGGCGTGCCCTTGCCCGGGACCTGGATGAAGTTGCTGGACGACGATGGCCATGAAGTGACCGAAGTGGGGCAACCCGGCGAGATCGCCATCAAAGGCCCGCAGGTGATGGCCGGTTACTGGCAGCGTCCTGATGAGACCGCCAAGGTCATGACGGCCGATGGGTACTTCAAATCCGGCGATGTCGGCACGGTGGATGCGCGGGGTTTCTTCAAAATTGTTGACCGCAAGAAAGACATGATTCTGGTCAGTGGTTTCAACGTCTACCCCAACGAGGTCGAGGAAGTCGCTTCGGCTTGTCCGGGTGTGCTGGAATGCGCGGCCATAGGTGTGCCCGATGAGAAAACCGGTGAGGCCGTGAAGCTGGTGGTGGTCAAGAAAGACCCCGCCCTGACCGCCGAGCAAATCATGGCCTATTGCCGACAGCACATGACCGCTTACAAGCAGCCGCGCGTGATCGAGTTTTGCACCGAGTTGCCCAAAACGCCTGTGGGTAAAATTTTGCGGCGTGAGTTGCGCAACAATGCTTGATGTCGGGCTGCCCCTGATGCGCCGGGGCTGAGTTTGGCGGCCACAATTTTTCTTGTGGCCGTTGTCAATTTGACGCCTCTTTTTGACGCACAGAACAAAGGATGAGCCATGGCGGTGATCGGCATCATGAGTGCCCTGCACGAAGAGTTGGCGGCTGTGCTGGCCGACATGCCCGATGAGCGGCGGGTGGTGGTGGCGGGGCGCGACTTTTGGCGGGGACATTGGCAAGGCCATGCGGTCGTGGCGGTGCTCTCGCGCATTGGCAAAGTGGCGGCGGCCACCACCGCCACGGTGATGCTGGAGCGCTTTGGGGTGGATGCGCTGGTGTTCACTGGCGCGGCGGGTGGATTGGGTCCGGGGGTGCGCGTGGGCGATGTGGTGGTGGCCAGTGGCTTAATTCAGCACGACATGGATGCGTCGCCACTGTTTCCCAGGCACGAAGTGCCGCTGTATGGTCGGGCTCTATTTAAGGCTGACGCCGCTTTGTCGGTGCAACTGGCCGAAGCCTCCCAGCAGGTGCTACAGGCGGCTGAGCGACATTTGGGTCCTGACACCTTGGCCCAGTTTCAGCTGAGTACGCCCACGGTGCACCAGGGCTTGATCGTCAGCGGTGACCGCTTTGTCTCGACCAACGCCGAAAGTCAGGCGCTTCGAGAGGCCTTGCCAGAGGCTTTGGCGGTGGAGATGGAGGGCGCAGCAGTGGCGCAGGTGTGCTGGGACTATGGCGTGCCGTTTGCAGCTGTGCGCACCATTTCGGACCGCGCAGACGACACAGCGCACACCGATTTCAATCATTTCATTCGTGAGGTGGCCAGCCGCTACAGTCGGGCCATTTTGTCGCAGTGGTTGGCCAAACGCCCAACCGCCTGAGTGGGTTTTATTTGAGCCAACCGCGCCTGCGGAAGTACCACATGGGCACCACGGCGCTGGCGGCCATCAGCGCCAGGGCATAGGGGTAACCCCATTTTTGGGACAGCTCGGGCATGTACTGAAAGTTCATGCCGTACAAGCTGGCGATCAAGGTGGGCGGCAGCAAGGCGACGCTGGCCACCGAAAAAATCTTGATGATTTTGTTCTGGTTGATGTTGATGAAACCAACGGTGGCGTCCATCAAAAAGTTGATCTTGTCAAACAGAAAGGCCGTGTGCGAGTCGAGCGAGTCGATGTCGCGCATGATCTGGCGTGCGTCTTCAAACTGGTCGGCGTTGAGCATTTTGGAGCGCATCATGAAGCTCAGGGCGCGGCGCGTGTCCATCACGTTGCGGCGGATGCGGCCGTTCATGTCCTCTTGCCGTGCAATCGCGCCCAGCACTTCGCTGGCCATGGCGTCGGTCACATTGCCCGAAAGCACGGTGTTGCCCACTTTTTCCAGCTGGTCGTAAATGCCCTCGAGTGTGTCCGCTGAGTATTCAGCGTCGGCGTCAAACAGTTTGAGCAGCACTTCTTTGGCGTCTTCGATCAGTCCGGGTGCCCGCCGTGCACGCATGCGCAAAAGGCGAAACACCGGCACGTCCTCGTCGTGGATGGAAAAAAGCACGCCCTGGCTTTTCAGGTCGGCGTTGTGCTGGTTCAAGATGAAAGCGCAGCGCACGGTGCGGGGCTCGTCATCGTCGGCGATCAAAAAGTCCGAGCGGATGTGCAACTCGCCGTTGTCCTCTTCGTAAAAGCGCGCGGATTCTTCGATGTCCTCGTCCATCGCGTCTTCGGGGATCAACAAGCCAAAGTACTGCTTGATCCAGCGTTTTTCTTCCAGCGTAGGCGATTCCAGGTCAACCCAGATGGGCTGGAAACGGGAGAGCTCTTCCAGTGACTCGATCTCTTCCTGGAAGAGGCGGCCGTTGACAAGGGTGAAGATGTTGAGCATGGCAAATCCGAAAAATGGCCAGGTGCCAAAGGTTCAAAGGGGCGGCGAAGGGATATTTTCTGCAGCTTTCGAACGATGGGCCCATGCTCAAGGCGTCCGAAAGCTACCGACTCGGGGTAGTTTCCACGGCAATGTGTCTCCAGAATGAATCGGCGGATTATCGCACCGGATGTTCCCCTGCTGGGTTGAGAAAAGACAGGATTTCGTCAGCGCGGGCCTGTACGTCGGCTTGGCCCAGGGCGATCAGCGCCCCGATGAAGCCCGGCTCGAACAGCAAATAACTGGCCAGCGACGCACCACTGCCGCGCAGGGCGCCCAGCCCCTCCAGCACCCGAAGAATGGGCCGGGGCAGCGTGTGAGCGTGGTCTTGTGCTAAGGCGTCGAGCGAGGCGCTGGGCTGCAGTGTTAAGACCTGAACTGGGCGCAGAGGTAGACCCCCGCGGAGCGCCTCGGGCAGGTGCTGCAGGGCCTTGTTGATGCGTTCGATCTGCTCCACATCGGCCTCAAGGGTGTCGTGGAAGACGCTGGCCATGGCGTGGCCAGCGATGGTGCCCAAGGAAGGGGGCCCTGCGGTGCGGGCTGAAGCCACCTGGCTGGCGCGTGGCGGTTGGCTCACGCCAATGGCCAAAATCCGGTCGGCCCCGAGCTGCACCGCCGAGGACAAGGGCGAGATTTGGCGCATCGAGCCGTCTCCGAAAAACTCCATGCCGCCGTCCACCCACAGGGGCGTAGACGGGAAAATAAAGGGGATGGCGCTGGACGCCATCAAGTGTTCGATGGTGATGGGTTGCTGTTCGGCGCGACGGCCCGGGCGACTCCACGGGATGGGCTGGCCGTCGCGGGTTTGGCAAAACGTCCAATGAGTACCGCTGGAATAACTGGACGCGGTGACCGCCAGAGCCTGCAGCACGCCGTGTTGCAAGGCTGTGTCGATCCGATCGAGGGCAATCGCCCGGTGCAAGGTGTTGACCAAGGCCAGGCTGTCCATCGCTGCAGCATGGGCGCGGGCAGAGCGCAGCAAACCTAAAGCGGTGGCCCATCGGCTGAACTTGTCCAGCGGGGTCTGGGGCAAGCGGTAAACCGCTTCCGTGCGGATGCCGGTCCAGAAATGGGCCAATGCGTCCAGTCCTGCCAAGCCATCCATGGCCTTGCTGGCCAAAAATGTGGCGTTCAAAGCACCGGCCGAGGTGCCCGCCAGCACCTGGAACGGAAAAGCTTTAGAAGAGCCAGCCTGGTGGCTCAACAACTGGCCAATGGCCTGCAGCGCCCCCGCTTGGTAAGCGGTTCGCGCACCGCCGCCCATCAGGACCAGACCCAGCATGGAGTGCGGATGAGCAGCCCGGTGGGCTGCAGGGGGTGACATTGGACGGGCGCTCGTCAAGGGGTCAATGGGCATGTGAGGGGGAGGGTGGCTGTGCAGGGCTCGGGGTGTTAGATTCAGTCCATTCAATAGCATTGTTCCATGACCACCCCCCACTTGACCCCGCGCCGCGAGTGCTGGCTGCTTTTGACACTGGCTGGCATCCAGTTCACCCACATCCTTGACTTCATGATCATGATGCCGCTGGGGCCGCATTTCACGGCTTTGTTCGGCATCAGCAACGCCCAGTTTGGGTTGTTGGTGTCGGCCTACACCTTGTCGGCGGGCTTTTCGGGTTTGATGGCGGCCACCTACATTGACCGTTTCAGCCGCAAGCAGTTGCTGCTGGCCATGTACAGCCTGTTCGGGTTGGCCACGCTCGCTTGCGCCTTGGCGCCCGACTATGTGTGGTTGATGGTGGCGCGTGTGGCCGCAGGTTTATTTGGTGGCGTCTTGTCGGCCCTGTCGCAGACCATCGTGGCCGATGTGATCCCCTTTGAGCGCCGGGGCCGTGCCATGAGTGTGGTCATGACCTCATTCTCTGTATCCACCGTGGCGGGCGTGCCGTTGGGCTTGTTTTTGGCAGCGCATTTCAACTGGCACGCGCCTTTTGTCGGCATCGCTGTGCTGGTGGGCCTCCTGGCGCTGGGGGCCTGGCAAACCTTGCCCCGGTTGGATGCGCACTTGCACCACCCCGAGAGGGTGAGCGTTTGGCGCGGCATCGGCCAGGTGCTGGCCGAGCCCAACCACCTCAAGGCGTTTGCCGTGTCGGGCCTGATGATGTTCGCAGCCTTCACCGTCATTCCGTACATCACCATTTACCTGCAGTCCAACGCGGGCATGCAGGCCGCTCAGGTGCCCTGGATCTACCTGTGCGGCGGCTTGGCCACCTTGCTGAGCGCGCGCTATTTTGGCCGCCTGACGGACCGGGTCGGCAAAGTCCGAATGTTCCAGCGCCTGGCCTTGGCGGTGACCGTGCCCTTGATGGCCACCACGCTCTCGCAAGGGTTGCCCCTGTGGGGCTTGTTGGTCATATCGACGCTGTTTTTCACCGTCATGAGCGGGCGCATGATTCCCGGCATGGCGATGATTTCTTCAGCTGCCCTGCCCCGTTTGCGCGGCACGTTCATGACCCTGAACTCGGCCGTGCAGTCGACCTCGATGGGCTTGGCGGCCTTGGTGGCGGGGCTGATCATCGGGCGCGATGCGCAAGGGCAGCTCACCTTGTATTGGGTGGCGGGCTTGTTGGGGGTTTTGGCCAGTGTGCTCAGCGTCTGGTTGGCCGGGCATTTGCGCCTGCATGGGGCTCCTGCGCCGGTTGTTGGCTGAGTTGCAGGGGATGCTGGGGTCTTGCAGGGGGTCAAGTCGGTGGGACAGATCTTGGCTTCAAGTCGAACAATAGCACTGAAATGGCCCGTTGAGTCCAAAAGCGGCGGGCTTTACAGGTTTAGTTGAGGGCGTATTGCTTTTCCATTTTTGGGGGCGCATAGTGGGGTTGAGCCACCCCGAAAAGGTGGTTTCAGAGTCCCGCACCAGCGGGGCTTTCCCCGACCCTGAATCTATGGAGGCGACGATTATGAATTTAACCATCAGCGGGCACCATTTGGAAGTGACCCCGGCTTTGCGCCAGTACGTCACGGGAAAACTTGACCGCATCACCCGGCATTTTGATCAGGTGGTCGATGTCAAAGTGCTGCTGACCGTCGAAAAGATCAAGGAAAAGGAAAAGCGCCAACGCGCAGAGTGCAACATCCATGTCAAAGGCAATGACCTGTTTGCTGAAAGCGCTCATGAAGACCTGTACGCCGCGGTGGACGATCTGGTGGACAAACTCGATCGTCAAGTGGTCAAACACAAGGACCGCATGACGGACCACCACCACAGTGCGCCCAAGCGCATGATGTGATCTCTCCATGGATTCACTGGGGCCGCAGCAAGCGGCCCTTTTTTCGCGACCTGGGTGCACCAAGACACCCCATGCTGAGTACCGATCGGGCCAGCGACAAAGCCTGATGGTGGATAGGGTGCATAATCCTGCCTCGACCATGAACCGACTCTCATCCATATTGCCTGTTGCCCAAGTTCTTGTGGGGGTGGAAGCCACCAGCAAGAAACGTGCATTCGAAGAAGCCGGACTTCTCTTTGAGAATCTGCACGGCCTGTCGCGTGCCTTGGTCACCGACAGCCTGTTTGCCCGTGAGCGTTTAGGCTCCACGGGCCTGGGCCACGGTGTGGCCATCCCGCACGGTCGCATCAAGGGCCTCAAAGCCCCGATGGCCGCCGTATTTCAGTTGGCCCAGCCCATTGGTTTTGATGCACCGGACGAGCAAGCGGTCAACTTGCTGATCTTTTTGCTGGTGCCCGAGGCGGCGACCCAAAAGCACCTGGAAATTTTGTCCGAGATTGCCGAGTTGCTCAGCGACACCGCTTTGCGCGAAAGCATCAAAAGCAGCACGGCCCAGGCCGGCCTGCACCAGTTGATCGCCCAGTGGCAATCGGCTCAAACCGCCTGATCCCTTTTTGACAGTCTGCAGGCGATGAAGCCCTCCGTCATCAGCGCCGATGTTCTCTTTGAGGACCACCGCCAACAACTACGGTGGCAGTGGCAAGCAGGCTTGGGTGCATCGGAGAGGCGCTTTGACGAGGTCGCCGTGCGACAAGCCCGCTCCGGCGCGGATCTGGTGGGTTATCTCAATTACATCCATCCTTACCGCGTCCAAATTTTGGGGCCTCGCGAAGTTGCTTACCTGACGAATGGCTCGCCTGACGACTGCTCCCGGCGCATTTCGCGCATCGTGACGCTGGAGCCGCCGGTGCTGGTACTGGCCGACGGTCAAACCGCGCCCGATGCCTTGCTGGCCATGTGCGAGCGGGCGCAAATCCCCATGTTTGCCACCCAGCAGTCCTCGGCCTTCGTGATCGATGTGTTGCGTGCTTATTTGTCCAAACACTTTGCCGATCGCATCACCATGCACGGTGTGTTCATGGACATTTTGGGCATGGGTGTGTTGATCACGGGAGAGTCAGGTCTGGGCAAAAGCGAACTGGGCTTGGAATTGATTTCACGTGGCAATGGCCTGGTGGCCGACGATGCGGTAGACCTGTACCGCATCAACCAGACCACCATCGAAGCGCGTTGCCCTGATCTGCTGCAAAACCTGCTGGAAGTGCGCGGCATTGGCCTTTTGGACATCCGAGCCATCTTTGGCGAGACGGCTGTGCGCCGAAAAATGCGTCTCAAACTCATCGTGCACCTGGTGCGGCGTGAAACCCTTGAGCGTGACTACGAGCGCCTGCCCTCCGAGCCCTTGCGGCAAGACGTGCTGGGCATACCGGTGCAAAAGGTGGTGATCCAGGTCATGGCCGGGCGCAACATTGCGGTGTTGGTGGAGGCGGCTGTGCGCAACACCATCTTGCAAATGCGTGGCATCGACACCTACCAGGACTTCATCGAGCGACAGCGCCGCGCCATGGGCTGAAAGTTGGGGCAAGCGCTTCTTCAGCGGGCGTTGCGGTGCGGGCAGGGCTGTTGCGTGCAGTGGGCGTACAGGCTCAGTGCATGGTCGGCGATCACAAAGCCCTTGGCCTGGGCCACGGCTTGCTGGCGCGACTCAATTTCCGCGTCATAGAACTCCTCCACCCGACCGCAGTCCAAGCACACCATGTGGTCGTGGTGTTGGCCTTCGTTGAGCTCGTACACGGCTTTGCCACTTTCAAAGTGGTTGCGGCTGAGGATGCCTGCCTGCTCGAACTGGGTCAGCACCCGGTAAACGGTGGCCAGGCCAATGTCGGCGTTGTCCTTGAGGAGTTGACGAAACACATCCTCGGCGGTCATGTGGCGCATCAAGCCGTTTTGAAAAACTTCCAGGATTTTCAGGCGCGGCAAGGTGGCTTTGAGGCCGTTGTTTTTCAGTTCGTCGATCTGGCTCATGGGCTGTGTGGGTGGGGTCGCCAGGGGCGGTCCTGCGGCAAGGCTGCCGCTACAATGACCTGATCATATCGGCACACCCTCAACCATGACAGCTTCCCTGACTTTCCGTCTTTCCGTCCATGGCCTGGCAGCCCTCTTGCTGGGTGCGAGCCTAGCCGGTTGTGGCGGCCTGTCCGGCTCTGTGAGCCGGGACACCTTCAAACCCTTTGTGCCCGAGGTGGTGCAGGGCAACTTTGTCTCCAACGAGCAGCGCCAGGCCTTGCGCCCCGGCATGGCGCGCGCGCAGGTGCGCGACATCCTGGGCACGCCCTTGATCGCCAGTTTGTTCCATGCCAACCGTTGGGACTACGCCTTCAGCATTCAGCGCCAGGGCGTGCCAGCGCAAAACTTCAGGCTCACGGTGTACTTCAAGGGCGATGTGCTCGAACAAGTCGACAGCGACGTGCTGCCCAGCGAGTCGGATTTTGCCGGGCGCCTGGTGCGTCCCCAGTCGGTGGGCAAACTGCCACCCCTGCAGGCCAGCGAAGAGGATTTAAAGAAATTTTCACCGGCCTCCAACCCAACTCGGACCGAGATGCCCACCGCGCCTGCAGCTTTGACACGCAGCTACCCGCCTTTGGAGCCGGCCATACGCTGAACGCCCAGCGCTGGTTGTCCTTGAAGGGGGCCCAGCCGCAGAGCCCTTTTGGGACCGAGCTCATCATTTTTTGCCCATTTAAGCCATGACCTCAACGAACTTTTTGCCCATCACCGTCGCTGGCGCGTCCGGCCGCATGGGGCATATGCTGATCGAAGCCATTTTGGCCACCGACGACTGCCGCCTTGCTGGTGCGCTGGACATCGCAGCCAGCCCAGCGCTTGGGCAAGACGCAGGCGCTGCGCTTGGCCGGGTCACAGGCACCGCAGTCACCGCCGACCTGTATGCCGGCCTGCAAGGCGCATCTTGCCTGATTGATTTCACCCGCCCCGAGGGCACGCTGGCCCACCTCAAAGTCTGTCGTGAACTGGGCGTCAAGGCGGTGATTGGCACCACCGGCTTTACCGATGCACAAAAAGCTGAGATCGCCGAGATCGCCCAGGACATCGCCATCGTGATGGCCCCGAACATGAGTGTGGGTGTCAACGTCACCTTGAAATTGCTGCAAATGGCCGCGCAGGCCATGTCCACAGGCTACGACATCGAGATCATCGAAGCCCACCACCGCCACAAGGTGGATGCGCCTTCGGGCACGGCCCTGAAGATGGGCGAAGTGATTGCCGAGGCCATCGGGCGCGACTTGAAAGCGTGCGCCGTCTACGAGCGTTATGGTCACACCGGGGAGCGCGACCCCTCCACCATCGGATTTTCGACCATTCGCGGCGGCGACATTGTGGGCGAACACACCGTGTTGTTCGCGGGCATTGGCGAGCGCATCGAGGTCACGCACAAATCTTCCAGCCGCGCCACTTATGCGCAAGGCAGTTTGCGTGCCGTGCGCTTCCTGACCCGTCAGCCGCGTGGTCTGTTTGACATGTTCGACGTGCTCAAGCTGCGCTGATGCACCCTACCTGAAAGCTACCCATGAGCCTGAACGACTTTTTGCTGCACAGCGATGTCGTCAGCCGCGTGCTGGCGCTCATGTTGCTGGCCTTGTCGGTGGGCAGTTGGGTGGTGATCGCCTGGAAATGGCGTTTGCTCGCGCGAGTCACGCAAGACGTACCGCGCAGCGTGGCCGCATTCTGGCAGGCCCCGGGTTTCGACGATGCCCGCCAGCGCGTGGCTCAGTTTGACCGCGAAGCCTGTGTGCTGCCCTTGCTCGACGCCACCTTGCTGCCCTTGGGCGGCACTTTGGCCTCAGCGGGTCAGCGCCACCACCAACTCACCCGCGTGCTGCGCGAGGCCATGCAATCGGTGCTGCGCCGCTTGCAATGGGGGCAGGTGCTGCTGGCCACGGCAGGTTCCATCTCACCTTTCATCGGTTTGTTGGGCACGGTGTGGGGCATCTTCAATGCCCTGAGTGGCATGGCCGAAGGTGGCCCTGTCCGCATGGAGCAGATTGCCGGGCCCGTAGGCGAAGCCCTGGTCATGACCGCTGCTGGTCTGGCGGTGGCGATTCCGGCGGTGCTGGGCTACAACCTGTTGGGTCGGCGCATTGGCCAGATCGAGGCCGAGCTCGAAGGCTTTGCTCACGATGTGCGCGCTTTGCTCGTCGGCCCCCGAGACTGAGCGGCCATGGCTTTTGGTCGCCTGTCCAGCCGCCCCGTCGATGCGCCGATGAGTGACATCAACGTCACGCCCCTGGTGGACGTGATGCTGGTGCTGCTGGTTATCTTCATCCTGACCGCACCTTTGATGACCAGCGCCATCCGCCTGGACCTGCCCCAAAGCGAAGGCGGTGAACCGGGGGCTGCGCCTCAGGCTGTGGTCCTGGTGGTCGATGCGCAAGGCCGCTGGTTCCTGAACGACCAGCCGATCGCCGAAAACGCCTTGCGCGAACAACTGGCCAAAACTGCCCGCCGCAACCCACTGACTGAGCTGGAGCTGCGTGCCGATGCGTCAGTGCCTTACGGCCGGGTGGTCGAGGCCATGGGTCTGGCCCAAAAAGCCGGTTTGAGCCGGATCGGCTTTGTCGCCGAGGTGGTTTCACCCTGAACCCAAGCTGGCGCATATGGCAGTGGCCTTGCTGCGCCCGCACCCGGCGATGACCCGCCCAGCCCCTACAATTTAGCCCTATGCAAGACAAGTACAACCACCTCGAAGTCGAACCCGCTGCGCAATCCCGTTGGAACACCCGCGATGCCTACCGCGTCACCGAAGACGCCAGCAAAAAGAAGTTCTACGCCTGCTCCATGCTGCCTTACCCCAGCGGCAAGCTGCACATGGGCCATGTGCGCAACTACACCATCAACGACATGCTCACGCGCAGCCTGCGCATGAAGGGCTTCAACGTCTTGATGCCCATGGGCTGGGACGCTTTTGGCCTGCCCGCCGAGAATGCGGCGCTGAAAAACGGCGTGCCCCCGGCCAAGTGGACATACGAGAACATCGCGTACATGAAAAAGCAGATGCAGGCGATGGGCCTGGCGATCGATTGGTCGCGCGAAGTCGCCACCTGCGACCCGACGTATTACAAGTGGAACCAGTGGCTGTTTTTGAAGATGCTGGAAAAAGGCATTGCTTACCGCAAGACCCAGGTCGTGAACTGGGACCCGGTGGACCAGACCGTGCTGGCCAATGAGCAGGTGATCGACGGCAAAGGCTGGCGCACGGGCGCTCCGGTCGAAAAGCGCGAAATTCCGGGCTATTACCTGAACATCACCCACTACGCACAAGAGCTGCTGGACCATGTCCAAATCGGGAACGAGAAGGCCACGCTCAACGGCTGGCCCGATAAAGTGCGCCTGATGCAGGAAAACTGGATTGGCAAGAGCGAAGGCGTGCGTTTCGCGTTCCCGCACGACATCCGCGATGCCTCGGGCGGCTTGATTGGCGACGGCAAGATGTACGTCTTCACCACCCGCGCCGACACCATCATGGGCGTGACGTTTTGCGCGGTGGCGGCCGAGCATCCTCTGAGCACGCATGCCGCTGAGAGCCATCCCGTTTTGGCGGCATTTTTGGAAGAGTGCAAGAGCGGGGGCACGACCGAGGCCGAGCTGGCCACACAAGAAAAGAAGGGCATGGCCACGGGCCTGTTCGTCACGCACCCGATCACGGGCGCGCAGGTCGAAATTTGGGTCGGCAACTACGTGCTCATGAGCTACGGCGATGGTGCGGTGATGGGCGTGCCCGCGCACGACGAACGCGACTTCGCCTTTGCTTTGAAGTACGCCTTGCCGATCAAGCAGGTGGTGGCTCAGCGTGGGGCGGCCTTGTCGTCGCCTGCGTCGGGTGCGACAGACGCTATCTCATCGTTGCCCAACGCAGGCAGCGCCAAGACCGCTTTTGATGATTCCACCTGGTCTGAGTGGTATGCGACCAAGGATGGCGTTTGCGTCAACTCCGGTGAACTCGATGGACTGACCCAAAAAGTCGCTGCCTCCAAAGTGGCCGAATTGTTGGCCGCCAAAGGCTTGGGCGAGAAGAAAACCACCTGGCGTCTGCGCGACTGGGGCGTGAGCCGCCAGCGCTACTGGGGCACGCCGATCCCGATGATCCATTGTGACGAGCATGGCGCTGTGCCCGTGCCCGAAAAAGACCTGCCCGTGGTGTTGCCACAAGACTGCATCCCCGACGGCTCGGGCAACCCGCTGCACAAGCACGAAGGCTTTCACGCTGGGGTCACTTGCCCGGTGTGCGGCAAAGCGGCCCGCCGCGAGACCGACACCATGGACACCTTTGTGGATTCGTCCTGGTACTTCATGCGCTATTGCGACCCGACCAAGGTCGATGGCATGGTGGGCGAGGGCGCGGATTATTGGATGCGTGACCAACACCTGGCCGCGGGCGGCAGCGGCATGGACCAATACATCGGCGGCATCGAACACGCCATCTTGCACCTGCTGTACGCACGTTTTTGGACCAAGGTCATGCGCGATCTTGGCTTGGTGAAGGTGGACGAGCCTTTCAGCAAGCTGCTCACGCAGGGCATGGTGCTCAACCACATTTATTCGCGCCGCACCGCCAAGGGCGGCAAGGACTACTTCTGGCCGCACGATGTGGAGCATGTTCTGGACGAGACCGGCAAAGTCATCGGTGCCAAGCTCAAGAACGAAGCCGACAGCGGCGATGGCTGCCTGCCTGTGGGCACCGCCATCGACTACGAGGGCGTGGGCACCATGTCCAAGTCGAAAAACAACGGCGTGGACCCGCAAGACCTGATTGAAAAATACGGTGCCGACACCGCGCGCCTGTACACCATGTTCACCGCGCCGCCTGAGGTGACGCTGGAGTGGAACGACTCGGCCGTGGAAGGCAGCTACCGCTTTTTGCGCCGTGTCTGGAACTTCGCCTTCAAGCACCACGAACTGCTGCGCTCGGCCACAGGCCAAGACCTGAGCCAGGCTACCTTGGGTGATGCGGCCAAGGCCCTTCGCCGCGAGATGCACCTGGTGCTCAAGCAGGTGGGTTACGACTACGAGCGCATGCAGTACAACACCGTGGTGTCCGGTTGCATGAAGTTGCTCAACGCGCTGGAAGACTTCAAGCCCGATGGCAGTGGACCTTTCAAAGAGAGCGATACCGCCGCCCTTTGCGAAGGCGTGTCGATTTTGATGCGCATGCTCTACCCCGCCTGCCCGCACATCACAGACGAAATTTGGCAACAACTGGGCTACGTCAAGGCCGTGGGTGAGTTGCTGGACGCGCCCTGGCCCACCGTGGACGAGTCGGCACTGGAGCGCGACCAGATTGAGCTGATGCTGCAGATCAACGGCAAGCTGCGCGGGTCCATCTGGGTGCTTGCCAGCGCTGACAAGGCCCAGATCGAAGCTGCCGCACTGGCCCATGAAGCTGTCGTCAAGCAGGCGGCGGGTGCCGCGCCCAAGAAGCTCATCGTGGTGCCTGGCCGTTTGGTCAACATCGTGTTGTGATTTCACGGTCTGATGCCCGCACACCCCGATGATCGCCCTGTGATGAACACTTCACGCCGCCGCTTTGGCTTGTTGCTCGGTGCCGGGCCTTTGCTGGCCGGCTTGTCGGCCTGCGGCTTTCAGCTGCGCAGCGCGGGCGATTACCCGTTCAAAACCCTGTACGCCAATTTCTCGACCACCTCGCCCCTGGGCGTGGAGCTGCGCCGCAATTTGCTGGGCACAGGCCGCATCACACTGCTGAGCGAGCCCAAGCAATTGGCCACAGCCGATGCGGTTCTCGACATCTTGAGCGAAAACAGGGAGCAGGCGGTGGTGGGCGTGAACGCCTCGGGCCAAGTGCGAGAGCTCCAACTGCGCTTGCGGGTGCGGTTTCGTCTGCGCACTCCTCAAGGCCTGAACTTGATCGAGCCCGTCGGGCTGGCGCAGCAACGCGACCTGAGCTTCACCGAAACCGCAGCGTTGTCCAAAGAAATCGAGCAAGCCACGATGTACCGCGACATGCAGACCGACATCGTGCAGCAGATCATGCGGCGGTTGTCGGCGGTCAAGCCCCGGGCCTTGCCCTCGGCCAAACCCTGAGTCGCAAGATGCAACTGGCCTTGCCCCAGCTCGGTGCGCACCTGCAAAAAGGCTTGCGCAGCCTGTACGTCTTGCACGGCGACGAACCCCTGATGCAGCAAGAGGCGGCCGATGCCATCCGCGCCAGCGCCCGTGCGCAGGGCTACACCGAGCGCAGTGTGCACACCGTGTCTGGGGCCCATTTCGATTGGAGCGAGGTGCTGGCCGCAGGCGGCTCGCTCAGCCTGTTTGCCGACAAACAAATGGTCGAATTGCGTATTCCCTCAGGTAAGCCGGGAAAAGAAGGCAGCACCGCCATTCAGCAATTGGTGGCTTCGGCTCAAGGCAACGACAGCACCTTGACCTTGGTCTTGCTGCCGCGCCTGGATGCGGCCACCCGCAAAGGGGCCTGGTTTGGTGCGCTCGAGAACGGTGGCGTGTCCATCCAGATCGATCCCGTCGAGCGCAACGCTTTGCCACCCTGGATCGCCCAACGCCTGCAACTGCAGGGCCAAAGCGTGGCTGCAGGAGAAGAGGGCCAGCGTACGCTGCAATTTTTTGCCGACCGGGTGGAGGGCAATTTGCTGGCCGCACACCAGGAAATCCAGAAGCTGGGCCTGCTCTACCCCGCGGGCGAACTCAGCCAGGCGCAGGTCGAGTCGGCCGTGGTCAACGTGGCCCGCTACGACGTGTTCAAGTTGTCCGAATCGGTCTTGTCGGGCCAGGTCGCCCGGGTGCAGCGCATGCTCGACGGCCTGCAGGCCGAGGGCGAAGCGGCGGTGCTGGTGCACTACACCCTTGCGGAAGACATCCGTGCCTTGAAGCGCGTGAAAGACGCCATGGCCGCTGGCAAACCCCTGCCCATGGCGCTGCGCGAACAGCGCGTCTGGGGCCCGCGTGAACGCTTGTTCGAGCGCGTGCTGCCGCGCATGAGCGAAGCCCGCTTGAACGGCCTGCTGCAAGCGGCTCATCATGTGGACGGCATCGTCAAAGGGCTCAAAGTGCCCGACTGGCCCACCGACCCCTGGCAGGCGCTGCAGCGCCTTGCCGTTCGCTTTTCGCGCTTTTGCATCGTGCGCTAGGGTCGCCAGCGGCCCATAACCCGCCAGGTGCATGGCAGGGTGGGGCCAAAGTGTCTTTGGCTTCTGCGAAAATGAACCCATGACCGAATTGAACACCGCTGAACACATGCATGCCTTGGGCCAGCAGGCCAAAAAAGCGTCTGCACTGATGGCCAAGGCCTCTGCTGCCACCAAAAACAGGGCTTTGCGTCGCCTGGCCGCCTTGCTGCGCGAGAACACCGATGCCTTGCAGCTGGACAACGCCAAAGACCTGGAGCGCGCCCGCGCCGCCGGACTGGCCGAGCCGATGGTGGACCGCTTGAAATTGACCCCCCAAGTGCTGGAAACTTGCGCCCAAGGCTGCGAGCAATTGGCTGCCATGCCCGATGTGATTGGCGAAATTCTGGGCATGAAACAAGTGCCCAGCGGCATCCGCGTGGGCCAAATGCGCGTGCCCATTGGCGTGTTCGGCATGATTTTCGAAAGCCGCCCGAACGTGACCATCGAAGCGGCCAGCCTGTCGATCAAGAGTGGGAATGCCTGCATCTTGCGCGGCGGCTCCGAGGCCATCGAGTCGAACAAGGCCCTGGCGCTGCTGGTGCAGCAAGCCCTGACCGAGAGCGGTTTGCCAGTGGACGCCGTGCAACTGGTGCAAACCACCGACCGCGCCGCCGTGGGCCAGCTCATCACCATGCCGCAGTTTGTGGACTTGGTCATCCCGCGGGGTGGCAAGGGTTTGATTGAGCGCATCAGCGCTGAGGCCAAAGTGCCCGTCATCAAGCACTTGGATGGCAATTGCCACACCTATGTGGACGCACCGTGCGACATCGACATGGCTGTGAACGTGGCCGACAATGCCAAAACCCAAAAGTACAGCCCCTGCAACGCGAGCGAAAGCTTGTTGGTGGCACGGGGTGTGGCCGCTGAATTTCTGCCCAAAATCGGTGCAATATACGCCGCCAAAGGCGTGGAGATGCGCTGCTGCCCCAAGGCCAAGGCCATCTTGAGCCAGGTCGCCAAAGCCAAGCTCCAAGACGCCACCGAGCAAGACTGGTTCGAGGAGTACCTGGCCCCCATCATCAGCATCAAGGTGGTCGAAGGCCTGGACGAGGCGATTGCCCACATCAACCACTACAGCAGCCACCACACCGATGCCATCCTGACGCGCGACCACATGCACGCCCAGCGCTTTTTGCGCGAGGTGGATTCGGCCAGCGTCATGGTCAACACCAGCACCCGCTTTGCGGACGGCTTTGAATACGGGCTGGGTGCCGAGATCGGCATCAGCACCGACAAGTTCCACGCTCGCGGCCCCGTGGGCATCGAAGGCCTGACCTCACTCAAATACGTGGTGCTGGGTGAGGGCGAGGTGCGCGCTTGAGCGCCGCAATATTTGTGCACAGGTCTTGGCCTGGCAGCACAGTGTCCGTGATGCGCTTGCAATGGCGCTGAACGGCCCCATATGATTTTCCTGTTTTGACCTGATTTTTCCCGACAAAGGATGCCCATGGTTCCCCATCTCGTCACCGCCCTGACCGGCCCCATCAATGAGCTGGAGCAACGCATTCTGGACTCCATGCCTGCGATTGAACGCTGGTTCCGTCTGGAGTGGATGGAGCACACCCCGCCGTTCTACACCTCGGTGGACATCCGCAACGCCGGCTTCAAGCTGGCCCCGGTGGACACCAACCTCTACCCCGGCGGCTGGAACAACCTGACGCCTGAAATGCTGCCTTTGGCCGTGCAGGCGGCGCAAGCGGCCATCGAAAAGATCTGTCCCGAGGCCAAAAACCTGCTGATCATTCCCGAGAACCACACGCGCAACACCTTCTATTTGGCCAACGTGGTTCAGCTGCAGCGCATCTTCCACATGGCGGGCCTGAACGTGCGCCTGGGTTCGATCAGCCCTGAAATCAAGGAAACCACGGTCATTGAATTGCCCAATGGTGAAAGTGTGACGCTGGAGCCGGTGGTGCGCACTCAGCACCGCTTGGGCCTGAAAGACTTTGACCCTTGCACCATCTTGCTCAACAACGACCTGTCGGCCGGTGCGCCGGGCATTCTGGAAGAGTTGCACGAGCAATTTTTGTTGCCGCCCCTGCACGCAGGCTGGAGCGTGCGCCGCAAGACCAAGCATTTTCAAAGCTACGAGGAAGTGGCCAAGCGCTTCGGCAAGCTGCTGGGCATCGACCCTTGGCTCATCAACCCGATGTTCAGCCAATGTGGCGACGTCAATTTTGCCGAAGGCACAGGCATGGATTGCCTGCGCAGCAATGTGGATGCATTGCTGACCAAGATCAAGCGCAAATACAAGGAATACGGCATCAACGAAAAGCCGTTTGTGGTGGTCAAAGCCGACAACGGCACCTATGGCATGGGCATCATGACGGTGCGCGATGTGGCGGACTTGGACGTCCTGAACCGCAAAACCCGCAACAAGATGAACGTCATCAAGGACGGTCAGACGGTGAACGACGTGATCATCCAGGAAGGCGTGCTCACCAACGAGCGCATCAACGATGCCGTGGCCGAGCCGGTGGTCTACATGATGGACCGCTATGTGGTGGGCGGTTTTTACCGGGTGCATGCCGAGCGCGGCGTGGACGAGAACCTGAACGCCCCGGGTGCCAGCTTTGTGCCCTTGGCTTTTGCCGACACGCCGCACCTGCCCCAGCCGGGTGTCAAACCCGGTGCCAGCGTGCCCAACCGCTTTTACATGTACGGCGTGATTGGCCGCCTGGCCATGTTGGCGGCCAGCTACGAGCTCGAAGCCACCGACCCCGAGGCCGAGGTGTACGACTGAAAGAGACTGTTTTTGGCGTTTGGGTGGCCTGAAATCTGCAATTGGGGTGATTTGAGGCCTTGCCTGTTTTTCGAAGTTGTCAAAAGTTGTTGCGCTGCAACATATTTGCCGATGGGGCCATGACAGACCGCCTGAAGTGGGCGCAAAATAGGGCGCATCTCAGTCACCAAGCCTGACTTCAGTCAGGCTTTTTTTGTGTCCTCAACAAAATCCTCTCTCGCCGCCCTGACGCTGGGCGCCATTGGCGTGGTTTATGGCGACATCGGCACCAGCGTGCTGTACGCCATGAAAGAGGTCTTTGGCTCCGGCCATGTGCCCTTCACGCACAACAACGTCTACGGCATCCTCTCCATCTTTTTCTGGACCCTGACCACCATCGTGTCGGTCAAGTACGTGGTTCTGGTGCTGCGCGCCGACAACCACGGCGAAGGCGGCTTGGTGGCCATGTTGGCGCTCGCTTCACAGTCGGTCAAGGACAAGCCCCAGTTGCGCAAAGTCTTGTTGGTGGTCGGCATTTTTGGCACTTGCTTGTTTTATGGCGACGGCGTGATCACACCCGCCATTTCCGTTCTCTCCGCCGTTGAGGGCCTGGAGATCATCTCCCCGAACTTCAAGAAGGCGGTGATCCCGCTCACCTTGGTCATCTTGTTCCTGCTGTTTTGGGTGCAAAAGCGCGGCACGGCGGGCATTGGCAAATTCTTCGGCCCCATCACCTTGGTCTGGTTCGTCACCATCGCGGTGCTGGGCGTGACACACATCGCCCACCACCCCGAGATTTTGCTGGCCATCAGCCCCCACTATGCCTTGGGCTTCATGTGGAACAACCCGGGTACCACCTTCATCATTTTGGGGGCGGTGGTCTTGTGCGTCACGGGTGGCGAAGCGCTGTACGCCGATTTGGGCCACTTCGGTAAAAAACCAATCCGCCTGGCTTGGTTCAGCGTGGTCATGCCTTGCCTGACCTTGAACTATTTTGGCCAAGGCGCTTTGCTTTTGGCCGAGCCCGAGGCCGTGAAAAACCCGTTTTTCATGATGGCCCCCGACTGGGCCTTGGTGCCCTTGGTGGGTCTGGCCACCATGGCCACGGTCATCGCCTCGCAAGCCCTGATTTCTGGCGCTTTCAGCGTGACCAAACAGGTCATTCAGCTCGGTTATCTGCCGCGATTGCAGGTGCAACACACCAGCGAAACCGACACCGGACAAATCTACATGCCCTTCGTCAACTGGGGCTTGTTTGTCGCCATCGTGCTGGCCGTGGTCATGTTCAAGTCGTCGAGCAACTTGGCGGCGGCCTATGGCATTGCGGTGTGCACCGACATGCTGATCACCACGGTGCTCACCTTCTTCGTGATCCGCTACGCTTGGAAGTTGCCACTGGCGCTGTGTATTGGTGCCACCGGCTTTTTCTTTGTGGTCGACCTGGCGTTTTGGGCCTCCAACATGCTCAAGTTGCTCGACGGCGGCTGGTTCCCGCTGCTCATCGGCGCGGCGGTGTTCACACTGATG
This sequence comes from Limnohabitans sp. Rim8, assembly GCF_945901735.1. Classification (GTDB taxonomy): domain Bacteria; phylum Pseudomonadota; class Gammaproteobacteria; order Burkholderiales; family Burkholderiaceae_C; genus Limnohabitans_A. The sequence continues at coordinate 47,625 of NZ_CAMDLM010000023.1, forward strand.
CTCACCTGGCACGATGGACGTCGCTTGCTCAATGACTCTTTGCGCTCGGACGCTTTGCACCTGACGGATTTTATGGAGGCGGTGTTCATTTCGCCGCCGGCACGGGTGCAGGGCACGGCCGTGTTTCTGACGGCTGAGTCTGGCAATGTGCCCAACGCTTTGTTGCACAACCTCAAGCACAACAAGGTTCTGCACGAGCGCAATCTGTTTGTCACCGTGCGCAGCCACGAGGTGCCGCGTGTGGACGTCGGTCAACGTCTGGATGTGACACCGCTGGGGCATGACTGCTGGCAAGTCATCGTCAACTACGGCTTCAAGGACAACCCCGACTTGCCATCGGCACTGGCCGTCATTGAGGACGACGGCTACAAGCTCGACCCCATGACGACCAGTTATTTCTTGTCGCGCGACATCGTGATTCCCACCATCGGCGGGGGCATGGCCACTTGGCGCGAAAAATTGTTTGCCAACATGCACCACAACGCCAGCGGCGCGGCCGCGTTTTTGAACCTGCCCACGAATGCGGTGGTCGAGCTGGGCTCCAAAATCGAAATCTGAGGCCCTGTGCGCACCACCCATTTGCTCTACCTGCACGGCTTCAGGTCGTCGCCCCAGTCGGCCAAGGCCCAAATCATGGCCAAGTGGGTGCAGGCCCGCCACCCTGGTGTCACCTGGTGGTGCCCGCAATTGCCCGCATCGCCCGCCCAAGCCATTGACCTGTTGCGGCAGGGCACAGCCGCTTGGCCGCGTGGGCAGATGGCGGTCATGGGTTCTTCGCTGGGCGGTTTTTATGCCGCCTGGCTGTCGGCTCACTGGGGTGTTCCTGCGGTGCTGGTCAACCCGGCCGTGCACCCCTCGCGCGATCTGGCGCGCTACATTGGCCAGCACCCGGTCTGGCAAGACCCATCACAAAGCATTTTTTTTGAGCCGGCTCATTTGCAAGAGCTCAAACTGCTTGAAAGTCAGCACTTGCCAACCTTTCCCGCCACGCTGGCCTTGATCGCCAAGGGCGATGAGGTGCTGGACTGGCGCGAAATGCTGGCCCGCCACCAGGCCGGGAAGGTGCGGCTGATCGAGGGCAGCGACCACGCCTTGAGCGATTTTGACGAGCACTTGCCGCAAATCCTTGAATTTCTGCAACTGGCGTGAAGCCCACCGGGCCGAATGCTTGGGCGGCATGGGAAAATCAGGCCATGTACGTATTATTTGAAGATGCCGGCAAATTCATGGCCGGACGGATCATGGCCGAAGCCGAGGCTTCCGCGCAGGTCGAACTCGACTCCGGCAAACGGGTCAAGGTCAAATCGGCCCACATGCTGCTGAAGTTCGACAAACCGGCCCCGGCCGCCTTGCTGGCCGAGGCCGGGGAGCTGAGTCAAACCATCGAGTTGGAACTGGCTTATGAATGCGCCCCGGACGATGAGTTTGGCTTTGGCGACCTGGCCAAAGACTATTTCAGCAACAACGCCAGCACCACCGAGCAGGTGGCGGCCTTGCTGCGCTTGCACGAAGCGCCGCATTACTTCCGCCGGGGCGGTGCCAAAGGGCGCTTTCGCAAAGCCCCGGCCGACATCGTGCAGCAGGCCTTGCAGGCCATCGAGAAGAAAAAGCAGGTCCAGGCCCAGATCGAAGCCTGGTCGGCCGATCTGGTGGCGGGCAGTTGCCCGGATCCGATCCGCGAGCAGCTCTACAAAATCCTGTTTCGCCCCGACAAAAACACCGCCGAGTACAAGGCCGTGGTCGAGGCCAGCAAAAGCAGCCAGACGGCGCCTTTGGACTTGCTGCAAAACGCAGGGGCCATCGCCTCGCCCTGGGATTTCCATTGGCAACGGTTCTTGTTTGAACTGTTCCCCAAGGGCACGGGCTTTCCCCCTTTGCAGGCGCCCGCCATCACCGACGACTTGCCGCTGGCCCCGGTGCAGGCGTTTTCGATTGACGATTCGCACACCACCGAAATCGACGACGCCCTGTCCCTGCAAGGCCTGGGCACAGGCACGGTCACCGTGGGCATCCACATCGCAGCACCTGGCTTGGCCCTGAGCCCTGGCAGCCCGATTGACCAGCTGGGCCGCGCCCGCCTGTCCACCGTGTACATGCCGGGATACAAAATCACCATGCTGCCCGACAGCGTGGTGCAGGCCTACACCCTGATCGAAGGACGTGACTGCCCGGCGGTGTCGCTGTACGTCACCTTCAGCGAAGACACGCTGGAGGTGCAAAGCGCTGTCACCCGCCTGGAGCGCGTACCGATTTTGGTCAACTTACGCCATGACCAGCTGGACGGGCGCATCACCCGCGAATGGCTGGAGGGCGAAGACCAGAGCGACCACGCCGACGTGCCCGTGAGCCGCGCCACGCTGGCGTTTTTTTGGCGTCTGGCCCAGACCCTGAAAGCGCGGCGCGAAGTGGTGCGCGGCAAGCCAGAAAACTTCAACCGACCGGACTACAGTTTCAAGTTGGAGCGCGACAACAACGATACGCCGCCTTCCGGGGACGAAACCGTGGTCATCGGTACTCGCCAACGCGGTGCGCCGCTCGATTTGATGGTGGCCGAGGCCATGATCCTGGCCAACAGCACCTGGGGCCAGTGGATGGCCAGTTTGGGTGTGCCTGGCATTTACCGCAGCCAGGCCAGTTTGGCGCCGGGCGTCAAGGTGCGCATGGGCACCAAGGCGTTGCCGCATGCGGGCATTGGCGTGCCCAGCTACGCCTGGAGCACTTCGCCGCTGCGCCGTTACACCGACTTGGTCAACCAGTGGCAAATCATCGCCTGTGCCAAGCATGGCGCTACGGCCGCATTGGCCGCGCCCTTCAAACCCAAAGACGCCGAGTTGTTTTCCATCATCAGCGGTTTTGATGCGGCCTACAGCGCCTACAACAGCGTGCAGTCCAGCATGGAGCGCTACTGGACGCTGCGCCATGTGCAGCAGCACAGCATCGAGTCGCTGGACGCCAGCCTGGTCAAGGAGATGGGTGGCGGCATCTGGTTGGTGCGCGCCGACGCCTTGCCATTGATGTTCAGCGTCATGGGCGCACACAACCTGCCACGTGGTGCACGCGTGCGCGTCAAGCTGGCCGACGTGGACCTGATGGCCCTGGATGTGCGCGGCACCGTGCTCGCGCACCTGGATGCCGAGGGCCAAGGCGCGGGCAGCGAAGAAGCGGAACAAGAGGCCGAGGACGATGACAACCTGCCTGCGGGCCCGGTGACCATCGCGGTGGACCTGAACGACAGCACACCCCTTGATGCGCCCTGAAAAAAACACACAGTTCGCCAGGGGGGCTCGCCCCACTGCGGGTCGTTTGCAGCCTTCACCGCACTGGGGCTTGAGCTGGGCATTGGGCCTGTCTGTGGCGGTGCATGCGGGTTTGGTAGGTTTCCGGTTTGGGGTACCCGAGGCCCATGGCCGTGTCTTTCAGGACACCTCGCTGGAAGTGATGTTGGTCAATGCGCGCAGTCAAGAGCGTCCCCAGCAAGCCCAGGCCTTGGCCCAGGTGCGTCTGGCGGGCGGCGGCGAGGTGCCTCAGGCGCGCATGTCCAGCTCGCCCTTGCCCGCTGCGATGAACGCTGACCCGGGCATGGACCTCAGCGCGACGCAAAAAAAAATCGAAGTGCTCAAAATGCAGCAAATGCATTTGTTGACACAACTCAAGGATGAGTTGGCCGAGATCACCCGTGAAAATGCAGGCGACAAAGCCGATAGCCCTGATCGTGAAGCCAAGGTGCAACGTCAGCAGCAACTGGCACGCGAATTGGCGCAAATCGAGCAACGCGTGGACCCAACCCAGGGCGCGGCCCGCAAGCGCTACATCAGCCCTGCCACGCAAGAGGTGGTCTATGCGATGTACTACGACAAAATGCGCCGCACCATCGAGTACCGGGGGACACTGAACTTTCCGGAGGCAGCAGGGGAAAAACTTTATGGTCAGTTGACCATGGTGATCGCAGTGGACAGTCGGGGGCAGTTGCTGAGCACCGAAGTGGCCCGCTCGTCGGGCCGGCCCTTGCTCGATGAACGTGCGGTGGCCATTGTTCGCAATGCCGCACCGTTTGGCAATTTCACCCCCCCCATGCGGGCCCAGGCCGATCAAATCGTGGTGGTCACGCGCTTTAATTTTTCGCGTGATGACACATTGGGAACCCAGGTGATGACGGCTGTGCAGGGCAAACCATGATGCGATTGAACACACGCCACAAGGAGAAGGCTTGATGCGCGCTTTGGGACGTTGGTTGCTGTTGCTGGCCATGGCGGGTGTGTGCCTGCAGCTGTTTTTTGCCCTGCGGATCTTGGGCATGAATTGGCTCGCGCCTGAGTCGACCAGCTTCCAGCGCTCGCAAGTTTTGCAAATCCTGGTGCGTCAGGGCCAACTGCCTTGGCGGCAAGAGTTTGTGGCATTGCAAGCCATCTCCAAAGGTTTGCAGCGCGCCGTGATCGCCTCTGAGGACGCGGCCTTCACCCAACACAACGGCATCTGGTGGCAGTCCCTTGAAAAGGCATGGCAGAAAAACGCCCAGGCCAAAGCGCAGGCCGAAAAACGCGTCCAACGCCAACCCGACAAACCGGTGGACGTCAAAATTGTGGGGGGCTCCACCATCACCCAGCAGTTGGCCAAAAACTTGTTTTTGTCGGGTGAGCGCACGCTGCTGCGCAAGGGGCAAGAGATGGTGCTGGCGCTGATGCTGGAGTCTTTGCTCAGCAAAGAGCGCATTTTGGAGATTTACCTCAACAGCGTGGAATGGGGCGAGGGCGTTTTTGGTGCCGAGGCGGCTGCGCAGCACTATTTTCGCAAAAGCGCCGCTCGCCTGAACGCATGGGAGGCAGCCCGCCTGGCCGTGATGCTGCCCCGCCCCCGTTATTTTGAAAAGCTGGCGCAATCGGCCTATTTGGCGCGGCGCGCTGAGACCATCATGGCCCGCATGAACGACGTGGTCCTGCCATGAGCCTGAGCACCCCGCCCCCCGCCAGCATTCGCATCCTGGGCATCGACCCTGGCTTGCAAACCACCGGCTTTGGCGTGATCGAGATCACCGGCTCGCGCTTGCAGTACGTGGCCAGCGGCGTGATCGAGACCACACGCGGTGACATGGGCAACCTGCCTGCCCGATTGAAAATCATCTACGACGGCGTGCGTGAAATCACCGCGCGTTACCAACCCGATGTGGCTTCGGTCGAGATTGTTTTCGTGAACGTCAACCCGCAAGCGACTTTGCTCTTGGGTCAGGCGCGGGGCTGCGCCGTCACGGCCTTGGTGTCGTGCGACTTGCCCGTGGCCGAATACACCGCTTTGCAAATGAAGCAATCGGTCACCGGCCATGGCCGTGCAGCCAAATCGCAAATTCAGGAAATGGTCAAGCGCTTGCTGCAGTTGCCTGTGCTGCCCCGGCAAGACGCGGCCGATGCCTTGGGCATGGCCATCACCCACGCCCATGCCAGCCCTTCCATGAACAAACTGGCCGCGCAAGGCGTGCTCAGCCGCAAAACCCACGGCATGTTCCGCAGCGGGCGCAGCCATTGACGCTGAGCGATCACTGGGGTGAGTAGGCCAGGCGGACGTAAATCGGTGCGAAGGCCTCGGCCTGGGTGATTTCGATCAGGGTTTCCTTGGCCAACTCCAGCAAGGCGATGAAGGTGACCACCAGCACCGGCACGCCCAGACTCGGGTCGAACAGGTGTTCAAATTCCACAAATTTGCGTCCTTGCAAGTGCTTGAGCACGATGCTCATGTGCTCGCGCACGCTGAGCTCTTCGCGGCTGATCTTGTGGTGCTGCACCAGGTTGGCACGTTTGAGGATGTCACGCCAGGCCGATTGCAGCTCGTCCATGCCCACATCGGGAAAGCGAGGTTGCAGGCTTTGCTCGATGAAGACCTGGGCCTGCAGAAAGTCGCGGCCGTATTGCGGGATCACGTTCAGCTGCATCGAGGCCAGTTTTATCTGCTCGTACTCGAGCAGGCGGCGCACCAATTCGGCACGTGGGTCTTCGGCCTCTTCGCCCTCAGGCGCTCTTTTGGGCGGCAAAAGCATGCGTGACTTGATCTCGATCAGCATGGCCGCCATGAGCAGGTATTCGGCGGCCAACTCCAGGTTGCGCTGGCGAATTTCGTCGACATAGCTCAGGTACTGGCGTGTCACGCCGGCCATGGGGATGTCGAGGATGTTGAAGTTTTGCTTGCGGATCAGGTACAGCAGCAAGTCCAGCGGGCCTTCGAAGGCCTCCAAAAACACCTCCAGCGCATCCGGTGGGATGTACAGATCGCTGGGCATGGCGAACAGCGGCTCGCCATACAAGCGCGCCAGCGCCACCTGGTCGACCACGGCAGGCATGGCCGCGCTGGCCATGGCTTGGGGCAGCTGCAAGGGCTTGGGGGTATCGGTGCTCACGCGGGTGGGTTGGGCTTGAAAATGAGGCTGGGAGGGGCCGTGCTGACCCCGTGAAGTTCAGGCCTAGGTCTGGTACACGTAAGGTTTTTGCGCCACGCGACCTTGCTTGAATTCGGCCTGGATGTCGCGATCGATCGGTTTGTCCCACAGCAAGCTGCGGCCTTGGCGCTGTTCGGCCTCGAGTTCGGGGCGCTGGGCTTTGAGCTGGTCAATGAACTGGCTGGCGTCAGAGCTGTAATCGGGGCGGCGGAAAAAGGACATGGCAGGCAATCCGTGAGGGGCAAAAACAAAAGGGTTTTGGCAGCCCCTGAAGACCACCAAAACCAGAATGACAGCATTTTAACGGGCCGGGTCTGCGCTCAGGCTGACGGCCAAGGCCACGCTGTTGCGCAGGTCAGGTTGCAGGTGGGCCTGCAGGTGTTCCACCAGACCACTGCGCCGAGCCATGTCCAATGGCTGGTGCGCCAGGCCGCACACAATGAGGTGCACCTGCTTCTTGCGACAGGTCTCGACCAGGCTCATCATCGCATCGGCTCCGGATGAGTCGATGTAAATGACGTTTTTAAGGTCCAGCACCAGCGTGGGTGTGCTGATCTGGTCCTCGATGGATTCGATCAGTTTGACCGCCCCAAAAAACAGCGCGCCGTACAAGCGCCAGGCTTGAACCTGGTGCTCAAATCCTGCCAGACTTGGCTGCTCCATGCGGGTCACGGCTTCGCTGCGACTCAGGCTGGAGATGCGGTAGATGAAGGTCAGGCAAGCGGCGATCAGGCCCACTTCGATGGCCACCGTCAAGTCAAACACCACGGTGAGGAAAAACACCGCCAGCAAGGTGACGCGGTAGGGCAGGCGGTACTGGCGCAAGTGCATGAATTCGCGCCATTCGCCCATGTTCCAAGCCACAAACATCAAGATGGCCGCCAGCGCCGCCAGTGGAATGTGCCCGGCCAGGGGCGCGGCCACCAGCACCACGGCCAGCAAGGTCAGGGCATGCACCATGCCCGAAATCGGGGTGGTGCCGCCGCTTTTGATGTTGGTCACGGTGCGGGCAATGGTGCCGGTGGCGGGCATGCCACCAAAAAACGGCGTGACAAAGTTGGCCACGCCTTGGGCCATCAGCTCTTGGTTGGGGTTGTGGCGGTCACCGATCATGCCGTCGGCGATGCGGGCGCACAGCAGCGACTCAACCGCCCCCAACAGCGTCAAAGTCAAGGTGGGCATGAGCAAAAAGCGGGCGCTGTCCCAGCTGAACTCGGGCCAAGAAAACCCGGGCAGCGAAGAGGGAATGCCGCCAAACTTGCTGCCAATCGTCTCCACGGGCAGGTTCAGCAGCCAAGTGACCACGGTGGCAAACACCAGCGCAATGATGGAGCCGGGCACCATGCTGGCCCAGCGGTAGCGGGTGTCCGTCAAGCGGCGGCTCATGCGCAGCCAGCCGACCACCAGCGACAAGGACGCCAGAGCCAGCAGCAAGGCGGCCAGATTGGCCGTGTGCAGGTTCAGCCACAGGGTCTTCAGGATGCCAAAGAAATCGGCCGGCATGGTGGCCACTTTCAGGCCCAGCAAGTCCTTGATTTGTGACAGCATGATCAGCACCGCAATGCCGTTGGTGAAACCGATCAACACAGCGACCGGGATGAATCGGATCAGCGTGCCCAGGCGGAACAAACCCAGCAGGAACAGCAGCACGCCCGACATGGCGGTGGCCAAAATCAGGTTGGCCAGGCCATAGCGCTCGACGATGCCGTAGACGATCACGATGAAGGCCCCGGCCGGACCGCCGATTTGCACCCGGCTGCCCCCCAGGGCCGAAATCAAAAAGCCCGCGATGATCGCGGTGAACAGGCCTGCTTCGGGTTTGAGGCCCGAAGCAATGGCAAAGGCCATGGCCAGGGGCAAGGCCACCACGCCCACGGTGAGGCCAGCGCCCACGTCCCGGGAGAAGCGATCACGGTTGTAAGCATGCAAGCAGTCCAACAATTTGGGCCGGAAAAAAAACGTAGCCTGCATCCAGTTCATAGGTGTTTCGTAATTTTTTTAAAGAGAAGTTATGCGGCACGCCAGCGCAGGTCGTCCAACAAGGGGCGCAGGCACAGCAGCCAAAGCAGCGCTGCCAAGGGCACGGTGGTGATGTAGCCCCAGTATTTGAACCCCAGCGCCCCCATCAGCCCGCCCAGAAAAAAACCCAGCACCAGTGCCAGGTGCACTCGAAGGCGCTGGCGGTTGGCACGCACCGGGGTGCCGGGCTGGCTCCGGTTCATGTACAAGAGTTTGCCCAGCTCGATGCCCAGATCGGTCACCAGGCCGGTGATGTGGGTGGTGCGGATTTCGGCTTTGGAGATTTTGGTGATGACCGCGTTTTGCAAACCCATGATGAAGCACAGCAAGACCACCGTGACCGGCACAAACAGCTGCGACCAGGCCGCAATGGCCGCGCCAAACAGCCCGAAAACGAGCAAGGCCCCGGATTCGAGCAGAAGTGGCAGGCTGTAGCTGCTGCGCAGTTGCTGGCGCAGGCCCCAGTTGACCAGCACGGCGGTGCACATGGCCCCGGCCACAAAGGCCAGCAAGCAAACGATGCCCGCCAGCGCCAGGGTGATGTTGCCCAACACCAGGTCATCGGCCACCGATGACAAGATGCCGGTCATGTGCGAGGTGTAACTGCCCACCGCCAAAAATCCGCCGGCGTTGGTGGCCCCGGCCACAAAGCAGAGCACCAGGCCCAGCCGCAAATTGGTCTCAGGGCTTCTTTGCACATCGGTCCATCCGCGGATCAGAGGGAACATGTGCAGCTCTTGAGGGGCAAGAGGTCAATGGATCCGCATGCCGGGCTTGGCGCCTGGCCAAGGGTGCAGCACGTAAATCCCGGCATCGGTCTTGTCGTCGGCGTGGCTGGCGGCCAGCACCATGCCCTCGCTGACACCAAACTTCATCTTGCGCGGTGCCAGGTTGGCCACCATCACGGTGAGTTGGCCGATCAGGTCTTCGGGTTTGTACATGCTGGCGATGCCTGAAAAGACATTCCTCATGCGGCCTTCGCCCACATCCAGCGTCAGGCGCAAGAGCTTGACCGAGCCCTCCACAACTTCGCAGTTGACGATTTGGGCGATGCGCAAATCGACCTTGGCGAAATCGTCGATGCCGATGGTGGGGGCGATGGCTTCGCCGCCGGGGACGGGCATTTCTTCGACCACGGCCGGCGGCTCGAACAAGGCTTCGAGTTGCTCGGGCGTGACACGCTGCATCAGGTGTTGGTAAGTCTGGATGGTGTGGCCCGCACCCAGCAAGCTTTGCGCATGGTCAAAGGTGAAGGGCGCGACGTTCAGGAAAGCCTCGACCTGTGCGGCCAATGCGGGCAGCACGGGTTTGAGCTGCAGGCTGAGCAAGCGGAAGGCTTCGATGCAGGTGGTGCACACGTCCTGCAGTCGGGCGTCCTGGCCTTCTTTTTTGGCCAGGTCCCAAGGTTTGTTCTGGTCCACATAGCTGTTGACCTTGTCGGCCAGCAGCATGACTTCGCGCAGGGCTTTGGCGTATTCACGCTCTTCGTAAAAAGCGGCAATGGCGGGGGTGGTGCTCTGCAATGCGGTCAGCAGTTCCTGACCGTCGGCGCTCACAGTGCACAGTTTCCCGTCAAATCGTTTGGCAATGAAGCCAGCCGAGCGCGAGGCGATGTTGATGAATTTGCCGATCAAGTCGCTGTTCACCCGCGCCATGAAGTCTTCGGCGTTGAAGTCGATGTCCTCGTTGCGGGCCGAGAGCTTGGCCGCCAGGTAGTAGCGCAGCCACTCGGGGTTCATGCCCAGGCTCAGATACTTGAGTGGGTCCAGGCCCGTGCCCCGGCTCTTGCTCATCTTCTCGCCGTTGTTCACCGTCAAAAAGCCGTGCACGTTGACCTTGTTGGGCGTCTTGCGGCCCGAGAAGTGCAGCATCGCGGGCCAAAACAGCGTGTGGAAGGTCACGATGTCTTTGCCGATGAAGTGGATCTGCTCCAGATGGGGGTTGGCCATGTAGGCGGCGTAATCTTCGCCGCGTTTGTCCAGCAGGTTTTTCAGTGACGCCAAGTAGCCTACAGGTGCGTCCAGCCAGACATAAAAGTACTTGCCCGGTGCGTCGGGGATTTCGATGCCGAAGTAAGGCGCGTCGCGTGAGATATCCCAATCGCCCAAGCCTTCGCTGGTCGTGCCGTCGGGGTTGGTGCGCACCGAAAACCACTCTTTGACCTTGTTGGCCACTTCGGGTTGCAGCTTGCCGTCTTGCGTCCACTGGCTCAAAAACTCAACGCAGCGCGGGTCGGACAGCTTGAAGAAAAAGTGCTCCGAGGTTTTGAGCTCAGGCGTGGCGCCTGACAGGGCCGAAAACGGGTTGATCAGGTCGGTCGGGGCATAGACTGCGCCACACACCTCGCAGTTGTCGCCGAACTGGTCTTTGGCGTGGCACTTGGGGCACTCGCCTTTGATAAAACGGTCGGGCAAGAACATGTTCTTTTGTGGGTCAAAGAACTGCTCGACCGAGCGCACCTCAATCAGCGAGCCGCCGTTGGCCAAGGGAATGTCGCGCAGGTCGCGGTAAATTTGGCGGGCCAGCTCATGGTTTTCCGGCGCGTCGGTGCTGTGCCAGTTGTCGAACTGGATGTGAAAGCCGTCCAGATAAGGCTTGCGGCCCGCCGCGATGTCGGTCACAAACTGCTGCGGCGTTTTGCCGGCTTTTTCGGCGGCGATCATGATGGGCGCGCCATGCGTGTCGTCAGCACCCACAAAGTTCACTTGGCTGCCCTGCATCCTTTGATAACGCACCCAGATGTCGGCCTGGATGTATTCCATGATGTGGCCGATGTGGAAATGGCCGTTGGCGTAGGGCAGGGCGGTGGTGACGAAGAGTTGGCGGGGCGCTTCTTGAAGACCGTTATGGGCAGGCATGGTGGGGCAGTTTGTAGGGGAATCGGTGATTTTAGGGTGTATGGCCAGTCTTGTCGGTAAACTTCGGCCCATTCAAGAAAGTGACCATGGCGACCACCGAACAACTCATCCAAGCCCTGCAAGCCGTCATCGACCCGAACACGGGCAAAGATTTCGTTTCCACCAAAACGCTGAAGAACCTGCAAGTCGAAGGCGGCGATGTGTCGTTTGAAGTGGAGCTGGGTTATCCGGCCAAGAGCCAGATTCCCGGCATTCGCCAGGCACTGATTGCGGCTGCCAAGGGCGTGGCGGGCGTGGCCAATGTGTCGGCCAATGTGACCAGCAAGATCACCGCCCACAGCGCTCAGCGCGGCGTGGCGCTGCTGCCGCAGGTGAAAAACATTGTGGCCGTGGCCTCGGGCAAGGGCGGCGTTGGCAAGAGCACCACCGCCGTCAACTTGGCGCTGGCGCTGGCTGCCGAGGGGGCCAAGGTGGGCCTGCTGGACGCCGACATTTACGGTCCCAGCCAGCCCATGATGATGGGCATTGAAGGCCGACCCGAAAGCGAAGACGGCCAGACCATGGAGCCGATGGAGAACTACGGCGTGCAGGTCATGTCGATCGGCTTCCTGGTGAACCAGGACGAAGCCATGATTTGGCGTGGTCCCATGGCCACCCAAGCGCTGGAGCAACTGCTGCGCCAGACCAACTGGAAAGAGCTGGATTATTTGATCGTGGACATGCCACCGGGTACCGGTGACATCCAGTTGACGCTCAGCCAGCGCGTGCCCATGACGGGCGCAGTCATCGTGACTACGCCGCAGGACATTGCCCTCTTGGACGCCAAAAAAGGCGTGAAGATGTTCGAGAAAGTCGGCGTGCCGATTTTGGGTCTGGTCGAGAACATGGCAGTCCACGTTTGCACCAACTGCGGCCATGTCGAGCACATCTTTGGCGCTGACGGCGGCAAGAAAATGGCGGCCGAATACGGCATGGACTACCTGGGCGCACTGCCGCTGGACATGCAAATTCGACTGCAAGCCGACAGCGGCAAGCCTACGGTGGTGTACGACCCTGATGGCGAAGTGGCCCAGATCTACAAGGCGATGGCCCGCCAGGTCGCGGTCAAGATCGCGGCCAAGGCCAAGGACTTTTCGAGCAAGTTCCCCACCATCAAGGTCAGCAAAGACACCTGATTTTCCGGGCCAGGCACCTGGCTTGAGGGTCAGGGGTGATGCGACGTCGGCATGCTGGCTCAATGAGTTTTCATGCCACTTTGTTATTCGTTGATATCATTGAATTTATCAATAGGGTTCAACGTGAAATCACTGCAGCGCCTAATCCGCGGGATTCGGCAATTTCTTATCCGATGGCCGATGGAGAGTTTGGGTGGCTTGTTGATGGGCATGGGTGTCTGGGTGGTGCTTTACACCTACCAGTCGAGCGAAGCGATGGTCCGTCAGTACGCCACCGAGAGCGCACAAACCCACGCCGACTCCATCACCCAGTTCCGTAATTTTTACACCCAAGAGTTGGTGCCCCGGGCCATAAAGGGTGGCATGGAGGTCACGCACGACTACCAATCGCGCGACAACACCCTGCCTTTGCCAGCGACTTTGACGATTGATCTGGGGCATTACTTGTCCAAAGTCGATGGCGGCACCCAAGTGCGTCTTTACAGTGACCTGCCTTTTCCGTGGCGTGTGGCTGAGCGGTCTTTGGACGACTTTCAAAAGCAGGCGCTGGCGCACCTTCAAAAGCACCCTGATAAACCCTTTGTTCGAGAAGAGCTGCAAAACGGCAGTCGGGTACTGCGATTTGCCCAAGCCGATCGCATGTTGGTCAGTTGTGTGTCCTGTCATAACCATTACGCAGGTTCACCCAAAACCGATTGGAAAATCGGGGACGTGCGGGGGGCTTTGGAGGTGGTGCTGCCCGTCGCTCAGTGGCAGTTGGCCAGTACGGGTGTGCTGAACCGGACTTTTGTGGTCTTGTTGGTCTTGCTGTTCGTGGGTTTGCTGTTGATATGGGTTTCCGTCAAGCGCATACGAACCGCTTTGCTGACATCCCACCGTTTGTCGGGTGAACGGCAAATCGCGATTCGTCAACTCAGCGAAGAAATCAGCGAACGCGAACAAGTCGAAAAGCACTTGCGGTTGAGCGAGAGCAAGTTGAGCAGTATTTTCAAATCGGTGCCCGAAGTCATTGTGGTGGCGGATGCGCAGGGCAATATCGTGCAGTGTAACGACGCCACCACCGTCATTTTTGACTATCCCATGCAAGATCTGATAGGACAAAAATTAACCCTGCTGATGGCCGACAGTGACCGCAACCAGCATGACCAGCTCATGGACAACTACTTGCGCAACGGCAATAAAGGGCTGATGAATCAACCGCGTGTGCTCAAGGGCCGCAGGCGCGATGGCAGTGTCTTCCCGGTGCGCTTGACCATCAGCGAAACCCACGTGGATGAGGGGCATTTTTTCGTGGGCGTGATGCAGGACTACAGCGCCATCCAAAGTGCCCAAGACCTGTTGGTGGAGGCCAAAGTCAAGGCCGAACAGGCCAACCGCATGCGCGGCGAGTTTTTGGCCAACATGAGCCACGAAATCCGCACGCCCATGAATGGCATTGTGGGCATGACCGAGTTGGCCATGGACACCACATCGCCCGAGTTGCAAAAAGAGTATTTGACTTTGGCGCGTGACTCGGGCAATCACCTGCTGCAAATCATCAACGAAATTCTGGATTTTTCCAAGATTGAGGCCAAGGCCTTGGAGTTGGAGTTGCTCGAGGTCAGTCCCGCGCAATTGATCAGGCACACGGCACGTTCATTGGCGCAGTTGGCCAGTGCCAAGGGCATCGAATTGCGTGTCGAGACTTCGCACGATGTGCCCGATTTGTTGTGGATGGACCCGGTGCGCATGCGCCAGGTGCTGACCAATTTGATTGGCAATGCCATCAAATTCACCAGCCATGGGTCGGTCACGGTCAAGACCGAATTGATCACCGCCTTGGATGCCAAAAAGCTGCTGCTGCGCATCAGCATCATTGACACAGGCATGGGTTTTGAGCCGGAGCGAACCGAGGCCTTGTTCAGCCCCTTCACCCAGGCCGATGGCTCGGTGACACGTTCCTTTGGTGGAACGGGTTTGGGCTTGGCCATCACACGCAGTTTGCTGCAACTGATGGGGGGCTTCATCCAGGCCGAGGGCTGGCCGGGACAGGGGGCCACTTTTGTCGCCACCTTGCCCGTGCAAAAGGTGCTCATGCCCACCGTCGCTGTTGTTGTGCCGCCGAACGCTTCGCCCCCGGTGCGGGACCACGAAGCGCCAGCCGTCCCCTTGTCGGTGCTTTTGGTGGAAGACCATGAAATCAACCGCAAACTGGCCGAAATCATGCTGCAACGCTTGGGCTACCGATGCACTCTGGCGGAGGATGGCCAACAGGCCTTGGACCTTCTGGCCCAAAAGAGCTTTGATGTGGTGTTGATGGACGTGATGATGCCCGTCATGGATGGCCTGAGTGCCTTGCGCCAGTTGCGTGCGCTTGAGGCCCAAGGCCGGGCCCGCACGCCGGTGCTGATGGTCACTGCGCATGCCATGACGGGGGACCGAGAGCGGTTCATCTCATCAGGTGCGGATGGCTATGTTTCCAAGCCCATGTCGCAAGTTGGCCTGAAGAAAGAAATTGAGGCCACGCTGGCTGCGCTAGGGGTCGTTAAGCGTTGAGATTTCAGGGTTCAGGCCTGCGGCTTTTCCTGCGCACGCAGGCGAAAGCGCTGGATTTTCCCGGTGGCGGTTTTGGGTAATTCGCTCACAAACTCGATGAAGCGCGGGTATTTGTAGGGGGCCAAGCGCTCTTTCACAAAGGCCTTGACCTCTTCTTGCGTCAGGCTTTGGCCCGCTTTGAGCACGATGAAGGCCTTGGTCTTGGTCAGGCCGTCGCTGTCTTCTTTGCCAATCACCGCCGCTTCCAAAATGGCGGGGTGTTGCACCAGGGTGGATTCCACCTCAAAAGGCGAAACGTAAATGCCGCTGACCTTGAGCATGTCGTCGTTGCGGCCAGCGTAGGTGTAGTAGCCGTCGGGGTCGCGGGTGTACTTGTCGCCGCTTTTGGTCCACACGCCCTGGAAGGTGTCTCGGGTTTTGTCTCGGTTGTTCCAGTACATCAGGGCGCTGCTGGGGCCCTGAATGTACAGGTCGCCGATCTCGTTGTGGCCCGTCACCACGCTGCCGTCTTCATGGCGCAACTGCACTTCGTAGCCGGGGACGGCTTTGCCGGTGGTGCCATAGCGCACGTCGCCGGGGCGGTTGGACAAAAACACGTGCAGCATTTCGGTGGAGCCGATGCCGTCGATGATGTCGCAGCCATAGTGGGCGCTCCAGCGCTCGGCGATGTCGCGTGGCAGCGCTTCACCCGCCGACGAACACAGGCGCAGCGCGACCTGGCTTTTGGCGGGTAATTCGGGGTTGGCGAGCATACCGCCGTAGCCGGTGGGCGCGCCATAAAACACGGTAGGCTGGTGGTCGACCATGCGTTTGAAAGTGGCTTGAGGTGTGGGGCGCTCGGCCATCAACACCACGCTGGCACCCACGCTCAATGGGAAAGTGAGCGCGTTGCCCAAGCCGTAGGCAAAGAAGAGTTTGGCGGCCGAGAACACGGTGTCGCTTTCTTGCAGGTTCAGCACCCCCTTGCCGTACAACTCGGCTGTCCAGTACAGGTTACCTTGGCTGTGGACTGTGCCTTTGGGCTGGCCAGTGGAGCCGGACGAATACAGCCAGAAAGCCGGTTCATCGGCCAGGGTTTGCGCGGGCAGCACCGGTGTGTTTTGCGCCACAAAGTCGGCCATGTTGAATTGGCCCTGTGCCAAAGCGACGATGG
>NZ_CAMDLM010000024.1 GCF_945901735.1 Limnohabitans sp. Rim8
GAGCTTGTCCGTGTCGTCCATTTCCACCGTCATGTTGGCGCAGAAGAACTCGGCGGTGTAGTGCACCTTAAGCCAGCCCGTGTGGTACGCCAGCAGTGAATAAGCGGCGGCGTGCGACTTGTTGAAGCCGTAGCCTGCGAAGCGCTCCATCAAATCAAAAATTTCGTCGGCTTTCGCCTCGGGCATGCTGTGGGTTTTGAAAGCGCCTTCACGGAATTTCACCCGGTGCTCGGCCATCTCCTCGGCCTTTTTCTTGCCCATGGCGCGGCGCAGCAAGTCGGCGCCACCGAGCGAGTAACCGCCCAGAATTTGCGCCGTCTGCATCACCTGCTCTTGGTAGACCATGATGCCGTAGGTCTCGCTCAGCATCTCGGCCACGGCGGGGTGCGGGTAGGCCACCTCTTCGCGCCCGTGCTTGCGCGCCACAAAGCTGGGGATCAGGTCCATGGGACCGGGGCGGTACAACGCGTTCAGCGCAATCAAGTCTTCCAGGCGGCTGGGGCGCGCATCGCGCAGCATGCCCTGCATGCCGCGGCTTTCAAACTGGAACACGGCCTCGGTCTTGCCATCCGAAAACAGTTTGTAGGTCTGTGCATCGTCCAGCGCGATGTTCTCAAAGGCGAAGTTCTCCTGGCCCTTGTGCCGCTTGATGATGAACTCGCGGGCGATCTCCAAAATCGTCAGGGTGGCCAGGCCCAAGAAGTCGAACTTCACCAGACCGGCCGCTTCCACGTCGTCCTTGTCGTATTGGCTCACCGCCGATTCGCTGCCCGGCTGCTGGTACAGCGGGCAAAAATCGGTCAGCTTGCCCGGCGCAATCAACACACCACCCGCATGCATGCCCACGTTACGGGTCATGCCTTCGAGCTTTTGTGCCAGCTCGATCAAGGTCCTGACATCTTCTTCGCGCTCGATGCGTTCGGCCAAGATGGGCTCCATGGCAATCGCGTAGTTGTTCTTGTCGCCTTCTTTGGGCGTGGCGGGCGGGTATTGCAGCGTAACCGACATGCCCGGCTTGTTGGGAATGAGCTTGCTGATGCCGTCGCAAAAGGTGTAGCTCATGTCCAGCACGCGGCCCACATCGCGGATCGCCGCTCGTGCGGCCATGGTGCCAAAGGTCACGATTTGGCTGACGGCGTCGCGGCCGTATTTGTCCTTCACATAGTCAATCACCCGGTCCCGGTTGCCTTGGCAAAAGTCGATGTCGAAGTCGGGCATGGACACCCGCTCGGGGTTCAAGAAGCGCTCGAACAGCAGGTTGTACTGCAGGGGGTCGAGGTCGGTGATCTTGAGCGCATAGGCCACCAGCGAGCCCGCACCCGAACCCCGGCCCGGGCCCACGGGGCAGCCGTTGGCCTTGGCCCACTGGATGAAGTCACCCACAATCAGGAAGTAACCCGGGAACCCCATCTTCAAGATGGTGTTCAGCTCAAACTCCAGCCGCTCCACATAACGCGGGCGCTCTTCGTCTCGCTTGGCTTGTGCCAGATACAGGTGGCGCAAGCGCGCCTCCAGACCTTCGAAAGACATGTGGCGGAAATAGTCTTCGACCGACATGACCACGCCGTTCACGGGGGGAATCGGGAAGTCGGGCAATTGAGGTTTGCCCAACACCAAGGTCAGGTTGCAGCGCTTGGCGATCTCGAGCGTGTTGGCCAGGGCGCTCGGCACATCGGCAAACAAGGCGCACATTTGCGCGGTGGACTTGAAATACTGCTCGCGTGTGAAGCGGCGCACCCGGCGCTGGTTGGCCAGGATTTCGCCCTCCGAGATGCACACCCGCGCTTCGTGGGCTTCGTAATCGTCTGGCCCATGAAACTGCACCGGGTGCGTGGCCACCACCGGCAAACCCAAACGTGCAGCCAAGGTCACCGCACCGGCCACTTGCGGCTCGTCTTCCGGGCGGCCTGCGCGTTGCAGCTCCAGATAAAAACGGTGCGGAAAAATCGAGCCCAACTGCAGCGCCACATCGGCCGCCTTGTCGGTGTCGCCCTGCACAAGGGCTTGACCCACTGGCCCCGCTTGTGCGCCGGACAGCAAAATCAGCCCTTCAGACAGCTCTTGCAGCCAGGCCAGTTTGACCACGGCCACGCCTTTGAGCACGTTTTGGGTCCAGGCGCGGGCCAACAAGTCGCACAGGTGCAAGTAACCGCGGTGGTTCTGCACCAACAGCACCACCCGGCTGGTGGCGCCTGCGTCGCCGCCCAAGCCTTCCAGGTTGATCTCGGCACCGATGATGGGTTTGACGCCCTTGCCGCGACCTTCCTTGTAGAACTTCACGGTGCCGAACAGGTTGTTCAGGTCGGTGATGGCCAGTGCGGGCTGGGCGTCTTTGGCCGCGATCTTGACCACATCGTCGATGCGGCAAGTCGAGTCAACCACAGAGAATTCAGAGTGAAGGCGAAGATGGACAAACATAGCCTGCCATTGTAGAAGGTCACCCTGCGGCAAAAGGTGTGCGTTTTCAGTCGCGCAAGACCTGCAGCACCTCAGAGCGAAATTCGCGCCCGTACAAAATCAAGACCACCAAGGCCGTGGCCAGCACCAGTGCCATGGGCGAAAAAAACCAGGCCATGGCGGCGAATGAAAAGTAATAAGCCCGCAAACCATCGTTGAAGGTCTCGGCGGCGGCGCTGACCAAATTGCCCGCACGCTCGGCAAAGTGCTGGCGGTCATACCGTTTGGCGTCAAAGTCTTCGGGCGAAGGCATTGCCCCGATGACCAGTGCCACAAAGGTGTACTGACGCATGGACCAAGAGAACCGGAAAAAAGCGTACACAAAGATGCCGACCATCACCAAAATCTTGAGTTCAAAGACCAGCAAAGGCGTGGGCTGGGCAAACGGGATTTCGCCCACCAACTCGGCGGCTTTGTCGGTGGTGCCCAGCAGCGCAAACAGACCCCCAATGATGATGATGCTGGTGGACGAAAAAAAGGCCGGGGTTTGGGACAGGTTCTGGGTGATCACGCCGTCCAGCACACGCGGGTCACGCCGTGTGGCTTGCATCATCCACATTTGGCGGTAACGGTTGGTGGTGGCGATCAGGCTTTGGTCGCGCAGACCGCGCACCTTGGCGAGCCAGGCATAGCCCACCCACAAAGCAAAAAAAGTGATCAGTGCCAGCCAATCGGGCCACGGCAGCATGGTGATGATTTTCATGCTGCCATGCTAACCGAGGTGGGCCGCTCTTGCGAGAGCGTGCCCCTCCCACGCAGGGTGTCAGCCGCGCAGCTTGGCAGCGACAGCGGCGATGCGCTGGCCGTAGGCTTTGGCCGTGTCCAAGTCACCTTGGGGGATGTCTTCTGCGGGGCTGGTCGGACCCACCTGGGCCATCACGCCGGAGTTGGAGCCGATGCGGTTGATGGTGCCGTCGTTCAGGGCGGGCTGACCTACCCAAATCATGCCTTGCTGCTGGGACAAGGTGATGAAGTATTGCAAAGTGGACAGCTTGTCGCCGCTCGGGCTGGCCGAAATGGTGAAGCCACCCGCGACCTTGTCTTTCCAGGCGCTGGTGAACCAACGCTTGGAAGTGGCGTCGGCAAACTTCTTGAACTGCCAAGAGGCCATGCCCATGTAAGTGGGCGAGCCGAAGACGATCGCGTCGGCCGCATCCAATGCGGTCCAGTCGGCGTCGGTGATGTTGCCGTCGGCGTCGATGGCGATCACTTGGGCGTTGGCGCCTTGGGCCACAAATTGGGCCACGCGCTGGGTGTGGCCGTAGCCAGAATGGTAAATAACAATGGTTTTGGACATGAGAAAAACTCCTTCAATAAAAAGACAGAGGGGGGGATTCAGGCGGCCAGATCGAACACCAAGACTTCGGCGTCCTGCCCTTCGCTCAAGGCCAAAGAAGACTCGGCCTGCAGCATAGCCGCATCGCCCGCAGCCAGCGCCTGGCCATTGACCTGCAGCGCGCCACGCACCAAAAACACATAAGCCTTGCGGGCGGGGTTTAAGGTCAGCGTGGCACTTTCCGAACCGTTGAACAGGCCTGCGTACATGCGGGCATCGGCGTGGATTGCAACCGTGTGCGCGGCCGCCTGGGCGTCTGGTGCAGGCGCAGCCACCAACGCCAGCTGCCCACGCTTGGCGCTCTCGGGCACCGACTTTTGCTCGTAACCGGGGTCGATGCCGGTCACATTGGGCTCGATCCAGATTTGTAAAAAGTGGGTCTGCTCGCCTTGGGCGTGGTTGAACTCACTGTGTTGCACGCCGCTGCCTGCGCTCATGCGCTGCACGTCGCCGGGCGGAATGCCCTTCACATTGCCCATGCTGTCCTGGTGGGCCAAGTTGCCCGACAGCACGTAGCTGATGATTTCCATGTCGCGGTGGCCGTGCGTGCCAAAACCGGTGCCCGGCGCAATGCGGTCTTCGTTGATGACGCGCAGATTGCCAAACCCCATGTGCGCCGGGTCAAAATAATTGGCAAAAGAAAAACTGTGGAACGACTTCAGCCAGCCGTGGTCGGCGTAGCCTCGGTCGGTCGATTTGCGGATGTTCTGCATGGGCGTGTCCTTGTCAAGTCGGAGGGGCTCGCGTCTTGGCGAGTTATGAACTTTAGCCCGACGGGCCCGCTTGAAAGTGGCCCTGATTTGCTGGCATCATTCAAAGCAATTGAACGATTGAGCAAACACCATGCAAACACCCCGCGACTGGCTGACCCCCGAAACCCTGCTCATGTTGCAGACCATAGAGCAAAAAGGCAGTTTTGCCGCCGCCGCCCGCGCCCTGAACCTGGTGCCCAGCGCCCTGACCTACCGGGTGCGTCAACTCGAAGACGCGCTCGATGTGCTGCTGTTTGACCGCAGTGCCCGCCAGGCCGTGCCCACCGCCGCAGGCCGCGAGTTGCTGCGCGAATCGAGCCGCTTGCTTGACGACATGGACGCCGTGGCCAACCGCGTGCGCCGCGTCGCCACGGGCTGGGAAGCAGTGTTCACCGTGGCAGTCGACGGCATCGTCTCGCGCAGCGTGGTGATGGACTTGTGCGGCAGTTTTCTGGCGCTGGACGCACCCACCCGGCTGCGGCTGCGCTATGAAACCTTGTCGGGCACGCTGGCTACGCTCACCTCGGGCCAGGCCGATCTGGCGCTGGGCGTGGTGCTGGAGCCGGGCTTGAAAACCGACTTGCGGCACGCGGTGCTGGGTGAGATCGCTTTTGTGTATGCCGTGGCCCCGCACCACCCACTGGCCCCAGCTGCCGAGCCACTGACGGACGCCAACTTGCAACAGCACCGCGCCGTGGCCGTGGCCGATTCGGTCAGCCGGGGCACAGGGCTGACCATCGGGCTGCAAGGGGGACAAGACGTGTTCACCGTGCCCGACATGCTGAGCAAACTTGAAGCGCAATTGCGCGGTCTGGGGGGCGGTTTTTTACCCGAATCGTTGGCCAGGCCTTACATCGACATGGGCCTGCTGGTGGCCAAGCAGGTTCACACCCCGCGCAGCAACACCTGCCACCTCGCTTGGCGAGACTCCCCGCAAACGCCCGCCGGCCAAGCCCTGCGCTGGTGGCTCAATCAGCTGGACAGGCCCGCCACGCGCGAGGCGCTGTTGCAACCCGTGCACCGTGTGTGAAAAGCGCCACAAAAACCGCCATCGGGAATAACCCACCCGGGCAGTTTCAAGCCCCATTTCTCAGCTAAAGTGAACCCATGAACACACCACACATCGCCATCATCGGTGTCGGCATGGCCGGCGTTACCTGCGCCCGCACTTTGCGCCAGGCCGGCCACAACGTCACTTTGTTCGAAAAAAGCCGAGGCTTAGGGGGACGCATGTCCACCCGCGCCAGCGCCTTTGGCGGCTTTGACCACGGGGCGCAGTACTTCACCGTGCGCGATCCGCGCTTTGAGCTGGCCATTGCCACCGCCCCCGGCGTGTGCAGACCCTGGAGCGCCAACGCCGTGCGCGTGCTCGACCCCAATGGTCGCGTGATCGAAGCCGGCCTGCCCGGCGGCGAACGCCACTGGGTGGCCAGCCCCGGCATGAACGGCCTGGTCAAAGCCTGGGCTGCGCCTTTGGTCGAAGACGGCAATGTGCAACTGCAAACCCGCGTGACCCACATCTCGCCCGACCCCCTCCGGAAAAACGGCTGGCAACTGCACACCGAAAGCGAAGATGGGGGTCAGCACATCTACGCCGGTTTTGACAAAGTCATCCTGGCCATTCCGCCCGCCCAGGCGCAGGCTTTGCTTCAGGCTTCGGGCCAAGGCCCACTGGCCGATCCCCTCAAAGAGGTGCGTGTAGACCCTTGCTGGACGCTGATGCTGGCCTACCCCCAGGCCGTTCAACCGGGCCTGATCACCCTCGGCCCGCAATGGAACGCGGCCCGCAGCACGCACCACCGCATCGCCTGGATGGCCCGCGAATCGTCCAAACCCGGGCGCGAGCGCATCGAGCGCTGGACCGTGCAGGCCAGCGCCCCCTGGTCGGCCGAGCATGTGAACGACACGCCCGATCGCATCAAAGGCAAACTCATTAAGGCCTTTGCCGAAATCACCGGCATCCGCGTCACCCCGGACCTGGCCGAGGTGCACCGCTGGCTGTACGCCAAGACCGTCCAACCCCTGGGCGAAAGCCACTTGTGGTTCAAAGACCAGGGCATTGGCCTGTGCGGCGACTGGTGCTTGGGCCACCGGGTCGAAGACGCGTTCGTCTCAGGCTTGGAGCTGGCTTTGGCGGTGCTCAAGAAGCGCTGATCACCCGACGCTGACCCTGCATGTCTGAGGTTTACACAGGCCGGTTTGCGCCCTCGCCAACCGGCCTTTTGCATGACGGCTCGCTGGTGGCCGCGCTGGCCAGTTGGCTGGACGCTCGAACCCACGGCGGCCAGTGGCGGGTGCGCATCGAAGACGTGGACACACCTCGATGCGTGCCCGGGGCAGAGCAGGCCATCTTGCAACAACTGGCGGCCTGTGGCTTGGCACCCGATGGCCCGGTGATGCGGCAAAGCCAAAGGGGCGATGCCTATGCCGCCGCCTTGCAACGCTTGGTTGAAAAAGGCTGGGCCTACCCCTGCGGCTGCACGCGCAAAGAGATTGAATCGGCCCAAGCCGTGGCCAGGCACAGCGCCGCCGTGTACCCCGGCACTTGCCGAGAGGGCCTGAATGGCAAACCCGCCCGCGCTTGGCGGCTGAATGTGCTGGCCGTGCAATCGGCGCTCAGCCTGCCCGACACCACGCACTGGCACGACCGCCGCCTGGGAGCGCAACAGCAAAACGTGTGCGCCGAAGTGGGTGACTTTGTGCTGCGCCGCGCGGACGGCCTGTGGGCCTACCAGCTGGCGGTGGTGGTGGACGACGCTACGCAAGGCATCACGCATGTGGTGCGCGGGCAAGACCTGGCCGACAACACCGCCCGGCAAATCGTGCTGCAGCGCGCTTTGGGGCTGCCCACCCCCCAGTACCTGCACACGCCCCTGGTGCTGGGCGCGGATGGTGAAAAACTCAGCAAACAAAACGGCGCGCTGGCGCTGGACCTGTCTGACCCCTGGGCGGCACTGGGCCAGGCGGCCCAGGTGCTGGGCTTGCCCGCCCAGCCAGCGCAGCACCAGGTTCTGACGCAGGCGCAAGCCGCCTGGACCCGCCAATTCCTGTCGCGCATAAGCTGAAGCTTTAGAGAGCCGGGTCAAGATGGAATGCCTCTGAAATATTGCAGCAACTGACTCCTTTGGAGTTCAAAAGCGAAGAATTCGCCAGAATCTCAACAGGTAAAATCCTTTCTCTGCCAAATTCGGCAGTTCATGACGTGAGCGCTTTGCGCCCGTTGCCACAAGAGCCTTCGGTTCTGCTTGTCCGATTCAACACCCTCACACACCCATGACGCGAGCCCTGCCGCGTGCCAGCCTTTACAGCGCCAGCTTGGTGCGTTTTCTGACCGAAAACGGCCTGCTTGCGCCTGCCCGTCAGGCAGAGGATGTGGGGCAAAAACTGGGCGATTGGCTGGATTTTCGGCAGGCCATTGCCCTGCACGGCGTGCTGCCAACAGACACAGCCAGTGCGGCACCACCCGCCCCCCTGCCGGCCCATGTGCAGCGCATGGCCCCCCTCGCCCCCGGTGCACTGGCCAGGCATGTGGACAAAGTGCGCGCCCAACTGGTCGAGTCCATCACCCAAGGTGCCCCCGCGGGCTCGGGCCTGGCGCGCATCGACATGCCCGCCCCGGAGTTGGACGCGCCAGTGGAGATCAAGACCGCGTTTGCGCCCTACCGCCGCTTTGTGGCCGCCCACCAGCGGCAAATGGACAGCACCCTGCGCAGCTTGCGCGCCCAGTTGCGCCTGCAGCTGAGCCAGCGCGGCGGCGCAGGGCAGCAACTGGCCGCACTCGACGCCACTTTTGAAAACATCCTCGCCGAACGCGAAGCGGCGCTGCTGGCCAAAACGTCGAAGCTGCTGGAAAAGCGCTTTATGCAAGCGCTCAAAACCCACATGCTGCTTCAGGCTCAAGCCCAACCAGCGGCACTGGCCACTGAAACTGCCGATGCCGCCATTGACGCCACGAACAACTTTGACGTCACTGACGGGAATCCAAATGACACCTCCAATGCCGACCCAAGCAGCTGGCTGATGCCCCTTCGCCAAACCCTTCACCAAGCCTTGCTGGCCGAACTCGACACCCGACTACAACCGAGCCTCGGACTGCTCGAAGCCCTCACCTCTTTCGCCACACCCAAACCATGAAACGTTTTTCTTTTTTGATCGCCTTTGGCCTGGGCGCATTGGCCCTGATTTGGGTCGCGGCAGCCGTGGCCAACAGCCACTTTTTGGTGCTGGTCATGACCCTTTTGATTGGTGCCGTTTATGGTTTTGGCGCTTGGGAACTGCGCCAATACCGCGCCACCACGAACGCGCTGAACCAAGGTCTGAACCAAGTCCCCACCGATCTGGCGCAGCTGAATGACTGGCTCGACACCCTGCCTGCGGCCTTGCAAAACCCGGTGCGCCAACGGGTGCAAGACGAGCGCGTGGCCCTGCCCGGCCCGGTGTTCACGCCTTATTTGGTGGGCTTGTTGGTGATGCTGGGCATGCTCGGCACTTTTTTGGGCATGGTGGTCACGCTCAACGGTGCGGTGTTCGCGCTCGAAGGCTCCAACTCCATTGCAGGCGTGCGGGCCGCGTTTTCCGAACCCATCAAAGGCTTGGGCCTGGCCTTTGGCACCTCGGTCGCGGGCGTGGCCACCTCGGCCATGCTGGGCCTGATGAGCAGCCTGGCCCGGCGTGAACGCGCCCTGTCGTCGCAGCAACTCGACACCCTGGCCCACACCCAGCTGCAGCGTTTTTCGCTCGCACACCAGCGCCAGCAAAGTTACCTGGCGCTGGAGCAGCAAGCACAGGCCCTGCCGCAAGTGCTGCAGCAGCTGCAGGCCCTGATGACCCAGATGGCCAGCAGCACCGAGCAGACCCACACGCAACTGCTGGCCAGCCAGCACAGCTTTCAGCACATGGTGCAGCAAGAGGTGCACAGCGCCTACACGGGCCTGGCGCAGTCGGTGGACCAGTCGCTGCGCACCAGCCTGAGCCACAGCCTGCAACTGGCCAGCGATGGCATTCGCCCCGTGGTGCAAGCCACCATGGCGCAGCTGGCCGAACAGGCCCAAAGCCTGAACGACCGCTTGCTGCACAACACCCAACAGCAACTGGGCGAGGTGCACACGCAGCTGACGGCCACCGCCGCCGCGCTGGCCCACACCAGCGCCCAGACGCTCAGCCTGCACGAACAAAGCAGCAGCCGCATGAGCGAGCGCGTGGGCCAGACACTGGAGGCCTTCGGCCACAACTTCGAGCGCAGCGCCCAGGCCTTGGTCGCGCAAGTGGGCAGCGCCCAAACCCAGCAGCACGCCCAGCAAAGCAGCGCCGACCAGCAGCGCCTGGACAGTTGGCAAGCCGCGCTGCACCGCATGGCCGATGCGCTGCACCAGCAGTGGCAAGCCTCGGGCACACACACCCTGACCCAGCAACAAGCCATTTGCGACGCCCTGGCACGCACCGCGCAAGACATCAGCACCCACAGCCAAACCCAGGCCACCCAAACCCTGGCCGAGATCACCCGCTTGCTGGCCAGCAGCGAAGCGCTGGTGCAAACGCGCATCGCCGCCGAGGCGCAGTGGACCGCCCATCACAGCCAGCGCGCCGAAGAACTCTCGGCCCTGTTGCGCCAGGAACTGTCGGCCCTGCGCCAAGCCGAAGACGCGCGCGGCCAGGCCGCCGTGGCCCGCTTGGCCGAACTGCAAAGCACCGTCACAGCCCACCTGAGCACCCTGGGCACCGCCTTGGAAGCGCCCATCACCCGGCTGATCGAAACCGCCTCGCAAGCGCCCAAAGCCGCGGCCGAAGTCATTGGCCAGTTGCGCCAGGAAATCTCAGTCAGCGTGGCACGCGACAACGCCCTGCTCGAAGAGCGCACCCGCATTCTGTGCACGCTCAGCGGCTTGCTGGACGCGATCAACCACGCGTCAACAGAGCAGCGCGGCGTGATCGACGCCCTGCTGGTGAGCAGCCAGGCCTCGCTGGCGCAGACCAGCGAGCAGTTCCAGCAACACGTCGCACTGGAAACCGGCAAGCTGGGCGACATCGCCGCGCAAGTCACGGCCAGCGCGGTGGACGTGGCCAGCTTGGGCGAGAGCCTGGGCTTTGCCGTGCGCGCCTTCAGCCAAACCAACGAGCAACTCATGGCCCAACTGCAGCGCATCGAACAGGCGCTGGGCCAATCGATGACGCGCAGCGACGAGCAACTGGCCTATTACGTGGCGCAGGCCCGCGAGATCATTGACCTGAGCATCGGCAGCCAAAAGGACGTACTCGATGCCCTGCAACGCCGCACCGACCTGTCCCCCGAAGGAGCGGTCTGATGCTGGAACACGACGCCGACGTCGAAGCCACATCGGCCACCTGGATCTCGTTTGCCGACCTTATGACCGGCCTGCTGGGCGCGTTTGTGCTGCTGTTGGTGGGTGTGATGGCGGCGCAACTGGACATGGCCTCGCAGCTGGAGGTGGAGGTGCAAAAGCGCCAGATCGAAGAACAAAAACGCCTCTCGCTCGAAAACGCCTTGGCCATTCCTTTGGCCAGTGGCCGCATCACCCTGAACAACGGCCGCATCGGCATCAGCGGCAAATTGTTGTTCAAACTCAACTCCGACCAGCTCGAGCCCGAAGGCCGCCGGCTGCTCAAAAGCCTGGTACTGCCGCTGCGCAGCTACCTGCAAACGCGTGACGAAATGCTCATGGTCAGCGGCTTCACCGACGACAAGGCGGTCACCAGCCGCAACCGCGAATTTGCGGACAACTGGGAACTCTCGGCCCAGCGGGCCCTCACCGTGACGCGCACCCTGATCGAAGAAGGCATGCCCGCGTCCCTGCTGTTCGCCGCCGCCTTTGGCCAGGAACAAGCCTTGGTGCCCAACACCAGCGAACAAGCCCGCGCACAAAACCGCCGCGTGGAAATGGCCCCGGTGCCCAAGGCCAGCAACGCGGCCACGGCTGCGCCACAGACATCCGGTATGGCCCCGCAAACTGCGCCATGACCCAAGCCACGCCCTGCCCGCCCGAGGCGCTGCCCACACCCGCAGATGCGCTGAACCTGTCGCAGGCCGAAGGGGCCGCTTTGGCCACAGAGGCTGCCCAAAGGGACCCCGTGGGCTGGCACCACATCCAAGTGCTGGCCGAACGCACCCGCACCCAAACAGGCCCGGCGCAAGCACTGCTGCAGGCCAAGCTGCAGTCGGCCCTTGCGCAGTTGCAGGCGCGGCTGGCAGCGCAAAAAAAGCAGCACGCCCCGTCCGCCCACCTGACGCCATCGCCCCTGTCGGTATTGCTGCGGGACATGGCAGCGCCCTCGGCCGAAAGGCCCTTGAGCCCGAGCGGCCATGGACGCATGGACAACCCGCGCGTGGCGCAGTTCCGCCAGCAGTTGGGCAAGATCAGCGTGCAAAAACAAGTCTCCCAAGCCATCGCACAAGCCCCGCAAAACGCCGGGCCTATCAACTCGCACATGCTGGTGCTGCGCTCGCTGGGTCTGATGCGCGACCTCTCGCCCGACTACCTCCACCGCTTCATGGGCTATGTGGACACGCTCTTGTTTTTGGACTCACCAGCGACAGTCAAAGCATCACCCAAAAAGGCCGTGCCCGCGAGCAAGTCAGAACGCTGAGGGCGGCCTGAACCGATCAGGCCAAAACAGCAGACGCCGGAAAGCCGCTGCGCCCCGGAAACTCGGGGGCCAGGGTCCACGCATTGGGCATCTTGACCCACAGGCGCAGCGCTATGTCGGACCTGAAGGCACTACGAAGACCGATCCCATCGCAGGGGCGCGACATACCTCTCGTAGGTCGGGCCTTTACGGTCCGACATTTCATCTTTTTGCGAAGCGACATTTTCAAGCGGCGTTGGCGCATCGAAGATGTCGGACCTGAAGGCACCGACCTACCCATACCGCTACTCACATGCGTTAAACCCGCGGCAAAACCACCCACTGCCCGTCGAGCGCGTGGATGCGGATGCGCTGACCAAAAACATCCTCAATAACCGCGTGCGTGGCCGCGTCGCGCCCTGCGCCGTGGTGTACCACCCGGCCTTCGCACATGACGACGATGTCGTCGGCATGCAGCGCCATGCCAATCTCATGCAGCACGCTGACCACCGTGGTGCCCTGCGCCAAGAGGCAGTGCACCTGCTCGAGCCAGTCCACTTGGTGCGGCGGGTCCAGGTTGGCCAGGGGCTCGTCCATCAGCAGGGTGGGTGCGTTGCCCGCCATGACGCGGGCCAGCAGCACGCGTTGGCGCTCGCCTCCCGACAACTCGCCCAAGCTGCGCTCACGCCATTCCCAGGCCTGTGTGGCCTTGAGCGCAGCCTCCACCATCTGCGCGTCTTGCGCCGATGGCGCAGCCAACCAGCTTTGGTGTGGCATGCGGCCCAGCATGGCCACGTCCCAGACACGCAAGTCCAGCGTGCTGGCTTCGCCCTGCCCCAACCACGACAGCTGCAGCGCCTTTTGCTGGCGTGTGAGCGAAGCCAGCGGCTGGCCCTGCCACAGCACTTGCCCGCTGTGCGGCAGCAAGCCCGCCAGCGCTTTGAGCAAGCTGGTTTTGCCAGCGCCGTTGGGGCCCACCACACAGGTCCAGCGGCCCGCCGCGATCTGAAGGTCAATGCCCTGCAGGACCCTGCGGCCACCCAAGTCGGCGCTCAATTGCCGAGTTTGCAGTGCGGCGCTCATGAGCGCACTCCGGTGTCGGCATCGCGGTACACGCGCCACAGCAAATAGCCGCCGCCCAGCACCGCCGTGAGCACGCCCACGGGCAGCTCTTGCGGCGCCAACAGCACGCGGGCCACCACATCGGCGAGCACCAGCAAGGCCCCGCCCATCAGGGCCGACAACAGCAAGCGCCAAGCGTGGGTGCAGCGCACCAGAGAGCGCACCAAATGCGGCGCGGCCAAGCCGACAAACGCCACCAGACCGATGTGCGCCACCGCCGCCCCCGTGGCCAGCGAAATCACGCCCACCAGCGCCATGCGTGCCTGCGGCAACGGCACACCCAGGCTTTGCGCGGTGGCTTCACCCAAACTGAGCGCATCCAGCACGCGGGCAAAGACCCAGGCCAAGGCCAAGCACAGGGCCAGCACCACCACCATGGTGGCGCAGGCACTCCAGCTGACAAATGCGGTCGAGCCCAGCATGAAGCCCTGCATGGCCTGCAACACCTGCGGCTGCAGCAGCGAGATCAACGACGTGACCGCCCCCAGCACCACACCCACCACCACCCCCGCCAACAACAGGCGCAGCGTTTGCTGCACGCCACGCGCCAACAGCAGGGTGAGCACCACCGCCAGCACCGCGCCCACAAAAGCCGCCCCGGTCAGGCTCAAGCCCAGCCAAGCGTTCATGGCCCAGGCGCTGCCCCCCCACAAGCTCAAATACACCCCCACGCCCAGCGATGCGCCCGAGGCACTGCCCAGCAAATACGGATCGGCCAGCGGGTTGCGAAACAGGCCTTGCGCCACCGCCCCGGCCAGGCCCAGCAAAGCCCCACCCAGCCAGGCGCCCAAGCTGCGCGGCAAACGGATGTCCCACACGATTTGGCGCGACACCGCATCGGCCCCTGCCGACCACCAAGCCTGCCAGCCCTGGCTGCCAGCGGCCGTGCCCAGCACCACCACGGCCAGGCCCAAGGCCAACAGCAGCAGCGCCCAGCGCGGTGCGTGGCTGTTGGCGTTCACCGCTGCGCTCCAGTCTCAGCTTGGGCCGCTGCGCGGTTCAGACAGTCGGCCATCAGCTGCGCGCCCTCGGCCATGCGCGGGCCAGCGCGCACCAGCATGTCTGAATCGCCCTGCTTGAACACGCACAGGCGCTGGCCTTGCATGGCCCGCAAGCGGCTCCAACCCGGGCGCTGCAGCATGCTGGCGCGGCTGCTGTCGCCCGCCATGATCACGTCAGGCCGGGCCTGCACCACCCACTCCGGGTTGACCTGCGGAAACGGCCCCATGGACGCGGGCAGGATGTTGGCCACGCCCATGCGCGTGAGCGTCTCGCCCATGAAGGACGATTCACTCGCGCCATAGGGCGCGGGGCTCACCTCGAAGTAAACCCGCTGCTGCCGCGCAGCCGGGCTGAGCGACTGCACCGCCGCCTGCACGCCCGCCTGAATGCCATGCCACACCCGATCACTGTCGGCCACATGCACATGCAGCGCCTGCGCCACGGTGCTCCACACGCGCTGCGCGTCGGCGTGGTTGCGCGGCTCCAGCCGCAGCACATTCAGGCCCAGCGCCTGCAAGCGGTCGGCACCTCGGGTCGAACCGGCCGCCAACACCAAGTCAGGCTTGAGCGCGACGATGCTTTCGATGTTCGGGTCCAGCCCGCCGCCCACGCGCGGCACCGACTTGACCGACTCGGGCCAGTTGGAATAGCGGTCCAGACCCACCAATTTGTCGCACTGCTTTAAGGCGCACACAGTTTCGGTGAGGGACGGCAGCAAGCTCACAATGCGCTGCGGCGCTTGGACGATCTGCACTTTTTGCTGGCGATCGTCGAGCACGGTGACGGCGTGTGCGGGCTGCAATAATCCGATTGAGAAGAAACAGGCCAACACCCCAACAAACCAGTCGGTCGTCATTCCTGCGCAGGCAGAAATCCAGGTGCTTGTCTTCCAAACGAAGCGCCGACCTGAAGTCAAACGCTCAACCATGCAGCGCTTCCCACTGGCTGAAGATGCGGTGCATCTGCGCCACGCCATCGGTGAGCGCCGCAGGCCCAGGCTGCAAAATGTCGGCCGATTTGATTTCAAAAATCTGCCCGGTGCGCACGGCAGGCACGTCTTGCCAACCGGGCCGCGCCGCAACTTTTTCGGGGCGAAACTTCTTGCCGCACAAAGAGCCGATGACGATGTCGGGCGCGCGCTCCACGATGGTTTGGCCGCTGGCGATGATCCGGTCGCGCCCCATGGATTGCAGCGCCAACTCAGGAAAAATATCGTCCCCGCCCGCAATGCCCATCAACTCAGACACCCAGCGAATGGTGCTCATGTGGGGTTCGTCCCATTCCTCAAAATACACCCGGGGCCGACGCTTGAAACCCGCCGCCTTTTGAGCGATGGCGTCCAGTTCAGCGCGCATGCGCGACAACTGGGCCAAGCCCTGCTCGGCCTGCCCCACCATCGCGGCCACTTGGTAGAGCACCGAAAAAATCTCATCGACACTGCGCTGGTTGAACACCGTGACCTGCACACCGGCCTTGATCAGCAAAGACGCGATATCGGCTTGCAGGTCTGAAAACCCAAAAACACAATCAGGCTTGAGCGCCAGGATTTTGTCGATCTTGGCGGTCAAAAATGCACTGACCTTGGGCTTTTCTTCGCGGGCCCGGCGCGGGCGCACCGTATAGCCCGAGATGCCTACAATGCGCGCCTCCTGCCCCAGCAGGTACAGCCATTCGGTCGTTTCCTCGGTCAGGCAAACGATGCGTTGGGGCAAGAGGTGTTGCATGGGCCGGGTACGTTCAATGCTTCATTTTCCAGCTCAGGCCCAGCGTGGTGGTGCGCGGCAGCTGGTTGTAGCCATAAGCGCTTTGGTAGCGGCTGTCGGTGGCGTTTTCCACGCGGCCATACAGCGTCCAGTCGCGGCTCAGACTGTAGCGGGCGGTCAGGTCCAGCAAGGTGTTGCTGGGCAAGCCAGGCTTGCCTTCCATGTCAGGGCGTGCGCTGGTGTAACGCACACTGCCGCCCAAAGACAACAAGCCCAGCGATTGAGAGACCGACAGCGAAGCCAGTGTTTTGGCCCGGCGCACCAATTGCTGACCTGTGGCCTCGTTCACCGGGTCTTGCAACGACAAGCTGGCGCGCAAATCGGTCATGTGAAAACGACCGTTGTAGCTGGTTTCAAGACCCCTGTTTTTGACGCGACTGACGTTGTTGAACTGAAAACTGCCCATGTCATACAGGAGCAGGTCTTTGGTGAGCGTAGAGAACCAGGTCGAGCGCAAGCGGTGTGGCCCTTGCGCCCACTGCACGCCCAACTCTTGCGTGTTGGCGGTTTCGGGGCGCAGGTTCGGGTTGCCGCTGTAGGGGTCGAACAAATAACCCAGCGGGGGCATGTTGAAGGCTGTGGCGTGGCTGGCAATCAGCTTCCATTGTGGGTTGAGGTTGTAGCCATAGCCCAGGTACACCGAGTCCTTGGCCGACAGACCTTCAACATCGTCGTGCCGCAAATTGAACTGCAGGTTGTGCGATTGAAGCTTGTAAAGCACCCCGCCATACAGCGCATGGGCTTTGCGCTCACGCGACAGGCCAGACACACCATCGGTGGCCATGTCGATGCCTTGGGTCTGGTGATCCAGTCCAGCTGACAAGACCATGGTGGGCAGGTCCCACTGGTGCGTCCACGACACCATGCGTGTGCGGGTGACGGCCTGGGTGGTGAAGGAGTAGCCACCTAAGGTGTCCGTGTCGTTGCGCTCCTTGGCGTCTGTGACATTCAAGCGGCTGGACCACAGTGGCTCCAGGCGACCTGCCCAGTACAGCGTGTGGCTGTCGAGTTGGGTGCGCCCTTGGTGCACGTCGGTCGGCTCGGAAAAACTGCCCGGCACGTCGTAGTCAAAGCGGCCCTTGAAGTGAGTCGAGCGCAGGCCCAACTTGTGCTCGGGACTGAGTTTGTAGGACAGGTTCAGCGCATGGTTGTCATTGCGGTAACCGTCCCCATCGGGGTTGGCATTGAGTGTTTGTGACAGATTGGCCGCGTTGATGCCGTCGGTGCTAAAGCGCCCGACAGACACCGCATAAGCCAATGGACCGGCCGCGCCGTGCGTGCCAGCATGCCAGCGCTGGGTGCCCTGCGAGCCGCGCTCGGCGCTGGCGTAAACCGTGGGCTGCCCTTGGCCTTGCCGCGTGAACACCTGAATCACCCCACCGACCGCGCCGCTGCCATAGATGGCCGAGACGTTGCCGCGCACGATTTCAATCCGGTCCACTTGGTCGAGCATGATGTGCTCCAGGCTCACGGCACCCGTGGTGTCTTGCTTGGTGACGGGCACACCGTCGACCAGCACCAGCACCTGCAAGGATGCCGCGCCGCGCAGAAATGCCGTGGCCTGCCCGCCCCTGCCCCCTGCTTGGGTGAACTGAAAACCCGCCTCACGAGACAACAAGGTGGGCAAGTCCATCACCTGCGACTGCTCAATGGCGTCGCGCCCAAGCACCGTGGTGTGGGGCAGCACGTCGGTCAGGATTTGCTCGGTGCGGCTGGCGGTGACCACGATTTCAGTCCCCGCGGTTTGTGCCAGGGCAGCGCCGCTTGCCATAAACAACAGGGACAGCGCAGGCACGGAAAGTACAGGGGCGCAAAGTGACGGCGCAAAACGGCGCACACGAAGGGAACAGTTTTTCATAAGAAACCAACAAGTCAAACGCCCTCACCGCCTTCCCCGACAGTGCATGGGCTTCACAACCGGTCTTGCGACAGGTCACCTTGTTGGCCGGTATCCGGGCTGACAGAGCGACCTTCATCACCTTCCCAGCCGCCTGTTTCAGGGCGGCCAGTGGTTTCAGATGAAAGCTGGTTTTTGGCGTGAGCAAAAAACCGTCTGCTTACCGTTGCGGGGGCAGCGCAGGTTAGGTGGGCCGTGATGGCTTGTCCCTCCTGCTTCCCGTTGAACTGCGCGCCGTGAACCGGCATCGCGAGCACCAACAACTTTCATTCTAGGCTCAAAACTGCCGTCAAAGCTACAAAATCATTGGGCCCGGTGCTGCACGGCCTACAATAGAGGCCTCCATTTTTCTTGTTTGCCATGGCCTATTCCGACACCATCGATCAAATTGCCGAGCGTGTGGATCACTTGCTGCTGCGCCACGAAGAGCTGCAACGCACCAACGCTTTGCTGACCCAGCAAGTGCAGGCGCTGAGCTTGGAGCGCGACCAACTCAAGTCGCGCCTGGCCGCCGCCAGAGCCCGTGTGGATGCCCTCATTGAACGGCTGCCCACTTCGGCCTCCACCGCTGCCCCCGCATCGCCTGAGGCCTCCACATGAGCAACAAACAAATCGATGTCCAGATCATGGGCCAAAGCTACATTTTGGGTTGCCCAGAAGGCGGCGAAGAGCGCTTGCTGAGCGCGGTGCGCAAGGTGGACGAAGCCATGTGCAAGATCCGCGATGCAGGCAAGATCAAGGCGCGAGACCGCATTGCCGTGCTGGCCGCGCTGAACCTGGCTTTTGAACAAACCGAGGCGCCCCCAGCTACCGAGCAAGGCAGCAATGCCCCTCCTGCTGCCGACGT
This sequence comes from Limnohabitans sp. Rim8, assembly GCF_945901735.1. GTDB lineage: Bacteria > Pseudomonadota > Gammaproteobacteria > Burkholderiales > Burkholderiaceae_C > Limnohabitans_A. The sequence goes on from NZ_CAMDLM010000024.1 coordinate 18,758, forward strand.
GCCGCCCGACGCGCAAGCGCGGCTGGCGCAATTGCTGCAGCGCCTGGACCGGGTCATTGAGCAAGACGGCCAGCTGCTGTAAAACACCGGACAGCTGGGTTGAGGCTTGTTCATCAGGTGACAGCACGCGCTGCGGTTTAGCCCCTACAATGGTTTCGTCTGCAGTGCATGCCGGGCTTTATATTTCCTTGAACCAATGCTCTTAGAGCCCGGGCTTGGAACATCGGCTGGTGAGCGTGATCATCTCGCGTCAGATGAACCCAACGCCAGTCTGCCCTCGCCCACCTGAACCCCGGTTCAGGATGCCGGTCCGGTGGCACTTGCAGACACCCTTAACGCCATTTGAATTCATCTAGGAAACAGCATGAGGTGGCTGCGCTTTTCACACCAAGGCCAGGTTGGCATGGGTCAATTGGTGGGTGAAACCATTCATGTTCATCGAGGTTCTCTTTTTGACCATCCGCAACCCACGGGCGAGACCTTGCGTGTGTCGGACGTTGAGATATTGGCGCCCTGCCAACCCACCAAAATTTTGGCGCTTTGGAACAATTTCAAAACGGCTGCAGAAAAAAATGGCTGGAGTGCCCCTTCAGAGCCGCTCTACTTTCTCAAATCGCCCAACTCCTATTCCCACCACCTGCAATCTGTGGTTCGGCCCCATCAGGATGTAGGACGGGTGGTTTACGAAGCCGAGATGGGCATCGTCATAGGTCGACGTGGACGCGACATCCCACTCGCGGAAGCTGCACACTATATTTTTGGCTACACCTGTGTGAACGACGTCACAGCCGTTGAGTTACTGCGCTCAGACACCAGTTTTGAGCAATGGACACGTGCCAAAAATTTCGATGGCTTTACCCCTTTCGGACCTTGGATAGAAACCGATTTGGATTGCACCCAAGCGATCGTGACCGCCAAAGTCAACGGACGAGAGCGCCAAAATTACCCTGTGAGCGACATGTTTTTCTCACCCCAAGAATTGGTCGCCAAACTCTCCAGAGGCATGACTTTGGAGCCTGGCGACATCATTTCTTGTGGCACATCCATCGGGGCCATGCCTTGGCAAAATGATGCCGTTGTCGAAGTGAGCATTGAAGGCATTGGCACCCTCTCCAACACCATGAAAGCGTCAGCATGAGTTTGAACATTGCCATTGTGGGCGCAGGCGCCATTGGGGGTTACCTCGGGGTGAAGTTGGCCTTGTCGGGTTGCAACGTCACCTTCATTGCGCGCGGAGAAAACCTCAAAGCCATTCAAGCCAATGGCATGACGCTCACGCTAGAAGACGGCACCTCTTTGCACGCCCCCCATGTCAAGGCCTGCACCATCGATGAAGCGACGCCTCACGACTATGTTTTCTTGACCATGAAGTCGCACCAGGTCAGCCCCGTGGCCGAGCAAATTGGGCGACTGTGCCATGACCATACGGCGGTTGTGACCCTGCAAAACGGCGTGCCTTGGTGGTACTTTTACAACTTGGCGGGCGAGTACCAAAACCGCCAATTGACTTCCATTGACCCCGGAGGCGCTCAATGGCAGCACATCGGCCCAGAGCGGGTGATTGGCGCGGTGGTGTACCCCGCCGCTGAATTGGTCGCGCCTGGTGTGGTCAAACTCATTGAAGGCAATCGCTTTACTTTGGGCGAGCCCAGTGGCGAAAAATCTGAACGCGTGACCGCATTGGCGCAGGCCATGATTGCCGCAGGTTTCAAGACGCCTGTGTCGACGGATATTCGCAGTGAGTTGTGGGTGAAACTTTGGGGCAACCTCACTTTCAACCCGGTGTCTGCCTTGACGCACGCCACGCTCGAAGACATTTGCAATTTTGACCTCACCCGCAATTTGGCAGCCCGCATGATGGCAGAAGCCCAAACTGTGGGTGAAAAACTGGGCGTTCAATTCAAGATCAGCATCGACAAACGGATTGCGGGCGCCCAAGCTGTTGGTGCTCACAAAACTTCCATGCTGCAAGACATTGAGCATGGCAAAGCATTGGAATTAGAGGCGCTTTTAGGCAGCGTGATTGAGCTGGGCAAAATTTGCAATATGCCCACCCCCACACTCGACTCGGTTTACGCCTTGACGCGCTTGCTCGAGCAAAGTGTTTTAAGCAAAGGCAAGGGCCTTAGCCTCGACTGAGTTTTTTGAACCACCCCAGCAGGGGCCAAGCCAACATGATGAGTGCCAGGACAGTGATCGAGCCGGCCAAAGGCGTGCTGACAAATATGTCCAAACTGCCTTTGGAAATCAGCATGGACTGTCTAAAGCTGGTTTCAGCCATGTCTCCGAGCACCAAAGCCAAGACCAAGGGCGCCAGAGGGTACTTGAGCTTTTTGAAGGCGTAGCCCATCAAGCCAAAGACCAACATCAAGACGACATCGAGCATGCTGTTGTGAACCGTGTAGGCCCCCACGGCACAGATCACCACAATGACTGGCGCAATGATCGAAAAAGGAATTCTTAAGATCGCCGCCCACCAAGGTACGGTGGTCAACACCACAATCAAGCCCACAATGTTGCCCAAATACATGGAGGCAATCAGACCCCAAACAAAATCTTTTTGCTCGGTGAACAACAAGGGGCCGGGTTGCAGTCCCCAGATCAAGAGTCCGCCCAACAAAACGGCCGCCGTGGGTGAGCCAGGAATTCCCAGTGTGAGCATGGGCAACAAAGCACTAGTGCCTGCGGCATGGGCGGCAGTTTCGGGTGCAATCACACCCTCAATGGCGCCCTTGCCAAAGTTTTCAGGATGCTTCGACATCCGTTTGGCTGTACCGTAACTCATGAACGAAGCAGGTGTTGCGCCCCCTGGGGTCACGCCCATCCAGCAGCCGATCAAACAAGCGCGCAAGGAAGTCGCCCAGTACTTGGGCAGTTCCTTCCAAGTGTCAAGGACATCTCTGAGGGTGATGCGACCCTTCTGTCCTTTGAACGCAAGGCCTTCCTCCATGGTGAGCAAAATTTCACCAATACCAAAAAGGCCAATGACCGCGATCAAAAAGTCAAAGCCTTTGAGCAAACTTTCTTGGCCATAGGTCATGCGCAAGGTGCCGGTCACGCTGTCCAAGCCCACGGCAGCCAAAGCAAAACCCAACATCATGGCCAACATGGTTTTGACAGGGGGTTCTTTGCTCATGCCAATGAAGCTTGCAAAAGTCAACAACTGAACGGCAAAGAATTCAGGCGGTCCAAAGTTAAGCGCAAACTTAGCGACCACGGGCGCCAAAAATGTCACCATGAGAACAGCCACCAAGGCCCCCACAAATGACGACGTGAAAGCCGCGGTTAAAGCCTGAGCGGCCTTGCCCTTTTGGGCCATGGGATAGCCATCAAAGGTGGTGGCCACAGACCATGGCTCTCCCGGAATGTTGAACAGGATGGAAGTAATGGCCCCGCCAAACAATGCCCCCCAATAAATGCAAGACAGCATGATGATGGCGGACGTGGGTGACATTCCAAATGTCAGAGGCAGCAAAATAGCCACGCCATTGGCGCCACCTAAACCTGGCAAAACACCAATTAACACGCCCAACAAAATACCAATCAGCATGAAGCCAATGTTCGGCAGTGTCAGCGCAACGGCAAAGCCATGAAACAGATTGTTAAGTTCATCCATGATCAATAGCCCAACCAAGTTTCAATAAAGCCTTTGGGCAAAGGCAAATTGAACCAAACTTCAAACAAGGCAAACAATGCCGCGCTGATACCGAAGCCGACGGCTATGGATTTGACGACACTGTATTTGCCCTGCCAGACCATAAAGGCTGCTACGAAAGTCAGTGAGGCCAAATAAATTCCCAACACAAAGATGGCGGCTGTGAAAACCGCAGACGGGATGAGCATCAGCAACATCAAATTGAATTCATGCTTTTCAGCAAATACTTCTTGGCCATCGTCCTGCTTCCAAGTCAGCAGGGTTTGCAAAATAACCCAAGCCGCGCCGCCCAACAAAAGGCAACCAATGTAAAAAGGAAAGTACCCAGGCTCTGGGCCATCATTGCCCCATGCATTCCCTACGCGAATACTGTCTGTGATGACCAACAAGCTCACACCCATAAAGCATGCCGCCACCAACAACTCCATCCACCGCATTTGCAGGTGTGAACCGGATTTCATGATGAGGTCCTTGAGGGTTTTTATTTGGCCAGGAAGCCAGCTTCACGCATGAGACGGAAATGCTCCACCTCTGCTTTCAGCAACCAATCTTGAAACTGCTGTCCCATCATGAAGGTTTCTTTGAAAGCGCCGGTCTCCATGAATTCTTTCCACTCAGGCAGTTGGCGTACTTTTTGGAACACATCGGTGAAATAAGTCACTTGTGCTGGCGTGGCCTTGGGCGGCATGAAAATGCCGCGCAACATCAAATACTCCACATCGAGGCCTTGTGATTTGCAGGTGGGAATGTCTTTCCACGACTGTGTGGGGGTGATTTTTTTGGGATATGGCATGACCTGAGAATCAAACACACACAGTGCTCTCAAAGTGCCGCCCTTCCAATGGGCCACCGCTTCAATGGGGTTGTTCACCGTGGTGTCCACGTGCTTTCCCACCAATTGAACCGCCACATCACCACCGCCTTTGAAAGGGATGTAGATCATTTTTTTGTCGGTGGCTTTTTCAATGGCCACAGTGATGATCTGATCCTCTTGCTTCGAGCCGGTTCCACCCATTTTGAATTTGCCAGTTTCAGCTTGTTTAATGGCCTTGGTGAGGTCGCCCACCGATTTATAAGGTGACTCGGCATTGACCCAAAGCACGAACTCGTCCAAAGCCAACATGGCCACAGGTGTCAGGTCCTTCCAATTGAAGGGCACGCCCGTTGCCAACGGTGTGGTGAATAAATTGGACAGCGTGATGATGATTTTGTGGCCATCCGGACGAGCGCCTTTGGCATCCAAAAATCCTTCTGCACCGGCCCCCCCCGACTTGTTGACCACCACCAAAGGTTGGGCCATCAGTTTGTGCTTGCTGATGACACCTTGAAGAAACCGTGCCATTTGATCAGCACCACCGCCTGTGCCAGCGGGCACGATGAATTCAACACTTTTGGTGGGCTCCCATTTGGCCTGTGCAAAGGTGTTCGAGCACAAGAGGCCGCCAGCAACCAAGGCGGCAGTTTTAAGGAAGATCGACAGGTGGGTTTTCAAAATATACTCCTTGGTAAGTAATTTAACTCTGAAGTATCCTAATAGAATGCTTGGCAACTTGTCGAGTAGAAATTACCCTTAATCAAAATTTTTCATCCTGCACCCATGAAAACCCTAATCGATCTTTTGGCTTTTGGTCATGACCAGTCAGTTTGCTTAACGGCCGCCAACAGTGCGCCTCTCAGCTATTCAGCATTAAGGCAACTGAACCACTATGTTCAAAAAGAATTGAACCAAGTTGGCATTGGCAGGAACGATCGGGTGGCGCTCGTTTTGCCCAACAGCGCAGAAATGGCGGCCAGTTTTGTGACTGTGGCTTGCTGCTGTACGTCAGCGCCCTTGAACCCCAGCTACCGTGCCGATGAATTCGAGTTTTACCTGAATGACTTGAACGCCAAAGCCTTGGTCGTTGAAAAAGGTTCGAGCAGTCCTGCCGTGGCCGTGGCCGCCAAAATGGGCATCGCACTCATTGAACTCGAACCCACACCCAGCATGGGCGCAGGCTCTTTCACGCTGAACATGAACGGCCTCTCGCCCAAGGCGGCGCAGCATCCTGGTCCAGCACAGCCTGACGACGTGGCCTTGGTCCTTCACACATCGGGCACCACATCGCGCCCCAAAATTGTTCCGCTGACGCACCGCAACGTGAGTGCTTCAGCGCAAAACATTGCCCACAGCACGCGCTTTACCAGTTCTGATCGCGGCTTGAATGTCATGCCGCTCTTTCACATTCACGGTCTGATTGCCGGCATCTTGGCGCCTCTGTCTCAAGGTGGAGAAGTCTTTTGCACCAGTGGCTTCAATGCCTTGAAGTTCTTCGGCCAAATGGACGAAGTCAAGCCCACTTGGTACACCGCTGTGCCCACCATGCACCAGGCTATTTTGTCCAGGTCAACCAACAACAAAGAAGTCATCGCCAGGGTGCCACTTCGATTCATTCGCTCGTCATCTTCTTCGTTACCGCCGCAGGTTTTGGCAGAACTCGAAGCCACCTTCAAGGCACCTGTGATCGAAGCTTATGGCATGACCGAAGCGGCTCACCAAATGGCTTGCAATCCGCTGCCGCCTGGCCAAAGAAAACCTGGCACTGTCGGTTTGGCCGCAGGCCCCGAGATTGCCATCATGAGTGCAGAGGGTGAGTTATTGCCAGCAGGGAGCACAGGCGAAATTGTGATCCGCGGCAGCAACGTCACGCCTGGCTACGAGAACAACGACAAAGCCAACGCGGAGGCCTTCACGAATGGATGGTTCAGAACGGGTGACCAAGGCATCTTGGATGCAGAGGGTTATGTCAGCATCACAGGCAGGCTCAAAGAAATCATCAACCGCGGCGGAGAAAAAATCAGCCCACGCGAAGTCGATGAAGTCTTGATGGACCATCCTGCAGTCGCACAGGTGGTTTGCTTTGGCATCCCCCATGACAAATTGGGCGAGGAAGTGGGCGCTGCCGTGGTCTTGCGCGAGGGCATGACGGCCACTGAAAAAGAACTGCGCGAATACACAGCGACACGGTTGGCTGATTTCAAAGTGCCGCGCAAGGTTTTGCTGATGGATGAAATTCCCAAAGGGGCTACCGGTAAATTGCAACGCATTGGCATGGCGCAAAAGCTCGGATTGGCCTAAGCCCCATGGAAGCTCAAATCTTTTTGGAACTGGCCCTGACTGGCACCGTTGCGGGGTTCATGGCCGGGTTGTTGGGTTTGGGCGGTGGCTTGATGATGGTTCCCGTGTTGAGTTTTTTACTCGGCAACATGGGCGTAGGAGAGGACCTGTCCATCAAAATGGCGATTGTGACGTCCATGTCGACCATTTTGTTCACATCGGTCTCTAGCGTAAGAACCCACCAAAAATTGGGCGCTGTGCGTTGGGACTTGGTCAAAGGTTTAGCACCCGGCATTGTGCTTGGCAGTGCCATGGCCAGCCTCTGGATTTTTGTGGCTGTTAAAGGCAGCACATTGGCCATTTTGTTTGGCCTGTTTGTATCTTTTTCTGCCTTTCAAATGTTCTTGGATAAAAAACCCAAGCCATCGCGTCAAATGCCGGGTTTCGCAGGTCAATTGGGCATGGGGGGTCTGATCGGCTTGCTGTCTGGCTTGGTCGGGGCTGGGGGTGCTTTCGTGAGTGTGCCTTTGATGACCTGGTGCAACGTGGCCATACACAACGCCATCGGCACCAGCGCTGCCTTGGGATTCCCTATTGCACTGGCGAATGTCACCGGCTTTGTCATCAGCGGTATGAAACTGGAGAACCTGCCCGCCTGGTCACTTGGCTACATCTGGTTGCCTGGCATGGTGGTCATTGCCTGTTTCAGCGTTGTGACGGCGCCTTTCGGTGCCAGAGCGGCGCATCGACTGCCTGTGAAGAAACTGAAAAGGGTGTTTTCTTTCTTCCTGGTGTTTCTTGCGGCCTACATGTTCAACAAAGGCATGGGTGCTGCGTGACGGGCTGGGTTCAACCCAGCATTCGTTTCGTTAATTGATGCACCACGGCGCCTGGTCATGCACCAGCCCCATCCACAAGGCCCAGGCCGACACGGACGCCAAGGCCAAACCCGCCACACGCATGCCCCAGGCCCCGTCGCCCAGGGTCTGCATGCGCAAAAACAGCCAAGGCCCGGCCCACAGGCTGATGCTGCTGCCCAAGGCAAACAAGGCCATGGTGACTGCGCCATCCAAAGGCTGGCTGGTCAAGGCCGCCACCATCAAGGCCGAATACAGCAAACCACAGGGCATTAAGGCCCATAGCCCGCCCACCATCCAGGGTGCGGCGCGTCCCCAGCGGTTGTTGAAAGCCCGCACACGCGTCCACAAACGGCGCGCTGCGGCATCGAGCCACATGGGTTGCCGCGCCTGCAGCATGAGCAGCAAGCCCAGCACCAAGGCCGTCAGGTGCAACAAGGTCCAGACTGGACGAATGGCTGCCGACTGCGTGGTCAACCAACCCAGGCCCTGCACACTGGCCGCGGCCACGGCACCCAGCAGCGAGTAGCCCGCCAAGCGCCCCAACTGAAAAGCCAGCAAAGCCTGGCCACGGCGCTCACCCGCCGCCTGACCCAGCCCCGCACAGGCCGCGCCGCACATGGCCACGCAGTGGGGGCCTCCCAGCACCCCCATCATCAAGGCCGTGATGGCCAAAGAACTTTGCATGATGTGTCCGCTTGAATGTCAAGGGCTGCATTGTCGGCGATGGGGGCCGACCTCGATGCAGACCGCCCCCGATGCGGCCCAACCCATGTGCGCAGGCATCAAATGATTTTGGAAAACCGAGAGCGGTTGCGGTCAGCCTGCACATAGCGGTCAAACACCATGGCCACGCCGCGCACAAAGAACCAGCCCATGGCCGTGACCTGAATGCCGCTCTCGCTCAACTGCACCAGGCCTTGCGCCTGCATCTCTTCAAGCTGGATCAGCTCTTGGGCAAACAGGGTCTTGAAGTCGACCAGCCAGGCCAGGTTGATGGATTCGTATTGCAACTGCCCTTGGCACATGAGCGCCATGATGACCGAGCGGCGGATCAGGTCGTCGCGCGTCAGCGCCAAGCCGCGCACCACCGGCAAATGGCCTTGGTCAAGCAGATCGACGTACGCCTCCATCGTCTTGGCGTTCTGGCTGTAGGTCGAGCCAATGCGGCCAATTGAGGACACGCCCAGGGCAATCAGGTCGCAATCGGCATGCGTGCTGTAGCCCTGGAAGTTGCGGTGCAAACGCCCCTGCCGCTTGGCCACGGCCAAAGCGTCATCGGGCAAGGCAAAGTGGTCCATGCCGATATACACATAGCCCGCATCGGTCAGGGCGTCGAGCGAGCGCGAAAGCATGGCCACCTTGGCCGCCCCAACTGGCAGATCTTCCGCATGAATGCGCCGCTGCGGCTTGAAGCGTTCGGGCAAATGCGCATAGGCATACAGGGCAATGCGGTCCGGGCGCAGGCGGTTGACTTGCGCCAAGGTGCGGTCAAAAGATTCCGGCGTTTGCAGGGGCAAGCCATAAATCAAGTCGACGTTGACCGACTCAAAACCCAGACGTCGGGACGCCTCGACCAACGCAAACACCTGGTCCGCAGGCTGGATGCGGTGCACGGCTTTCTGCACCGCAGGGTCAAAGTCCTGCACACCAAAACTCAGGCGGTTGAACCCCAATTCGGCCAGCACCGCCAGCCGCTGCTCGTCGACGGTGCGGGGATCCACTTCTACAGAATATTCACCACCCGGTACGAATTTGAAGTGCTCACGCAGCATGGCCATGAGTTGCCCTAACTCCTCGTCGCTCATGAAGGTGGGCGTGCCGCCGCCCAGATGCAACTGGCTGACGGCTTGACCGCGCCCCAAATGCTGGGTGTGCAACTCAACCTCTTTGCCCAGGTAGAGCAAATATTCCGCAGCCCTCTCTTTGTGTTGGGTGATGATTTTGTTGCAAGCGCAGTAATAGCACAGTGATTCGCAAAACGGGATGTGCACGTACAGCGACAGCGGTGGCTGCTTGCCCACTGTGCCCGATTGGCGCTGCTGCAGCGCTTGCACGTAATCGGCCTCACCAAAGGCTTCGACAAAACGGTCAGCTGTGGGGTAGGAGGTGTAGCGCGGGCCGGGCACGTCAAAGCGTGTCAGCAATTGCGGCGTGATGACGGACATGTGTCTGCCCCTTCATTCGGGTGTGTTCAAAACGACACCTCACTTTGCCCGTTCGCATCTGCCTCTTTGTTGACCCAGATCAAACCTTATACGGGTTTTCATGTAATTGGAATGATTGCAGGGTATACCCTCAAATTTAGCGGATGATTCGGTATAAGCTCAAGTCTTGATCCAAGGCAAATCCATTGCGCCACCAAGAGATAAACCATGAATCCCCAAGCCATCAAAGTCGCCTGCTCCAATTGCAACTTGCGCGAGTTGTGCATGCCCGTGGGCCTGAGCGACCAGGACCTGAATCGGCTCGACGATCTGGTGGCCGTGCGCCGCAAGGTCAAGCGGGGCGACACCTTGTTCACCAATGGCGAAAAGTTCACTTCGCTGTACGCCATCCGCACCGGTTTCTTCAAGACCTGCCTGGCCACCGAAGACGGGCGCGACCAGGTCACGGGCTTTCAGATGGCGGGCGAGATCATTGGCCTGGATGGCATCGTGAACGACCAGCACAGCTGCGACGCGGTGGCGCTGGAAGACGCCGAGGTGTGTGTCTTGCCCTTTGACCGGATTGAGGAAATCTCGCGCGAAATCACCGCTTTGCAACACCATGTGCACAAGATCATGAGCCGCGAAATTGTGCGCGAGCACGGTGTGATGCTGCTGCTGGGCAGCATGCGCGCCGAAGAGCGCTTGGCCGCCTTTTTGCTAAACCTGGTGCAGCGCCTGAATGCGCGTGGATTTTCCCAATCAGAGCTGGTCTTGCGCATGACGCGTGAAGAGATCGGCAGCTACTTGGGCCTCAAGCTGGAGACCGTCAGCCGCACTTTCTCCAAGTTCGTCGAGGATGGCACTCTGGAAGTCAAGCAACGCCATGTGCGCATCATGGACAAAGAAAGCTTGCAGCGGCTGGTCAACAACACCTCCCATTGCCACTGACTCCTGGGCTCCAGCACTGCACCGGCTGCGCGTAACGCGCCTTCTTTCGGCATCAAGGTTTGGTGGGCTCAGCAGCCGGCGCTTGCAGTGCCGCGGGCAACTCGCCCGTGGCTGCATGGTTGCGCCCTTGCATGGCGGGCACATGGGTGATGCCCTGGCGCTCTTGCATGGCGGTGCGCGGCGTATCTTGAATCACCGGGTCTGGGTTGGTGATCGCAATGTAAAGCGTGGTGAATCCGGCCACCACCACCACGGCGGGGCCGCCAAAAACCATCCACACCAAGCCAAAACGCCACCAGGGTTGCCCCTCTTTGCGCGCATTGAGAACGTTGTCCATCATGGTTGTCTTTCAAAAATGGGGGCACTCAGCGAGGGACCAGAAACACGGTTTTTTCGCTCAGTCGGCCGACCGATTGGCCATCAGGCGAATGGGACTCGATGCGGAAATGGATCGGGTGTGAGCCAGCAGGCGCAGCGTCATACGGCACTTGCAAACGCACGGACACCCAACGCGACTCGGTGGCACCCACCTCCACCAGCGGCTCGGTGGCCAGGCTCAGGCCCGGCAAGCCATCGACTTGCAATTGTAAGCTCAAGGTCTGCTCAGCGGCATTCATGATTTGCAATCTGTACACGTTTTCAATCTTGCCGCCCGTCACGATGCGGGCCATGGTGGCGCGGTCGCGCACGATGTCCACCTTGAACGGTTCGCGCAGCCACAAAGACACGCCAACGCCAATGATGATGGCCCACAGCACAGCGGTGTAGACCCACACCCGAGGGCGGAAAATGCGCCGCAGCGTTTGCGCCCAGCTCCAGCCTTTTTCCATGGCGTTTTGCGTGGAGAACTTGATCAAGCCCCGCTCGTAGCCCACCTTGTCCATCACGTTGTCGCACACGTCCACACAGGCCCCGCAGCCAATGCACTCGTACTGCAAGCCTTGGCGGATGTCGATGCCGGTGGGGCAGACCTGCACACACAAGGTGCAGTCCACACAAGCGCCCAGCCCCAGGGATTTGGGGTCTGATTTTTTGGAGCGGGCACCCCGTGGCTCACCACGCGCTTCGTCGTAGGTGACGATCAAGGTGTCCTTGTCGAACATGGCGCTCTGAAAACGCGCATACGGGCACATGTATTTGCACACTTGCTCGCGCATGAAGCCCGCATTGCCGTAAGTGGCCAAGCTGTAAAACAGAATCCAGAAAATTTCCCAGGGGCCAAAACCCAGCGACAAGATGGATGCCGTCAACTCGCGAATCGGCGTGAAGTAGCCGACAAAGCTGAAACCGGTCCAGAGCGACAACACGATCCAAGCCAGTTGCTTGCCGGTTTTGCGCCAAGCCTTGTTGATGCTCAAAGGCGCGGCATCCAGTCGCATGCGTGCGGAACGGTCGCCTTCAAACTGGCGCTCGATCCACAAGAAAATTTCGGTGTACACCGTTTGCGGGCAAGCAAAGCCGCACCACAAGCGCCCAGCGACTGCCGTGAACAAAAACAGTGACAGCGCCGAGATGACCAGCAAAGCCGTCAGGTAAATGAAGTCCTGTGGGTACAACACCAGGCCGAAGATGTAGAAACGGCGAGCGCCCAGGTCGAACAGCACCGCCTGGCGCTGCCCCCACTCCAGCCAAGACAGGCCGTAGAAAACCAGCTGCGTGATCACCACCATCAGCCAACGCCATTGGGCGAACACGCCCTGAACACTGCGGGGGTAGATTTTTTGGTGTGCCTGGTACAGCGGCACCAATTCCACATCGCCCTCAGCGGGCACAGGGGTAATCGGAATCAAGCTGCGAGAGGGGCGATCTTCAGGGGCAGACAAAATACAGACCTTGGTTCAAATGCTGCACCAGGTCCAGCCTGATGCAGGGGGTTCAGATCACTTGGCCGGGCTCGCTTGTGCGCTGGCCACAGCGTTGTTGGACAAGCCCCAGACGTAGGATGCCAAGACATGGATCTGGCCTTCCGTCAACTTGGCAGCCTGTGCAGGCATCTGGTTGACCTTGCCGTTGTTGATCGTGTTCACGATGGCGTTTTCACCCCAGCCGTGCAACCAGATGTCGTCCGTCAGGTTGGGGGCACCCATGGCGTGGTTGCCCTTGCCGTCTATGCCGTGGCAGGCCGCGCAAGCACCAAACTTGGACTTGCCCAGCTGTGCGCGCAGCGAGTCGTGCGGACTGCCCGACATGCTCAGCACATAGTGCGCCACGTTGCGCACGTCATCGGGCGTACCCACTGCGGCGGCCATGGGCGGCATGTTGCCGATGCGCCCTTGCACCAAGCTCGCTTTGATCGCATCGGGCGTGCCGCCATACAGCCAATCGGCATCGGCCAAGTTGGGGAAGCCTTTGCTGCCGCGTGCGTCAGAGCCGTGGCACTGGGCGCAGTTGTTCATGAAAAGGCGGTCGCCAATGGCCAGGGCCTGCGGGTCCTTGGACACCTGCTCAGGCGGCATGCCCGAAAACTTGGCATACAGCGGGGCCACTTCGGCATTGCCTTTGGCCACTTCGGCCTCGTACTGACCGGCCGATGACCAGCCAAATTTGCCGGCAAAATTGCCTGCGCCCGGGTACATGGCGAGGTAAACAAAAGCAAAAATGATGGTGATGATGAACAAGCCCACCCACCAGCGTGGCAGCGGGTTGTTCATCTCGCGCAGATCACCGTCCCAGACGTGGCCGGTGGTGTTGTCGTTGGCCGTCATGGCCTTGGCCTTGCCGCTGAACCACAGCAAAGCCAAGCAGGCGATGATGCTGACCAGCGTGATGCCGGCCACGTACAAGTGCCAGAAATTGCTGATGAAGTCACTCATGGAGATTCCTTGGTATTGTTTTAAGTGCAGGAGGACGGCTCAGTCGTCCTGACGAAACGGCAGTTGCGCTGCCTCGTCAAAATCGGTCTGGTTGCGGCGCGACCAAGCCCACACCACGATGCCGATGAAACAGCAAAAGGCGAGCAAGGTGACGATGGATCGCAGGGTGTTGATGTCCATGACCATTCCTTATTTGCGGTGGGTGCCCAGCACCTGCAGGTAGGCGATGACGGCGTCCAGCTCGGTTTTGCCCTTGACTTCTTCCGGTGCCTTGGCGATTTCTTCGTCGCTGTAAGGGGCACCCAAGGTGCGCAAGCCGTTCATGTGGGCCTGGATGGAGGCCGCGTTTGCGGATGATTTCTCCAGCCAAGGGTACGCGGGCATGTTGGACTCGGGCACCAGATCACGCGGGTTAGTCAAATGAATGCGGTGCCAGTCGTCGCTGTAACGACCGCCCACGCGAGCCAAATCGGGCCCCGTGCGCTTGCTGCCCCACTGGAAGGGGCGGTCGTAGACGAATTCACCGGCAAGCGAGTAAGAGCCGTAGCGAAGTGTCTCGGCACGGAAGGGACGGATCATCTGCGAGTGGCAGTTGTAGCAGCCTTCGCGCACGTAAATATCACGCCCCACCACTTGCATCGCGGTGTAGGGCTTGAGGCCCGGCACCGGCTCGGTGGTGGACTTCTGGAAGAACAAGGGCACGATTTCAACCATGCCGCCGACCAGCAACACCACCAGGATCAGCACGATCATCAGGAAGTTGTTGGTCTCGACCTTCTCGTGCGAAAGACCGCCTGTTTTTGGGGTTTCAGCCATGTTGTATTTCTCCTCAGGCGAGTGCGGGGGCGAGTGTGGGGGCGAGTGTGGGGATGCGGACTTCAACCGAACGACCTTGGGTCACGGTCTTGATGGTGTTCCAGAGCATGATGACCATGCCCGTCAGGTACAGCAAACCACCGATCAAACGCAACACGTAGAACGGGTAAGTGGCTTTGACCGATTCCACAAAGGTGTAGGTCAGGGTGCCGTCGGTGTTGATGGCGCGCCACATCAGGCCCTGCATGACCCCGGCAATCCACATGGCGGCGATGTAGATCACGATGCCGATGGTGGCGGTCCAGAAATGGATCTCAATGGCTTTGACGCTGTACATCTGCTTTTGGCCAAACAGGCGGGGAATCAGGTAGTACATCGAGCCCATGGTCACCAGGCCCACCCAACCCAAAGCACCCGAGTGCACATGGCCCACGGTCCAGTCGGTGTAGTGGCTCAGGGCGTTGACAGTCTTGATGGACATCATCGGACCTTCGAAGGTCGACATGCCGTAGAAAGACAAGGACACGATCAAAAAGCGCAGGATCGGGTCGTCGCGCAGTTTGTGCCAGGCACCCGACAAAGTCATGATGCCGTTGATCATGCCGCCCCAACTGGGGGCCAACAAAATCAGCGAGAACACCATGCCCACAGACTGTGTCCAGTCAGGCAAGGCGGTGTAGTGCAGGTGGTGGGGGCCAGCCCACATGTACGTGAAAATCAGCGCCCAAAAGTGCACGATCGACAGGCGGTACGAGTAAACGGGTCGCTCGGCCTGTTTGGGGATGAAGTAATACATCATGCCCAGAAAACCTGCCGTCAAAAAGAAGCCCACCGCATTGTGGCCGTACCACCACTGCACCATCGCGTCCTGCACACCCGCATAGGCCGAGTAGGACTTCATCAAGCCCACAGGCAAGGCCGCAGCGTTGACGATGTGCAGCAAGGCCACCGCGATGATGAACGCAGCAAAGAACCAGTTGGCCACATAAATGTGACGCACCTTGCGGGTGCCCACGGTGCCAAAGAACACCACCGCAAAGGCCACCCAGACCAGCGCGATCAAGATGTCGATGGGCCACTCGAGTTCGGCGTATTCCTTGCCTTGGGTGAAACCCAAGGGCAAGGAAATGGCGGCCAGCACGATGACCAATTGCCAACCCCAAAACGTGAAAGCGGCCAGTTTGTCGTTGAACAAGCGCACATTGCAGGTGCGCTGCACCACGTAATAAGCGGCAGCGAACAAGCCGCAACCCCCGAACGCAAAAATCACCGCGTTGGTGTGCAATGGGCGCAAGCGGCCATAGCTGAGCCAAGAAATGCCGAAGTTGAGCTCCGGCCACGCCAGTTGGGCCGCGATGATCACGCCCACCAGCATGCCCACCACACCCCAGACCACCGTCATGATGGCAAATTGTCTGACCACTTTGTCGTTGTAAGACGTCGCCTGCATATTGGCAAATTTCATGTTTACCTCTTGTTTTTAAATCTTCAAACCGAGTGTGCACGGGCGCACATTGCAAGGACTTGATCAAAATCAATCGTCACGCAAAATTCGCTCGCCTTCGGACTCGATGTCTTCGAACTGACCTCGGTCAATCGCCCACCACAGCCCAGCCAGGATGAAAAACACCAAGGCCACAGACAGTGGGATCAGCAAATACAAGATGTCCATGCTGTTTTCTCAAACGGATTGAAGGACCAGCGCCTGCTGCTGCAGCGAATCAGGCAAGGCCTGAGACAGGCGCAAGGCATTGAGAACCACCAGCAAAGAGCTGAGCGCCATGCCCAGGCCAGCGGCCCAGGCGGGCAGCCAGCCCATCAGGGCCAGTGGCACACAAGTGGCGTTGTAGGCCGCCGACCACCACAGGTTTTGCCGCACGATGCGCATGGTTTGACGGCTGCGCTGCAAGGTGCTGACCAACACAGCGAGTTGCCCGCCCATCAGCACGAAATCGGATTGGGCCTGCGCCAGCGGCACCGCCTGGCCCAACGCAAAAGACACATCGGCCCCGGCCAGCACCGGGCCGTCGTTCAGGCCGTCGCCCACCATGGCCACTTTGTGACCCTGAGCCTGCAAAGCCTGCAGCGCTTGCAATTTGTGCTGGGGGCTGCAGCCGCCTTGCGCATCGGCAATGCCCACGGCCTGGGCCACCTGGGCCACTGCAGCAGGGCCGTCGCCGGACAAGACCTTCAGGCTCAAACCCATTTGCGCCAAGGCCTGCACCACACCCGAGGCCTCGGGGCGCACTTGCTCGGCCAACTCAAAGCTGGCCAGCCAGCCTGACGCATCGGCCAGGCTGACCTGCAGGTGGTGCCCGGCGCGTGAAGGCGCTGCGCAAAAAGCGGCCGAGCCCAAACGCAAGGCTTGGGGCTCTTGGCCTGACTGCGTCAAAACGCCTTGCACCCCCTGCCCTGCCAGCTCGTTCACGTCGTGCGCAGTCAATGCTTCAAGCGCGTCCAAACGTCCAGCGGCTTCGGCGCGACGCCGGGCCTCGGACCACAAGGCGCGCGAGACCGGGTGCAGTGAATGCCGTGCCAGGCTGCCTGCCCAGTCCAGGGCCTGGGAATGGCTCACACCGTCGCGGGTATGAATATGGGCCACTTCGAAGGCATCGCGTGTCAGGGTGCCGGTCTTGTCAAAAATCACGGTGTCAATGAGGGCCAGGTTTTGCAGGGCACTCAGGCGCCGCACCAGCACGCCGCTGCGCGCCAAGGCCCCGGCCGTGGCCAACATGGCGGCAGGCGTGGCCAGCGACAAAGCGCAAGGACAGGTCACGATCAGCATGGCGACCGCCACCATCACCGCGTGCGCGGGGTCGGTCGGCCACCCATAAATGGCCGAGGCCAACGAGGTCAACATCACCACCACCAAAAAGGGCTTGGCCCAGCGGTCCACCAGCAGCGCCATGGCGGGTTTGGAGACCGAGGCGCTTTCCATCAGCGTCACAATTTGCGCATAGCGGGTGGCCGCGCCAATTTGCTCGATCTGCACCTGCAGCGTGCCGCTCAGGTTGTGGCTGCCCGCAATCACGCGGTCACCTGCACGCCGCGCCAACGGGCGCGACTCACCGGTCAGCAAGGCCTCGTCCACCTGGGTTTGGCCCACCAACACCAGGCCATCGCCCGCAAAAGCCTCACCGGGCAAAACCTCGATCACATCACCAACTTGCAAGCGGCGAATGGACATCAGCGCCCAAGTGCCATCGGTCTGGCGCTTGCGCACGCTGTCGGGCAAGCGGTTGAGCACCGCCTCCAGCGCCCCGGCCGTGCGGTCGCGCATGCGCAGCTCCAGCCAGCGGCCCGTGAGCAAAAAGAACACAAACATGGTGAACGAGTCAAAAAAGATCTCGGCACCAAAAGGACCTTGAGGCTCGAAGGTGCCCAGCGTGCTGACCACAAACGTCACCACCATGCCCAGGGCCACGGGCAAATCCATGCTGATCTGGCGCTCGCGCAGGTCGCGCCAGGCGTTGCTTAAAAATGGCGTGCAGGAGAAAAACATCACCGGCAAGGACAACACCCACGATGCCCAGCGCAGCAAATGCAAGGCTTCGTCTGAAATCTCGCCTGGTTGCGTGAGGTACGTTGGCGTGGCGTACATCATGACTTGCATCATGCACAGGGCTGCCACAGACCAGCGCCAGACCATGCGGCGGGCCTCTTCACGCCTGCGCGCATGGGCATGGGCGTCGTTCGCGGGCAAGGCCTTGTAGCCATGGCGCTCGACCGAGCGCATCCATTCAGAGGGGCGGGTCAGCTCGGGCGACCAGACGATCTGGCCCCGGTGGCTGGCACCGCTGATCTGCACCGACCGCACGCCCGGCACGGCGCGCAAAGCATCTTCGAGAGTGATGGCGCAGGCCGCGCAATGCATGCCCTCGAACACGACGCTGGAGCGCCAGCAGCCCGACTCAGTTTTTTCGGGCAAGCTGAACGCCGCCCACTCCTCAGGCGCATCCAGCAGCGCCAGCCGCTGCTGCGGGGTGTCGCGATGGGCCTGTGTCAGCTCAGGCGCAGCCGATTCCAACGCTTGGGGAGAAGCGGGTCGCTGGCCTAGCAAAACATTGACTTGGGTCATGTTTTGAAGATACGACAGCCTGCCCGATCAAAGCTTGATGTACATCAAGCGCCCCCATTTGCGGCTCTTTTAAGCTGGGTTTTTGTCATCTTTTCAACAGGAGCACCTCATGTACAAACGCATCCTTGTGGCCACCGACGGTTCCACCTTGTCCAAAAAAGCCGTGGCCAGCGCCATCGAACTGGCGGCCACCTGTGGCGCAGAGCTGATCGCCATCAAGGTGGTGCCGCGCTACCCACAGGCTTACTTTGAAGGCAGCATCCCCCTGTCCAGCGATGAAATCTCCCGCTTGGAAAGCCAGTGGACCGAAGCCGCACAAGTCCAGTTGGCCGCAGTCGAAAAAAGCGCCAAGGCCAAAGCCGTCAGCGCCAAAACCATCACGGTCAAATCCGACGTCGTTTCTGACGCCATCATTGCAGCGGCCAAAAAGCACAAAGCCGACCTGATCGTGATGGCGTCACATGGGCGCAAAGGCATCAAACGCCTGCTGCTGGGCAGCGAAACCCAACAGGTGCTGACGCATTCACATATTCCGGTACTGGTCTTGCGCTGACCCCCTGCCATTTGGGCCGTGAACGTCCCTGAGAGGACTCAGGTCCGCGCCAGCATCAACTTTTGGCATGATTTCTGGACCTTTAAATCCTAAAGTCCCCTCAGGCCAAGAACAGGTTTTTGTGTTGCTCGCGCAGCAGGTTCTTTTGCACCTTGCCCATGGTGTTCCGTGGCAACTCGGCCACCGCAAAGCAGCGCTTGGGGATCTTGAAATTTGCCAGCTTGGCCTTGAGCTCGGCCAGGATGGCCTCAGGCTGCACAGTGGCCCCAGGCTTGGCAATGACCACGGCCACCCCCACCTCACCAAAGTCCGGGTGAGGCACGCCCACAACAGCACTTTCAGCAACCCCATTCAACTCGTTGATGTAGCCCTCGATCTCGGCCGGGTACACGTTGTAGCCGCCGCTGATGATCAAGTCCTTGCTGCGGCCGACGATGACCACATAACCGCGCTCATCCACTTTGCCCACATCGCCGGTTTTGAAGAAACCGTCGGTGGTGAACTCTTCGGCCGTTTTCTCGGGCATGCGCCAGTAGCCCTTGAACACATTGGGTCCTTGGACCTGAATGCCGCCGATCTCATCCACCGGTAAGGCTTGCCCATCGTCACCCAACACCCGCAAAGACACGCCCGGCAAAGGAAAGCCCACCGTGCCGCCACGCCGCTCGGCCTGTTGGGCATAACGCTTGTCGGCGGCATAGGGGTTGGAGGTCAGCATGGCGGTCTCGCTCATGCCGTAACGCTCCAAAATGGTGTGGCCTGTGCGCTGCTGCCATTCGGTGAAGGTCTCGATCAACAAGGGGGCGGACCCGGCAATGAACAGGCGCATGTTTTTCACCGCCGCCTTGTCGAGCGTAGGCTCGGCCAGCATGCGCACATACAGCGTGGGCACGCCCATGAACACGGTGGCCTCTTGCATGCGGGCGATGACGCGTTTCGGCTCGAACTTGGCCATCCAAATCATCTTGCTGCCGTTGATCAAGGCGCCATGGATGGCCACAAACAAACCATGCACATGGAAGATGGGCAAGGCGTGGATAAGCACATCGCCACGGCCTTCAGGCCCACCGGTTGATTTCCAGCCCCAGTAATCCTTGAGCGTGACGGCATTGCTCAGCAAGTTGCCGTGCGTGAGCATGGCCCCTTTGCTGCGGCCGGTGGTGCCGCTGGTGTACAAAATGGCGGCCAGATCATCGCTCTGGCGCGCCGCAGGTGTGTGCTGGTCGCTGTGGTGCGCGGACCGCTCGAGCAAGCTGCCCGTGCGGTCATCGCCCAGCGTGAACACATGCTGCGTGCCCGCCTTGAAGGCAATCTTGCTGACCCAGCCAAAATTGGCCGGACTGCACACCACCACGGCAGGCTCGGCATTGCCAATGAAGTAATCGATCTCGGCGCTTTGGTAAGCGGTGTTGAGTGGCAAAAACACATAGCCAGCGCGCAGCGTCGCCAGGTACAGCATCATGGCTTCGACAGATTTTTCGACCTGCACCGCCACCCGGCTGCCTTCGGGCAAGTCGAGGGACTGCAGCAAATTGGCCATCATGGCTGTGGCGCGGTCGAGGTCTTGCCAGCTGTAGCGCAGGCCTTCGTCCGTTTCGACCGCCACCGCCGTCAAATCGGCAGGGAAAGCAGCCCGCAGGGCAGAAAACAAGTTGTTGGAGCTCATGGTTTCAAAATGCAAACGAGAAAAAAAGGCCCGCCACACCGCAGATGCAAGGGCCCCAAGCTGCCGATGGGCCGACTCAGTCGAGTTTGGCCCCTGAGGCTTTGACCACCTGGGCCCATTTGATCAGCTCTTTTTTGATGAACGCATCAAACTGCCCGCCCGTGAGGTTGGGAAACTCAGCCCCTTGGTTGGACCACACAGCCTTGGCCTCGTCGGTTTGGCAAGAGCGGCGCAGCTCTTCGATGGCCTTGGCCTGTGCATCGGCGGGCGTGCTTTTAGGGGCCCACACGCCGTACCAGGTGGAGACGGTGTAATCGGGCAAACCCAGCTCGGCCGAGCAAGGCACATCTGGAAAAGCCGGACTGCGCTTGGCCCCCGAGACCATCAAGGCCTTGATGCGACCGCCCTTGATGTGCGCTGCTGATGATCCCAGGCCATCGAACATCATGTCCACGTTGCCGGCGATCAGGTCTTGCAGGGCCGGGCCAGCACCCCGGTAAGGAATGTGCGTGATGAAGGTTTGGGTCTGCAGCTTGAACAACTCGCCCGCCAAGTGGTGCGAGGTGCCGCCCCCGGCAGAGCCATAGTTCAGTCGGCCGGGGTTCTTTTTCACTAAATCGAGGAAGGCCTTGAAGTCGGCCGCCTGCACTTTTTTGGGATTGACCACCAACACCTGGGGCACGCTGGCCACCTGGATCAAGGGCACCAAGTCGCGTTCCAGGTCATAGTCGAGGCGGGGGTACATGCTGGGCGCAATCGTGTGGTGCACCGCCCCCATGAACAGGTTGTAGCCATCCGGCGCAGCCTTGGCCGCAATGCCCGCGCCCAGCGTGCCACCGGCACCGCCCCGGTTGTCAATGATGAGTTGTTTGCCCGTCAGCTTGGCAAACTGGGCCGACATGGGCCGAGCAAACGCATCGGTGCCGCCACCCGCCGGAAAAGGCACGATCAGGTTCACCGGTTTGGTAGGCCACGTGCTTTGGGCTTGGGCCCACAGGGGCAGTGAGCCCGTCACGGCGGCCATGGCCTTCAAAAAAGCGCGGCGTTGGCCCCATGCGTTCAAGTCGTTCATGTCGTGTCTCCTGGTTTTGTTCAGAGTCATCATCATAAAGTTTTTGCAAACTCAGCCCTGCACAGGGGAGTCACAGCCCCCTCAGCCCCGAACCCTTTGACACGGCATCACAGCGCCGCCAGCATTTGCAGGGCGATGGCAAAACCGGCACCGGGTAGGCAGACATCCAGATGCACTGCGGCCAAGCCGCAGCGCTGCGCTCCCGCCACGTTGCGCAGCTGGTCGTCCACAAACACCGCATGCTCGGCCGGCACCCCCAAGGCCTGCAAACAAGCCTGGTAAGCGCGTGGATCGGGTTTGAGGATCTGGGTGTAAGTGGCGTCCACGATCACATCAAACTGCTGGAGCAAGGGCAAACGCGCGCGGAAATCCGCGCCGTAAAACAGATCCAGCTCATTGGACAAAATGCCCAGCTTGTAACCTTGCGCCTTGGCCTGGTGGATGGCCGCCACCGCCTCAGGCCGGATCACGGCCTGCACGTCCGCCCCCCGAGCGCGCCGGACAAAGGTTTGCATCTCACCCCAGTCTTCACCCAACAAGCGCCCCACCTCGCGGGTGCGTTGTATCCAGTAATCGCGTTCACTGATCTGCTCGGCCTGCATGGCTTGCCAAAGCGCATCGGTGTCAGGCGCAAACGGGCCTTGCCAAGTGAGCGTGCCCGCAGCCAAGCCCAAAGCGGTCTCGCTCAAGGCGTGGGTTTCAAACAGGGTGCGGCTGATGACGCCACCAAAGTCCAAAATCAAGGCCTTGTCTTCGGGTCTGACCGCATCAAACATGGGCGGCTTTCATGCCAGTAGCGGGCGCCACCCGCCCACGGGCCAGCCAATCGTCAAACACCTGCAGCACCTGCTGCACAAACGCCGCGTCGTTGATGTGCGCGTCGATGCGCGAGACTTCGGCCGAGCCCCAGTCGCATTGGCCGCATTCGTCCATCATGGCCGCCAGGCCTTCGGGATCGTGCAGCGGCGCGCCGGCCCGGTCCCACTCTTGGATGCCCTGCAGGGGCAGCACCAGGTGCACTGGGCCACGGGCCTGGCGCAAGCGGCTGGCCAGCTCGCGGGCAAATTCGCGGCGCATCTCGGCGTCGATGCCCACCGAAGCAATCAAGCGGTTGTGGTCGTGCGAGGGGCGCCCGGCAAAACGCTCGGGCATTTGCCCCCAAGCCGGGTAGTCCACCAGGTCGGTGGCTCCGGGGGCCACGATCATCGGCACGCCTTTCAGAGCCGCGCCCATCAAGCGGTCAGGTCCGGCGCTCACCACCGAGCCGCCCATTTGGTTGACCATTTCCTGCAGGCTGAAGTCCATCACGCAGGCGAACTGGCCTTGCGCGGCCAGCGATTCAAATGCCCTGCCCCCCATGCCCGTGGTATGGAACACGGCCAGGTCAAACCCGCGCTGGTCGAGTTCGGGCTGCAGTTGCACCATGTATTTCAAGCAGCTCGAGCCCAGCGAGGTCATGCCGACCACGGGCCGCGCAAAACGCGGCGCTCGCGCCAGGAGGCACGCTCCTACAGCCGCACCTGCGGCTTGCGCCAAGGCCGACTGGCACAGGCTGTTGAGGCCATACAAGCCCCCGGCCCACAGCACCATCATCAAATCGGGCGGCATGCGCTCGGGCGGCAACAGGGGCGAAAACGCCACGGTGGACAGCACCACCTTGGGCACGCCCAGCGGCAAGCTGCTGGCCACGTCCAGCGCCAGGTCGGTGCCCATGGTGCCGCCCAGCACCAGCAGGCCGTCCATGCGGCCCGCGCGATGCAATTGGGCCGCCAGGGCTGATGCGCCTTGCGCCATCAAGGCCATGGCGCTGTTTTCGTCGCCGCTGTCTATCACTTGCTGCAGCGTCACGCCCGCCGCCTGCGCGACCTCGGTGTTGGCGATGTCCGGGACCACCTGCCCCTTGGCCAGCACGCCCACATCCATGATGAGTGCCTGACCGCCAGCGGCCAGCACCTGCTCGCGCATGAAGCCGATCTCGTCGCTCTTGGTGTCCACCGTGCCGACGATCAGGATGACGGGGCTCTTCATGCGCGGCCTTCTTGAACAGCAGCAAATGCGGCTTCAAGCACGTCGCACATGAAGTCGACCTCATCGCGGGTGATGACGAGAGGCGGCGACAAAATCAGGTTGGGCCCCGAAATGCGCACCATCAGGCCCGCCTTGTAGGCGGCTTTGGCCACCCGCGCCGGGATGTCGCTGCTGCGGGTCATCGGGGTGCGTTGGGCCTTGTCGCTCACCATCTCGATGCCCAGCATCAGGCCCACGCCACGCACATCGCCCACAAAACTGCAGGTATCGACCAGCTTGCGCAAGCGGGCCTGCAGTGGCGCGCCCACCCGGGTGGCGTTGCCCGGAATGTCCAGCGCCTCGATCTGGTCGAGCGTGGCCAGCGCCGCCGCAGCTGCAACGGGGTGGGCGCTGTAGGTGTAGCCGTGCGAGACCGAGGCCGTGCCCGTGGTGTCGGCGTCAAACACGTCCGCAATGCGGTGGTTGATGGCCGTGGCCCCCAAGGGGATGTAGCCCGAGGAAATTCCTTTGGCCAGGCACCACATGTCTGCATTCACCCCCCAGAGGCGTGTGCCGAACAGCTCGCCGCTGCGGCCAAAGCCGGTCACCACTTCGTCGGCGATCAAAAGCACGCCGTACTTGTCGCAAATCTGGCGCACCAGCGGCCAGTAATTGGGGGGCGGCACGATCACACCACCCGCGCCCTGCACCGGCTCGGCAATGAAAGCCGCCACCGTGTCCGGCCCCTGGAACACGATCTCGCGCTCGAGCATTTCGGCACAAATTTCGCCCAAACGGATCGGGTCATCGGTGTAGGGGTTGTGATAAAGCCAGGGCGTGTCGACGTGGAAGCATCCGGGCAGGAGTGGCTCGTAAGCACGGCGGAAATTGGTGTTGCCGTTCACGCTCATGCCGCCAAAGTGCACCCCGTGGTAGCCCTGGCGCAGGCTGATGAACTTGAAGCGGTCGGCCTGACCCTTGAGCTTCCAGTACTGACGCGCCACTTTGAGCGCGCCTTCCACAGCGTCGGAGCCCCCGTTGGAAAACATGACCGTGGCCACACCCTCGGGCTGCATCATCTGCACCAGGCGTTTGGACAACTCGATCGCCCGCACATGGGTGGTGCCGCGAAACACGTTGTAAAAGGGCAGCTCGTCCATCTGCGCCACGATGGCGTCGCGCACGGGCTTGTTGCTGTGACCCAGGTTGCAGGCCCACAGGCCCCCCACGCCGTCGAGCATCTTGTGGCCGTCCACGTCCCAGATCCAGCAACCCTCTCCCTTGGCGATGATGTCGGGGGCCGTTTTCTTCATGGCGCCAGGATGGGCCATCGGGTGCCAGAGGTATTGGGCGTTGTCGGCCTTGAGTTGATTGTTATTCACTTTTTTCCTTGAAAATCAGAGCTGAATCCAAGCGGTCTTCAGGTCCAGGTATTTGTCCAGCGCGTGCATCGATTTGTCGTGCCCGTTGCCCGACTGCCGCACGCCGCCCAGTGGCACGGTGATGTCCGGGCCGCCATAGGTGTTGACATGCACCAGCCCGGCCTTGATGGCGCGCACCATGCGGTGGGCACGCGAGAGGCTGCCGGTCCACACCCCTGCTGCCAAGCCGTATTCGGTGCCGTTGGCCAGGCGCACAGCATGGGCCTCATCATCAAAAGGCATGACGGCCAGCACCGGGCCAAAGACCTCCTGTCGGGCGATTTCCATCTCGGGCTGAACGCCATCGAGCACGGCGGGGCTCATGTAGTGGCCACCGGGCACAGGCGCAATCACTTGACCGCCGGTGCGCAGTCGCGCACCCTGCGCCAGCGCACGCGTCAGCATGCTCTGGTTGCGGGCCAGTTGGCGGGCGCTGCTCACCGCACCAATGTCGGTCGTCACATCCAACGGGTCCCCCACACGCAAACTAGAGGCGATGTTTTGCAAGCGCTCCACGAATTCGTCGTGCACCGAGCGCTGCACCAAGAGGCGCGAACCCGCCACACACACCTGCCCACTGTTGCGGAAGATGCCCATGGCCGACACCTTGGCGGCCTGCGCCAGATCGGGCGCATCGTCAAAAACAATGTTGGGGGACTTGCCGCCCAGCTCCAGATACACCCGCTTGAGGTTGGACTCGGCCGAAGCCTTGAGCAGCAAGCGTCCCACCGGGCCAGAGCCAGTGAAAGTGAGGATGTCCACGTCCATGTGCCGCGCCAGCGCCTCCCCCGCCTCTGCGCCGGTGCCGGTGACGACATTGAGCACGCCCGGGGGCAATCCCGCATCCAGGCACAGCTGCGCCAGGCGCAGCAAAGACAATGATGCGTCTTCTGAAGGTTTGAGCACCACCGAGTTGCCCGCCGCCAGAGCCGGTGCGATCTTCCAGGCGCCGATCATGAGCGGAAAGTTCCACGGCACGATGGCCCCAACCACGCCCACGGGCTCCTTGTGGATGAGGCCCAGCGTGCCTTCAGGCGTGGGCGCGATCTCGCCGTTGATCTTGTCCACGCACTCGGCGTAGTAGCGGAAGGTGCCCGCCGCACTGCCCGGCTCGGCCTTCCAGGCCATGGCAATCTCGGTGCCGTTGTCGCGCACACCCAGCACCGCCAGCTCGGCGTGGTGCGACTCAATGCGGTCGGCAATGCGGTGCAAAATTTTCTTACGCTCGGCAGGCGCCATGCGCGACCACACGCCTTGCTCAAAAGTGCGCCGAGCAGCCTGTACGGCGCGGTCGACATCTTCTGTCCCTGCGGCGGCCAGGGTGCACAAGGTCTGCCCGTCGATGGGCGAGACCACCGGCATCGTCTGCCCCGATGCCGCAGTAGCCCACTGGCCGTCGATCAACAAGCCCTGATCAGGGATGGTTTGGTGACGCAGCGCGTCAATGTGTTCTTGTTTCAATTTTTTCTCCAACCGTTCAAGGCATCAATGGTCCATCAAGATTCAATCCGGTACATGCAACACGATGCCGTCGAGCGCACTCGACGCGATCAGCTGGCAGCTCAGGCGACTGCCGCTTTGGCGGGGCGCTATGACGATGTCGAGCATGCTGTTTTCAACATCATCCATCGGCGGGCAAGCTGCGAGCCAGGCTTCATCCACATAGACGTGGCAGGTGGCGCACGACAGGCAGCCGCCGCACTCGCCCGCCACACCGGGAATGCCGTTCATCTGCGCCGCATCCATCAGGTTGGTGCCGTCGTTCACGTCGTCGCTCACGCGGTCGCCGTTGCGCATGATCCAGTGCACTTGGGGCATGGGGTGGGTTCTTTCAGATCAGATGAATCGGATGTAGTAATCACGCAGCGCATCGCCTTGCAGGCCTGCGGTGCGTTCGATCTCGTGGCGTTTGATGCCCACATGGTTGGCCACCAGAACTTCGCCCAGCGCCTGGGTGAGGGCCGTGTCGGCTTCGAGCGCAGCGAGGGCCCCCGCCAGCGTCTCGGGCACGCTTTGGGTGGCGTCCTTGTTTTCAAGGCAATCACCCGTTTCGAAGGGCTGGAGTGCATAAGCATGGACCACGCCCAGACGCGCCGCTTGCAAGACTGCGGCGGTGTGGGTATAGGGGTTGGCGGCGGCGTCGCCCATGCGGTGCTCAATGCGCGCGCTGGGTCCGGTTTCGGCCGACAAGCGCACCGTGACGCCCCGGTGGTCCACGGCCCAGTTTTGCCAAAAGCCAGACAGGCTCGCCGGTTGCAGGCGCTGGTAAGAATTGGTGCTGGGGGCCAACAAGCCCGCCAGCGCCTGGTGGTGGTGCATCAGTCCGGCGGTGCAGCCCAGGGTGAGGGCGTTGAACTGGCTGGCATCGTGCCCGCCCGAGATAGCGTTATGGCCTTGACCATCGCGCAGGCTGAAGTTGATGTGCACGCCGCTGCCACCCACTGTGAGGATGGGCTTGGGCATGAAGGTCAGCACGATGCCGTGCTGGAAAGCGACTTCACGTGCCAGCAATCTGAACAAGAAGATGTCGTCCACGGCCTTGACGGCGCGGTCGTAGGTGAGCGTGAACTCGAACTGGGGCGCATCGTATTCGGTGTTCATGCTGTCGATGCGAAAGCCCGCTGCTGTGGCTTTCGCCCACAGGGCGTCGGTGAAGCCCCTCGGGTCGGAGAATGGACCTGTGGAATACACATGGGCCGCAGGCGTGTCATAAGGCTTGAGCGAGCCGTCGGACTCGATCTGGAAGGCAAAGGCTTCGAGCTCGATGCCCACCATCGGGTCGTAGCCCATGGCCTGCCAGTCGGCCACGGCGCGCTTCAAGGCACTGCGCCCGCACATGGGCAGCGGCGTGCCGTCGTTGGCCTTCAGGTCACCGATCGCCACCTGGGTGAAGGGCTGCCAGCCGGGGCGGATATCCTCAGGGGTGTAGACGGCCTCCATGTCGGGCAGGCCTTCCATGACCATCGCACCCGGGGCCGGGATCAGCTCTTTTTCGTAAGTGACGCCAAAAGTGCCCCGGCAAAATCGGGCACCGCCGCCCTGACCCGGCTTGAGCGTGACGTATTTGCCGCGCGCAATGGCCAGGTGGTCACAAAACAGCACCCGCAGGCGTTCTTGAACATTTGACATGGTGGTTCCTTTCAGATGAGGTGCATGCGCACGGGCAAGCGTTTGATACCGGAGACAAAGTTAGATCGCAAAAAGATGTGCTCACCCGTTTGCTCGATGCGGTCGACCCGCTTGATTAGCTCTTGCATCAAGACGCGCAACTCCAGCCGGGCCAGCCACATGCCTAAGCAGGCATGCGCCCCGCCCTGCCCGAATGCCAGGTGGCGGTTCACTCCCCGGCTCAGGTCGACGGTGAACGGCCGGTCAAAGGCCCGCTCGTCGCGGTTGCCGGAGATGAACCAGAGCAGCACCTTGTCACCTGCCTTGACCTGTTTGCCGTGGTACTCGAAGTCCTCGGTCGCGGTGCGGCGAAAGTGCGTGGCGGGCGAGGCCCAGCGGATGAACTCGTCGGCCACGCCCTCCCAGGCGGCCTCGCCCTGCACCGACTTGAGCTGCGCCATCAGGCCGGGCTGGTTGGCCAGCGCGTGCAAAGCGGCAGCGATCGAATAGCGTGTGGTGTCGTTGCCCGCCGCCACCAGCAGACAAAAGAAGTTGCGAAATTCGGTGTCGCTGATCACATGGCCCTGCGCATCGGCCTGGGTGATCAGGTGCAGCACGCCGCTGGTTTCGCCAGCGCTGCGCTTGCTTTCCATCAACTGGGCTGCGTAGTCGTACAAGTCGACCCCGGCGGGCGAGCGAAACGGCATGAAGCGGTAGGCCTCGGTGTCCATCTTGTCGACCACATGGCTGGTGAAATCGCTGTCGGTGTTGCCCATGAGCGCATCGCCCTTGTCCACCAGCCAATCCAGGTCCTCCTCGGGCAGGCCCGCGATGCGCCCGAGCATGCGCATGGGCAACTGGCGGGCAATCTGGTGCGTGGCGTCAAACTCGCCCAGCGCCAGGGCCTGGTCAAGGATGCCCACACACAGCTCGCGAATCTGGTCTTCGTAGAGCGCCATCATGGGCTTGGAAAAGGCCTTGGCCACCAGCATGCGGGTGCGGGTGTGCTCGGGCGGGTCGGTCTCCTGAAAGGTCCGCCGCGCCATGTACTCTTCATGCGACTGGTCTTCCATGCGGATGCCCTGGGCCGAGGACAAGCGCTGGTGGTTGCGGTTGAGCTCCAAAATATCGGCATGCCGCGTGACCGACCAAAAGCCCTTGCCATCGGCCCAGTTGCACCAAGCCATGGGGTCTTCGTCGCGCAGGCGCTGGAAGGTGTTGTGCGGCGTGCCGTTCACATAGCTGTCGTGGTCCGACAAATCGGCATGTCCATCGTCGGTGGGGTTCCAAACCGTCATTGCGCTCTTTCAAAACATTCATCAAAAAACTGCACCATCCACTGCCCAAACAGCGGCACATCGGCAGCGTTGGCCAGGCTGGCGTGGGCGCGGGCCAGGGTGTCGACATCGAGCTTGTCGGCCAGGTAACCCAGCAAAGCCTGCATGAACACCAGTGGCATCTCAGGGTGAAACTGGGTGGTCCAGATGTGCTGGCCAATCTGCATCGAGCCGATGGGGCAAAAGTCACTGCCGCCCAGACACACCGCGCCTTCAGGCATGCGGATGACCTGTTCGTTGTGCGCGGCCATCAAGGTGGTGGTGGTTAACGGTGGGGTCATCCAGGGGCGCTGTAAGTGCCAGTTCGTGGGCGCAATGCCCAGACCCCAGCCTGCGGCGTTGCGCGCCACCAGCCCACCCAGCGACCGGGCCACCGCCTGGTGGCCAAAGCACAGGCCAACCAGCGGCTGGCGTGCGGCGTGCAAGGCGCGGATGAAATCCAGCAGCTGACCCACCCAGGGCAGGTGGTCGTCGTTGACCGAAGCCGGGCTGCCGGTGATGACATAGCCGTCAAAATCTGTGGGGCTGGCGGGCAGCACCCCGTCCTTGACCGGTACCACCTCAAAAAACCAATACGGCCGCAGGGGTTGCAGCAGCTGCACCACCTTTTGGCCGTCGTCCGGAAAATGCGCGGCAAACGCCGAGGTGTCGTCGTTGGTCAGTAAAACGGCAATGCGTCGTGTCATCGGGACTCTTTCAAGCTGTTGTCCATGCTATGCACAAGGCGTACGCAGCGCTATCAAGTTTGGGCACCGAGGACCCCGGGTTTTCACGAAAAAGCCTGCGCTTCAGAAGCAGGCACACTCTAGAACATGCATTTACGCCGCGTTTTCTGCCTTAGATGAGCACAGCCGCCCCCCATCACCACCCCGATTCACCCTGGCTCCAGGTGCTGGACACCCAGGACATAGACCAGCACGCCCTGGCTCAGAACGGCTGGGCGCTGCAGTATGAGCAGCTCTCGCCAGGGCAGTTCAAGGGACGAATTCACCGAGTGCAACTGCCCGAAGTCACCCTGCTGCGCGAAGACACCAGCATTGCGCTGCGCCAACGCGGGCGGCTGCATGAGAATGTGTACGGCTTTGCCATGGCGCTGCAAGACTCGCCGGATTTGTTTTTCAACGGCCAACGGGTGCCCGCCCACGCCATCATGTGTGGCAAAGGCGACGAGGTGGACTTGACCACCCCGCCCCACTTCACCCTGGTCGCGCTGGTGGTCGAACGCAGTCTGCTCAACCCGCTGTGGGAGCGCATGTACCAAAAGCCCCTGGCCCATTGGCTCGAAAAGCAGCTGGTACTGACCACCACCGACATCAAGGCACAGGTCCTTCGGGATGTGCAGCTCACGGTGCTGGACCAGGCCAGCGCCCTGGCTAACCGTCAGCATGATGAGCAGGCCTTGCGCCAGTTGCGCGACGAAATCTTGATGGAATGGCTTGAAGCCCTGCCCTCGCAGGTCGACACCTCCGACTTGCCCAACCTGGAGCGGCGCAAAAAACTGGTGGACCGCGCCTGCGAGTTGATGTTGGGCCACGCCGACGAGCCGCTGTCCATATTAGAGGTGTGCAGCCGCGTGGGCACGAGCCGTCGCAAGCTCAACTACTGTTTTCAGGACGTGCTGGGCACCACGCCCATCAAGTACCTGCGCTCACTGCGCCTGAACAGCGTTCGCCGCGCCCTGCGTCAGGCCGCCCCGGGCGTGACCATACAGGACATCGCCTCGCACTGGGGCTTTTGGCACCTCAGCCAGTTCGCGCAGGATTACAAAAAGCTGTTCGGCGAACTGCCGTCCGAGACCTTGCAGCCCAAATCAAACGGTCTGAACGCAAGCTGAATCGGCGCGCTCGTTTCGAATCAACGATGCCAGGTTTTCAGGCAGACTTGCGGCGCATCAACCAGATGCCGCCCAGCATCATCGGCACGCACAGCCACTGACCCATGCTCATGCCCAGACTCAAAAGCCCCAGATGCGCATCGGGCTCACGGAAGAATTCGGCCACGAAGCGGAAAAAGCCGTAACCGAGCAAAAACGCACCCGAAACCTGGCCCACGGGACGGTCTTTGCGGGCAAACCACCACAGCAGCACAAACAGCAGCAAGCCTTCCAAAGCAATTTGGTACAGCTGCGACGGATGGCGCGGCAAATCGCCCGCACCCCGGAACACCATGCCCCAGGGCAAGGCAGGATCAGCGACGCGGCCCCAGAGTTCGCCGTTGAGGAAATTGCCCACCCGGCCAGCGGCCAGGCCCGTGGGCACGCAAGGGGCCACAAAGTCCATAACCTGCAAGAACGGACGCTGGCGGGTGCGGGCAAACCAGACCATGGCCAGCATCACCCCCAGCAAGCCCCCATGAAAACTCATGCCGCCTTGCCAGATGGCGAAAATTTCGAGCGGGTTGGACAGGTAATAGGCCGGTTTGTAAAACAGGCAATAACCCACGCGTCCGCCCAACACGACACCCAAAACGCCCAGAAACAGGATGTCTTCGACATCGCGTTTTTGCCATTGCGGCAGGTGTTTGAAGGGCGCATGGCCCAGACGCCGCACGCCCAGCCAGAAAAAAAGGCCAAAGGCGGCCAAATAGGTCAGGCCGTACCAATGGACGGCCAAGGGTCCCAGTTGAAGGGCGACGGGGTCAATTTGAGGATGGATCAGCATGCCCGGATTGTGCACCGGACCTGGCCCCAACTGGACACCCAGGCGCAGCCAGCGCCCGTTAGAATGTGGCGACCTTCTTTTGGGCTTCTACAGAGTCACCACCATGAGCGACAAAATCATCCCGATCACCCCCATCAACAGCCGCAGCGCCAACATCACCGAGGGCAAGTCTCGCGCCCCGAACCGGTCGATGTACTACGCCATGGGCTACCAAGAGGGTGACTTCGCCAAACCCATGGTGGGCGTGGCCAACGGCCACAGCACCATCACCCCTTGCAACAGCGGCTTGCAAAAGCTGGCCGACGCCGCCATTGCGGGCATCGAAGAAGCTGGCGGCAACGCCCAGGTCTTTGGCACACCCACCATCTCGGACGGCATGGCCATGGGCACCGAGGGCATGAAGTACTCGCTGGTGTCCCGTGAGGTGATTGCCGACTGCGTGGAGACCTGCGTGCAAGGCCAGTGGATGGACGGCGTGCTGGTGGTCGGCGGTTGCGACAAGAACATGCCCGGTGGCCTGATGGGCATGCTGCGCGCCAACGTGCCGGCCATTTACGTTTATGGCGGCACCATTTTGCCGGGCCGCTACCAAAACAAAGACCTGAACATCGTGAGCGTGTTTGAAGCCGTGGGCGAAAACGCCGCGGGCAAACTCAGCGACTTTGACCTGAAAGAAATCGAAAAGCGCGCCATCCCCGGCACGGGCTCGTGCGGTGGCATGTACACCGCCAACACCATGTCCTCGGCTTTCGAGGCACTGGGCATTTCCTTGCCCTACTCCTCCACCATGGCCAACGTGCACGACGAAAAAGTCGAGTCGGCCAAAGAGTCGGCCCGCGTTTTGGTGGAAGCCATCCGCAAAGGCATCAAGCCGCGCGACATCGTGACCCGCAAAGCCATTGAAAACGCAGTCGCCGTGATCATGGCCACCGGTGGTTCGACCAATGCGGTGTTGCACTTTCTGGCGATTGCGCATTGCGCAGGCGTGGAGTGGACCATCGACGACTTCGAACGCATCCGCCAACGCACGCCCGTGTTGTGCGACCTCAAGCCCAGCGGCAAAGCTTTGGCCGTGGACCTGCATGTGGCTGGCGGCATTCCGCAAGTCATGAAGATTTTGCTCAACGCGGGTTTGTTGCACGGTGACTGCATCACCATCACCGGCCAAACCATTGCCGAGGTGCTCAAGGATGTGCCCGACGCCCCGCCCGAGCAAAGCGTGATCCACACCATCGACAACGCCATGTACAAGCAAGGCCACCTGGCCATCCTCAAAGGCAACCTGTCGCCCGAAGGTGCTGTGGCCAAGATCACCGGCCTGAAGAACCCGGTCATCACCGGCCCCGCCCGGGTTTTTGACGACGAGCAATCGGCCCTGGAAGCCATCTTGGCGGGCAAGATTGTGGCCGGCGACGTGATGGTTTTGCGCTACCTCGGCCCCAAAGGCGGCCCCGGCATGCCCGAAATGCTGGCGCCTACGGGTGCTTTGATTGGCGCGGGTCTGGGCGAAAGCGTGGGCCTGATCACCGACGGCCGTTTCTCCGGCGGCACTTGGGGCATGGTGGTGGGCCACGTCGCCCCCGAAGCGGCAGCCGGCGGCAACATCGCCTTTGTGCATGAAGGCGACAGCATCACCATCGACGCCCACAAATTGGTGCTTGAGCTGAACGTGCCCGAAGCTGAACTGGCCCACCGCCGCGAAGGCTGGACAGCACCTGCGCCGCGCTACACCCGAGGCGTGCAGGCCAAGTTCGCTTTCAATGCGTCAAGCGCCAGCAAAGGGGCTGTGCTCGACCTCTATTGATCGAAGGCCACGCTGTACATACAGCGTCCCACAAAAAAGCCCGCTCCATTCGGCGGGCTTTTTTGCGTCCCAGCGGCTGCCAAGCAGCCACGGGTCGGGTGAGATCACAGACCGATGGCGGCGATTCCGGCTTTGGCGATCTGCGCGTCTTCTGTCGATTTGACGCCGCTGACACCCACGGCGCCCAAGCAAAAGCCGTCCTTCATGATCGGCACGCCGCCTTCGAGCATGCCCTGAATGGTTGGGGCCGACAAAAAGGACGTGCGGCCACCGTTGATGACGTCTTCGTAGACTTTGGATTCACGGCGACCCAGGGCGGCCGTGTGGGCTTTGGCGGGTGCGATGTGGGATGAGATCGGAGCCGCGCCGTCCAAACGGGCGAAATGCAACAAATGGCCGCCGCCATCGACGATGGCGATGCCGACAGCCCAGTTGTTTTTCAGTGCTTCGGCTTCGGCCGCAGCGGCGATGGCTTTCACATCGGACAGTTCCAAAGTGGCTTGTGTTTTCATGGTGGTCAAAAGGCAGGGGTTTAAAGTGCCAAGCATACACGGCCGTAAACCCGCTATTGCACACCCCAAGGCAAAACTGAATCACCCGGATAACCCCATGACCTGTCGGAAATCCCGAAACCCATCGACCTTGCCAAGCCTGGCCTTTAAAATGTTGCTCAGCCTTGATCCAAGGCGAGTTAAGGAGATACACCATGAGCGACTTACGCACACTCAATTCCGCCGAGTGGGGCCATGTGGACCTGGCCGCACGCAACCGCGTTCTGCGCAACACCTATTGGTTGCTCGCCCTGAGCATGCTGCCCACCGTGCTGGGCGCATGGGTCGGCGTGAGCACAGGCATCACCCAATCCCTGACTGGCTTTATGGGCCTGATCGTTTTCCTGGGTGGCGCATTCGGTTTCATGTACGCCATCGAGAAAACCAAAAACTCGGCTGCTGGCGTGCCTGTTTTGTTGGCCTTCACCTTCTTCATGGGCCTGATGCTCTCGCGCATGATCGCCATGGTGCTGGGTTTCAAGAACGGCTCTGACCTGGTCATGACCGCTTTTGCGGGCACCGCCGGCGTGTTCTTTGTCATGGCCAGCCTGGCCAGCGTCATCAAGCGTGACCTCTCAGGCATGGGCAAATGGCTGTTCGTCGGTGCCATGGTCCTGATGGTGGGCGGCATCGTCAACGTGTTTGTGGGCTCCACAGTCGGCATGATGGTAATTTCCACCTTGGCCATCGGCATCTTCAGCGCCTTCTTGCTGTACGACATCAAGCGCATCCTGGACGGCGGCGAGACCAACTACATCAGCGCCACTTTGGCCCTGTATATGAGCGTTTTCAACATCTTCCAAAGCCTGTTGGCCTTGCTGGGCATCATGGGCGGTGAAAAAGACTGATCCTCGTTTCTCATGCTCCTAAAAGGCTCCCTCGGGAGCCTTTTTTCTGTCCTATTCTTTCTCGACGGGTGCGGAAACACGCTCTGTGCAAGTCAAACCAGCTCAAACACCGCCATGCTTTCCACATGCGCGGTGTGCGCGAACATATTGATGACCCCTGCGGCCACGCAGCGGTACCCCGCAAGGTGCACCAAAATACCCGCATCCCGGGCCAGTGTGGCGGGGTTGCAACTGACATACACAATGCGCTGCGGGGGTGTCCAGCCCTGGCGCAAATCCTGGTTTCCATTCAGCTCGGCCAGCGCCTTGGTCAGAGCAAAGGCACCCTCCCGGGGCGGATCCACCAGCCATTTGTCGGCGATGCCATCGGCCACCAACATCTCGGGCGTCATCTCAAACAGGTTGCGCGCCACAAACGATGTGGGGGCCAAGGCCTGGCCTTCGGGTCGTGCCGCCTGATTGCGGGCGCAGTTGTCACGGGAACGGGCCACCAGGGTCTCGGCCCCCTCAATGCCCAGCACCTCGGCCGCTTGCGTCGCGATGGGCAAGGTGAAATTTCCCAGCCCACAAAACCAGTCGATCACCCGATCAGTCTTTTGCGCTTGCAAAAGTCGCAGCGCTCGGGCCACCAACACGCGGTTGATGAAGGGGTTGACCTGGGTGAAGTCGGTAGGTTTGAAGGGCATGGTGATGCCAAAGTCTGGCAGGCCATAACTCAGCTGAGTCCCACCTTCGTCCAGCAACTGCACCGTATCCGGACCTTTGGGCTGCAACCACCACTGCACCTGGTGCTTGGCCGCAAAGGCGCGCAGCAAGGTCTTGTCGCCCTCGCTCAAGGGCTCCAGATGCCGCAGCACCAAGGCCGTGACCTCGTCGCCGCAGGCCAGCTCCAACTGAGGCAGCGTCTCGCGGGCTTGCATCTGGCCAATCAGTGCACGCAAAGGAAGCAACATGTTGCTGACGTGGGGCGGCAGAACAGGGCACACTTTCATGTCGGCGATGTAGCGGCTTTTGCGCTCATGGAACCCGATCAACACTTCGCCTTTTTTGATCACGTACCGCACCGACAGGCGGGCACGGTAGCGGTAGCCCCAAGTCGGCCCCTCGATGGGGCGCAGCAGGGTCTCGGGCTTGACCTTAGCCAAATGCCACAAGTTGTCCTCCAGCACCCTTTGCTTGACGGCCACCTGGGCCGAAGCCTCCAGGTGCTGCATCTTGCAGCCGCCGCAGGCCCCGGCGTGCAGGCCAAAATTTGGGCAACCTGGCCGCACGCGTTGCGACGACTCGTGGTGGATTTGGCTGACGGTGCCCTGCTCCCAGTTGTTCTTTTTGCGGTGCACGTTCACCGACACCAACTCGAAAGGCAAAGCGCCTTCGATGAACACGACTTTGCCGTCGGGTCGGCGGGCGATGCCTTGGGCGTCCATGTCCAGGGAACCCACACGCAACCAGCCCTCGGGCAGGTCGGCGCTGGAGTGGCTGGGTTCGTCGGCGTGGGCTTGGGATAGGGAAATGTCTGGATCGCTCATGCCCCGATTGTCTCAGGATGTGAGGCCTGCCTTGAGGGCCCAGCGCACAGCTTGACAAGGCAAGGTCAGGCCCAGGCTTGCAGGTATTCTTGCCAGTGCGGCTCTTGCGGGGCCAAATTGCCCAGTTGGACTTTGACAAAGGCCATTTCCTGCGCGTACTCGGCCTCGGTGAAGCCGCCGCGCATTTGCTGAAAGCGGCAATACAGCAAATAGGTGTTCATCACATCGGTTTCGCAGTAGCGCCGGATGTCTTCGGTGTGCCCGGCCTGGAATTGCGCATAGACCTGCGAGCCGTCCATGCCCAGCTTGCCGGGAAAGCCACACAACTTGGCCAGCGCGTCCATGGGGGCGTTGTTTTTGGGCGTGTATTTCGCAAGCAAGTCCATCAGGTCCAAGTGGCGCATGTGGTAACGCGAGATGTAGTTGTTCCACTTGAACTCGCGGTCATCGTCGCCCAGGTCCCAGTATTTGTC
The DNA here is from genome assembly GCF_945901735.1 of Limnohabitans sp. Rim8. Taxonomy (GTDB): domain Bacteria; phylum Pseudomonadota; class Gammaproteobacteria; order Burkholderiales; family Burkholderiaceae_C; genus Limnohabitans_A. The sequence continues at coordinate 56,198 of NZ_CAMDLM010000024.1, forward strand.
GGCCACCACGCCGTGCATCAAGCCCCGGTAATGCAACACCGGCAAATCGAAGCCGCTGCCGTTCCAACTGACCAACTGCGGCACGTGCTTTTCGATGGCCTGAAAGAAGGTCTGCACGACCTTGGCCTCGCTTTGTCCATCGCGGTCCACAAAGGAGTGCACGCGCAGACCCTCGGCATTGCGAAACACACAGCTGATGCACAAGATGCGCTGCAGGTACAGGGGCATGAAGTCGCTTTTGCCTTCTGCGGCCCGCTCGGCCTGCCACCGCGCGTGCACTTGGGCGTGCGTCAACTGCGGGTCATTGGGGTTGAGCCTGCGCCATCCCGCCATGTCGGGGATGGTTTCGATGTCAAACACCAAGACAGGCCAAGTCATGTTCGGACCCGTGGGGTTGATGGTCGACTCTGCGCTTCAGCGCGCAGGCAGGTATTTGGCCGGGTCCACCGGTTTGCCTTGACGGCGGATCTCGAAATGCAGCTTCACGCGGTCGGCGTCGGTCTTGCCCATTTCAGCGATTTTTTGGCCCTTGCGCACTTTCTGGTCCTCCTTGACCAGCAAGGCTTGGTTGTGCGCGTAGGCGGTCAAAAAGGTGTTGTTGTGCTTGAGGATGATCAGGTTGCCATAACCGCGCAAACCCGCACCGGCATAAACCACTTGTCCGTCGGCTGCGGCCTGCACCGGGTCACCCGCCTTGCCGCCAATGTCGAGGCCTTTGTTCTTGGCCTCGTCAAAGCCGCCGATCACGCTGCCGCTGGCGGGCCAGGCAAAACCCAGACCCTCGTCGTTGGCAGAAGGCGTCGGTGTGGGCGCCGCGACTGGCTTGGGCGCTGTCGCCACTTCTGCACTGACCCCCAAGGGCTGCACCACCACGCCACTGGACTCCACCGTGGCGCTGGGAGACGCCACGCGCAAGACCTGTCCTACCTCGATCAAGTGGGCATTGGGCAGGCTGTTCCAACTGGCCAGATCGCGCCAGGAATGGCCGTGATCCAAGGCAATGCGGGTCAAGGTGTCGCCCCGTTGCACGGTGTAATACCCAGGCTTGCCGGCGTTTTCAGCGCCCGGCATCACCTTCACCGTCTCGGGCGCAGGGGCAACCGGCTGGGCAATCACTTTGGGGCTGGAACCGCGTGTTTCCACCGGAGCCGGGGTACGGGGCGAAGAGGTACACGCGGCCAATGCCAGCAGCGCCAAAGCGGTGAACCCCAAACGAAAAACTTCACGAAACATCATCCGGTACCCATCCATCATGCAATCCCCGATTTTAGAGGCACAAAATGAACCGCCTCCAAGACTTGTCGATCAAAGCCTGAGGCCGTTCTGCGAATGACCACCAACGCCTGATGTCCCGCGGCCGTGACGGTGGGGGCCACCAGCCTGGCCCCGACGGCCAGCTGCTCCAACCAAACTGAGGGCACCTCATCGCCACCAGCTGCTGAAATGATCCCGGCATAAGGCGCCCCTTTGGGGAAGCCCAGCATGCCGTCACCCAGCATCAGGTGCACATTGGGCAGGCGAAACGGCAGTAGATTTTTTTTGGCTTTTTCGTGCAATCCGCGCAAGCGCTCGATGCTGTAAACCTCGCTCGCCAAGAGGCTGAGCACGGCTGCTTGGTAGCCACAGCCGGTGCCAATCTCCAGCACCCGACCCAGTTTGCCCGGCGCGTCTTGACGCAGCAACTCGATCATGCGGGCCACCACATTGGGCTTGGAGATGGTCTGCCCCAAACCAATAGGCAAGCTGGTGTCTTCGTACGCTTGCCCCGCCAAAGCGGTTTCGACGAAACGGTGCCGCTCCACCTGGCCCATGGCCTGCAAGACCCAAGGGTCCAGCACGCCCTGCTCGGCCAATTTGGCCACCATGCGGGCACGCACTGCGCCCGAATCCAACCCCAAACCGTGGGACACCGGAGTGGACGACAAAGGCGAAGCTTGCCCCGCCGCTGGGTTGATCAGCCCCTGATGTGTTCCCTGACCTGTTGTGGAGCTTGGATGGACCTGGACCGAATGAGGGCTCAACGCCATCGCAGCCCGCCCCCCCGCAAGCGGCAGTTTGGCCGGAAAACTGGGCCTGGGTTTCATGCCCCGTCCTGTGACCAAAGCCGCGCGCAGGTCTGACTCCAGGCCTGCAGGTGATCGTGCTCGGTCAAATCCACTTTCAAGGGCGTGACCACCACATGGCCCTCGTTTGCCGCATGGAAATCGGTGCCGACGCTGTCGTCCATGGCCGCGCCGGCTGCGCCAATCCAGTACATGGTCTGGCCCCTGGGGTCAACCTGGGTGATGACCGGCTCGGCCGCATGCCGCCGCCCGAGGCGACACACCTTGGGCGACTTGATCTGCTCAAAAGGCAAGTTGGGAATGTTCACGTTCAGCAACCAAGGCTGCGTGCCAATCAACTGTTGATGCACCATTTGCTGAACCATGCGCTGCACGGTGCGGGCCGCGGCATCCAGATGCGCCCAGCCTTTGTCGATCTGCGACACCGCGATGGCAGGAATGCCAAACAAATACCCCTCCATGGCCGCGCCCACGGTGCCCGAATACAAAGTGTCGTCGCCCATATTGGCGCCATTGTTGATGCCCGAAATCACCAAGTCGGGCCGGTAACCCAACAAGCCCGTCAAGGCGATGTGCACACAATCGGCGGGGGTGCCATTGACATACCGGAACCCGTTGTCGGCCCGGTTCACATACAACGGCGTGTGCAGGGTCAAGGCATTTGATTTGGCACTGTTGTTGTGCTCTGGGGCCACCACTTCGACATCGGCAATGCCTTGAAGGGCCGCATGCAAAGCCACGATGCCCTCAGCTCGAAAGCCGTCGTCGTTGGAGATCAGGATTTTCATAGATGAACGATTGAGGAATTGGCCATTGTAGGGCGATCCCGGGGCGAGAACGGCAGGCCGCTTGCAGCGAAAAGGCCAGACTTGGCATGCGGTCGCTAGGGGGACATGAAGGGCCGGGCCTGACTGCCTAAGATCACCGTTTTTTGAATCAGATTCCATTTGGAGAGACGGCATGCATGCTTGGCTTTGTGAGAACCCCACGGGCGTAGACGCCCTCAGCTGGAAAGAGCTGCCCACCCCCACGCCCGGGCCAGGCCAGGTGCTCATTCAAATTGAGGCGGCCAGCCTGAATTTCCCCGACCTGCTGATCGTGCAAAACAAATACCAGATGAAGCCCGAGTTGCCCTTTGTGCCGGGCTCGGAATACGCCGGCACGGTGCAAGCCCTGGGCGAAGGCGTGACGCACCTCAAAGTCGGCCAAAGCGTGGCTTGCCTGTCAGGCACGGGCGGCTTTGGCACCCACACCTTGGCCCCGGCCAAACTGTGCATGCCCTTGCCCGCTGGTTTTCCGGCCACCGATGGCGCGGCCTTCATCATGACTTACGCCACATCGCACCACGCCTTGGTCGACCGCGCCGCATTGAAAGCTGGAGAGACCGTGCTGGTGCTGGGCGCAGCAGGTGGCGTGGGAACGGCAGCCATCCAGATTGCCAAGGCCATGGGGGCCAAAGTGATTGCGGCGGCATCCACCGACGAGAAATGCGCCTTGTGCACCACACTGGGGGCCGATGCCACCATCAACTACAGCACCCAAAACCTGCGTGAGGCCCTGAAAACCCTGACTGAAGGCAAAGGCCCCGATGTGGTGTATGACCCCGTGGGCGGCGATCTGGCCGAGCCTGCTTTCCGCTCCATCGCCTGGCGCGGGCGCTACCTGGTGGTGGGCTTTGCGGGCGGCCCCATCCCATCGCTGCCGCTGAACCTGCCCTTGCTCAAAGGCGCCTCTTTGGTCGGTGTTTTTTGGGGCGACTTTGCCAGACGCGAAGCCCAAGCCAACGCGGCCATGATGGGCGAGCTGGCCCAGTGGTACAGCCAAGGCAAGATCAAACCCGTGCTGGACCGCACCCTGCCCATGAGCGACATCAAAGCCGCCTACGCCTTGATGGGTTCACGCAGCGTCAAGGGCAAACTGGTGATGGTGAATTGATGGTCTGAAAACTGCCCCGCGGCAAGGGGCAGTGGCCAATAAAAAAGCCCGTGTGACGAATCTCACGGGCTTGGCGCTGGCGTCAAAGTGAATTTTTCAGGGACGACCAATTGGTTTCCCGCATGTTTCACACTGCTCAAAGTGAAAAGCTATTTGGGTCAGAGTTGGTTGTTAGAGCATATTTCTATTAACATCAAAACCCTACAGCGAATCTTGCAAACACAGTCGTTGTCGATACTGCTTGGTGGGCTTCTTGACGGTAGATAGCCGTGATATCTAATTGTTGATTTTTAGCAAATTCAAAGTTAGCACCTAAAGTTGCAGTTACTCTATTTTTTCTAGGATTAGGGTTGAAGTTAAGCGGGCTGATGCCATCAATGCCAGTAGCTGAGTAAGTACCATTGTATGCGCCTGTATCGGTCTCTAAACCCGTACTGGCAAACAGTATTGCTTTTGGCATTAAGCGATAGCTTATGCCTACGCCTGCTAATAAAGTCGTGGCATTGGTGTTGAGTGCACTGTAAGTCAACGGTGCAGTTACAGAAACAGATGCACTTTCGGTGTAACCTTTCATTTTATTTTGGGTATAGCGTAAACCCATGTAAGGACTAACAATCAATTCCGGCATTACCGAAAAACCATACTTTGCTGTCATTTGTGCGCCTTGGCTAATCAATTGGGAGCCCCCGCTTCCAAGTTCGCTGGTGCCAAAGGCTTGGCGGGTAATTGTCATATCCTTTGGCGCATAGGCTGCGGAGCCTTTAACTTCCACTCCTAGGCCATCAGGCGCTTGGCGCCACAGCCCAAAAAGACCAATCATGGGGATGCTATTGCCTAACTTGACAATGCTTGACCCACTTACCGATAAGTTTTGGTCAATCCATGCACCAATGCGGCTGTTGTTCTGATTGAGTCTATACGAAGCAATTATGATGCCGCTGGCATTATTTAATTCTTTTGAATGCGTCGAACTGTGACGCCTGCCGGCATTCACACAGATCCCATTCATATCGAATACAGAGCAATCAATGGTCAAGCTGTTGACCATCACGGCGTTCTCTAATGCGAAGGTGCTTGTCAAAGCGGTTGCGGTGTTGGCAATAGATTGTTGGGTGTCGACCGTAGAAGCACCGGTGACAATTAAATCCCAAATATCAGACGAGGAGTTAACGAGACTCCATCGAAATCCATTGAAGGAGCCCGAGGTGTTATTTAGGTTAGTGATTGTAATTCCAGAAAAAACACTATTGTAAGTACCTTTTGTTAGCGTAGAAGCACTCACACCCTCAACCCCGCCCCCATAAATGGCAAAATTGGTGCTTCCGCTTGGGAAGGTAACTGCCAATTGTCCGTAATTAGATAGGCTCCGAACAATAATGTTGTAGTTGACAGGAAGAATTCCGCTGTAATTTATTGCTGTCGTTAAGGGGCTTGAAGCATTTCCCCCTTGGAGATTATTAAACGTTGTGATGACCCCTTGACCAAGATTGTTGTATAAATTTCCCGAACCTGAATCGGAAGTCATGGATCCAACGTTAGTTAGATTAACAATTGTTCCGCTGTTAGTAAGTCCCCATGGTGCATAAATAGTACCGAAATTTTTAAAGGAATCTACAAATGAATCGCCGCCAAATTCTATACCATTCGATAAGGAGGTAATTAGATTATTATTTACCAGTTCACCAATTCGAACGTTGCTAGTTAATCCTCCAAGTCGTCCAGAAATGATACCGTTATTTTCAATGCGATCGACCGTCGCGTTAAGGCTATAAAGCCCAACATAACTATTGCTAGAAATAGTGCCGTAATTTGAAATAGTTCCAACAGATCCGCTTTCCAAATAAATCCCTGGAAAACCTGACTCACTTCCAGTTGAGGAGATGGTTGCTCCTAAATTGTTTGTAATTCTATTAACCGTTCCATAGCTCCATAAGCCAGATTCTGTTCCTGTTATGAAACCAGAATTAATCAAGCTTTGAATATTTCCGGTAGGGCCATTCAAAATTCCCGTTTTAATACTCGAAATTGTGGAATTGCTTGTATTGTTTAAAGTCCCTAACTCGCCAGATGCGGAAATGGCATCGCCAGACAAACTTGTTGCTGTGACGCTGCCACTTGTGGTGGTCCCTAATGTGAGATTACCGCCGATCCAAGTGATTCCAGTTTCACAAGTACCAGTGAAGATCGTATTGGTTGTTGCAATAGGACAAGTCTGAGCACCTGCCTTGGAGATGACAACGAATGTGAAAGCTGATGCCAGCGCGATTTGGTAAAACTTGAGAAGGTTCATGATAGTAAATAGGTGAATATGACAAAACTATTTTTAGCCAGTCATCATGATAGATTCTTTTAATTCAAGCAAGCAGTTTATACCCAGATGGCCACCCGAACTACCCACTTATGGCCACCTCAAACTCCCCCACCTGAATTGATCGGAGACAGGGTCTCAACGCCGACACCGTCGGCACCTATGGGCAGGACGCATGTTCTGGCTTTCCTCGAAGGAAGGCCAAGGAGTGAATGTCTTGAAATCCAACCAACGCGCCACCGTCATCACGCAACTGGAGCGCAGCACCCCACAGCGCGAGATCGCCAGCATCACCGGCATCGACCGCAAAACCATTCGCAGCTACCACCGGCGCTGGCTTGCCGATCCTTCAAATTCCCCCGGGGTGGCCACCGACTCTGAGGCCGGAGGGTGTCCTAAATTTTATGTAAAAGATCTCATGGCAGGAAACGGGGTTTGAGACGCCTTGACCGGGCTGCTGCCGCAGGCCGCCGTCAGGAGCCCATAGCAAAAAGCCCCGCGTGGTGCGGGGCCTGAGGCTGCCTCAATGCCTGCTGAGCAGGTTGGAGGTCTTTGTACTGGCGGGGCAGAACATACGTCATCACAAACAGCCTAAGTTTTTGATGGGCACGCCAATCAAGCACTTGGTGTCCAGTTCATCTTTCTAAATGTTGGGGCAGCAATTAGTTGGCTGCCACCATGGCTTTTGCAATGATGACGAGTATTCCCACAAAGATTAGAAGCAAAGTCAACCCGATTGCAATCAATACCAGTGGGTTGGTCTGGAAGTCTTCTCCTTGTTTTCGGCCACCTCCGATGCCAATGAAGCTCCAAAGCACTGTCTTTAGCGTGTGCAAAGTTTGCATACGGCTCCTTTTCATCGGGTTTTCTGCACGTCAAGTGGCATGACGGCTCCGGCCTTATGACCCCAAGCATTTCGAACATAAGTCGCCACGGCAGCGACCTCTGAGTCCGAGAGGGTATGACCAAAGGGCGGCATTCCATAGGGGCGCGGGTTACCTTCAGTGGTGGGTGCGAAAACACCGCTGAGAATGATCCGCACCAGGTTAACGCTTGAAT
>NZ_CAMDLM010000025.1 GCF_945901735.1 Limnohabitans sp. Rim8
TTGCCGCTGGCCGATACCGTGGCCTTCTACTTGGCTGGGCCGATTTTTGTCACATTTTTTGCAATTGTCTTTCTCAAGGAGCACGTCAGCTGGCGACGTTGGTTGGCCATTGTCATCGGGTTTGTGGGTGTTCTGATTGCAGTCGGCCCGACTGGTGAGGGTTATGGCTGGGCTGTGCTCATTCCAATTGGTGGAACCCTTCTTTTTGCTGGTCTCAATATCTTCACCCGCAGACTTGCAGGAACTGATGAGGTTGCACTGGTCACATGGCAAGTCGCGAGTGCGTTTTTGTTCGGCCTGGTGATTGCGCCTTTTTTCTGGGTACAAGCGAGCCTGTTCGATTTTCTATGTCTTAGCTTGCTGGGAATCGTCTCGGCACTGGCCCACATGGGCGTCAATCGGGCTTTGCGCTACGCGCCTGCAGCCGTTGTTGTGCCCTATCAATACACACTGATCGTTTGGGCCGTGTTGCTGGGCTTCTTGTTTTTTGGGGATGTTCCGACTTGGAGTGTGGTCATGGGCTCGACCATCATCGTGGCCTCAGGTCTCTATATCTTCATGCGAGAGCAGGTCACAACCCGGGGTCAAGCTGCAGAGCAACCTTGAAATGGCGACAACGGGCATACGGCTTGCCCTGAAGTGATTCGCCTGAAAAAAAAGAGGCGACTTGCGTGTTGACGCCGATGACCATTTGATCAAGGCCGCCGATTTCAGTTTGACCAACGCGTGCCCAATTAACGGCCTGGTCACAGCAAGATCGGCACTACGCCCACAAGCTGGTCAAATCGCGGTCGGCGGTAATATTTGGTTTGCAGAGATTGATTTAAAGGGGAGATTTACTGCGAATGAAACGAAAATTCGTACATATGAATCAAATGATTTAGCAGTGTTGGGCACTATTTTCATAATATGGAACATGGTTGTCACTGAGGCCTTCCAAAACCGGCAAGCCAATTTGACAAATTAACATCATGTAATGACTTTCCCGTCTTTTGCCTTATTTCAAAAGCTCAGACAAATCTGTAAGGACATGCATGCATCCCACCGATTCACAGCCCCTATCTGTCAGCAGCCGTCGCGACGGCCCCATCGCCGTTATCACACTCTCGCGCCCTGATGTGCGTAACGCAGTTGACGCCGACACCGCCCGCGCCCTGTTCGACGCGTTTATTGCCTTCGAGAAAGACGCGGATGCCAAGGTTGCCGTGTTCCATGGTGCGCATGGGCATTTTTGCGCGGGCTGGGACCTGAAGGCTGGTGCGCGCATGGCTCGGGAAGAGGGCGGGCCCGGCGTTTTAACGAACTTGGATTTTGAGCCACTTTCCGGCGCTCAATTGGAGTCTGAGCCCTCTAGCGCACCGCTAGGCCCCATGGGCCCCTCGCGCCTGCTTTTGTCCAAACCGGTCATCGCTGCCGTCAGCGGCGCAGCCGTCGCCGGTGGTATGGAACTGGCTCTTTGGTGCGATATGCGGGTCATGGAAGAAGACGCCTACTTTGGCGTGTTTTGTCGCCGCTTTGGTGTGCCTTTGATAGACGGCGGCACGGTGCGTCTGCCGCGTCTCATTGGCATGGGCCACGCTATGGACTTGATTCTTACCGGGCGCAAAGTGGAGGCGGTCGAAGCACTGGCCATGGGTCTGACCAACCGTGTAGTGCCCACGGGAGGCGCGCTGGATGCGGCGCTGGCTTTGGCTGAGCAATTAGCGGGCTTTCCCCAAGCCACCATGAACGCCGACCGAATGAGCGCCTACCAGCAATGGGACTTGCCATTGCACCATGCGCTGCACCAGGAGTGGCTACGCGGTAAAGCCTGTATCGGAGAGGGATTGGAAGGCGCCGGCCGGTTTGCCGACGGGCAAGGCCGTCATGGCATTTTCGGCAGGTAGTTTAGAAAGACAAAATCCGCTCCCGCGCCGCATGTTGGTATGAGTCTTCGACGCCAAGTCGTGTCACTGAACGCGCTTCAATTTGAGGCTTGAGTTTGTCTACAGTTGCGTGGGAAGTCCATTGCGAGCTTATACCTATAGAAAGTTTGTATTGGCTGTGGAGAATACGATCCATATCCTGTTCAATTCGATGGAGACAACTGAATGGCTGCTATCAAAGCCCCAGAAATTCAATATGCACAGTCTGGTGAAGTGAGCATCGCTTTTCAGGTCTTTGGATATGGTTCTCAAGATTTGGTCTACGTACCGGGGATCATTTCTCACTTGGAACTCTATTGGGAAGACGCCACCATGGCCAATTGGCTGATGCAGTTGGGTCAACACTTTAGGGTCATCATCTTGGACAAGCGCGGTCAAGGCATGTCAGACCGAATCGAAAGCAGCGCAACGCTTGAAGACAGAATTGACGATGTAAATGCCGTCATGCAGGCAGCCAATTCAAAATCCGCCACCCTGTTAGGCCTGTCAGAAGGTGGGCCCTTGTGTTTATTTTTCGCGGCCACATACCCAGACAAGGTAGAGCGGCTGATGCTTTTCGGCTCTATGGCCCGCTTTTATGGGGCGGCTGACTACCCTTACTCTTCGACTTATGAGGCCATGTCAGAAAGGTTAATTCCTCGATTTGGCAAGGGCGCCTTTGCGTTCATGCTCGGATCCAAAGACGAAGTTACTCAAGAGGAAATTGATCAAATAGCGCGTACCGAAAGAATGTCTTGCTCGCCCAGTGCGTTCAAAAAAATATTGGATGCCAATCGACTGATCGATGCCCGGCCGATCCTTGCGAATGTGGCGCAGCCGACACTCATCATGCACCGCAGGGGTGATTCAGCTGTCAATTTCAAGGGCAGTCGTTTCATGGCAGAAAGAATTGCAAACTGCACTTACCTTGAGTTCCCGACCAAGTCCCATCTTCCCAATTTGGATGACACCCACAATTTGGTGAACGCGATGGTTCAATTTGTGAATTCAACCCAAGTCGGAGAATCAAAACCTTCCAAAGAAAAACGACTCTCCACCGCCTTGTTCACCGACATTGTCCAGTCCACCGACAAACTCCTGAGCATGGGGGATCATGCTTGGCGAAAAATGTTGGATGCGCATGATGCGATAGCCCAACAAAAAGTAGCGGAGTTCCGTGGTCGCATTGTCAAAAACACAGGGGACGGGATTCTTGCCGTTTTTGATGGCCCGGTAAAAGCCTTGCAATGCGCACAAGCCTTGATTTCTTCGTTGCAGGAAATTAACCTCCCGATCCGCGCTGGGCTTCATGTTGGCGAAGTCGTCAACCGCGGGGATGACATCACGGGCATCGCCGTCAACATCGCTGCTCGGGTCATGGACAAAGCCAAATCGGGACAAACACTGCTGACCCAAACCCTGAAAGATTTAACGGGAGGCAGCAACATTGAATTCAAATCTTTAGGCAAATTTGAGTTGAAAGGCTTGCCTGAAGAATTCGAATTATTCACTCCGTTAAATTAGCCTATTCCGAGGGTGTCCTAAATTTTGTGTAAAAGGTCAAATGGCAGGAAACTGCCGAACATCCAGAAAGATGAACCATGCCCGATGTGTCTTAATCGTCCCCACCATGCCAAATTAAATTTTGCACGCCCTCCATAAAAACCGAAAAAATGGTTTTGGAGCGTTTGGGATCATCTTGAGCCAACAATCGACTTTTGAGCAAGTCGGCCAATGTCAACATCAGATCATCAGAGATGGCCCCGTTGTAAGCCATGATGACCTTGTTGTTTCTTAGCTCGTTGCGCAAACCAATCGCCTGACTGAGATCCATGCTGAGGCCCCTTTGGGTAAACAGGTGCTAAGAATTCAAAACTTATCCTAGTGGCAAAAACTGATCATTGATTCAACTGGATAGGAAGTCATGAGGACGAGCATTCAAGGAAGAAAAATTTTATTGAAATATAAATAATATATTTTTACGTTTTATTATTCTATTTAGTGGTCGAAAATTTAAAAAATTGAAAAACAGTGTCATTCCCAGATGGATACACCGGACAGGGATTGCGTCGCAGTGACATTCCATGGTTGATTAAATGCATCAAGAAATGGCATCAAGACGTTGTAGTCGGTGCTGCTCGTTGCTACCTAACTTCAGAGTTTTATAAAACTGAATGTTCCCGTCGACTACGATTTGAGCAGCTTGAGGCGATTGTGTCGAAGGTGCTGTGACCAGAACTTTCAATGTTTTTTTCTCTCAGGCATACTCGAGTTATGCAAAATGACGAAGGCCAACCATCTCAATCTATCCATCACATTGTGTACTGCAGCCAAGCTGCTCAGCACATGGACAAAAAGGCGCTTGAAAAAATAATTGTCACCGCCAAACACCATAACCCCAGATTTGGTATCACTGGGTTATTGGTTTTTGGCAGCGGTATCTTCTTTCAGTGGCTGGAAGGTCCCAGAGACAACGTGACCAGTTTGTTCAAGATCATTTGTGCAGATCCGCGCCACTCTGATGTTGTGCTGCTTACAAAAGAAGATGAGTTTCGTGAAAGGCTGTTTCCAAATTGGGACATGGAGTTGGTGGCAGCCGAAGATATCAGTGCCGTTTTGGAGGATGCCATGCATGAGGCCTCAGATCCAAAGCAAAAAAATACACTGTCCAAGATGCTGCAGGAACTTCACAAGAGCCCGCTTGGGAAATGAAAACTGGATTGACATCCATCTCATGTGTCAAATCTAGCAAGCGGCTTTGAAGAGGATTGATCGTCAGCCTTTTTTGGCCCATGAACTGCAACAACCTTTGCCTTGGTAAAGCACGCAGTTGGTGCAAACCTTGTTCCCGCCGACTGTGATTTAAGCAGCTGCTGATTCCCTGATACTCAGCACGATGACCTTCCTGCCGCTGCTGGGTGCGCGATAGCAGCCGCCATTGCGGCGTTGCATCCGAATGCTCAGGTCTTCTCGACTTTCGGTTGAGGCGGAGCTTGAAGCTGTGATCTCGCCTTTGCCGGTAAGCTCAAAGCCATCAGTGAGCCCAGCAGGTTAACGCCAGCGGCAATGCGCATGGCTTGGTCGTAGCCCTGGGTCTGGTCGTACAGCCAGCCCGCCAGCACCGGCAGACTGATGGCCGCGATGCACCAAGCAATATACAGTTGCCCTGCCACCCGCCCAAAAGCATTGGGATGCCAGTAGCGCGCAATGGCCCCAGCCGTCAGACCCGAAATGAAGCCATAGCCGCAGCCGATCAGCGTCATGGCCAGGACGGCCATGCCCGGCCCTGGCCAGGCCAATAGAAGGCACGAGCCACTGAGGGCGATCAAGTGGGCCATGCAGGCCACACGAGGCACCGCAAAACGATCAATGAGCCAGCCCCCACCAATCCGTGCAGCAGCAATCGCACCGGTGATGAAAGTGGTGCCCCCCAGTGCAAACAGGTTTTTTGCGCCATAGGCTTCCAAAATGCCAGCGGCCTGGCTCATCACCATCAGACCCGCCGAGGCTGCGAGAAAGAAAACAGTAAACAGCCGGGCAAACAAGCCCCAGTGGCGTGCCTGGCTGTCGGCTGCACTCGCGCCAGGATCTTGCATGCGAACCCGGGCACGACGCCAGAGCATTGCAGCGATGGCGCAGCAAGTCAGCACCGTGAGGGCAAGACCCATCAGGGTTGCGCGCAGACCGTACGCCTCGATGGCCCAGCCAAAGACCGGTGCGCCCAGCATGGCACCCATGGGGTACAGGCTCACCACGTAGCCGTTGGCCAGACCGCTCATGGGGCTGATGGTCTGATTCAGACCTTGTTGCATCATGATGAAAGCCACCCCGCCGCCCAATCCGAACAGAACGCCGTAGCCCAGCAGCAAATGCTCGATGCCCTGTGCCGTGGCGCAGATCAGCAGACCAGAGGCACTCAGTGCGCCGCAAAACAGCAACAGTGGCACAGGTGCGAACCGACGGTAGAGGGCAGGTCCAATGAGCATGCCGATCGTGAGAAAAATCGAGGCCATGGAAAATACGATCGCCATTTCAGCCCGACCAATACCGAGCAGCGCCTCCATCGGCTTGAGAAAGACCGAAAACGCATAGACGGTGCCGAACGGCAGATTCACCACGGTGGCCGCAGCCAGGACGAGTGCCCCTCGGCTGATGCCTCGAGAGGTGGGTGAATCGCTCATCTCCGCCCCGCGAGACTGCCCCGATCACGGCAAGCGAGACCCAGCCGATGGAGCGATAAAGGATTGGGCATGCGGCGCGATTTTATTTTTAAATTCAGAGCGCCAGTTTATCCGACTGAATGACGTGGGCCGATGTGCACGTTGAACGGGGGGCGTGGTGCGCTTTGCAATCGGTCTCGGTCATGGCTTGATCAAGTTCCAAGAGCAAAGCGATAGCCATTCGGTCGTTTTATTCAAAAAAACCAAAGTAAGAACTTCACAATCTGGCTCAGCACGAGGGCCTACATTTCGTCAAACAAGCCAGTGAATGCTGAGTCATGATGATTGGGGCGTCACCGCTTGCAATGCTGGAGATTGAGCACCAATTTGGGACGAAAAGAATGGCTATCCAAAGCGAGTCCAAAACTTGAGGCGTGAAGTCTCCTTGACTGGGGAGTCCCACATTCCCTCAAGATCTGGAGGGCGCGACGCTCTCAGTCTTGCTGACGCCAATCCAATATCGACCACCAGAAGGACAGTTTTCGGTGGGCGACAAAATGCTTGATTCTATTGGCGAGCATGTTGTTTTTTTCATGCGGCGCTGACTTGTTAACCTAACGTGCCTGCATCCGCCATGAGGCAACTGCCTGTGATGAATGAGGCTTCTGATGACGCCAACCAAAGTATGGGGTATGCAATTTCCGCAGGGTCTGCCCAGCGCTTGAGTAAATTTTGTTCGTAGCGCTGGTGGTCAATTTCAATGCCAGACTTTCGAGCCTCTGCAGCACGCTTGATGTGAAAGGGCGTGAGTGTGGCTCCGGGACAAATTGCGTTGACACGAACTTGGTACGGCGCTTCTTCATAGGCCAATGTTTTGGTCAATGAAACAATGCCAGCCTTTGTCACATCGTATTGACCCATGCCCACCCTGGGATGGAATGCATGCGTAGAAGACACATTCACAATGCTCCCAGATTTACTTTTTCGCAAACTGGGCAATGCCTCTCTGGCCATGTACACATAACTTAGCAAATTGACAGCAATGATTTGATTCCAAACATCAGCCGTTGAGTCTGCCAGAGGCTCATAAGCGCGCATGCCGGCGTTGTTGACCAAGATGTCTAGCTGGCCCCACTTTGAGACAACGCGCGAGACAACTTCTGCTGCTGAAGCTTCGATGGCAAGATTGACAGGGATACAAATGACTTCAGCACCAGGGATGGCATCGTGTACAGATTTGGATACAGCTTCCAAAGGGGAGTCTGGCAAGTCGACCAGTGCCACCTTGGCGCCATGCTCGCAAAAAAGTTTGGCGGTGGCTGCGCCAATACCGCCAGCGCCCCCAGTCACAATGGCTACTTGATTGGCAAGTCTTTTCATAGGGATGGACACCTATCCTAGGGTACTGATTTCTTTGTGCTCAACGAAATCTGGATTTCGACAAATTCGCAAAATTGCGACGATGCTGTACACGCTCATGAGCAAGGCATTCAAGGGTATGGCCACATACCAGTAAATTTTGTTGGCTTGCAGATAGGGCGTGGTCTCACCAGAGTTAAAGCCAAAATCTGCACCGTAATACACCAAGATCCAAAGCAAACAAAGCATCGCCACATGGATGGCGATTGAAATCAAGCGCCTGAGAGATGGACGCCAGATTTTGTCGAATGCACCCACCCTGTACAGTGAACCTTCGCGCCAAAGCGCAGCCGTTCCAGCAAACGTTAGCCAAATGAACAGAAGGTCAATGAGCTCGTCGTAACCCGAGACGCTGATGGCAGGAAAACTTCTTTGAACAATGCCAAAAACCAATAGCAAAAACAGGCCAAAGAAACAAGCAATGACTGTCCATTTCAAAAAATGGGCGATTGTTTTATCAAGCTGAATCAGGTAGGTCATTTGATGAGGCCAAAACCAAACAATTGAGGCAACCACATGGAGAAGCTAGGCACATACGTGACCAGTCCCAGCACCACAACCATAGCCAATAAATAAGGCGCAAGTTCTCCCACAATGTCAGCGATAGGCACCTTCGCGATACCCGACACCACAAACAAACAAAGTCCTACTGGTGGCGTGACCAAGCCAATCATCATGTTGACCACCATGATCACCCCAAAATGGATGGGGTCAATTCCAATGGCCACGATGACGGGTGCGAGTATCGGATAAGTGATGATCATGATGGCAATTGTTTCTAAAAACATGCCTAAAAAAAGCAGAATCAAATTGATGATCAGCAAAATCATGATGGGATCTGCAGACAGCTTCATAAGGGCCTGCAAAATTTGATTGGGTACTTGCTGCTGAATCAGCACCCATCCAAATGGGGCCGACATGGCAATGATGAACAGCACTTGGGCAGTTTGCCTGCCCGACTCCCAAACAGTGTCAATCAAAGCTTTCCAGGTGAGTTCGCGGTACACAAATTGACCCAGCACAAAGGCATAGGCAGTTGCCAAAACAGCCGCTTCAGTGGGCGTGACAACACCCGAAAAAATAGCCACCAGAATGAAAGGCGGAAGTGCCAGTGCAGGAATTGCTTTTAAGAAAGTGGTCAATGCTGCACTGCCAAATTTCACGCCCTCGGAGACAGGTAAATTCAATTTTTTGGCTTGCAGTCCAATGGCAATCATCAACCCAATGCCCATCAAAAGGCCTGGAATAATGCCAGCCAAAAACAAAGCGCCCACCGAAACATTGGCCAAGCTGCCATAAATGACAAATGGAATGCTGGGGGGAATGATGGGGCCAATGGTGGCCGATACAGCAGAGATGGTGGCCGCAAATTTGGCCTTGTACCCTTCTTTGACCATTGCTCGAATTTCAATGACACCTAAACCCGCAGCATCTGCAACGGCCGAGCCTGACATGCCCGCAAAAATCATGCTGCCAATGACATTGACGTAGGCGAGGCCACCTCTGACGCGGCCCACCAAGAGTTTGGCAACTTCAAAAATGCGTTCGGTGGTGCCACCTACATTCATCAAGTTACCGGCCAATATGAAAAATGGAATGGCCAGCAGTGGAAATGACGTGGTGGCAGCGTATGTTCGTTGAATAAAAATCAAAAGTAAGTCTGTGCCGCTAGTGGCAATCATGATGACGCCAGCGATCAGACCTAATGCGCCTGCAATTGGAAATCCCAAAAGAATTGTGATGCAGGTCGCAATAAGAATGTACGCTACAAGCATTGCAGAACTGACATCAATTAAGTTCTGGCTGCTGCGACTGCCCGTGACCAATTGGCCCAATTTTCATCGCCGATGCTCTTGCGCAAAATGTCGTATGCAGGTGCCATTTTGTCGCGGAAGGGCGCCACATCGGGGCGGGTAATGGCAATGCCAGCCTTTTGCATCGTTGCAATTTGCTCTTCTTCTTTTTCGCGAACTGCTTTCCGTGCAGCTTGCCCTGCAACCGTAGATTCTTCAGAAATAATTTTGCGCTGGGCTTCATTGAGCTTGTTTTGCCAAGCACGCTGGTTGGCCACCAACATGATGGAAGTGTAGATGTGTTTTGTCAGTGCAATATGGCTTTGCACTTCAAAGAACTTAGCCGCAAACGTGGTGCCAATGGGATTGTCTTGGCCATCAACTGTTTTGTTGGCAAGCGCCAAGTAGACCTCTTGAAAGGCAATGGTTTGGGTATTGGCGCCCAAGGCTTCAAATGCAGATTTGATGGCCAATTCGGGCGGCACACGCAACTTCAGACCTCTGATGTCGTCTGGGGTGCGGATGGCTTTGCGGCTGTTCGAAAGTGCGCGGAAGCCCCATTCAAAGTTGGCAATCCAGCTGAAACCCACAGCAGAAAACTGTTGGGCAAGCCAAGCGCGGCCAGTGACATCGAGTGCTTTGTGGGCGTGCTCGTAGCTGTCAAATTGGTAGGGAATATTGATCACGCCCAGAGGCTTGGAAATTGACTCGATGTTGGAGGGGTTCATCAAAATCATGTCGATGGCGCCAAGCCTTGTTTGCTGTGCGGTTTCGACAGGTGAGCCCAGTGCGTTGTTGGGGAAAATTGTAATTTTGACTTCGCCATTGGTGCGATCGCTGATGCGTTTCACCATTTTTTCGGCTTCGATGTGCACAGGGTGCGAGGGATCGGCAGGGTGGGTGAGTTTCAGTTCAACGGCTGCTTTTGCCGGTATCCAGAAAGAGCCCACGGAAGCGGCAGCCCCTGCTTGCAAAACACTGCGTCTGTTGATGGAAGAGGTTTGTTTCGTCGAGTTGGTCATGTCTGTCTCCTTTAAAGTTAATTCTTGCATACAAGATTTTGATCGTCAAGTGCTCTTTGACTGGGAACTTATTTTCTTTTTGACGGGTATCGATTGGTCTCGAATTGACTTCACAACAAGAGAAAGTCCATTTTGAACATGCGACTTCATGGCCTTTGCCGCGCCCGGGCTGTCGTGCTGTTTGATGCGTTCAAGAATGGCGTTGTGCTCAACCATGGCCTTGTCCCAGCGTTCGGGCCACAAGTTGGAGGCGTATCGTGCGCGATCGATGCGCAGCGCCAATAAATCCCAGACCCACAGCAGAACAGGGTTGCCAGAGTATTCCAATATCAAGCGGTGAAAAGCCTTGTTGGCTTTGAAATAGTCTGGCAGCTGAGCCTGGGCGCGATGCTTCAGCATTGTGTAGTGAAGAATGCCCAATTCGGCTGTTTCTGCCTCTGTAATGCGTGCTGCAGCCAATTCGCCCGCAAGTGCCTCAATGGCCGAGACAACATCGATCAAAGCGGCAGTTTCTTCTGCATCCAGTCGGGTGACGGTAGGGGAACGATTGGGGTTGATATCCAGTAAGCCTTCTTGCGCCAAAGTTTTGATCGCTTCACGCACAGGTGTTCTGGACACATTAAGGCGTTCGCACAATTCACGCTCATTTAACTTTTCACCTGGGCCAATGGCGCCGGCAACGATCAAGTTGCGCAAGGTCTGTGCGGTGCTGGCATGCATGTCCCCTTTGCGTAACATGGCGTTGTTTTTTGTTGCAGCCGACAAGCTGTCTAGCGGGGTAAGGTGATTGGTAATTTTTTTCTTCATGACTGGGATCAGTTTGACAGAGTTTAATTTTGTATGCAAGAATTAAGCATGAACATTGAGTCAATCTTTCATCAATTTTCCACGACCCACTCCATTGAGTCTGGCGTGGGACTCGTCGGTGCGGGTGAATTTGGGGCCACCTTTGTGTCTCAGATTCATCGAATGAAGGGCGTGAAGGTGGTTGCCATCTGCGACCAGCAACCCGAAAAAGCCTTCCAAGTGGCCGTTCAGTCTGGTATCGACAAAGCGCAAATTTTTGTAGCGCAAGACCTTGAATCAGCAATAAACGCCATCTCTCAAAATCTGTGTGTTGTTCTTACTCATGCCGATTGGCTTGCGCAACTCCCCTTGCAGGCAGTCCTCGAAGCAACGGGTGATCCTGAGAGTGCTGCGGCCACTGCACTGGCGTGCATCAAGTCTGGCAAGCATGTGGTCATGGCCACCAAGGAGGCTGAGATTGTGGTGGGTGCTGAATTGGCCAGACTGGCCAAGCAACACAAGGTGGTGGTCTCTCCAGTCGATGGCGATCAGCCTAGTTTGCTCATTGGTCTGATTGGGTGGGCCCGGTTATTGGGTTTGCCGGTTATGGCTGCAGGCAAATCTAGCGAATCTGATTTCGTATGGACGCCGGCAACAAACGAGGTGAAGGCTTGGGGCCAAACAGTGGTTTCAAATGCATTAGGCCAAAACTTTATTCCCAGCGAACATCATTCATGGGCTGAGGTTTTAGCAAACCGAGCAAGCGTTCCATTTGAACTCACAACAGTTCCAGATCTTTGCGAAATGGGCATAGTGGCCAACCACACGGGTTTGCTGCCTGATTGCGCAAGCCTGCATGCGCCTCTGGCCAGAACCGTTGAATTGCCCAGTATTTATAGACCCAAGGAAGAGGGCGGCATTCTCAGTGGCAAAGGCCGTGTAGACATGTTCAACTGCCTGCGCCGCCCCGATGAGCTCAGTTTTGCAGGTGGTGTGTTTGTGGTGATAGAAGCACCCGATGTAGCAACAGGAAAGCTTTTTGCCGCCAAGGGCATTCCAACTTGCCCCAACGGAAAATACGTTCTGATTCACAACCCGGTGCATTTGCTGGGCGCTGAGGCGGCCATGTCTATTCTCTCGACGGTCAAACTGGGCACCTCCTGCGGCGGCCGAGATGTTCGCCCCGTGGTCGATTTAATTGCCATTGCGCAGCGCCAAATTGAAGTGGGTGAGTTGTTTGAAATCGGCACGCGGCATGTCATATCAGGGCTAGGCCATCAACTTATGGATGCCAAGCCCATGTCGTCCAGCAATCCATTGCCTTATTACTTGTGTGCCGGTGCAAAAGTGATACGCCCCATTCCTAAAGGCAAAATTGTCACTTGCAGTGATGTTGAAATAGATCCCACCAGCATTCTTTATCAACTTCGTCAATCACAAGATCAACACTTCTTTGCCAAATGACATGACGCAAGCCCATCCCGAGAAAAAAAAGCTGCAATTCATTGATGCGCACCATCATTTTTGGGATTTGGAAAAGAATGACTACCCGTGGTTAAAAGACCATCCAGAACCCAACTTCTTCTTGGGAAATTACGATGGCATCAAGCGCAATTATTTATTCAAAGACTATTTGCAAGACAGCAAAGACTTTGAGGTGCTGGCCACTGTGCATTGCGAGGCTGAATGGAACCGAAATGATCAAGTAGGCGAGACCCGGTGGCTGACCGATATTCATGCGCAAACTGGTTTGCCCACAGCCATTGTGGCGCATGCATGGTTTGATACGGACAATGCGGCAGAAGTACTTTCGATGCAGGCTGCTTTTCCTTTGGTCAAGGGCATCAGGTCAAAACCCAAGACCACTTTAAGCCCCGATCTTTTAACAAAAAATTTGCCTGGTGGCATGCAAGACAAAAGGTGGTTAGAAGGCTATGCACGCTTGGCGCAATATGGCTTTAGCTGGGACTTGAGGGTGCCGTATTGGCACCTGTATGAAGCGGCTGAAGTGGCCCGGCAATTTCCCAATACACCCATCGTTTTGAACCACACTGGTTTTCCTTGGGACCGAAGTGCGCAGGGTATTTTGGCTTGGAGCAAAGCCATGGAAGCCTTGGCCAAAAACCACCATGTGCATCTCAAAGTTTCTGAATTTGGTTTGAAAGACCAAGCTTGGGACTGTGCCTCCAACAAAGAAATTGTGCTTCGAGCCATCAGCATTTTTGGCATTGAGCGGTGCATGTTCGCATCCAATTTTCCTGTTGCTGGGCTGAGGGTTGATTTTTCAATCTTGTTAAATTCTGTGGCCAGCATGGTTTCAGAATTTACGGAGAAGCAGCAGCATGATTTTTTTGTGGGTAATGCTGCCCGGTTTTATCGGTTGGATATCTGAAGACGCCAAGCTCGCTCAAACCAGACCTGCGCCATTTATAAAAACCGATGATTGGAAGATGGAGGAACACCATGCACCCCGATGAAACCTTTGAAGCCCTGTTGCCGCTGCGTGAAGATCTGGCGCTCGCCTTGCGTGCTGCCGCCCACCAGGGACTGAGCGAGGGTGTGTGCAACCACTTCAGCGTGGCGGTACCCGGCCGGGATGACTGGTTTTTGCTCAACCCGCGTGGCCTGCATTGGAGTGAGGTGCGTGCGCCTGACATCGTGATGTGCAACGCGCAGGGCAAGCAACTGGCGGGCCGTCACCCGGTGGAGCCCACGGCCATGTTCATCCATGCTGCGGTGCACCGCATTGCACGCAAGTCGGTCGTGCTGCACACCCACATGCCGCACGCCACGGCGCTCACCTTGACGATGGCACGGGCCTTGGACACGCGGTTGTCCCAAACCGCCATGCGCTTTCATGGCCGCGTGGCGGTGGATGCCCACTACAACGGGTTGGCCCTGGACATGACCGAGGGGGAGCGCATCGCGAATGCCATGAATGGGGCAGATGTGGTGTTCTTGGGCAACCACGGTGTCATCGTGTGCGGTGAACGCGTGGACTACGCCTATGACGACTTGTACTACCTGGAGCGCGCCTGCCAAGCGCAGGTGCTGGCGGCTTCGACCGGTGTGGCGCTGAAGCCTGTGGACGCCGCCCTGGCTCAGCGTGTGGCAGATCAGACCAACGGGGAGCGTCTTCAGTCGGAGCTGTTTTTCTCCAGCCTGAAAAGGACGATGGGTTGAGGCACAGGCCGTTTTTCACTAATTGCACAGCGCGTTGGGCCCTGTGCCCGTGAGGGAATTGCGGGAAAACGAGCGGTCAATCAAACAGGCCAGCGGCACGGGGTTACGGGGTCAAGACCAGTGTGCTTGATGGCGCTGCACCCAACAGAAAACGGGATCTGAATTGGAAGTGATGGAGCAGATCAGATGGGCGCGGATTTGGCCGACTTCCTTTTCAGCCCAAACGCCAGCAACAACATCATGAGCATGCTCAACCCCAGGCCAAGATAAGCATGGCCAAAACCTGTCAGCTCGCCGCCATCCAAGTCCGCAATGGCGCTGATGCAGGTCACAGCCAACAGCGTCCCCACGGCATTGAAAATGTTGATCAGCCCTTGGGCTGTGCCGCGCAGGGCCGGCGGCGCTTCGTCGATCGCAATGGTGCGCAGCGCGCCGCTGACCACCACACCCAGGCCAATACCGATCAGCACAGACGCCACCACGAAAGCGGTAAAGCCGGTTTGCGGCACGGCGCTTTGCAGGTAGCCCAATGTCAACAGCCCGAAACCAAAGATCACCATGTTGCGGGCACCCAGGCGGTTCAGCAGCCGCCCCGCTGCCATTGAGCCCACCATGGAGCACAGCACCAGAGGCAACAGTGCCAACCCCGCGTTTTCAACGCTTATCCCATAAGCCAGCGTGGCGATGGAGGTCAAAAATACAATGCCTCCCATGGAGAACCCTACGCCCAGCGTCAGCGCATAGGCAAAGGCCAGTTGCCGATTAGCAAACAGCGAAATGGGAATCAGCGCTTGCGCCTGACGTTTTTCAATGGCCACCAAAGCGACCAGCAGCACGCCACTGGCCGCCAGAAACCAAGGCCACAGCAGCATCCCCGTGGCCGAATCCGGCAGGCGTGAAATACCCAGCACCAAACACAGCAGAAACAACAAAGTCACGGTGATACCTGCCAGGTCAATGGGCCCAGGTGCCGCGACGCTGTGCTGGCGTGGCAAGCTGCGGACACCCAAGCACAGCACGACCAGCGCGACGGGCAGGTTGACCAGGAACAGCCAGCGCCAGCCCAGCGTGGAGGTGAGCACGGTCGCCAGTGGCGGCCCGAGCACAAAGGCCATGCCGTGGGTGGCGCCAATCAGCCCCAAAATGCGGCCCCTCCGCTCGGCGGTGAACACATCACCAATCACGGCACTGGCCACCGGCGCAATGCCCCCTGCGCCGATGCCCTGTATGGCACGGCCAAGCAGCAGCAGGTCAAAGCTGGGGGCAGCAGCGATGCACAGAGAGCCGATGGCGAAAAGCGCCACACTGGCCAAATACACCGGACGGCGCCCATGGCGGTCGCTGAAGTAAGCCATCAGCGCCGTGCTGCACAACGAGGACAAAGAAAAAACGGTCGTGAGCAGGCCGGCAGTGCGGTTGTCTACGCCAAAGGTTTCACGCAATGCAGGCAGAACCGGCCCCACGATGGCTGAATCGAGTGCCGCCATAAAGACGCCGATAAACAGCACCTGCACCAGGCGGCGTTGTGCTGCATCAGCAGCAGGCATAGGAACAGGAGGTGGGGTCTGCTGTCTCATCAAGGTGACTGAATTGGGCTGATCATTTATTCGTTGCTTGAGCACAGACGTGTGACTGACTCGACGTCCTCAGCCTTTGAAGGCCAGGGCAGTGTGTTGATGCGAATCAATTTGGCGGCTATATCACACCAACATTATTGACGGAAATGCTGGGCGTTCAGAGAACCCACGCGACAAGGCCAGCACCATGGGTGTTTGGAATTTAAAGCGCTTGGTCGAGCCGCGACAAGCAGTCTCTCAGGATTCTTTGTGCTTGTCGGTTGCATTCGATGGCGCGCTTTGCTGCTGGCCAACGGATTAAAATTGCCCAGATGGGAGCGCCCGCGTCAGTGGGGTCAGAGCGACGATGGCGGCAAAACTTACGCAGACTTTGGGGGCATGCAGTCCCCGCACATGAACATGCGTTGGTTGATCATCATCTTGAAAACGCCCAATGCCCTGGGCTTGTGCACCCCGCATTTGTAGCAACTGATCGAGGACATGTTGGCAGAGTCTTTGAAGGGCGAGCCACCTTCCTTGCTCTTGTAACGCAAACCGTCTGTGGCGATTTGGGATTCTTGGTTGTTGCTCATGGGACCATTCTGGACCTGAGCTGAAATAAAAGCTACGTTTGTTTTTTTGAGATCTGCTGTTCAGACCAGAGAAGCGTGGAAACAACACGCTGCAGGGCTGCTGGAAGCTCTCGGAATTTGCAAAAAAATCTTATTTGAAGTGGACTGCTATCGCCTAACAACTGCCCAAAGACATGCGTTGATTACCCCTACCCATTCAACAAGATCGGTAACGTTCAATCACGCTGCGGTCGAGCTCAACGCCAAGCCCTGGTCCATCCGGTATCGTCACCCATCCGTCGCGTTGTTGAATGGGCTGGGTGATCAAATGCTGTCGAAAAGGATGAGAGGAGCAGTCGAATTCGAGGACAGGCGCCTGTGCGAACAAGGAATGATGCGTGACTGGCAGCGCTGCAATCAGTTGCAGCGACGCTGCCTGTGCAATAGCCGATCCCCACACATGGGGATTGACCGCAACGCTGTGTGCTTGCGCTAGCGTCACGATGTGGCGCGCCGCACTGATTCCACCGCAAGAACAAAGGTCAGGCTGAGCAATATCGACGGCGTTTGCAGCAAACAGATCGCGATAGCCGAACAGCGTGTGTTCATTTTCACCGCCGGCGATCGGCATCGTTAACTTCTCGCGCATCTCCGAATACCCAAGGAGGTCCTCCGGGACTACGGGCTCTTCGTACCAGCGCAAGTTGTAGCCATCGAGTGCACGGCCGAGGCGCAGCGCCTCCGCGCGGCCGTAGGCATGGTTCGTGTCGATCATCAGCGTGATGCCAAGACCATCGATGGCAACACGGATGGCTTGCATGCACTTGATGTCGTCGTCTACGCCGTAGCCTAGCTTGACCTTCATCACCTTAAAACCCGCTTCGTGGTGACGAATGGCCTCTTCCGCCAGTCGTGCCGATTCACCCTGACCTTTGATGCGATAAAAGCCGGTTGCATAGGGCTGAACGCGCATTCTGAACGCGCCGCCCAGCAAAACATGGATGGGGACGCCATGCGCTTTTCCGGCGATATCCCAGAGCGCGATGTCGACGGCGCTGATCGCTGCGATCACCGAGCCTTTGCGGCCGTAGTCGCGTGTGGCGTGGTACATCTTGTGCCATAGCACTTCGGTATCCAAGGCGTTGGCGCCCAAAATTAAAGGCTTCAATGCGTGTTCGACAGCAGCCGCTGCAATTTCTGGCGGCTCCAAGCCCTGCGCGAACGCTTCGCCCCAGCCGGTAATCCCCTCATCGGTCAACACTTCCACCAGCGTTGCGCTGCGCTGGCGAACCCAGCCTTGCGAAAATGCGAAGGGTTCCGCAAGCGGGCTTTTTAAAACATGAATCCGGATGTCGACGATTTTCATGGCGCTGCCTTATAAAAAACCGGGTCAGTTTGAAAAAAGCGTTATCTGATCGTCCGATTTAACTCTGGCGGATTGGCTGACTTTTCCCGAAATTCATCGATGCCGCTGGCAAATTTCACGCCTGCTCGCTTGATCGCGCCATCGTCGACTTTGTCGAGCGGTGTGTAAAAAGGATGGTGATGCGCCAGGTAGGGGTTGTTGCGCGCAGCGTTGTAGCAATGCAGCACAGTCCAGCGGCGATTTTCAGAACGATTTTGGTCTGAGCGGTGCAGCACATTGCTGTGGAAGAACAGGCCATCGCCGGGCTCCATCTCCGCATATTCAATCGGCATCAGCTTGAGCATCTCAGCAACCCGCCTTGGATCGGCGCCTACTTGCTCTCCAGGCAGCACGCCATGCTCGATGCGGCCACACTGGTGCGATCCCTTGACGACCTGCAGGCAGCCGTTCTCGCGCGTGCTGCGATCAAGCGCGACCATCACGCTCGCCATGTAGGGGAATACACAGCCATTGTGGTACCAATAGCCGTAATCCTGATGCCACTCCCATGCCCCGCCTTCGAACGGTTCCTTGGCCGTCAGCTTGGAGTGGTAGTGATACACCTCGCCGCCGAGGAGATCCTCCATGGTGTCAACCACGCGATGCGATCGCGCTGCCAGGCCATAGACGCTGTCGCCTGGATGATTCCAAGTCGCCATTCGCGTCGATTTTCCCGATGAATCGTTGCGGTCGTACAAGCGGCTGCGCATCGACGCATCGTTCTCTATCGCCGTTCGCAGTATCGCAATTTCTTCCCCATCGAAAAGCTTTCGGACCATGATGTAACCATCTTGATCGAACTGGGCACGCTGATCCGGGGTAAGGATGGAACCTGGCATGGTGTCTCCATGAGTTTTATAAATTCAACCACTCGCGTTCATCTCACTGCGCCCATTATTGCTCAAAAAATAAGCAGGGCGATCGATTGGGGGGCTCAAAATGGGCCGCGGTGTTTACTTTGACATCGGTGGCGGCCATCAGCTTGCCGAGTCAGATTTGACCAAGGGTGCCGAAAATCAGCGACAAGCAGATTCGTCTGATAATGTTGGAACCAAACCACTGCTGCAGGAGATTTCGATGTCGATCAAACGAGTCATTGATGTGACCGAAAAGTGTTTTCTGGTCATCATCGCCCTTTTTACGGTTGGCGCCATGGCGCAAGAAGTCATGGTGTTGATCGAGCAGCGCAGCGTTGCGCTGAAGGATTTGCTACTGATGTTCATCTATGCGGAAGTTTTGGGCATGCTTGGCGCGTTCTACAGCAGTCACCGAATTCCCATCACCATACCTTTGTTCATAGCCATGACGGCCTTAAGCCGTCTGATCATTCTTCAGGGCAAGGACGGAGACCCCTCCATACTTTTGTATGAAAGTGGCGCTATTTTGCTGATTGCGTTGGCTTGTTGGGTGATTAGCCATTTGAATGACCGCGATTAACCGCAAACTCTTGGACGAGCGCGGCAACGGCTGCAAAAATTCCAAGCGTATGCGAAAATTAATTTTTTCTCCAACGGATATTCTGAACAGGCATCCCCTATGACCAGCGTAAAAACATGCTTAGAGCAAAAGCCGCAACCCGTCGTCGTCATCAGCGTCAGGCCCGATGAAAAAGTGGTCGTCGCCCTGCAACTCATGCGGGACAACCGAGTGCGGGCGATCCTGGTCATCAAAGACGACAAGTTGCTCGGTATTCTCACGCAGGGAGACTGCGCCATCAAGGTGCTTTTACCGGGACTGGATGCCAAGCAAGTGCTGGTTCAGGAAGTCATGACGGTCGATCCGGTCTCGGTCAAGCTGCAGGATCCCATCGAGGCCTGCACAGGCTTGATGGCCTCCCGCAACTTTCGCCATCTGCCCGTCGTGGAATCCGGGCGGGTTGTCGGCGTGATTTCGATTGGTGATGTCGTCAAGGACAGCATTCGTCAAATGGGTCAGCAAATCGGCTTTTTAGAGACTTACATCAAGGGACACAGCGTCGAGATTTCCTGATAAAAGCCCATCGCGCAACACGGTTCAGGCGTGTATAGCCGCACGCCAGTGAAAGATGCATGCGTATTTCGGCGGCTTTCTTCGCTGGCAGCCATGGCGGTGTCAATCGCCCTGGGGCTCTTCATTCAGGAGCCTGTAAATGGCTTATCTTTTTTGCCTGAAGCGCTTGTCGGTCTGGTCATTGCTTCTTTGCGAACAAAGTGGCCATGATGCCAAGGCATCTTCAACCACCATGACCGGTTTCATCGTGGGTACACTTTTCCCGAAAATTAGACGAGTGCCAGACAGGTTTTCAGGTTTATTCCACACCATGGATCGACATCC
Source organism: Limnohabitans sp. Rim8 (assembly GCF_945901735.1). GTDB lineage: Bacteria > Pseudomonadota > Gammaproteobacteria > Burkholderiales > Burkholderiaceae_C > Limnohabitans_A. The sequence continues at coordinate 20,114 of NZ_CAMDLM010000025.1, forward strand.
AATTTTTCATTCGATGCACAGCCAACTCGGGATGCTCGAGAAGATTGGCCTCATCGGCCAATCGGAACAACTCTGCCAGATGTTGAATTGAACGCGTGCTTTGCTGCCCGCCAATCATGCTGAAATGGCTTTGGTGACCGTTGAGCCAAGCCATGAAAATCACGCCTGTTTTGTAGTAGCGTGTAGGCGCCATGAAAATATGGCGTGACAGAGGGACCGTCGGTCCCAGGATCGCGTGAAATGTATCCAATTCTCCATCAGCCAGTGCGGCAAGTGCCGCGCTGGCGGCTGGTGCAATCGCGTCGAATATGCCCAGCAGCGCGTCGCTTTGCCCATGGACGATGTCAGGTCCAAAACCATCGCCAGCAATCAACTCGGCATAGTTGAAGTCGTCACCGGTGTACATGCGCACGCCGGGCGGCAGGCGACGGCGCATGGCGATTTCCTTGTCTTTGTCGAGCAAGGAAATTTTGACACCATCTACCTTTGCAGGGTGCGCTTGAATGATGCCCAAGGCGGTGTTCATGGCTTGCTCTAGATCAGCGCTGCCCCAGTAGCCCTTGAGCGCCGGGTCAAACATGTCGCCCAGCCAATGAAGCACCACGGGTTGTTTGACCTGACTCAAAATTCGGTCGTACACGCGCTCATAGTCTGCGGGGCTCTTGGCCACACGCGCCAGTGCCCGACTGGCCATGATGATGAGTTTGCCCCCCAGCTTTTCAATCGCCTCCATCTGTGCTTCGTAGGCTGCGATGACTTCATCGACACGGGTGACATCGTCCAGAACCAGATGATCTGTGCCACAGCCCGAGGCGACTTGCGCTCCCGGCACATCCTGGGCAGCATCCAGTGCGCGGCGGATCAGTTCCAATGAAGTTGGCCAGTCCAGACCCATGCCACGCTGCGCGGTGTCCATGGCCTCGGCTACCCCCAGGCCCAAAGACCACAAGTGGCGTCTGTAGGCGATCGTGGCATCCCAATCCACCGCACATTGAAGCCAAGGGTCCACCAATGCCAGCGGATCAGACACCACATGTGCTGCCGAGTAGGCCATGCGGTTGAATGGCGTACGGGACTGGGGTTTCAAAGGTGCGCTGCCGCGCAGTTTGTAGTTTTCCAAGCCGGCGTTGGCCGTTGGCAGATTCAAAATCAAGGGCACAGCTTTGCCTTTCGTTGAAGGTGTAAACGCATTTGAAAAAGTCGTGCATCAAACGCTCGGGCTGCTTTTCCAAGGCTGTTTGGCGTGGGCGTTCATGGGGCAGGTGAGAGCCCTGCAGCTTTGACCAGCACCGCGTTGCTTTTGATTTCATCGCGGATGTAGGCGTCAAATTGATCAGGTTTCAGGGTCCAGGCATCAGCGCCCAATGTGACAAAACGCTCTTTGACTTCGGCAGTCGCCAAGGCTTTAGCGACCTCTTCATTCAGCCGGTTGACAATGTCTTTGGGCGTTTTCCCGGGGACCATCATGCCAATCCAGAAGTTGAATTCTGAGCCAGGAACGCCGGCTTCTGCAGTCGTTGGCACCTGCGGCAAAGCGCTTGCACGCTTGGATGAACCAACCGCCAATGGGACCAATTGGCCGCTTCGAATTTGACCAATGACGGGCGCTATGGGTGAAAAATAGTAATCCACGCGACCAGAAATGACTTCGGTCACCGCCTCGCTGGAACCCTTGAAAGGAATATTGGTGGCTTCGATTTTTGCTGCCAATTTGAATTTTTCAGCATTCAAATGCGTCGCACTGCCTTGACCAGCAGACGCAAAATTCATTCCACCTGGCTTTGCTCGGGCGGTAGAGAGCAATTCTTGCAGTGACTTGATGTTTTTGGCAGGCGACATGACCAGCACATTGGGTGTACTTGAAATCGGGGTCACGCCTGAAAAGTCGGTCACTGTGTCAAACGGCAACTTGGCAAAGGTCGAAGGACTCACGGTGTGAGATGAAGAGTGAATCATGATGGTGTAACCATCCGGTGCTGCTGTGGCGACAGCCTGCTGACCGATGGTGCCGCTTGCGCCTGCACGGTTATCAATCACCAATGGTTGTCCCATGCTCTGGCTCATCTTGTCTGAAATCGCGCGGGCAATGATGTCGGTTGTGCTGCCAGGCGCAAATGGCACGACCACTCTGATCGGTTTGTTGGGATAGGCCCCTTGAGCATTGGCGCTCCATGGGGTTAGCAAAGCAAGGCAGGTCATGGATAGCCATGCTGTGTGGTGAAATGTTTTCATGTTGTCTCCAGATGGTTGGCTTCAGTTGACGAGGGTAACTTTATTTTGAGCTGTGTGTTCAGAGAGGTCGCATGGCACCAAAATCGGGCATCACAGCGCTGGCGAAGCCGGGCGCATCGAGCGAGGCGATGTGGAGCTGGCCTTCGCGTATGCGCAGGCGGGCAGCCCCGTGGCTGTGCTCGTACAGGTCGGGGTGGGCCTGGCAAAAGGCGGCTTGCTCGGCTTGGGGGCGTGATTGCAGGCCATTCACATAGTGGTGGCCATTGCGCTCGACGTGGGTAACGCCAATCAGGTTGACCAGGGCCAGGTCTTGTTGCACCGACAAACCGGCTTGCACCGTCAGGTCTTCGGCTGACATGAAATAGCGCCCTGGCGCAGACGCCTCTTGGTTCCAGGCGGCGCAGCGTGCCGCATTCAGCAGCGAGCGGTACACCCCTTTGCAGGTTTTGCTGGAAATGCCGGTGTAGCCGCGTTCGCGGGCCATCACAAAGGTGTCGAGAAGGCCATCGGATTCGTCCACGATGACGGGCATGCCCAGGTCCAGTTGGTTCAGGTCCACGTCCAGTGCGTGCATGCGGTTGATGGGTTGTTCGATGAACAGGATGCTGGCCACCAGTCGTTGCAAGGCGGGCTGGGCGCGCATGCGCGTGAGCAGTTCGAGCAGTTGCTCGGCGTTTTGGTATTGCTCGTTGCCGTCCAGCGTGGCGTGGTAAGCCTCGGGCAGGCTGTCCAGCACCGAGGCGATGGCGCACAGCCGATCGATGTCGGCGTCGATGCGGCCGCTGACCTTGAGTTTGTAGTAGCGGTGGCCATAGACCTGCAGCACTTCCTGCAAAGTTTCGGGCAGGCCATCGTTGGCGGGCTCGGTCACGTCTTGCCGCGTGATGGCGTCCAGCAGGCCCACGGTGTGCCGCGCGTGCAGGGTTTGGGCTGGCTGGAGGCTGGACAGAAAGCGGGCCATGTTCAAGCCGTTAAATGAGGGCATGCGTTCGTCCATGCCAATGGTGTTGTGCCGCACGGCGGCATAAAACGATTGGCCCAGGGCGCGGCACAGGGCGTCGATCAGGGCGCGGTCAATCAGTGCCGGGCCGTAGTTGGCCAGCAGTGGGTTGAAGTTTTCTGCAGCGCAGGCGCGCAGGTGGGCTTCGTGGTGGCGTGCAAAGTGGCCAAAGGCGGTGTCGGGGCTGCTATCGGCCAAATAGGCAGCTTTGGCCAGTCGCAACACACGGCGTTCTTGCTCAAAGTTGTCTTCGTCACTGAGCTGGGTGTTTTTGTCGAACCATTTGGGCACGATCATTTCGGCCGAGGCTCCCCAGTGGCTTTGGCCATCGGGCATGACGATACGGGCCCGCACAAAGGCCTGAAAACACTGGCGCAGCGTGACCACGCCAAAGCGAAAGGGCATGCGCAGGACCACTGGAATTTCAAGCAGTTCAATTTCGGCAATGCGAAAGCTGGGTGGCATGGTGCGGGTCTCGGGTTTCAGATCGAAGGGGGCTTGTGGAGGGTCAGGGGCGCTGCGTTTTCCAGCAGGCCCTGGAGGTAGGCGGCGGACCAGGCGGCGCAGCCAGGGCCATCGGGAAAATAATCAAAGGGCTCGACCGCCACCACACCGCTGTAAGCCTGCTGCTGCAGGGCCGCCAAGATGGGGCCAAACCGCATGGGGCCTTGACCGGGGGCGCGGCGGTTGGGGTCGTTGAGCTGCACATGCGCCATGACGCCTTGGGGCATCCACAGCGCAATCAGCTCGGGCATGGACAGGATTTCGGCCAAGCCGGCCGAGCTGGTGTCCAGCATGGTTTTGAAAAAGGGGTTGTTGATGTGTCGAACCACTGTGGCGGCCTGGGCAACGGTGTTGATGAGCGGGGTCTGGTCGGCCGACAGCGGCTCCAGGCAATAGGTCACGCCAAAGCTTTGCGCGGTTTGCGCCACCTTGGCCAGCACGTCTTGCGCCAGGGCCAGGGCCTGATCGTGGCTTTGCCCCGGATGGATGCTGCGTTGTTGGGGCGAGCCGTGCACCAGGTAACGCCCGCCCATGGCAGCGCATATCTCGCACAGGTGGTTTAAAAAGTCGGTGGTGGCCTGGCGCACCTGGCCGTCCGGATGCGTGATGGACAAACCCGCGGGCTTGACCAGCAGCCAATGCAAGCCGGTGATCGCCAGGCCATGGTCGGCCGCCACTTGGGCGTATTGCCGGGCTTGTGTGGTGGTCAAGCTTTCGGGGTTGTCGGTCAGGGTGAAGGGGGCAACTTCCAGCCCCATGTAGCCCATGGCACGGGCCATCTGGCATTGCGCCGCAAATGGCATGGGCGCCAGCACTTCGTTGCACAGGGCGATTTTCATGGGCTTTGGCGCTTCAATAGGTTTTTCATGAAAGGCGCACGCATCAGCAAGATGATGGCGATCAGCGCAAAGATGGAGCCGGCAATCGGGCGGGTGAAGAAGGGCGTCAGATCGCCGTCGGACAAGACCAGACCCCGGCGCAGGCTTTTTTCCATCAGGTCTCCGAGCACAATGCCCAGCACCAGCGGGGCCACCGGAAATTTGTATTGGCGCAGCACATAGCCCAGCACACCAAAGAACAGCATGGTCCACACGTCAAACAGGCGCGATGACAGCGCATAAGTGCCCACCACGCACAGCACAAAAATCATGGGCACGATGAGGGTGGTGGGCACGCGCAGCACCTTGACCAGCAACTTGGTCAAGACCAGGCCATAGATCAAAATGCCGATGGTGGCCAGCAGCATCATGGCCACCACGTCGTACACAAACTGCGGTGACTCGAGCATGATCATGGGGCCGGGTTTGATGCCATGGATGAGCATGGCCGCCATCAGCACCGCCGCTGGTGCCGAGCCTGGGATTTGCAAGGTCAGCACCGGGATGATGGCCCCGGGCACGCAGGCGTTGTCACCGGTTTCGGCCGCCATCAGGCCTTCGATGGAGCCTTTGCCGAATTTTTCTTTTTCCTTGCTGGCCCGTTTGGCGGCGGCGTATGACGACCAGGCGGCCACGTCTTCGCCCACACCGGGAACAATGCCGATGAAGGTGCCAATCATGCCGGAGCGCAAAATCGTGCGCCAGTACTGAAGCACGTCCCTGATTTTGGGGATGACGGTATCAAAGGGGTTAATTTTGGGGACGGGGCGCCGCTCTTTCATGGCCACCAAAATCTCGGCAAAACCAAAAGCGCCCACCAGAGCCGGCACCAATGAAAAGCCGCCGGCCAGGTCTCGGTTGTCAAAGGAAAAGCGCTCGAAGGCATGGATGCCGTCTTGCCCGATGGTGGCGATAAATAAGCCGGCAAAGCCGCAGATCCAGCCTTTGAGGGCATCGCCGCCGGTCAAGGTGGCCGAGATGATGACGCCAAACACCGCGAGCCAGAAAAATTCATAGGCGCCGAATTTGAGCGCAACGTCTCCCAGCAAGGGTGTGAACAGGGCCAGAAAGAACATGCCGATCAAAGTGCCCAGCACCGAACCGGTGGTGGCAATGCCCATGGCACGGCCCGCATGCCCTTGGCGGGCCAAGGCGTAGCCGTCCAGACAACTGGCGGCCGAAGCTGGTGTGCCTGGGATGTTGAGCAAGATGGCACTGCGGCTGCCACCGTAGATGGCCCCCACGTAGGTGCAGATCAGGATCAAAAGCGCTTGGCTCGAGGGCAGTTTGATGGTCAGGGTGGTCATGAGCGCCACACCCATGGTGGCGGTCAGGCCCGGCAGTGCGCCAATGATCACACCGACCAGCGACGAGGCCAGCGCCATGAACACCGATTCGAGCGTCATGAACGACGCCAATGAGTGTCCGAATGCAAAGAGTCCATCAAACATCACGGCAACCTGACCAAAAAGATGTATTCAAAAGACAGGGCCACCAGCAGGCTCCAACAGCAGCCATAGATGGCTGCGCGCACCCACTGGGCGGTGGCCGATCGGCCCATCTCGATTTGCCGTTGACGGTCCAGCACCCCGATGAAGACGGTGATGAACAAGAAGGTACCCAGCATGAAAGGCAGCCCCTTGCCTACCAGCACCAGGGCGTAAAACAGCGACCAGCCAAACACCAGCGCCATGTGTTTTAACAAGGTGGGGTCTTGAGCTTTGGCCGATGCGGTGGGTGCATGCCAGCCGCCTTGAGCCCAGGCACGAATGAACAGCGCCACGCCCAACACCGTGATGGCGCAGCCTAGAAAAAAGGGCACCAAGCCTGGAACTTCATAAGGGTTGATGCTGAGCTTTTCGAGCCGGTCCATGCGCCAGGCGCCGATGCTGACTGCCAAGCCAAATGCCACCCAAAGCACCGCGGCGATCAAGTCCGCGCGCGGTGAAACCACTTCGTTGTCTTCTACTTCCATGCTCATGGCAGGCCTTTGTCAAAGTGGGGCAGGCGCGGGCCTGCCCCGTGTGGTGCCATCAGGGTTTGGGGATGCCCACTGTGTCGGGTGACACTTTGGTTTTGCCGCCGTTGTGCAGCAGCCAGGCGTTGGCCTGCACGGCGGGGAAGGCCGCCGCTTGTGCAGCATCACCACTGGCGGGGCCAAAGAAGGCGCCGCGGTTCACTGCGTATTTCTTGATGGCTTCGTTGTTGGCGATCTGGGTGGACCAGATGCGTTCGACCGTGGCCACCACTTCGGCAGGCACACCTTTGGGGATGAAGATGCCAAAGTAGTTGGCCGGTGCCTTGAAGTTGGCGAGGGTCTTGGAAATCGGTTCGATCACGCCATGCCCTTCAATTTCGAGCGGCTTGTCCGACACGGTGGCCAGGGGGCGCAGCCGTTTTCCACGGATCATTTCGGCTTGCTCGACGGCCAGTTGCGAGGTGGCATCGGTCTCGCCGGACACGGTGGCGATGACGGCGGGGTTGCCGCCGTCATAGGTCACATGGCGGTACTTGTTGCCCGTAACGGCCACGATGGCTTCCATCGCGTTGTGCCCCCCCGAAGTCACCCCGGCTGTGGCCACCTTGATGTCGGATTTGGTTTTCATCGCATCGAGAAATTGACCGATGTTTTGATAGGGTGTGGATGGGTTCACGCTGATCACGGCGATGTTGGCCACATGCAAAAACAGGTGCCAGTCTTTGATGCCAGCATTGAGCATGCCCAGGGCCTGGTAGGTGCCCAGGTCTTGCGCTGCACCAGCGGTCCAGGTGTAGCCGTCCCGAGGGGCCTCCCAGGCATTTTTACTGCCGATCGAACCCGAGGCGCCAGGCTGGTTGACGACCACAATTTTTTGACCCAGGGTTTTTTCAATCTCGGCCGCTGCGATGCGGGTGATCTGGTCGGTGGAGCCGCCTGCGGCCCAGGGCACGATCAGGTTGATGGGCTTGTTGGGTTTCCAGGTGGCTTGCGCCATGGCGCTGGCGCCTGTGCCCAGGGCGAGTCCCAGGGCGATGGCTTGAATCAATGTCCGCTTTTTCATTGCTGTCTCCTCATTTCATGGATCAAAGGTTAAAAAAACAAGCTGTCTTGCAACAGCCACACTAAAACGCTAAGCACCCAGCCATCGGGCCAGGTGCTGGGCTACAAAATCGTCATCGGTCAAGTCCGGGTAAGCTTGGCTGACCCGGGTGATTTCTTCGGCTTGTCCTGGGCTCAAGGCCTCGTTAGGGTCGAGGCACCAGATGCCTTCGAGCAAGCCCTGGCGGCGCAAGACTTCGTGGCAACCGGCAATGCAACCGGCAAAGTCATGGGCCACATCGAACAAGGCGCTGTTGCCATCGGTGACTTGCGAATCGAGGGCCAGCAGCTGCGCCGACACCAGCTCGCAGGCGGCTTCTTGCTGGCAACGTTGCAGTAGCGCAACCGCCTTGTGGGTCCAGACGCTCCAATGCCCCAGCAAGCCCCCCCGGATGCGCACGGACACGGTGTCGGCCCCGCGCTTGACGTGAAAAGGTGTCACCAGGTCCAGCACGATGTGGTCGTCGTTGCCGGTGTACAGCGTGATGCGTTCTTCGGCATGGGCTGCGACCACGCCGCGGATCACGTCCAGTGTGCGGTAACGGTTGAAGGGCGCCATCTTGATGGCCACGACTTGTTCGATGCGGGCAAAGGCTTCCCAGAAGTTGGCGGACAGCACCACGCCACCCACAGCGGGCTGGAGGTAAAAACCCACCAGCGGAATGACCTGCGCCACCGCGCGGCAGTGCGCCAGGATCTCGGCTTCGCTGGCACCGCGCAGCGCCGCCAAGCTGAGCAGGCCGGCTTGGTAGCCCATGGCTTTGGCCGTGGCCGCTTCGGTGCAAGCTTGGCCGGTAAGGCCGGCCACGCCTGCAATCATGGCCAAGGGGCGCTTGCCGCCCAATGGCGTCCAGTCGTGGGCCGTTTGCATGGCCATTTCCAGCACGGGGGCGTACAGGCCGTTTTCACGGATGGCAAATTGGGTGGTGTGCACACCTACGGCCAGGCCGCCAGAGCCTGCATCGAGGTAATAGCGGCTGAGCGCCCTTTGTCTGCGGGGGTCAAGCTGGCGTTGGGCATTGAGGGCCAGCGGGTGCGCCGGAATCACCGCACCTTGGCGCAAGACTTGAGATACGGCTTCAGGTAACAAGCCTGACACATCAATAGTGGCCATCGCGAACCTCGAAGTGGGTGGGTTTGCCCAAGGATTTGTGGCCCTTCATGACCCAGGCGGCCGTCCAGTCCAGCAAGGTGTCCAGCACCACCGAGGGCTGGCCCCACAAGGCATCGGCCTTGCGGCAGTCGATCAACCAGGCGGTGGACCCCTCGGTGTCGGTGAACTGCACGGTTTTGCCCATACGGGCTGCCAGGCGTGTGGCGACATCGCGGATGGAAATGGGTGGGCCGCTGAGGTTGATGGCCGAGGTGGGCGTGGTGCAGGCGCTCAAGGCGCGCAAGGCCAGGTCGTTGGCATCGCCTTGCCAGATGATGTTGGCGTGGCCCATGGCCACCGACAGCGGCAGCCCTTGCCAAATGGTGCGCGCCACATCGTGCAGCACGCCATAGCGCATGTCGATGGCATAAGACAGGCGCAGCAGGCAGCCTGGCGTTTGGTGCTCGTGCGAAAAGTGTTCGAACATGCGCTCGCGGGCCACACACGAATTGGCGTATTCGCCGGGCGGCGTGGGGGCCAGACTTTCGGGTGCACCGGGGCCATGCACGTCGACAAACGGGTAAACGCAGGCGGTGGAAAACGCCACGATGCGGGCCTTTTTGTAGCGTTGGGCAACCAGTGCGGGCACGTGGGCGTTCATGGCCCAGGTCAGCCATTCACTCCCTTGCGAGCCGAATTTTCGGCCTGCCATGAACACCACATTGGGCACATCCGGCAAGGCGGCCAGAGCCTCAGCCGACAACAGGTCGGCCTGAATGCATTCAACGCCCTGCGCGCTCAGGCTGCTTTGCAGTTGCGGATTAGAAAACCGCGCCACCCCGATCACGCGTTTGTGGGGTGCTGCCCGCTTGGCCATGCGCGCCAACGTGGGGCCCATTTTGCCCGCCACACCCAAGATGAGGATGTCGCCCTGCAGCTGCGCCAGGCTGTGCACCAGCGCGGGCGAAGGCGTGCTCATGACGTCTTCCAAGTGCGCTTCGTCGGTGAATTCAAGAGGCAGGTTCATTTGTCGTGTTCCAGGTAAGACCGCACCATGTCCACCATGTGGTTCAGGCGTTTGGTTTTGGCGACAGGGCTGAGCAATTTGCGTCCAAAAATGGCCGACAAGGTGTGCTGGTTGGACAGGTAAAAGTAGGACAGACCCGCGATGGAGATGTAAAGCTGCACGGGGTCAACCCCGGGCTTGAACACGCCCGCTTTAACGCCGTTGTCCAGGATATTGCCGATCATGTGGATGAACGGGTTGCGCATCTCCTTGACGGTGGAAGATGCCTGAACATGCCGGGCTTGGTGCAAGTTGGCACTGTTGAGCAGGTTCATGAACTCGGGGTGATCGATGTAGTAATTCCAGGTCAGCGTCACCAGTTTGCGAATGGCTTCGCGCGGCTCTTCGTTTTCCAGGCGCATGGCCTGTTCGGATGCGCGCTTGTGGGCGTAGTTGGCTTCCAGCACCGCACCAAAGAGGTCGTCCTTGTTGCCAAAGTAGTGGTAGAGCATCCGCTTGTTAATGCCCGCTTGCTCAGAGATGCGGTCCACCCGTGCGCCACCCAAACCGTGCGCAGCAAACTCCTGGCGGGCCGCTTGCAAGATGCGATCGCGGCTGTCCTCGGGGTTGCGTGCGGTGGTCTTGATGGGGCGGGTGGGCATGGTGAGGGGGTGTCAGGACAACTTGGCAGCTTTTTTGATTTGGGTGAGCACGGCCATTTCCGGCGACTTTTTGTAATGTGTGTCCAGCGGGTAGCAGCCCGAGACCAAGCCATTGCGTGGGGCTGTGGTGCAATCGCTGAATGTGCGGCACAGGCGTTTGCGCTGCATGGCCCGCCCTGCCAGCACGTCGGCAGGTAAATCCGGGTACGCCAGCACCATGCGGCCCAGGCCCACAAAGTCGGTCCAGCCTTGTTTGACCACGGCTTGGGCCACATGCGGCAAAAACTCTTGCAGGTAGGTGTAGCCGCTGCCGACAAACGCCATGGCGGGGAACATTTTCTTGAGGTCGCGCACGATCTCCAGATGGCGCATCACCCCCACCAACGGGTCTTCCGGTGGTTGGTAGCCGTCTGAAGGTGGGTAAAGCGCCGGGCGTGTCACGTGGGGGGTGTAATAAGGGCTGCCCACGGTCACATTGACCATGGAAATGTCCAGCGATTCCAGCACTTTGAGAAATTGCGCTGTCTCGTCCAGCGCGTAAAGCAGCGGGTTGGATTCGTGGACGCCAAAGCCATAGCGGTAGGGCAGGGCGTTGGCGTAATCAACCGGAATGCCGGGGCCCAGGGACTCGCCGTCGGACAGGCTCGGATCGGCTTTGTAGGGTAAAAAATCCACCGCTGACAAGCGCACACCCAAGGCCATGCCCGGCACTTCGGCGCGGATGCCTTGCGCCAGTTCGCGAACGAAGCGGGTGCGGTTGTGCAGGGAGCCACCAAAGTCGCCTTCACGTGTTTTGGCCGACAGGAATTCGTGGCCCAAATAACCGTGGCAGTGTTTGAGGTCGACGAACTGGAAGCCACAGTCCCAGGCGCGCTTGGCGGCCACTACATAGTCATCGATCAGCTGGCGAATCTCGCCGTCGGACATGACGACAATGTTTTCCTTGGGACCAAAGCGACCATCGAGCAGCGGGTGCTTGTACAGCACCCGGGGTTCCATGCGGGTTTCCAGGTTGGGTTTGCAAAAACGGCCCGAGTGGGTCAGCTGCAAGCCAATGACCAGGTCTTTGTCGCTGCCCATGCTTTCGCGGTGGGCCTGAACCAGACCTTCGCGCAGTTGCGCAATGCCCGATTGCGTTTGCGCGCTCATGACCAATTGTTTGGGGTTGGCACGGCCATCGTGACGGACAGCGACGGCTTCGCCGCCCCAAATCATTTTGGCGCCGGACCGGCCAAACAGGGTCCAGCGACGGCGGGTGTTGTCAGACGGGTTGCCATCGGCCAGACCGTCCCAGCCTTCCATGGGGTGAATGGCGTAGCGGTTGCCGACCTTGAGTCCGGAAACCGTCAGGGGTTGCGCCATGGCGGCGGTGTCTCCCGATTCCAGCTCGTCATCGCAGGGCATGGGCAAACCCAGTCGTTCCAGGTTTTCCTTGAAGCCTTGCGGGCTTGACAAGGATTTGACCTTGACGAAGTCTCCAAATTTCATAAGTTATTTTCCAGGCGTGGTGGTCTTTAAAGCGCTCAGTAAAAACGGTTGGGCTTGAGGAAAAACCCCAGCACCAGTGCACCATGCGGGGCGCTGGCCGAATGCCGACTGCCCGCAGGGCGCCAGACGTAGTTGCCTGCCGTGACCTCGCCTTCGTGGTCGACCAGGCTGCCTTCGAGCACCCAGCTTTGTTCGAGCTCGACGTGTTCGTGATCGGTGAGGGTGGCGCCCGGGGCCATGCGGGTGAGCACGGTTTGCAAGCCTGTGGCGGCGTCTTCCATGAGCACTTTGATGTGGATGCCCGGAAAACGCGTGGCTTGCCACGGCAGTTCGTCGACCTGGACATAGCGCGACGACAGCGCTGCCAGCGCGGCGTGTTTGGACGCGTAACCCGGGGTTTCAATGGCCATGGTGCTGTCTCCGGTCTTGGGCACTTCATGGAGTGAGGTGCCTGTCAAAACCATCATAACCATTTGGTTACAAGTGACAAGTGCAGGTTTACCCGGGCATGTCAGGCGCCTGAGGTGGAAACGATCCATTGGCCTGTCCACTTCGTCACGACAGCTCTAAAGTTGGTACATTTTTCATTGAACAACTTCAAAGTAGTTAAATTTTTCCAACGCTGTCCATTCAGTGTTTTGAAGGAATAATTTCCCTTGCAGCATCCTGCTCATAAGAAATTTTGTCGTCATCTACCTGATAAGTCGGCATCAGCGTCGGTGCCTGCACGACGCTCAATGTTGAATTTTTTGAGAAGGGAGATCTGCGTCCCAGAACAGGTCGAGTATCTTGGTGAAAGCGGGCAGGTCTTCAAAAAACGGCAGCGCACCCCCTTCAATGGCATGAAAATGCCAATTTTTTTTGCCTTCAACTGTATGCCGGCCACGGTAATCGGTGAAATCTCCGCGAGTGGCCATGGACACCCAGACCGGACCGTCCAGACGCTCGTAAAGTTGGTTGATGTCGCTGCTGAACAAAAAGGCCGAGACAAAATAAAGGGCCGCGTTGGCAGCCCCTGGCTGCCGCGAGGTCAGCCAACAATAGCGCCAAAATGTCTCGTCGATTTTTTCAGCACCCCAAGTGCGCTTTAAAAAGTACCGAATGACTCCGGGTCTCGTCAAGGCATCAAAAATGCCCTGGCGCCAGCAGTCCATCGTCAGCAAGCGGTGCAGCCACGGCAAACCCAGCGTTCCACCTGCTGGCCCATAGCGCAGTTTTCTGCCGCTAAAACCGGTCGGGCTGACCAGTGCAAGCCGCCGAATGGTTTGCGGCGCTTCGTCTTTGGCACGGGCAGCGAACTCGCTGGAGAGCGACACCGCCAATACATCTGCTGCTGCAGCGCCTTGCTCGGACTTCATGACTGCCAGCGCTGCATGCAATGCGTCGGTCATCAAGCGCGGCGTGTACGGACGGGCACTGCGGTTAGAAAAACCAAAACCCGGAAGTTCAAGAACGTAGACCGGACGCTGTTGCCGGTAATGTTCAAAAAGGGGTGCAAGCTCGGCTGCTGAGGCTGCAGCGTTGATGCTGTGTACCAGTAGCAGCGGGGGCAGTCCACGGATTGGGTCTTGAGGCCCAGCGCTGTAAAGGCTGATGTGGCCCGCGGGCGAGTCGATGTCGCGCCTCAGAGCGGACAAGGACAGAGGCAGGACCGGCGATGGTGGAGATGAGGCATTCACCCCCCCATGCTAAAGGCAATTTGTTGAGAATGTGATGAATCTAATCGGGTATTTATTTGTATCTTCGGTAAAAATCCAAAGCGTGCGCCACGCCAGCGAGGGCAAGGCAAACAAACACTTCGATGGGCAATTCTGGGGGCGATGCCAATCGAAGGGCAAGCATCAGCAGCCACCCGGGCAGCAGCCCTGCGCTGATGTCGGCAAACCGTAAACCGTTTTGTGTTTGGGTGCTTCTGAAGCTCAAATAGAGCCATTCGCAAAAGGTGAAAAGCAAAATCGCATCGACCCAGATGACAGGAAGGCTGTTGGCGGTCAAGGCGATTCTCCGGTGTGGCTGGTCTTGAAAGTTTTTCTATTATCGGTCGGGGAGGGCTGTATGAAGCTGTCTTGGCTTTCCATCCGCAGGTCGCTGCCTTGTAGCCAACGCTGATTAGAAGAGGGGGTCAATTCAACGTCGGCCTCAACACCCCCTGGTCAAAATCAGGAGATGGAGGAGTCGTGACGTCAGATTTGGTGGGGCAGCTGGTCGAGGGTTTTTTCTCGCGCACGCAAAATCAGCAAGGCCAAAATGCCGCTGGCAATCAGCCACATGGAGACGTGAATGGCTTTTTGAGAGATGGCATAGGTGACGCTGGAGTAGGTTAGCCATGCGCAGGCGGCACAAAAAATCAGGGGCAGCACGGGGTAAAGCGGCACTTTGAAGGGGCGCGTGGTGCTCGGATCTGTCTGCCTTAACCACAGTAAGGCCAGCCCGACCAGGAACAGGAAACCCCAGAACACGGGGGCCGTGAATTCCACCATGGCGGAAAAACCGTCGGCTTCTTGGGTGCCCAGTGCAATCAAGCCCATGCTGATCAGGGCCTGCAGAGTCAATGCTTGTTTGGGGCTGCCTATGTCCAGTTGCCATTGCCCCAATTTGCGCAGGGCTTTCCAGTCGCTGCCGACAGCAAAGTTGGTGCGAGCACCGACAAACATGGTGGCGTTGATGCTGGTCAATGCGGCAATGGCCACAAACAAGCCCAGTGCCTTTTGCGCCCATGGGCCAAAGGCCAGGCCCAGCAGATCGCCGGCGGCGGTTTTGCTTTGACTCAAGCCGCTCAAGCCCAGACCCAACAGCAAAGCCGTGTTGACCAGCAGGTAAATGGCCGTCAGTATGAGCATGCTGGCCAAGATGACCCGGACCATGGTGCGTGGTCCGCCTTTTAATTCGGCCGAGATGTAGGCGGCTTCGTTCCAGCCGCCGAAGGTCAGCAAAACAAAGACCAGGCACAGCCCCCATTGCGCGGGTGCAGGCGCTTGTGCAAACCATTGGATGGCGCCGGAGGCGGGGGCATCCACCCAAAATCCTGCCGCTACAACAGCCAGCAAACCGACAATTTCGGTCAAGGTCAACCAGGTTTGTATGCGCGAAGAGGCGTGAATGCCGGCCAGGTTGACCACCGTCAAGACAAGGACAATGAGCAGTGCCCAGACGGCATTGGAGTAGGCGCCCAGGTTCACCAGCGTGCTCATGTAATCGCCAAAAACAAAGGCCAGCAAGGCGATGGAGCCGGTGTTGATGATCGTGGCGCGCGACCAGCCATAAATGAAAGAAATGTTGCGCCCAAAAGCCCTGTGCAGAAAGTGGTAGTCACCCCCGGCATTGGGGTAGGCCGTGCAAAGTTCTGCATAGCAAAGCGCGCCCGCGATGGAGATCAGGGCGCCTACCAGCCACAAAACCAGCGCCCAGCCGGCATCTCCGCTGATGCCAGCAACGAGCGAGGGAGTTTTGAAAATGCCGGCCCCAATCACGATGCCCACGATCAGCGCCACGGCTGAAAGGGGCTGCAGTAGACGGAGTATTTTGGCGGGGGCGGCGCTGTCAGGTTTCATCTGGATCGTCCAACTCGTTGGTGTGTTTTAAATGCTGTTCAAGGACGGATGATTTCGACGGGTGTCTGCATGTAGTCAGAGACAGCCGTGCCCGTGATGCGGCGACCTTCCACGCGGCCAGTGAAGGCATGCACTTTTCGGTCGGGAGTGGTGAATTGAAACTTGACCTCATCGCCACGCAATTTGGCGCCCAGCAGGGCTTGGGTTTGGCCACCGCGGGTGAGCATTCCGCCAATGTTTTGAAAAGATTGACTCATGTTCAAGCGCGAGGGACCGCCATCCAGCCCGGTCATCACCCAATCGCCCTCAATTTGCGCGGGGACCACCCAGAAATAGCCCTGTGCGTATTGTTCCGACATGGTTTCATCGGGCTGCCAGTCTCCCATGTTGAAGGCATGCGAGACCACCCGCGTGCCGGGCTTCATTTTGAGCAAAAGGGGGCGGAGCTTCAAGTTCAGATGAGGCATCAGGTAGAGGGTGACCACGGTGGCAGAACTGAAATCTTCTTGGAAAATATCCCCTGTGATGATCTGCACTTTGTCGGTCATGCCCGCTTCGGCCACTTTGCGCCGGGCAAATTGGGCCATGTCGGGGTTGTATTCAATGCCCACCGATCGCGCACCGTATTTGCGCGCCGCAGTGATGGCGATGATGCCGTCCCCCGCACCCAAATCAAACAACCTGTCTTGATCGGTCACCTTGGCCGCGGTGAGCATTTTGTCAATCAGGCCCGGCGGGGTAGGTATCCAGATCACATCTTTACCGGCTTGACCGCGCACAGGTTCATAGGCCGTTGTGGCTGCTTGGGGGGTGGCCGTGTTGGGGGTAGGTGTGGCGGTGGTGGATGAGCAGGCCACATTCAGCCAGCTGGTCAGCAGAATCGGCATCAAAACACGTAATAACTTCATGATCAACTCCTGGTGAGGTGCGTGGGACTGGGCCATGCAAATCTGAGCAATTTGGCTCCTGGGTCAAGACAGAAGAATAATCATTTTTCGCATTAATTTTTGATGAATCGTGATTTTTATTGCATCGTGGGTGTTTACCCTTAATTCGATCGCCATGGTCGAGTGGTGGGTGCAGTAGGGCTTGGTGAATTTTGAATAAATGCTAACTCAATAACATTAAAAGCGAGCTCCATCCATCGACATATTCCCTGTGCTTGTCCTGAGAAACAAATTCAACCCACAGCACCGTGGGGCCTGGTTCAAATTGACGCTTGTAGAATCGGCGCCATTCAAGAGTGGACAAGAAAACGCGCTGTTTGTATGAGCAGCAAGGCGGTGTCTTACTCATCAAAATGAAAGTGCTGGTTTTATGGCCAGTCAAAGCCTGATCATGACCCATCCCCTGCCCAATCCATCTCCCAATCCGTGGAGTTTCTTGCCATTTGCGCTGACGATATTCACCAGCGCTTTTTTGTTGTTTCAGGTTCAGCCCCTGCTCAGCAAACAAATACTGCCGTGGTTTGGTGGCAGTCCCGCAGTTTGGACCACGGCCATGCTGTTTTTCCAAACCCTCTTGTGCATGGGCTACCTGTATGCTCATGCTTTGGCGGCCTTGCCCTCCCGGAAAAACCAGGCGCGTGTCCATGTGGCCTTGTTGGTGCTGGCGGCCTTGTTGGCGTCCAGAGTGCTGCCTGGGGCGGAGCTTCGGCCTGAGTCACCTGATTCACCTGTCTTTCAGGTGTTGCTGATTTTGGGGGCCAGTGTGGGTTTGCCGTATTTTTGTCTGGCGACCACCGGGCCTTTGCTTCAGCACTGGTTCACCAGCACGGCCCACGCCTCATCGGTTTTCCGTTTGTACGCTTTGTCCAATGTGGGTTCGTTCTTGGCACTTTTGTCTTTTCCGTATGTGCTGGAGCCTTGGCTGGAACAACAGGAAATGGGGCGACTTTGGACAGCGGGCTTTTGGGTGTTTGCCTTGCTGTGTTTGCCCGTGGCTTTGGGCGCGTGGCAAAACAAGACGCCCGCCGGCGCAGCCCATTTCGGTGCTGCCCAGGTTGTGCCAAAGCAAGCGGCCAGCGTACTGAAGCCTTCGTGGGTCCAGCGCCTGTCCTGGGTGGCTTTGCCGGCTTTGGCCTCATTGGTTTTCATTGCGACCACCGATCAGATCAGCCACGACGTGGCGCCAGAGCCCAGGCTTTGGGTATCGACACTGGGTTTGTATTTGGTCACGTTCATATTGACTTTTGACCACCCCCGTTGGTACCGCCCCAAGCTGTTTGCATTCCTCACGCTGGTTGTGTTGTTGGCCGCTTCAGGATTGAGTGACATACCGCGTTGGCTCGGTATCGATTGGGACTATGGCGTGAATGAGGTGCGTTGGTCGCATTACGCTTTGTTGTTTGTGGTCTGCATGCTGTGCCATGGCGAGCTCTACCGCCGCAGGCCGGTGGATACGCGTCGGTTGACCGAGTTTTACCTGTGCATGTCGATTGGGGGGGCATTCGGAGGCTTGTTTGTGACACTGGTCGCCACCCAATTCTTTGACGATTACCTCGAGTGGTTGATGGCCTTGGTCCTAGTGGCCGTGTTGGCTTGCCATGTCTTGTTTCGCATTGAGGGGCAATCTCGTGGTTTTGTACGTCATGCCGCGGGGGCCTTGACGGCAGTGGTCATGGTGGCCTTGTTGTATGCCATGCAAAACCCGTGGTCTTGGCGCGAGGTCCGCAAGGACGACCGTACCGAAGTTGTGCTCGACCAAGTCCGAAATTTTTATGGCACGGTGTCCGTGAAGGAGCGGCGCTATGTCTCGGAGCCCGAGCGCGATGACCGGGTGTTTTTCAGTGGCAATGTGACCCATGGCCAGCAGTTTCTGTCTGACGCGCTCCGGCATGTGCCGACCACCTACTATGCGCGAGACAGCGGTATCGGGGAGACATTGCAATGGGCCATGGAACAAAAGCCTTCGCTTTCGGTAGCCTTGATTGGCTTAGGCGCTGGCACCTTGGCCAACTACGCACGCCAAGCCGATGCCTATGACTTTTATGAAATCAATCCCGCGGCTGTTCGGTTTGCGCAAGAGTGGTTTGACAACTTGTCGACCTGCAAAGCAGGTGTGCAGAATATTTTGCTGGGTGATGCCCGGTTGCGCATGGCGCAATTGCCCAAAGACAAGTTGTACGACGTGATTGTGCTGGACGCTTTCACAGGCGGGTCGGTACCCATCCATTTGTTGACCCGTGAGGCGTTTCAGATCTATCGCAACCACCTCAAGCCCGATGGTCACATCGCGATCAACATCACCAATGCCTATTTGAACCTTTACCCGATTGTGAAAGCCCAAGCCGAAGTTTCGGGCATGGCTTACCGGCACAAATACCAAGCTGTGGATGAGGTGCGCAATGTGAGAAGGAATTTGCACTTCATCATGACGCAGGACCAGGCCTACCTGAAGGCTTACCCGTCGGTCAACCGTGAATTGCGGGACGAGCAGGGTCGTTTGCTCGGAAACGAGCCTTATGACCAACCGGGTTTGAGATTGTGGACAGACCAGTTCAGCAGCATTGCGCCGATTGTCCGGTGATTCAAAGACGGCTTATCGACCACCTGCAACATCCACGATGCTGCCGTGCACGTAACTGGCATCAGGTCCCGCAAGCCACATGGCCACCTTGGCAACTTCCTCTGCCGTACCGGAACGCCCCATGGGGACGGCTGTTTTCGCCATGATCTTCATTTGATCAATGCCACCATGAACGTTGTGGATGTCAGTGGCAATCAGGCCAGGTCGGATCGCATTGACCCGAACCCCTTGCGCGCCCACCTCTTTGGCCAAAGCCAAATTGAAACTGTCCAGCGCTCCTTTTGAGCCTGCGTAGGCGCTGCCGCCGGACAAGCCGCCAAGGCGCGATGCGACCGACGACATGTTGACAATCGCACCACCCGAGCCACCCTGTGCGGTAGACATGCGAAGCACCGCTTCACGCGCACAGTAATAAGCGCTGAATACATTGGCACCATACAGACGATTGAGCTTGGTTTCGTCCACTTCCGTGATCAAAAAGCTCGCCAGGATCCCTGCATTGTTGATGAGTGCGTGCAAAGGACCCACAGCCTCTTCGAACTCACGAAACATGCGCTGCACATCCGATTGTTGGCTGACATCGGCTTGCAAACAAACGACTTTCACGCCCATTTGCCGCAACTCTTCGGCCAAGCTCAAGGCTTCGCTTTGACTTTGGTTGTAGTTGAGTCCAATCGACCAGCCCTGCTGCGCCGCTTGGCGTGCAATCGCCTGTCCAATGCCTCGACTGGCACCCGTGATGAGGATGTTTTTGGAGGTGTTCATGCGGTCATTCAGGTTGGATATTGGCTTCTTTGACCAAGCGAACCCATTTGCTGACTTCGCTGGCCATGAAAGTTTTCAGTTGGTCGGGCGTCATGACCACGGGCTGAATGCCAATGCCAGCCAGTTTTTCCTGCGCATCCTTCGATTTCAAGGCTTGCCCCATGCTTGCATTGAGTTTGTCCACCACGTCTTTGGGCATGCCGGCAGGGCCCACCAAGGCGAACCAAGCGGTGATGTCAAAGCCGGGCATGGACTCGGCCAAGGATGGCCAGTCGGGCACCAGCGATGAGCGTTTGTTGGCGGTAATGCCCAAGGGGCGCAACTTGCCCCCTTTGGCTTGAGCCATGGAGTTTCCCAAGTCTACAAACGTGAAGTCCACCACCCCTGCCATCACGTCGTTCATGGCCAGGGGAATGCCTTTGTAGGCAACGCCCATGGTGTCAATATTGCCCAACTTATTCAGTACCGCAATGCTCACTTGTGAACTGGAAGAGCCATAGCCTGCGTTGACTTTGCCGGGGCGCTGCTTGGCGTAGCTGATGAATTCCTGAATATTCTTGGCAGGATGATCTGCCTTCACCATCAAAACCAGCATGTTTTCACCCACGGCAGCGACCGGTGTGAAGTCCTTGAGTGGATCGTAGGGAATGCTTTTGAGCAAGGCGACGTTGGAGGCGGCAGCAGAATTGGAGGAAAACAAAAGGGTGTGGCCATCGGGCGCAGATCGGATGACGTCCATGGCGGCAATCGAGCCACCTGCACCCGGTTTGTTTTCCACCAGGAAAGTTTGGCCCAGCAAGGTTTGCATTTGCTGAGCCATCAGCCTGGCCGCTTGGTCAGTGGCGCTACCTGCTGGAAAGGGTACAACAAATTTGACGGGTTTCGAAGGGTAAGCCTGCGACCAACTGGCACTGGACCATCCGAGCAGTGCCAGGCCAAGGGTCAAGCTTTTTAAAAAAATGCGTGTTTTCACGTTGTCTCCTGATGGTTGTAAAAAATTGAATTCAAGGTCTTTGAACAGGGAGGGTCAGCAAATGGAACGACAAAGATTTGCCATGCATGTCGAGGTTGAGTGAGTCGTTGACGCCCCCATCCAGTACGTTGTCCATGACGAAATTCATGGCCCCTAGGTGGGGTAAAAGGTAACGGCGTACTTCACTGGGGCGGCGAGCGCCAAAATGAACGGCGACCCTTTCAGGCGTGACCTGATCGACCAGCAAAGCAAAGTCGTCTTGTTTGTAGGCAATCAGACTGATGTTGGCATGGTTGCCTTTGTCACCTGTTCGGGCGTGTGCAAGCTCGTAAAGCAGAATGTTGTTCATGGGTCAGTGCTGAGAAATACTCAAACAAAATGGACGGTTGCAGGAATCTTCTCGCGTGGAATCAGACATGCCAAGTTAGACAGTCTTTGGCGTTTTGCCACACGAACACCACCACCGCCAGCTGGGCCGCCAGTCCAAAGGGCGGTCAGCTCTTGCAACAGCAATTCAATGATGGCCAATGATTCGTGCTTGGCGGCAACCCGCAAACGAACATCGCTTGCGCGTGTCACGGGTGTGTTGGTCAACATGCTGCCACCATCATCGCCCAGAATGCTCGTCAGACCAATGAGGTCAAAGCGAAGTGGCATGTGATGGCCCATGCGTTTTTGCATGACTTGCATGGCCAGTCGAGCCCTTGCTTCGGCATTGGGACCTGCGTATGAAATTTCACCTTCTCCAAGCCAACCGCCATCAAAATAGGCCAGTACTTTGAGGGTGCTGGTTCGGGCATGGCCCTTCACGCCCGAGAGCCGAACACGGTCCGGCCCTGTTTGTTCCACTTTGGCTTGGGTGATGTCAGCCACCACATCGGGGGTGATGTAGGCGGCAGGGTCATGCATTTCATAAAGCAGTTGTTCTTTCACGGTCCGGCAGTCGACCAAGCCGCCCGTGTGGTCCGCCTTGCTGATCACACAAGAGCCATCCTGAAAAATTTCCGCAATGGGAAACCCCACATTCTCAAGACCGGGGACTTCTTTTTTGCCTGGATCGGCAAAGTACCCGCCAGTGACTTGTGCCCCGCACTCCAGCAGATGCCCAGCCATGGTGGCCCCAGCCAATTGGTCCCAATCTGTTGCACTCCACTGATGGTGGGCGATGGCAGGCCCCAGCAACAAGGAGGGATCGGCCACTCGACCGGTCACCACGACTTGGGCGCCTTGCTGAAGGGCTTGGGCGATCTCAAATGCACCCAAATAAGCGTTGGCGCAAACAAAACGAGCCTCGTCAAACGCGCCGTGCAAATGCTGTTTGACAAGGGCACGGCCCTGCTGGGTCGACAAGTCATCGCCCAAGACCACAGCGATGCGAGGTTTGGGCAGGCCCAATTTTTCGGCCAATTTCAATATGCACAAGGCCGCGCCCTGTGGGTTGGCTGCGCCGAAGTTGCCAATGATGGGAATGTTGTGTGCTAAACAATCGGCCAAGATGGGGCTAAGTTCCAATTCCAGCAAGGGCTCATAGCCGAGGCTTGGATTGGCCCGACGAATGAGCTGCTGATGGGCCAGAGTTCTTTCTGCCAAATTTTCAAACATCAAGGCGGCAGGGCCTCCTCGGGCGATCAGCGACTTGACCACCGGAAGGGCGGCGTCTACACGATCACCTGAAAAACCTGCACCGCAGCCCACGGCCAATGTTTGCATCTGAAGTCCTGATGTGTTGAAAACACTCGTTTATTTTGCGGCTGTTTGATTGGTTTGTAAAATTAAATTAACTGCACGATTGTTAAGCGCATCTTATGAAAATATCGGGTCGATTGATTGATGCCTTTTTAGCGCTTGAAGAAACCCGGCATTTCGGTTTGGCGGCCCAGCGCTGTCATGTCTCTCCCTCGGCCCTCAGCCAGTCCATCAGTCGCTTGGAGGCGCAATTGGGCATCAAACTTTTTGACCGCGATACGAGGAACGTATTTTTAACGCCAGAGGGTGAAATCTTTTCTTTGGGCGCCAATCGGATTGCCGCCGAAATACGAACAACCATAGAGGACATCAGTGATCGGCTACAAAAAAAAGCAGGACGCGTCAGCTTGGCGGCGCCTCCTTCCATTGCTTCAAATTGGTTGCCCGAGCGAATGGCTGTTTTTAAATCAAGGTTTCCGAGCATTGAGCTCAGGCTGTCGGACGTCGTTTCGGATCGGTGCCTGGATTTGATCAGGCAAGGTCAAGCTGACATTGCCATCAATGCGCAACCAGGCAACCCATTGGAGCTGGACTCGCAATTTTTATTCAATGAACCCATGTTTTTGATCTGCCACAGCAGTCACCCATTCGCCAGTGAAGCAGAAATTTCATTAAGAGATCTCAAGAAACAGCCGTTCATTCACACCATTCGCAGTGGGAGTGTTTGGCAGCATGTGCAAGCTTTTCTTGGCAGCGCAGGGGTCGTGGATACGGGCTTGGAGGTCAGCCAACTGGGCACGCTGGGGGCGTTGGTGGCGCGCGACTTTGGCCTGAGCATCGTTCCTCAATTCGCCTTGACTTTGTGCATGCGAACGGGGGTGGCCGCTGTCCGAATCAAGGACAAAAAAGCCGTTCGACCGATCTACCTGGTCAAAAGGAAAAACCACAGTCTTTCTGCAGCAGCGCAAAGCTTCTATGAGCAGTTGCTGCTGGAGACCTTGGACCCAAAAAACACCTCGTTTGAGCAAGGTGGCTGATCACATTGACGCCGGGGGTAACAGGATGCTTAAACTTTCCTGATTTTCCGGGGTGATGCGCTTTGGCGATTTTTTCGCAAAGTGGGCAGGCCGATACCCGAGGCATCAAACCCACCGTCGACCGCGATGGTTTGGCCGTTGATGTAACTGGCCTCACGGCAGCACAGAAAGGCCACTGCGTTGGCTATTTCTTCTGTGCTGCCATAGCGGTTCATGGGGATGGTGTCGTGATAGTCTTTGATGATGGCCTTGCTGTGAACCAGCTTGGCCATTTCTGTGGCCACAGGCCCAGGCGCGACACAGTTCACGCGAATGCCAACATCTCCCAATTCTGCCGCTTGCTGTTTGGTCAGGTGGATGATGGCCGCTTTGCTGGTGCCGTAGGCCACCCGCAGGGTGCTGGCTCGCAGGCCCGAGATCGAGGCGATGTTGACGACACTGCCACCCCCGTTTTTGAGCATGACTTTGGCGCACGCCTGCGTGCACCAAAAGGCACCGTCCAAATTGGTGTCCATGATGTATCGCCAATCTTGCCAAGTCACCTCCAGTAGCGGTTTGAAAATGGCGACGCCCGCGTTGTTGACGAGTGAATCGATGCGGCCGAACTTTTTCTCGATTCGATTGACAGCGCGTGACACCTGAACGGGCTTGGACACATCGCAGTGAATCGCCAGAAAATCTGGGGTGTTGAAGTGGGCTTCTGTTTGGGCCAGCGTTTCCTTGTCCATGTCCAGAGCCGCTACGCGGTAACCCCGCTTGAGGAAGGTGTTGCAAATCTCCAAGCCAATACCGCGAGCACCTCCGGTCACGACCACAACGGGATTGGAATTTGGAGATGTTTTCATGGTTGATGGAAGTTTTTTGGATATGAGGAGTTAAGAACAAGTCGATCTCAATGGCGGGTTTGGTATCCAGATGCGAGCCGCCTTGCCCGCTCCAGTGTTCGCAACGCATTGCGGTAGGTGGGGACTTCCACCCAGAGCCCTTCGACGAGTGCCCGATCTTCACCCCGTGCGCGTGCAGCCTCAAAAGCAATGACCATGGCGCTGGCGCGGCGGACCTCCTCGTCGCTGGGTGTCAACGCTGCATTGATGGACTTGGCGTGGTCTGGCCGCACCAAGGACTTGCTGCGGTAACCAAGGCGCCGGCTGCAGTGCGCCTCTTTGAAGGCGCCTTGTTCATCGGTAAAGGTATAGGGGGCATCGATGGGCTCTACCCTGGCCGCACGGCATTCGAGGATGAAGCGCCGCCTGGCGTAGTCCAGCTCATTGGCATCGGGTTGACGCTCGGCACACAGGTCAGAGGCGAGGTCTTCCGCGCCCAGCAATGCGCAGCGAATTCTGGCTCTCCCGGCGACGATGCTGCGCACGTCCACCACGCCAAGAGCCGTTTCGCAAACCGGCAGTATCTCTGTGGTGCCCAAGGCGATGCCAAGGTTTATCTCGATGCCGGTGATGGCCTCGTCCAATGCCCTCATTTGTTCTGAGCTTGTGGCCATGGGGTAGGCGACGACGTGGGGCCGGCCTGGCATGGCGGCATTCAGATCGACAAGCCCATCCGTGGTCAAGTCGTTGATGCGAACCACCGCCACCTTGCCCGCTGTGCGCCAACTGGCCAGCAGGTGGGAGATGCCCTCGCGGGCTTGAGGTCGAAGCTGCGGCGGGGTGAAGTCTTCAAGGTCTGCGATCAACGCGTCTGCAGGGCTGGCCAGCATGGCCTCGTGGGCTGCAGGGTCTGCACTTGGGCCAAACAGCCAAGTGCGTCGAAGTTCAGGATCCATGGGGGGCATAGTCACTGGGGTGAAGTTGGGGCTGTGTGCAGGCTAGTTGCGCTGTTTTTTCAGGAAAGCGGTGACTTGATTTTCAGGCTCGCGTTTGTATGTGGTAGGGCTCTGTGTGCATCGGGTTTCAGCTGGGCAGGTCAATGACGGAACCAGCGCATCGACAAGCCCATGGCCAAGAGCGCCAAAACGCCCGCCAGTGCCGCGAGCAAAGCGGTGACTTCGGTGTCCCGCCGCTCGAGCGTGAACTTGGATGACAGGTGCTGGTAAATGTTGGCCAGGTCGCTGGCGTTGGTGGCCCTGAAAAACTCTGCGCCCGTGGTCTCGGCCACTTTTTGCAAAGCCGCTTCATCGACCTTGGCGTAAAAAGAGAAACCTTCAAAACCCGGAATAAAACCATTGGGCGTCCCAAAGGCCACGGTGTAGACGCGCACCCCCTTGGAAGCCGCCCACTTGGCCACTTCGACCGGATCGGGCCCGGTGGTGCGGCGCCCATCGGACAGCAAGATCACCGCACCGGCCGTGTACGATCCCACAGGCACGGGCTTGGATGGCTCTGCGGCCCCGGGGGCAGGGCGCTGGTCCAGCGAACGCCCCGCCAAACCGCCCCCTTGCGCAGCCAAGCTGCCCGACTTGAATTCGGCTCCGTACAACACCGACTCCAGGTCAATGGCCGATTCGGGCAACAAGGTGTTGAGCGCCACCAGCAAGCCACTGCCGGTGGCGGTGCCGCGCTGCAATTGAAAGCCATCAATGGCAGCCAACAACGCATCTTTCTGGTCCGTCACGCCTTGGACCAACTGGGCGTTGCCCGCAAAAGACACCACGGCCACGCGCACATGGCCTGGCAGCTCTTGCAAAAAGGATTTGGCCGCCTGCTGGGCTGCGACGATGCGGCTGGGCGGTACGTCTTCGGCCAGCATGCTGCGCGACACGTCCATGGCCAACACCAGGGTCAGGTAGTCGGCAGGCAAAGAGATCCGGGCACTGGGCCTGGCGGTGCCGAGCAACACCATGGTCAGGGCGCAGAGCAGCAAAGCGGGGGGAATGTGCCTGCGTATCCGGTGCCCTGGTCCCAGAGCGGGCCGGATCAGGTCCAGGCTGGGGTAGTGCACCGCCATGGTGCGTTTGCGGCGCAAAGCCCGGATGTACCCCACCACCAACAGGGGGATCAACAACAATAGCCAAAGCAGCTCGGGCCAGATAAAGTGCATGTCATGAGGCGTGCAATAAAGTCTGCCCACTGTATCACCGAAGCTCCCAACAACGATGAAACGCGCCGCACTCTACAGCCGAAAGCCCTCTGCACAAGGGGCTGACAAAATGCTTCCTGCAGCGGCAAAAACGGACAATACCCATCCAGCGTACACAGCTTCCCGCAGCCCCAGCCACATCACCCAGCGATTGCAGCGCCTGCCGCTTTGGGCCGCGTTGCTGCTGTGCGCCTTGCTCAGCGCCACGCTCACTTGGGCCTTGACCCGGCAGGCGGGCACACCCCAGCGGCTGACGCAAGACGACATCAACGCGGCCGTGCTGCACACCCTGAACACCCAAGACCTGCCTTCGCGGGCCGCCCGTGCCGCGCTGCTGATCGCGCCCTCGGTGGTGCGTGTGCACACCCAGGACGAAGACAAGAAAAATCCCCAAGGCGACATGCAAAACACCGGCGTGGGCTCCGGTGTGGTGATCTCGGAAGAAGGGGTCATCCTGACCAACTTGCATGTGGTGCAAGGCGCCAAGCGCATCCAGGTCACCTTTGCCGATGGCACCGAATCGGAAGCGCTGGTGATCGGCGTGCAACCCGAAAACGATTTGGCCGTGATCAAGGCCAAACGCCTGCCGGACGACCTGCAGCCCGCCACGCTGGGCAGCAGCCAGAACCTGCAACCCGGTGACGAAGTGGTGGCCGTGGGCTTTCCCTTTGGCATTGGTCCCTCAGTCTCGGCCGGCGTGGTCTCGGGCCTGAACCGGTCGTTCGGCTCCGAAGGCAAAACCATGATGCGCGGCCTGATCCAGGCCGATGCCGCCGCCAACCCCGGCAACTCGGGTGGGCCGCTCATCAACATGGCCGGCGAAGTGGTGGGCATCGTGACCGCCATCTTGAACCCCACCTCGGCCCGCACCTTCATTGGCATCGTGTTTGCCGCCACCATTGAAAGCGCGGGTGGCGGTATGGGCTTGCCGCCGTTTTGATTTTTGCTGACCTACCTGATCCTGAAAGGCTTTGTGCATGAACCCCTCTGAATTGGCATGGAACCAGGGCCAGACCCCTCCCAGCGCTGCTGTCAACGCCGCGCTGATGGAGCGCGTGCTGTACGAAGTCAAACGCGTGGTGGTGGGGCAAGACGCTTTCCTCGAACGCATCCTGGTGGCCATCCTGGCGCAAGGCCATCTGCTGATTGAGGGCGTGCCGGGGCTGGCCAAAACCCTCACGGTCAACACGCTGGCAAAAACCGTGAGTGGCAGCTTCAAGCGGATCCAGTTCACGCCCGATTTGCTGCCTGCCGACCTGGTGGGCACCCGCATTTACAACCAAAAAATCAGCGAGTTCAGCACTGTGCTGGGGCCGGTGTTTGCCAACTTGCTGCTGGCCGACGAAATCAACCGGGCACCCGCTAAAGTGCAAAGCGCACTTCTCGAAGTCATGCAGGAGCGGCAAGTCACCATCGCAGGTGAAACCCATGCGGTGCCCCGGCCCTTTTTGGTGATGGCCACGCAAAACCCGATCGAGACCGAGGGCACCTACCCCTTGCCCGAAGCGCAGGTGGACCGCTTCATGATGAAGGTGCTGGTGGGCTACCCCACCGAGGAAGAAGAGTTTGTGATCGTGCAGCGCGTGACCGGCATGCCCGCCACTGCAGCGGCTGTGGCCGACACCGCACAGCTCTTGGCGCTACAGGCGCAATGCCGCCAGGGTTATGTCGACCCGGCCCTGGTGCAGTACGCCGTAAAGCTGGTGGCCGCTACGCGCGATCCGGTGCGCTGCGGATTGTCGGAGCTGGCGCCCTATCTGACCTTTGGTGCCAGCCCCCGCGCCACCATCGCCCTGATCGAAGGCGCACGGGCGCTGGCCTTCCTGCGCGGGCGCCCCTACGCACTGCCGCAAGACCTGATCGACTTGGTGCCCGATGTGCTGCGCCACCGCCTGGTGCTGTCCTACGAAGCCTTGACTGACGGCATGACGGCCGATGCGTTGATCCTGAAAATTCTGCAGGCCGTGCCCGCACCGAGTAAACCCCTGGACCGCCATGTTCAACTGGCTGCGCAAGAAGCCCACTGAGGCCACGGCTGCCGCTGGCAGCGGCCAGCCCCAAGGCCCAGGGCTGGGCGCGCCCGGCGCAGACTCGCCATGGCCCAACGCAGCGCAATGGCTGCAAAGGCTGGAATGGACCGTGCTCAAAAGGCTCGATGGCCAACTGCAAGGCGACTACCGCAGCCTGTTCCGTGGCAGTGGCTTGGTGCTGGCCGATCTGCGCGAATACCAGTCGCACGACGACGTGCGCCACATCGACTGGAACGTGACCGCCCGCATGCAAACCCCCTATGTGCGCGAACACCAGGAAGACCGCGAAATTGCTGCCTGGTTTGTGATCGATCTGTCCGCCTCGGTGGCTTTTGGCTCTGGCCCCACCAGCAAACGCCAACTGGCCTGCAGCATCGTGACCGTGCTGTCCAAGCTGCTGTCGCAGCATGGCAACCGCGTGGGCCTGATGCTGTTCACCGGACAAGACCGCGCCCACAGCGTGGTACCCGCCCGCTCCGGCAGGCGGCATTTGCTGCACATCGTGCACCAGATGCTGCAGGCGGGCCAAACCCCAAGCCATGGCAAGGCCGTGCAGACCAGCGCGCTGGGGCCATGGCTGGCGCAGGCCCAGTCGGTGCTCAAGCGGCGCTCGGCGGTGTTTGTGGTGTCCGACTTCATCAGTCCGCCCGGCTGGGAAAAAAACCTGGCCCAGCTGGCCCGGCGCCATGAAGTGGTGGCGGTGCGCTTGCGCGACCCCCTGGAGATGGCTTGGCCCAACACCGGCATGCTGCTGGTGCAAGACGCCGAGTCGGGCGAACAACTGCTGGTGGACGGCAACGATGCGGCGTTTCGCCAGCGTTTTGCGCAGCAGGCCCAGGACCGTGAAGCGGCTTTGCTGGAGAGCCTTTCCCAAGCCGGTGTGGACTGCCTGGAGCTGAACACCGACGAAGCGATGGACCAGGCCTTGCTGCGTTTTGCACAGCTGCGCAAACGCGTCAGCCAGTTGAGCACCGGTGGGTGTGCAGCCCCTTTGGGCAGCCAGCGACCCGTTCACGCGGGAGGTGTTCATGCCTGAATGGCACTCGGTCCAGTTCGTCTGGCCACGCCTGCTGTGGCTGCTGGCCAGCTTGCCGCTGTGGCTGGGCCTGTACATCGCCTGGCAGCGCCGTGGCGTGCAGCGGGCATGGCCCTCGGCCCGCGTGAACACCGTTGCGGCCACCATAAGGTTCACGCGACACGCCCCGGCGCTGCTGGTGCTGCTGGGCTTGGCCAGCCTGCTGGTGGCCATCGCCAGGCCCCAGGCCATCTTGCTGTTGCCCAGCCGCATCGACACCGTGATGCTGGCCATCGACAGCTCGGGCAGCATGCGCGCCACCGATGTACAACCCAGCCGCATTGAAGCGGCGCAGGCTGCCGCCAAAAGTTTTGTGCTGGGGCAACCTGGCCAGGTCAAGTTGGGCGTGGTCAGCGTGGCGGGGGCGGCTGCGCTGGTGCAGGCCCCCACCGACCAGCGCGATCTGGTGATTCAGGCCATCGACCAGCTGAGCCTGCAGCCGGGCTCGGCCCTGGGCAGTGGCATCGTGATTGCGCTGCACGCCATGCTGCCCGGCTCGGGCCTGGACGTGCGCGGACTGATCGAGGGCGAGACCAGCCCCCAGGCCGCAAGCGGTGTGCCCCTCGGGGGTGCAAGCTCCGACCCTTCAGGCGCAGCAGGCACATCGGGCGCAGCACCCCGCAATCCGGTCAGCCTGCCCAAAGTACCACCCGGCTCCAACACAGCTGCTGCCATCGTGCTGCTCAGCGATGGTCAAAGCAATGTGGGGCCTGGCGCCCTCAAGATGGCCCAAGTGGCCGCCGACCTGGGGGTGCGTGTCTACACCGTTGGGGTGGGCACGGCGCAAGGCACGGTGCTCAAAGCCCAGGGCATGCAAATGCGGGTCAAGCTGGACGAGGCCAGCCTGAAAAAAATCGCCGAGATCACCAAGGCTGAATACTTCAGCGCTGACAAGCGCGAGGACCTGCTGCAGATTTACCAGTCCCTGAGCAGCAAGATCGTGCTCAAAAAGCACCGACGCACCGAGGTCTCTGCCTTGTGTGCCTTGCTGGGCATGTTGCTGCTGAGCTCGGGCTGCGCCTGGGCCTGGTGGCGGCATGGTCGGATCGTTTGAGTCAGCAGATTTGAGTCGAAAAAAAGCCCGCACTGGGCGGGCTTTCAGATCAGGCTGACAACCTATCAACGCTGCACGTCGCGGCGCACAGAGCCGGTGAACAGCTGACGTGGGCGGCCGATTTTGTACTCGGGGTCACCGATCATTTCGTTCAACTGGGCGATCCAGCCGACAGTGCGGGCCAGGGCGAAGACGCCGGTGAACAGGTTCACGGGAATGCCAATGGCGCGTTGCACGATGCCGGAGTAGAAGTCCACGTTGGGGTAAAGCTTGCGGCTGACGAAGTAGTCGTCTTCCAGAGCGATTTTTTCCAAGGCTTTGGCCAGCCTGAACAGCGGGTCGTTTTCCAGGCCCAGCTCTTTCAGCACTTCGTCGCAAGTTTCTTGCATCAACTTGGCGCGAGGGTCGTAGTTTTTGTAAACGCGGTGACCAAAACCCATGAGCTTGACGCCGGAGTTCTTGTCTTTGACCTTTTCCATGAACTCGCCAACTTTGGATACCCCACCCATTTTCTGGATGTCTTCCAGCATGTTCAGGCAAGCTTCGTTGGCGCCACCGTGGGCAGGACCCCACAGGCAAGCCACGCCCGCAGCAATCGCCGCAAACGGGTTGGTGCCGGACGAGCCGCACAGTCGCACAGTCGATGTGGACGCGTTTTGCTCGTGGTCAGCGTGCAGTATGAAAATGCGGTCCAAGGCGCGCTCGAGCACGGGGTTCACCACGTACTCTTCGCAGGGCACGCCAAACATCATGCGCAAGAAATTGCCTGCATAGCTCAGGTTGTTCTGCGGGTACATGAAGGGCTGGCCCACGCCGTATTTGTAGGCCATGGACACCAGGGTGGGCAACTTGGCGATCAGACGGATCGCTGAAATGTGGCGGTGCTCGGGGTTGTTGATGTCGGTGCTGTCATGGTAGAAGGCCGACAAAGCACCAATCAGACCCGTCAAGACGGCCATCGGGTGGGCGTCACGTCGGAAGCCGCGCAGGAAAAACTGCATCTGCTCGTTGACCATGGTGTGGTTGTTCACCAACTTGTGGAAGTCCTTGCTTTGCTGGCCGACGGGCAATTCACCATTCAAGAGCAAGTAGCAGGTGTCCAGGTAGTCAACACTGTTGGCCAACTGTTCGATGGGATAACCACGGTACAAGAGTTCGCCTTTGTCGCCGTCGATGTAGGTGATGGCGGATTGGCATGAGGCCGTCGACAGGAAACCCGGGTCGTAAGTGAACATGCCGCTTTGGCCATACAGCTTGCGGATGTCAATGACGTCAGGACCGATGTTGCCAGAGTAAACAGGCATCTCGATGCTCGGGCTGCCGTTGGAGAACGACAGGGTGGCTTTGTTATCGGCGAGTTTCATGGTGGATTTCCTCAAAAAAACAGGGGGGTGAACCTGTGGGGTTCACGCTCTCAACATGTCCAGGACCTCACACACCTCTTCGGTGCTGATCTCGGGCTGAAGTTCCTTGCGGCGCAGCAGAAGGTCCATGAGATCGTTGTCTGACAGGTCCATCAGCACATACATGCCACGGGCTTGGCCAACCGACAAACTCGTAGCATGTTGATTGAAAAAGCGCTCGATGAACAAATCATTTTCGAGCAGACCGCGTCGGCTGCGCCAGCGCAGCTTGCTGAGTGACCGCTCGCTCAAAGGCGCTAGGCGGTCAGCGCCAACCAGTGTCGCGTCTTCTAGCATGGGTGTGACGGTCATCAGGCAGCGCGGCGCAACATCATTTCTTTGATTTTGCCGATGGCCTTGGTGGGGTTCAGACCCTTGGGGCAGACATCGACGCAGTTCATGATGGTGTGGCAGCGGAACAAGCGGTAAGGGTCTTCCAAGTTGTCCAGGCGCTCGGCGGTGGCTTCGTCGCGGCTGTCGGCAATGAAGCGGTAGGCTTGGAGCAAACCGGCGGGGCCCACGAACTTGTCGGGGTTCCACCAGAAGCTGGGGCAGGCGGTTGAGCAGCTGGCGCACAAGATGCACTCGTACAAGCCGTTCAGCTCGTCACGCTCTTCCGGGCTTTGCAGGCGCTCGGTCTCAGGCGGAATGGTGCTGTTAATCAGGTAGGGCTTGATCGAGTGGTACTGCTTGAAAAACTGCGTCATGTCCACGATCACATCGCGGATCACGGGCAAGCCGGGCAGGGGTTTCAAAACGATGGTGCCGGGCAGGGTGTTCATGTTGGTGAGACACGCCAAACCGTTTTTGCCGTTGATGTTCATCGCGTCTGAGCCGCACACGCCTTCGCGGCAAGAGCGGCGGAACGAAATGCTGGGGTCCACGGCCTTGAGTTTCATTAGGGCGTCGAGCAGCATGCGCTCGTTGCCGTCCAGTTCCACCTGGATGGTTTGCATGTAAGGCTTGGCGTCCTTGTCAGGGTCGTAGCGGTAAATCTGGAAAGTGCGTAGGGTCATGGAATAACTCCTGGTGTATTCGAGGGGAGGACCGCCACTTGGGGTGCACGGTCCAGACAATCTTCAGAACGTGCGAACCTTGGGTGGCACAGAGTCCACAGTCAGGGGCTTGAGCTTGACCGGTTTGTAGGTCAGGCTGTTGTCGGCGCTGTGCCACAGGCTGTGTTTCATCCAGTTGGCGTCGTCGCGGCCCAATGGCGCCACAGCGTCGTCCACTGGACGCTCGTAGTCGCTCACGGTGTGGGCACCGCGGCATTCGCGGCGGGCAGCGGCAGACACCATGGTGGACTGAGCGGCTTCGATCAGGTTTTCCACTTCCAGGGCTTCAATACGGGCGGTGTTGAACACTTTGGACGTGTCCTTCAGGCCGATGGCATTGACGCGCTCGCGGATGGCCGCGATCTTTTGCACGCCTTCGTCCATGGAGGCTTGGGTGCGGAACACGCCAGCGTGTTGCTGCATCGCAGCCCGCATGTCGTTGGCCACGTCTTGGGCGTATTCGCCGCCACGGCCTTCGAGCTTGTTCAAGCGCTCGAGTGTGCGGTCAGTGGCATCGGCTGGGAGGTCTTTGTGCGACTTGGTTTTGGAGGCAAAGTCGACAATGTGGTTGCCTGCAGCGCGGCCAAAAACCAGCAAATCAAGCAGCGAGTTGGTGCCCAGGCGGTTGGCGCCGTGCACCGACACGCAAGAGCATTCGCCCACCGCATACAAACCGTTGACCACGGCGTTGTGGTCGGTGGCGTTTTGCGTCACCACTTGGCCGTTGATGTTGGTGGGGATGCCACCCATCTGGTAATGGATGGTGGGCACCACCGGGATTGGCTCTTTGGTGATGTCGACGTTGGCGAAGTTGACGCCGATTTCGTACACCGAGGGCAGGCGCTTGTGGATGGTCTCCGACCCCAGGTGGTCCAACTTGAGCAGCACGTAGTCCTTGTTGGGACCGCAGCCACGGCCTTCCTTGATCTCCTGGTCCATGCAGCGGGACACGAAGTCACGCGGGGCCAAGTCTTTTAAGGTGGGCGCATAGCGCTCCATGAAGCGCTCGCCATTGCTGTTGAGCAAGATGGCGCCTTCGCCGCGGCAGCCTTCGGTCAAGAGCACGCCAGCACCGGCCACGCCGGTGGGATGGAATTGCCAGAACTCCATGTCTTCGAGTGGAATGCCAGCTCGCGCGGCCATGCCCAGACCGTCACCGGTATTGATGAAGGCATTGGTCGATGCCGCGTAAATGCGGCCTGCACCACCGGTGGCCATCAGCACGGTCTTGGCGTGCAAGACGTGCAGGTCGCCCGTTTCCATCTCGAGGGCGGTCACGCCCACCACATCGCCTTGGGCGTCTCGGATCAGGTCCAGCGCCATCCACTCCACAAAGAAGCTGGTTTTGGCGGCGACGTTTTGCTGATACAACGTGTGCAGCATGGCGTGACCGGTGCGGTCAGCCGCAGCGCAAGCGCGTTGCACCGGCTTTTCGCCGTAGTTGGCGGTGTGCCCGCCGAAGGGGCGCTGGTAAATCGTGCCGTCCGGGTTGCGGTCAAACGGCATGCCCATGTGCTCCAAGTCGTACACGACCTTGGGCGCTTCGCGGCACATGAATTCGATCGCATCCTGGTCGCCAAGCCAGTCGGAGCCCTTGATGGTGTCGTAGAAGTGGTAGTGCCAGTTGTCGTCGGACATGTTGCCCAGCGACGCACCGATGCCGCCTTGGGCCGCCACGGTGTGTGAACGGGTGGGGAACACTTTGGACAGGACGGCCACGTTCAGGCCAGCACGGGCCAGCTGCAGCGAGGCACGCATGCCCGAACCACCGGCGCCGACGATCACAACGTCAAACTTGCGGGTGGTGATTTTGTCTTGGGTATAGCTCATGGTGTAACTTGGTTGGTGTGGTTTCAGCGCAATGACAGGCGAGGGCTGCCGGATTACAGGCGCCACAGGGCCTGAACAGCCCAGCCGGCGCAGCCGACCAGCCAGACGAGGGTGAAGACGTGCAAGGCCAGGCGCAGAGCCAGTGGCTTGACGTAGTCCATCCAGATGTCACGCATGCCCACCCAGACGTGGTAGAGCAAGGCGATGATGACGGAGAAGGTCAGGACCTTCATCCACTGAGAGGCAAAAATGCCAGCCCACTCTTCGTAGCCGATGGGGCCTGAGGTGAAGATCACTTGGGCCAGCAAGACCACGGTGAAGAGCGCCATCAGGACGGCGGTCACACGTTGGGCCAGCCAGTCACGAAAGCCATAGCCAGCACCGGTCACGATGCGTTTGGAGCCGTAATTCACGGACGACATAGGTCAGTTTCCTTGTTGTTTTGAGTGAGGGGCGGAGAAATCAGTACAGGCCAAACAGCTTGGCCCCCAGCACGGCGGTCAAGCCCAGGCTGAGCACCAAAGTAGCCACGGCAGAAGACTTGCCGAATTCTTTGGTCACGGCGTGGAAAGCGTCCATGTAGATGTGGCGCACGCCAGCGATGAAGTGGTGCAAATAAGCCCAGATGAGCGCCAGAGCCAACAGCTTGAAGAACCAGCCTGGCACAAAGCCGATGCCGATGCCAAAAGCGGCTGAGAGCTTGGCATAGGAGATTTCGGAAGTGATGGAGTTGTCAAACAACCAGATGAACAGGGGCATCAGCAAGAACATCAGGAAACCGCTGATGCGGTGCAGGATGGAGACGATGCCAGCGGCTGGCAAGCGGTACGAGGGCAGGTCTTTCAGGGCGTTGATGTTGCGGAATTCAGGCCGCTTGCGGACGAGTTCGGTCATGTGGGTACTTTCTGGGTGTAACGCGTTCGTGTTGTGGATTACAAGCCGTTGGATTCTATTGCAACGCAGCAAACTGACGTGATCATTTCAGTGACAGTCTTCTACAAGACGTTGAAGTCGGCTTTGTGTCAGTTCAAATCGTTGTGGTAATGGTGTTTGTCGGTACGGTAGAGGCCGCGCCGCAGCTCCATCGGGGTGTCTTTGTAGGTGTAGGCAATGCGCTCCACACTGAGCAAGGGCGTGTTGGGGGGCAGTTGCAGCAATTCCCTTTGGGACTTGTCGGGTAACACGGCCCGGATTTTTTCTTCGGCGCGCACCATGCGGACACCGAACTCGGTTTCAAACAGGGCGTACATGGGACCGTGGTACTCGGCCAGGCGCTCGGCCGTCAGGCCCTTGAAGGGCGTGCCGGGCAACCACAGGTCTTCCAAAATGGTGGGCACATTGGCAAACGAAAGAACTCTTCGCACTTGCAGCACGGTGTCACCAGAACGCAAAGCCAATGCGCGCGCGATATCGGCCGAGGCGCGTAAGCGTTTGCAGTCGACGATCTCGCGCTGGGCCGGGCCTTCGGTGTTCAGGTCGCCCTGATCGGCCACCAGTTTCAAAAACCGGTACTGCACCTGGTGTTCGGCGTGGGTGGCCACAAAGGTGCCTTTGCCTTGCTTGCGGATCAGCAGATGCCCGCTGGCCAGCTCATCGATGGCTTTGCGCACGGTGCCTTGGCTGACCCGGTAACGCAGGGCCAAGTCCATTTCGCTGGGAATCGATTCGCTGGGTTTCCATTCGCCGGCCTGCAGGCTTTGCAGGATCAAGCTCTTGATCTGCTGGTACAGCGGACTGAACGCGGCTATAGCGGCCAGGGATTCGGCAGCCGCAGGGGCGTCTGTGGGTGGCAAAGAGGTGTTCATGGGCGAGAGCTTGACCAGCTGGTCAGTAGGCAGTCAGGTGTCAGATCTTATCTTATATAAGACATAAGACAAATTGACGATTCAGGGTTTTCGCGGCTACACTCACAGGCTGTTTGCTTGCGCTTTCGGCCTTTTCGATGAGGCTGGGTGCGTGGGTCCGGTTCGCCGGACGGCCTTGCCGACATGGGTGTTGGCGTTGGACCGTCATCCTTGTTTTCAACACTTCGGAGTTTTCCACCATGAGCAAAAAGCCCGTCCGCGTTGCCGTCACCGGCGCAGCAGGTCAAATCGGTTACGCATTGTTGTTTCGCATCGCCTCCGGTGAAATGCTGGGCAAAGACCAGCCTGTCATCCTGGAGTTGCTCGAAGTGCCGGTCGAAGGCCCGCAAAAAGCACTCAAGGGCGTGATGATGGAACTCGAAGATTGCGCGTTCCCATTGTTGGTGGGCATGCAAGCCCATGGCGACCCCATGACCGCATTCAAAGATGTGGACTACGCATTGCTCGTCGGTTCACGTCCACGCGGCCCCGGCATGGAGCGTGCCGAGTTGCTCGCCATCAATGGCGCCATCTTCACAGCGCAGGGCAAGGCCCTGAACGCTGTGGCTTCGCGCGAAGTGAAAGTGCTGGTCGTGGGCAACCCCGCCAACACCAATGCCTACATCGCCATGAAGGCTGCGCCAGACCTGAAGCCCGGCAACTTCACCGCCATGCTGCGTTTGGACCACAACCGCGCCCTGTCCCAAATCGCTGCCAAGACCGGCAAAGCCGTGGCCGACATCGAAAAACTGTGCGTCTGGGGCAACCACTCGCCCACCATGTATGCCGACTACCGTTTCGCCACCATCCAGGGCGAGTCGGTCAAGACCATGATCAACGACCAAGAATGGAACGCCAACGTGTTTTTGCCCACCGTCGGCAAGCGCGGCGCAGCCATCATCGAAGCGCGTGGTTTGTCTTCCGCCGCATCGGCCGCCAATGCCGCCATAGACCACATGCGCGACTGGGCCTTGGGCACCCACGGCAAGTGGGTCACCATGGGCATTGCGTCGCAAGGCTGGTACGGCATCCCCAAAGATGTCATGTTCGGCTTCCCTGTCACTTGCGAAAACGGCGAGTACAAAGTGGTTGAAGGGCTTGAAATCGACGATTTCAGCCAAGGCTGCATTGACAAGACCCTGAAAGAGTTGACCGACGAGCAAGCTGGTGTGGCTCACCTGATCTGATTCAGGCAGAGAAGTCCAAGTGAGCCATCCTCGCGACGTTCTGTTGGGAGCACAAGCCGCCAGTGTTCAGCTGCCGGTTTGTGACCACTACAGCGGAGTGGAAGCGAGGATGCGCAAAAGCCTGCAATTGCAGGCGGACATGTTGCAAGAGTTCGGCGCTTGCGTTTTTGATGTCACCCTGGATTGCGAAGACGGCGCGCCAGTCGGTGGTGAAGCCGAGCATGCCGCGCTGGTGACCGAATTGGCATTGGCCGCGAAAACCGCTTGCGCCAATGCGCGCATTGCGGTGCGGGTCCACCCGGTGGACCACCCCAGTTTTGAAGCCGACATGAGCCACATCGCGGGCCGGGCCGGTCGCGTTTTGACGCACATCATGGTGCCCAAAGTCGAGAGCGTGGCCGATGTGGACCGCGTGCAAGCGGCCTTGATCACTGCGGGCGCTGGCCATTTGCCGGTGCATGTGCTGATCGAGTCGCCCGCAGCCGTGCACTGCGCCTTTGACATCGCCGCCCACCCGCGTGTGCAGTCGATCAGCTTTGGCCTGATGGATTTTGTGTCGGCGCACGGCGGTGCGATTCCCGCCGAGGGCATGGGCATTCAGGGGCAGTTCACTCACCCGCTGGTGCTGCGCGCCAAGCTCGAGATCGCCAGCGCCTGCCATGCGCACGGCAAAGTGCCCTCGCACTGCGTGGTCACCGAATTCAAGAACACCGATGCCATTCGCATGGCCGCCCAAAAAGCCAGCCGTGAGCTGGGTTACACCCGCATGTGGAGCATCCACCCCGACCAGATTCGCCCCATCCTGGAGGCCATGTCCCCCAGCGAGGCGCAGATCGACCAAGCCAGCCAGATCATTTTGGCGGCGCAAGCGGCCGACTGGGCGCCCATCAGCCACGCAGGTCAATTGCACGACCGGGCCAGTTACCGTTTTTTCTGGCAACTGATTGAGCGCGCGCACCAGACCGGCCGCCATTTGCCCGCCCCAATGCAGGCTTTGTTGGATGTGGCCCCCAAGAGCCTGCAGCGCAGCCTGTCATGATGACCGAATTCTTCAAAGGGATGCCCATGTTCAAGAACCTTGTTGTTCTGGTCGGTGCGGCGCTGCTGCTGCCTGTCTGGGCACAAAGTCAGGGCCAGTCTGGCGCCAAGGCTCAGGCCCACCGGTCGTCCGCACAGGCCAAAGCCCGCGCTGATGCTGATCTCACGGCGCGCCTGCAGGCCAGAGCCATTGCCGAGGCTGCAACCCAGGCGGCCGTTTTGGCCAAAGCTTCAACGTCACCGAGCGTTCAGCTGCCTGCCGATGCGGCCCCCGTGAATGGCGTGCCCGCCCACGTTTCGGCCCCTCAGCCCACCCAGGCGCAGGCACCTGTGCCTATCCAGGCTTTGCCCGCTTGGACTGAGCTGCCGCCCAAGGGCAGCGATGCGACTGCTGCACCGACCTTGGCTGCGGTGCCGACCTCGACCACCGCCCCGGCGCTGGCAGCGGTGCCGCCTCTTTCGCCTGTGGCTGCTGGTTGGGCTGCGACTGCTCCCGTGGCCCAGAGCAAGTCAGATCCAGTGGCGCAAGAATTGGCCATCGCCCAGCAAATTCACCTGGGCCTCATGCCCTGTGAAATGGGAGCCAGCGTGCGCGTCGAAGCCGATGCGGCGGCGCCGGGTTACTTTCATGTGCAGGGCAAAGGCTTCCGTTACCGCATGTACCCCGTGCGCACCCACACCGGCGCACTGCGTCTGGAGGACAAAAAAGCCGGTGCCGTATGGCTGCAACTGGCCAACAAGTCCATGCTGATGGACCAGAAAAAAGGCCGACGCGTGGCCGACGACTGTGCGCACCCCGAACAAGTGGCCTATGGCCAAGACATGAAAACCAACCCACCCCCCAGCCTGTTTGACAAAGCCGGCATGGGCAGATCCAACGATTGACTTTGACTGACCGGAGAAAAAACCATGTTGAAAACCTACCGTGAACACGCCGCCGAACGCGCCGCCTTGGGCATCCCACCTTTGCCGCTGGATGCCAAGCAAGTGGCCGAACTGATCGAACTGATCAAGAACCCACCAGCAGGCGAAGACGCCTTCTTGATGGACCTGTTGACCCACCGTGTGCCACCGGGCGTGGACGATGCCGCCAAGGTCAAGGCGTCTTTCCTGGCTGCTGTGGCGCACGGTGAAATCAACGTGGCTTTGGTCTCAAAAGCCAAGGCCACTGAGCTGCTGGGCACCATGGTGGGCGGCTACAACGTGCACCCACTGATCGAATTGCTCGACAACACTGAAGTGGCTGCCGTGGCTGCTCAAGCCCTGAAGAAAACATTGTTGATGTTTGACTTCTTCAACGACGTCGCCGAAAAAGCCAAGGCCGGCAACGCCAAGGCCAAAGAGGTCATGCAAAGCTGGGCTGAGGCCGAGTGGTTCACCAGCCGTCCCGAAGTCGAGAAGAAAATCACCATCACCGTCTTCAAGGTGCTTGGTGAAACCAACACCGACGATTTGTCGCCCGCGCCCGACGCTTGGAGTCGCCCCGACATCCCATTGCACTACCTGGCGATGCTGAAAAACACCCGCGAAGGCGCCCCCTTCAAGCCCGAAGAAGACGGCAAGCGCGGCCCCATGGCCATGATCGAAGAGCTCAAGAAAAAAGGCCACTTGGTGTCCTACGTGGGCGACGTGGTCGGCACCGGCTCTAGCCGCAAGTCGGCCACCAACAGCATCATCTGGGGCTTTGGTGAAGACATCCCCTTCGTGCCGAACAAGCGTTTTGGCGGCGTGACCTTGGGTGGCAAGATCGCCCCCATCTTTTTCAACACCCAAGAAGACTCGGGCGCTTTGCCCATCGAAGTCGATGTGAGCGGACTGAACATGGGCGACGTGGTGGACGTATTGCCCTACGACGGCAAGATCGTGCGCCATGGTGAAACCGTCACCACCTTCCAGCTCAAGAGCGATGTGTTGTTTGACGAAGTGCGCGCTGGCGGCCGCATCAACCTGATCATCGGCCGCAGCTTGACCGCCAAGGCGCGTGAGTTCCTGGGTTTGCCCGCGTCCACCGTGTTCCGCCTGCCCACCGTGCCCGCGTCGACCCAAGCTGGCTTCACCTTGGCCCAAAAGATGGTTGGTCGTGCGGTCGGTTTGCCTGAAGGCCAGGGCGTGCGCCCCGGTACCTACTGCGAACCCAAGATGACCACCGTGGGCTCGCAAGACACCACCGGCCCGATGACCCGCGACGAGTTGAAAGACCTGGCATGCCTCGGCTTCTCGGCCGACATGGTCATGCAATCGTTTTGTCACACCGCGGCTTACCCCAAGTCGGTGGACGTCAAAACCCACCGCGAACTGCCCGCTTTCATCAGCAACCGTGGCGGCGTGTCACTGCGCCCCGGCGATGGCGTGATCCACAGTTGGCTCAACCGTTTGTTGTTGCCCGACACCGTGGGCACCGGCGGTGACTCGCACACCCGTTTCCCCATCGGCATTTCCTTCCCCGCAGGTTCGGGTTTGGTGGCGTTTGGCGCGGCCACGGGCGTGATGCCTTTGGACATGCCCGAATCCATCTTGGTGCGCTTCAAAGGCGAGATGCAGCCCGGCGTGACCTTGCGTGATTTGGTGCACGCCATTCCGCTGTACGGCATCAAGCAGGGCCTGCTCACCGTGGCCAAGTCCGGCAAGATCAACGAGTTCTCGGGCCGCATCCTGGAAATCGAAGGCCTGCCCAACCTCAAGGTCGAGCAAGCGTTTGAGTTGTCCGACGCGTCCGCCGAGCGCTCGGCCGCCGGTTGCACCATCAAGTTGAACAAAGAGCCGGTCGAGGAATACCTCAAATCCAACGTGGTGCTCATGAAAAACATGATCGCCGACGGTTATGCC
This sequence comes from Limnohabitans sp. Rim8, assembly GCF_945901735.1. Taxonomy (GTDB): domain Bacteria; phylum Pseudomonadota; class Gammaproteobacteria; order Burkholderiales; family Burkholderiaceae_C; genus Limnohabitans_A. The sequence goes on from NZ_CAMDLM010000025.1 coordinate 61,971, forward strand.
GACGCCCGCACGCTGGCGCGCCGCATCGAGAAAGTCGAAGCCTGGCTGGCCGCGCCCAACCTGCTCGAAGCCGACAAAGACGCCGAATACGCACACGTCATCGAGATCGACATGAACGAGATCAAAGAGCCGATCCTGTGCTGCCCCAACGACCCGGACGACGCCAAGTTTTTGTCCGACGTGGCCGGCACCAAGATCGACGAAGCCTTCATCGGCAGTTGCATGACCAATATTGGCCACTTCCGCGCGGCGGCCAAGCTGCTCGGCGGCAGCCGCGACATCCCGGTCAAGCTGTGGGTCGCACCGCCCACCAAGATGGACGAGAGCGAGTTGATCAAAGAAGGCCATTACGCCAACTTCGGCGCCGCCGGTGCCCGCACGGAAATGCCTGGCTGCTCGCTGTGCATGGGCAACCAGGCCCAGGT
>NZ_CAMDLM010000026.1 GCF_945901735.1 Limnohabitans sp. Rim8
TTGGTTCAACCACCACCGACTGCTCAGCTCGATTGGGTATATTCCACCGGCTGAAGCTGAGGCGAACTACTACCGGCAGCTAGCCGGGAAGAACGAGACCGAGGTCTCAACTTAAGCCAACTGGCCTCCACGAAACCCGGGGCGATTCACAGCAGCTAAAAAATCCATTGGCAACAACCCTCAAGTGCATCGCCGTATAAAACTGGCACGCAAGTTGTGGGAGCAGATTCAACTGGCCAAATCACAGGTCGAGGGAACCAACTTCACCATGACCCGTTTTCGCTCTGTCACTGATCCTGATGGTGGCCGCCGCAGTGTTGAAGTCCCACGCCGTGTTCGCGCGTGGTGGTGGACCACAGACACCAACAAGCTGGCCTTGAACATCAGATACGGTGCACGCAAGCTGGAGATCAGCAAGGGCAAAAGTGCAGTGGAAATTGCCACTGCAGCTGACTTGGTGCCCACTCTGGAACTGATCAAGCAGGCCGTGGAAGCAGGGGAGCTGGATGTACAGATTGAAGCTGCCGCACTCAAACTGCGAGAAGGCTTTGTGAAATAAATTGGTCGTGGGGGTGTGACGATAAATATGGGTATGAACAAATATCTCGTTACCCTCCGCATCCGAGGCCACCTGGTTAAGACTGCTGTGCATGCCAACTCTGCCACTCACGCAAGGTTGCTTTGCCAATATCAATTTGGCATGGACTGCGTGCAGGTGGCCCCTACCCAGATTTACAGCGAAGGGCAGGGCTACCCATTGCTGGATGACCTCATTGCTGAGTCACCCACCAGCATCAAGCCTCAGGCTCCCAGGCTTCCCAAACCCAAGACCGTTAAACCCATCAAGCCACCCACACCAGAGCAGATGCGGATCACGCAATTGAAGGCCAACGTGGACCGTCAAAAAGATGCGCTGCAAAGGGAGCGCGAAAATCAGAAACGCCAACGAGAAGCCGAGCAGGCGCGCAGGGGGCAGGGTGGCTATTGAACAAGATCACTTTGCTGGCCTCAAAACACTTGCCGAAATGCGTGAAAACCGCCTGAAATCAGGGTGTTTGCCCCGAAATATTGGCCGTTTTAGAAACCACGGCCACATGCCTGACAGGCTATGCAGAAATACTTTTCTGGTTCAAACCCAACCCTGCTGCCAAACGCTGTCGTCTTGCAAGTCACGCCAAGCAATCACCTGAACAGCTTTAGAAAACACCGCTTCGATTTCCACCCGCTCAATGGGATCGGTTGGCAACTCAGGCTGGATCACCCGGCAGCCAACGTAATTAAAGTAATTAAATCCAGTAACTCAAATTAATTCGAATTCGCTTTGATCCAGCTTGCAATTTGAGATGTTACGGCTTCTTCTATACCGATGAATCCGTGCCAATGCTGATTTTGACAAGGATCTCCTGACACGGGCCCACCACCTTTGACCATGTAAAACTCTTTTCTTGGCGCATTGGTAAATTTATCAAAAAGTCTCATTGCTTCCATGGGGACGCAAGCAAAACAAGCATCTGATTCGTGATGAATCATCAAAACTGGAAGTTTGATCCCATCAAGGGCTTGATCTGCCAAATTTCCTGGGGCCTTGTTGGTGACTGATGCTGTCAGGACAATGCCTTTAATTTGTGGATTGGAGATTTTGAGGGCAGCGGTAGTTGTTGAAATTGTGCCCATTGATGTTCCAATGATCCATATTGGATTTTTATTTAAAGTTCCTATGTGATTAATGAGTGATTTTAATTCGTTTGCGTGTTCGTCAGTATTTCGATAAGTGGTTGCCATGACATTCGCATCTGTAGATTTTGATCTGAAAATCACAAAAGTATTGAAGCCTTGCGAAGTGAAATCATTTCGAGATCGAACTAAAAAATTTCGTGAACTGGGGACTCCATTAGAAACTGCACCAGTACCAGCGTTTCCGCCAGGAATCAGTATCAGATTGACTGCTCCATTTGAGTGAGCATTTTGGAGGATGGGAGCATAATTATCGGCTCGACCTTCAATGGGTAAGTTAAATAATTTTTCATTGGCAAATACATTTAAGTTGCAGAAAAGCATAAAGGCCAAAATTAAATATTTCATTTTTCTTCCAGAAAATTTAGTGGATTCAAGGTGACCAAATTTATAAGTACTTGAAGTCAGCTGTGTGAATGGTGTCTACACGGAATTTGCCACATGTGGTTTTTATCACCTTTTAAGCTCAACCTGGCATCAAACCCAACCCCGCCGCCAAACACTGTCGTTTTGCAGCTCACGCCAAGCGATGACCTGCACCGCCTTGGAGAACACGGCTTCTATTTCCACATCTTGAATCGGATCGGTCGGCTGTTCAGGTTGAATTACCCGACTCACCAAAAAGTGCTTTTGTTTGGCAATTGGTTTAACGGCAGTCCACTTGGTCAGCAGCAGTTTTTTGGGGTTGAGGGGGTTCATGAGTGAGCGACCTCAGCGCTTGATTTGCATTTCACGCGTCACCGCCTCGGCCAGCTCAATCACTGCCATGGCGTAGTAGCTGCTCCAGTTGTAGCGGGTGATGGCGTAGAAGTTTTCTGTGCCGGCCACGTAGCTTGGGGCATCGGGTCCGTTGAGCAGTTCGATCAAGGCCAGTGGGCCGGTGTGCTGCAGCGCGGCACCTGCCAGGGCGGCGCCTTGGCTGACAAAGTTGGCCACGCTGAAGGTGGGCAAGATGTCGGGGGCCAGCAGGCTGTCCATGCGGGTTTGGCCCGGTGTCAGGCTGACCGGGTAGTGCGTGGGCATGCCGGGCCGCCAATCAAAGGCTTTGAAGTAGTTGGCCACCGAGCCAATGGCGTCGGTCGGGCTGTCAAACAGGTCGATGCGCCCGTCGCCATCAAAGTCCACGGCAAATTTGGCCCAACTCGACGGCATGAATTGCGGCAGGCCCATGGCCCCGGCATAGCTGCCCCGGATGGTCAAAGGGTCTGCACCGCTGCGCGAGGTGAGCAGCAAAAATTGCTCCAGCTCGCCTTGAAAAAAAGCTTGGCGTGAGACCGACCGTGGGTGGGCGCTGGGGAAATGGAAGGTCAGCGTGGCCAGCGCGTCGAGGATGCGAAAGTTGCCGGTGTTTTGCCCGTAGAGGGTTTCCACGCCGATGATGCCGACGATCAGCGAGGCGGGGACGCCGTATTCACGCTCGGCACGCTCCAAAGCGCTGCGGTGGGTTTGCCAAAAGCGTGCGCCCGCCTGGATGCGGATGGGCTCGATGAAGCGGGCGCGGTAGGCGGCCCAGTTCTTGGCAGTGGGGCTGCTGAGGGGCAAGATGAAACGTTCGACCGAAGGCAGGCGTTTGGCTTGGCTCAGGGTGTTTTGCAGCCAGATGGGGTCCAACTGCAGGCGCTGGGCTACATCCTGGGCCCATGCCCGGGTTTGGGCGGAGCTTTCGAGGGGCGCGCCCGTGACGGCGGTTTTTTTGGCAGAAGGTGCGGCTTTGGCTTTAGACGGCTTGTTTTGATGGCGCTGCTGCGGCTTGACTTTGGCGGGCTGGGGGCTGCTGGCTGCTTGCCGTTTGGGGCTGTCTTGGGCGGGCAGTGCGGTGATGGGTGCGAAGGCCGTCAATGCGCCCACCAGCAGGGCCAGGCCTATGGGCATCCCTCTCGGCCCAAGCTTGTGCAGGATCGATTGGGGACTGGTTTTGAACGCTTTCATTGCCATGAGTTTAAACGCCACCTGCGCGCGCCCGTGCTAAGCTGGAACCCGTAAAAACAGATCAATTTTTCAATAACAGCAGCCTTGTTGGCTGTGATGATTCGGGAAGACACATTCATGGGCGCGACAGGTTATTTCACCCATCCAGCCTGTTGGCAGCATGAGATGGGCGCGGGTCACCCTGAGTGCCCGGAGCGCTTGGGGGCCATCGAAGACCGCTTGTTGATCAGTGGCGTGGACATGGCGCTGCAAAGGCGCGAGGCGACGCCAGCCTCTTTGGCCGACATCGAGCTGGCCCACGGCCGCATGCATGTGGCGGCTTTGCGCGGTTTGGGCGATGCCCTGCGCGAAGACATGGCGGCCGGTGGCCCCACCCACACCAGCCTGGACCCGGACACGATGATCAATGCGCACACTTGGGATGCGGCTTTGGTGGCGGCGGGTGCCGCCCTGGATGCCACCGATGCCGTGCTGGCGGGCGAGCTGGAAAACGCTTTTTGCGCCGTGCGCCCACCGGGCCACCACGCTTGCCGCGACAAGGCCATGGGTTTTTGCTTCTTCAACAACGTGGCCATCGCGGCCAAGTACGCTCTCGAGCGCCATGGCCTCAAGCGCGTGGCCATTGTCGACTTTGACGTGCACCACGGCAATGGCACAGAGGACATCGTGGCGGGCGACGAGCGCATCTTGATGGTGAGTTTTTTTCAGCACCCTTTTTACCCGGAAGGTGGCTCGACATCTCAAGCCGCCAATCTGGTCAATCTGCCGGTGCCCGCCTACACCCGGGGCATGGAGATTCGGGAGTTGGTGGACATGCTGTGGATGCCGCGCCTAGAGGCACACCGGCCCGAGCTGATTTTCATCAGCGCAGGTTTTGACGCGCACCGCGAAGACGACTTGGGCCAGATGGGGCTGGTGGAGCAGGATTACGCCTGGCTCACCCAGCGCATCAAGGACGTGGCGCTGCGCCATGCCCAAGGCCGCATCGTCAGTTGCCTGGAAGGCGGCTACAACCTGAGTGCGCTGGGGCGCAGCGTGGAAGCCCATTTGCGCGTGCTGGCCGACGTTTGAGCCCAGGCTTTGTGCACAATCGGGGCATGACCGATACCACTGCCCCCCAAACGACCGAACTGCTGCTGCACGAGCGCGATGCGCGTGGTGTGCACCGGCTGACCCTCAACAGCCCTGCCAGCTTCAACACTTTGAGTGAGGCCATGCTGGGTGCCCTGCAGCAAGCCCTGAATGCAATCGCGCAAGACGAGCAGGCCCGGGTGGTGGTGGTGGGAGCGGCAGGCAAGGCTTTTTGCGCTGGCCACAATCTGAAAGAAATGCGGGCGCAGCCCGAGCTGGCTTATTACCAAAAACTCTTCGCCCAATGCAGTCGCATGATGCTGGCGATACAAAAGTTGCCTGTGCCCGTGATCGCCCGCGTGCAAGGCTTGGCCACAGCGGCGGGTTGCCAGCTGGTGGCGCAATGCGATTTGGCGGTGTCGTCAGACAGCGCCACGTTTGGGGTGAACGGCATCGATGTGGGTCTGTTTTGCGCCACGCCCAGCGTGCCGCTGGTGCGCAACATGCACGCCAAACAAGCGATGGAAATGCTGCTCACGGGCGGCTTCATTTCGGCCGCTGAGGCCCAAAGCCGGGGGCTGGTGAACCGTGTGTGTGCGGTCGCCGACCTTGATGCGCAGGTCGATGATTTGGTCAGCGCCATTTTGACCAAACCGCGCGAAGCGGTGCGGGTCGGCAAGGCCTTGTTTTACCAACAACGCGAGATGGGCATCGAGGCGGCTTACCAGTTGGCGGGCCAGACCATGGCCTGCAACATGGTGCACGAGGTGGCGCAAGAGGGCGTGCAGGCCTTCATCAAGAAAAGGGCACCCTCATGGCGGGCATGAAATCGGTGAACATTGCCGATCCCTTGGCTTGGCTGGGTGCCTTGGCCCGTGCCGAGTCGCTTCAAGTGCTGATGGCGTTTGCGGTTTGCGTGCTGTGTTCTTGGGTCATTGTTTGGGGCATTCGCAAATTATTTGCAGAACAGGACTTGTCGGTTTTGCTGGGCAAGCGCTTGATTGACGGGGTGTTGTTTCCAACGTTCCTACTGGGCTTGACCTTTGTGGCGCGAACGTTGATGACCGACGCCCAGCCGGCCCCGATGTTCGGCATTGTGTTGCCGGTGTGCATCTCGCTTGCGTTGATCCGCTTGGGGGTCAAAGTTTTGCAGGTGGCATTTGACGAAGCGCCATTTGTGCGGGTGTTGGAACGCACGATCTCCTGGATCGCTTGGTTGGCTGTGGTGTTGTGGGTCACGGGCGTGTTGCCTTTGATCCTGGATGAGTTGGATCAGATCCGCTGGAAGGTGGGCGGCTCCATGTTGTCTGTGCGCACTTTGCTGGAAGGGGCATTGACCGCAGGCTTGGTCTTGATCGTGACCCTGTGGATTTCTGCGGCCTTGGAGGCCCGGTTGCTCAAATCGGCCACGGGCAGCGATTTGTCTTTGCGCAAAGTGATCAGCAACACGGTGCGGGCCTTGCTCATGTTTGTGGGCCTGCTGCTGGCGCTGTCGTCGGTGGGCATTGACCTGACGGCTTTGTCGGTGCTGGGCGGTGCGGTGGGCGTGGGCATTGGCTTTGGCTTGCAAAAGCTGGCCTCCAACTACGTCAGTGGTTTTGTCATCCTGGCCGAGCGCAGCATGCGCATTGGGGACAATGTCAAAGTCGACCAGTTTGAGGGGCGCATCACGGACATCAAGGCGCGATACACCGTTATCCGTTCTCCGAACGGACGCGAGTCGATCGTGCCCAACGAAATGCTGATCACCCAGCGGGTAGAAAATCTGTCTTTGACCGATTCCAAGATCACACAGTCGACCACCGTGACAGTGGCTTACTCCGCCCCCGTGGACGATGTCATGGCTTGGCTGCTGCAAGCCTGTCAGGCGCACCCCAAAGTGTTGGCCGAACCTGCACCTTCGGTGGCTTTGTCGGCATTTGGCGTCCATGGGCTGGAATTCACCGTGAACTATTGGTTTGATGACTCGGACACCGGGCCTGGGAACCTCAAGTCAGACCTGCATCTGGCGATTCTCAAAACGCTGCAGGCGCATGGCATCGAAATCCCGTATCCGCAGCGGGTGGTGCACATGGTGGGGGCCGCCAAGCCGGGCGAGGCTTGACAAGGCGCACGCGGGTCAGAACGCCGAGCGTTGTTCTGGCCAGACCAGACAGATCAAGGCCGACAGTTCTGCTTCGCCCAAGCCGGCAGCCTGGGCTGCGCGCAGTTGCTGCTGCACGGTGGCCATGACCGGCATGGGGGCGCCGCTGCTTTGCGCCACCTGCATCACGCTGTCCACATCTTTGAGCATGGTCGATAAAGCCCCAATCGATGCTTGGCTTGGCGAGACCATGCGGGGCACAAAAACTTGCAAGGGCTTGGAGTCGGCCCAGCCGCCTTGCAGCGCTTTGGCCAGTTGATTCAAGTCGATGCCATTGCGGTGCGCCAGACCCACAGCTTCTGCAATGGCGGCCACCGTGCTCGCCACAATGGTCTGGTTGCAAAGCTTGGTGGCTTGGCCCGCACCGCTGTCGCCCATGTGGGTGATGTTGCTGGCATAAGCGCGCATGGCTTGGCTGGCGCTGCCCAAGGGGCTGGCAGGGCCGCCCACCATCACGGCCAGTGTGCCTGTTTGCACACCCACCACGCCGCCGGAGACGGGCGCATCGAGCCAGTCGGCTTGGCAAGCCAGGCGCAGGCGTTGGCTCCAGGCGCGGGTCTGCTCAGGGGGAACGCTGGAGTGGTCCACCAGCCACCGCAAATGCCGGGCATGGACGATGCCTTCGGGCCCGAACACCACTTGTTCGACGGCGGCGGTGTTCAACAGGCACATGAAAACGCCATCCACATCGCTGGCCGCTTGGGATGGGGTGTCGCACCACTGCGCGCCTGACGCGATCAAGGCGTGGGCTTTGGCAGGGGTGCGGTTCCAGACATTGACCGTGTGCCCAGACGCCAAGAGGCGCAGGGCCATGGGCTCGCCCATCAAGCCCAGTCCGCAAAAAGCCAATTTCATGGAAGAGCTTTCGTGGCAGCAGCCTGGGCGTCAGAGTTTGAGCGCTTGCGGCAGGAACAGGGCAATTTGCGGGAAAGCCACCAACAGGGCGAGCACCACGACCAAGGTGCAGACAAAGGGCATGACGCCTTTGAAGATGGTGGCTGTGCTCAACTCGGGCAGCATGTTTCGCACCACGAACATGTTCATGCCCACGGGTGGGCTGATCAGGCCAATCATCACCACCAAAACGATGACGATGCCAAACCAGACAGGGTCAAAACCCAGGCTGACCACCAAGGGGAAAAACACCGGCAGCGTCAGCAGCACCATGGACAACTCTTCCATGGCGGCCCCTAAAATGATGTAGATCGCACAAATGGCGATCATCACGGCGATGGGGCTGATGTTGTGTGTGGAGACTAAGCTCTTCAGATCGGAAGGCAAGGTGGTGAAGTTCACGAAATTGGCAAACACCAGTGCGCCCACCAGGATCATGAACAGCATGCCCGTTGTGCGTGCACTTTCGACCAAGATGTCCAGGGTGACGGAGAAGTTCAGCGATCTGCGCAACAGGGCAATGATGAAGGCCCCGAAAGCACCGATGCCCGCGCCTTCTGTGGTGGTGAAGACGCCGCCGTAAATGCCGCCCATCACGATCACAAACAAAACAGCCACAGCCCACACATCTTTCATGGCATCGAAGCGTTCGGCCCAGCTCGAGCGTTCGGCTGCAGGGCCTGAGGCGGGGTCACGCCAAGTGATGAAGGCGATCGTCATGCACATCATGAAGACCGCCAACAAGCCGGGGACCATACCCGCCGCAAACAGTTTGCCAATGCTGGTTTCTGTGACCAGGCCATAGATGACCAAGATGGTGGAAGGGGGAATCAAAATACCCAAGGTGCCCCCGGCCGCAATGGCGCCAGCCGCCAGCTGACCCGAATAGCCATGGTCTTTCATGGACGGGTAGGCCACCTTGGTCATGGTGGCGGCTGTCGCAATGGATGAACCACAAACGCTGCCAAACCCAGCGCAGGCCATCACCGTGGCCATGCCAAGGCCTCCCCGAAAATGTCCGACAAGTGTGTAGGCAGCCCGGTAAAGCTCACGGGACATGCCTGCGCGTGTCACGAAGTTGCCCATCAAGATGAACAAGGGAACGACCGAAAGCGTGTACTCAAAACCTGCTTCATAGACCGTGGAGGTGACGGAAGCCAAGGCGGGGTTGAGCCCCCTCATCCACCACAGGCCCGCAAAGCCGACCAGGCCCATGGCAATCGCCAATGGAACCCGGGCAAAGGCCAGGATCAACATGGCCAACAGGCCAATACTTGCTTCTGTCATGGTGTTATTTCTTCGGAGTCGAAGGCGGTCTGTTCGGCGTGCGGTATGAAAATCAGCACCAGGTGCATCAGGCCAGCCACCACGATCATGCCGCTCATGGTGTAAACCACGGGGGCCAGTGGCAGCAGGAGAACGTTGGTCGTGTCGCCGTATTCTGCAACGCGCACAGCCCGCCTGAAGAGAATGTAGCCCACACCCGATAAGGCGACAAAACAGACGACGTCGGACAGTCGATTGAGAAAGGTTTTGACCCCTGGGCTCATGAAGACATCAAAGGTGTCGATGACGATGTGCTCGCGCCGGGCACTGACCAAGGGCAAAGCGCAGTAAATGAGCAAAGCCAGTCCTATTTCGGTTATTTCAAACCCGCCTGCTAGGGGCTTGTTGAAGAAATATCGACCGACCACGTCGACCGCTGTGACGATCATCATCAAAAAAAGCACGGCTGCGGCCAAGTAACCCAAGGTCCTCTGTAAAAGTTGAGCGAATCTCATCCCTTGTGTCCTCGTCTCAGGCGGTTGGCGCGACGTGTCCAGGCGTCGAACGTGATGTTCATGATGCGGTCGGTGCGCAAGAAATCTCTGGCACGACGGGCTTCTTTTGGATCGATGGGACGAACACCCCCGAGCGTGGACGCATTGATTTGCAGCTGTGCCATGCGCTCCATGAAGACGGCCAGAAAAGCGGCTTCTTGCACGCTGCGCCCGGCCGTCAGCAGGCCATGGTGGGCCAGCAGCATCGCATGGTGCGGGCCCAGTGCGGTGGCGATGATCTCGCCCTCTTTGTCGGCCGTAGGCAAGCCAGGCCACTCGGGCAAGTAGACCATGTCCTCAAACAAAGGAGTAGCGTCCATGTGGGCCACAACCAGGGGGCATTCGGCCGCAGCCAGTGCCGAGGCCGCGGGGGGATGGGTGTGAACAATCGCGTTCACGTCTGGGCGGCTTTTGTAGACCCACAAATGAAAGCGCATGGCCGGGTTGGGCTCGCGGATGCCGTGCGCACCTTCCCCCTCGATCAAGCGCATTTGATCGTCAATCAAAAGCCACGATGCCGGGGTGGCTTCGTCAAAAGACACACCCAGAGGCAGCGTCCAATAGGTGTTGGGGATGGGCCCCCGGGCGGTGATTTGCCCGGCCAACCCTGATTCATGCTTTTCGTCCGCAAGAATCAGGGCGCATTGGGTCAGAACTTGGCAGGGGTCAGTCATCCGATGCCGAAATTATTTGCCGTCGGCCACGCGCTTGAGCTCTTCACGGAACTCGGCCAAGACCTTGGCACCTTCCAGCCCTTTGGCATTGGCAGCCTGGATCCAGGTGTTGGCCAGGGGCTCTGTGCGGGTGCGCACTTCGGCAATGAAGGCCGGGCTGGCTTGCTGGATGTTCACACCCGCAGCGCGCAAGGCTTCCATGCCGCCTTTGTCCGCAGCATCCCAGGCTTGACCTGCCAGACGGGCCAGGGCTTCACCCGATACGGAATTGATGGCGTCCTGGTCTTGCTTGGACAGCTTGTTCCACTTCTCTTCGTTCATGAAGAAGCCAAAGGCCGAAGAGTAAAAACCGCCAGGGAAAATGGTGGCGTGTTTGACCACTTTGTCCAGATTGAAGGAGCGGATGGATTCGGCCGGGAAAAACGTGCCGTCGGCCACGCCCGAGGCCAAAATTTCATAGGATTCAGGGGCGGGTTTGACCAGCGGGGAGGCGCCCAGGGCTTTGGCGGAAGCTTCCGAGATGCCGCCACCGCTGCGGATTTTCATGCCCGCGATGTCAGCGACCGAGTTGACTGGCTTTTTGACCAAAAACATTTGGCCAGGACCGTGGGTGAACACGCCCAGCAATTTGACGCCTTTGTATTCACCTGCTTTGTGCAGGTGTTTCCAATGGATGCGGCTGAAGGCCACCGAGTTGATTTCAGCGGTGCCACCCGAGCCAGGCAGCTCGGCCAGCAGGGGCAGGGGGTGGCGAGCGGGTGTGTAGCTGGCGGTCACATAGGACACGTCCATCACGCCATCGCGCACGCCATCAAAAGTGCCTTGAGGTGCCACGGGGTGCTTGGCCAACATTTGCATTTTGACGCGGCCATTGGTGGCTTTTTCCACGGCTGCGGCCCAACCACCCAACACATCACGCGTCAGGGGGTGGGTGGGGCCCACCCAACTGGACATGGTCAGCACGGTTTGGGCACTGGCCGTGTTGAAACCCATGGCCAGGGCCATGGCGCCTGTCAAGGCAAGGTGTTTGAAAACTTTTCTCATGGGGTGTCTCCGTCAAAATGGTCAGGACCTGAAATCAGGCGGTTGAAAAAAGCAAAGTATATTGATTGAATGTTGTCAAAGCTGCCAAATCAGTCATGGTTTACCCGGGTCTGGCCATGAACAGTGACCTCAATACCCTTGAAAGCATGAGCCATCCATTCGATCTGCCGTCAAACGCCCGTGTTTTGGTCACGGGCGCTGCCGGTTATGTGGGTCAAGCCTTGGTCAAGGCCTTGGCATTGAGCGCCCCAAGGTCTTGGCAGTGGGTGTTGACCGATACCCAAGCTGCTGAGGGCGTGCGACCCGAAGCCAACACGCGCTGGGTCGTCGGTGATTTGTCAGATCCTCGGGTGTGTGATGCCCTGCTTGAGCAACCGGTCCATGCGGTGGTGCATTTGGCCGGTTGGATGAGTGGCCGCACAGAGCAAGACGTGGCGCTGGGGGAGCGCATCAACTTGCATGCTTGCCTCGATTTGCTGGCGCGCTGCCGTGCCCAGTACAGGCAAGGTGGCCCATGGGTGCGCTGGCTCATGACCAGCTCGATTGCGGTCTACGGCACGCCCCTGCCGCCTCGGATCGACGACCACACCCTCCAGCGGCCCAGCCTCAGTTATGGCACCCACAAGCGCATGCTGGAGTTGATGCTGGACGACATGAACCGCCGTGGCGACCTGGACGGCCGCGCCGTGCGCTTGTCCGGCGTGGTGCTGCGCCCCGTCTTGCCCAATGGGGCCTTGTCGGGTTTCAACAGCGACCTGATTCGCGAGCCCTTGTCGGGGCGAGACTATGTCTGCCCTGTGTCACCCGACGCCCGACTTTGGCTTTTGAGTTTGCCTGCTGCGCTGGCGCACCTCATGCGCTTGCTGGGCTTGGACCATGCCCGTTGGTCCCGGGTCATGGGCCCAGCCGGAACCTGCGCCCTGAATGCGCCGGCCTGGCCTGTGACCGTGCACGAGGTGTTCCAGGCGATGGCCCAAATTGATCCGCAAGCACCGCAACGTGTTCAGTTTTCCCCCCAGCCCGACCTGCAGGCCCAGTTTGGCGCATGGCCGCTGGACGTGTCTTTTGCGCTGGCCCAACAGCTGGAGCTGACGGACGAACGCCAGACTTTCAAGCACGATTTGACTGCATTTGTGCGCCAGTTGGCGCAGCCCATCTTGAGCCCTTGAGCACCCACAACCCTCACCGAAACAACAGCCATGACCACACCCACACCCACACCCAAACGCGCTTTCACCCCCCCTGAAAAACTCACCTCCGCGCGCATCGTTGAGGGCATGGACCGCACGCCCCATCGGGCCTTTTTGCGCGCTGTAGGCATGTCGGATGAAGACTTTGGCAAGCCCATGGTGGGCATTGTCAGCCAGCATGGCGAGAACACACCCTGCTCGATGTCCTTGGGGCCGCAGGCCGATGCGGCACGCCTGGGCGTGGCGGCAGGGCAGGGTATTTCAGTGCCGTTCACCACTATTTCCGTTTCGGACGGTGTGTCCATGAACCACGCAGGCATGCGCATGAGCCTGGTGTCGCGGGAGATCATTGCTGACTCCATCGAAGCGGTGATCACGGCCCATGCTTACGACGGCTTGCTGGGTTTTACCGGTTGTGACAAAACCCTGCCTGGCGTGATGATGGCCATGGCCAGGCTCAATTGCCCCAGTGTGTTTGTGTATGGCGGGGCCATGTTGCCTGGGCAATGGCGCGGTAAAGACGTGACCATCCTCACCGCCTATGAAGGGGTGGGCTCGGTGCTGGCGGGTCAGATGAGCGAGCAAGACCTGCACGAACTCGAGCGGGCTTGCTCGCCCACGGTGGGTTCATGCCCTGGCCAGTTCACGGCCAACACCATGGCCATGGTGGCCGAAACCCTGGGACTGGCGTTGCCGGGTTCGGCCATGATGCCCGCGGTGTACAGCGAGCGACTGGCGTTGGCGCGTGCTGCGGGGCGGCGCATCACCGAGATCATTCGGGCAGGCGGCCCCTTGCCGCGCGACCTGATCACCCGCCAATCCCTTGAGAACGCTTGCGCGGCGGTGGCCGCCACGGGGGGGTCTACCAATGCGGGCCTTCATTTGCCGGCCATCGCACACGAAGTCGGCATCTCTTTCACTTTGGACGATGTGGCGGCCGTGTTTGCCCGAACCCCCTTGATTGCCGATCTGCAACCCGGGGGGCGGTTTTTGGCGGTGGATTTGCATCGGGTTGGCGGAGTCCGCTCGGTATTGAAATCGTTGCTTGAAGGCGGACACTTGCATGGCGATGCCCTGACCTTGTCAGGACGCACATTGACCGAGGATTTGGCCGATGTCCCTCTGCCGGACGGGCAAGTGGTTCGGCAGGTGGCGCAGGCCATCAGCCCCACGGGGGGTGTGGTGGTGCTCAAAGGCAATCTGGCACCCGAAGGCGCGTTGATCAAAGTGGCGGGCTTGAAGTCTTTGGTGTTTGAAGGCCCGGCGCGCGTCTTTGAGAACGAAGAGGCGTGCTTCGAGGCGGTCACGCAACAAGCTTATGCGGCCGGGGATGTGCTGGTGATTCGCAACGAAGGCCCCAAAGGGGGCCCGGGCATGCGGGAGATGTTGGGCGTGACGGCGCTGGTCTACGGGCAGGGCATGGGCGAAAAAGTGGCCCTGTTGACCGATGGCCGTTTTTCCGGCGCGACCCGAGGCATGATGGTGGGCTACATCGGGCCAGAAGCGGCGGACAACGGTCCTATTGCCTGGCTTGCAGACGGGGATCGCATCCGACTCGATGCCCAAGCGGGCACGCTCGATGTGCTGTTGAGTCCGGAGGTTTTGGCTGTGCGTGCACAGGCTGCTGCGGTCCGGCCAAGACCACGGCTGTCGGGTGTTCTTGAAAAATATGCCAAGCTGGTCTCTGCAGCCCGTCTGGGGGCGGTGACCCACAGCGGTCCGGACCCGGTGAATTGATTTTTCAATGGTGATTTAAGATTTGCAATTTCGCTCTAAAATGCGAACGGTCGTGCTTTTTTCTGCAATATGAGGTGCCTCTTTGGCGCTTTTGATGCACAATTGACGTTGACGTAACGTCAACGACATCACGGCATTTCAAGGTACTTGGGTTTTGATATCAATGGAGAAGCTTTCATGAAAATTCTGGTTCCCGTCAAGCGGGTGGTGGACTACAACGTCAAGGTCCGCGTCAAGTCCGATGGTTCGGGTGTGGACATTGCCAACGTCAAGATGAGCATGAACCCCTTTGACGAAATCGCCGTCGAAGAAGCTGTGCGCCTGAAAGAAAAAGGGTTCGCGACCGAAGTCATCGCTGTGTCTTGCGGTGTGGCCCAGTGCCAAGAAACCCTGCGCACCGCGATGGCCATCGGCGCCGATCGCGGCATTCTGGTGGAGACCCCTGCTGACATGGACCTGCAGCCACTGGCCGTGGCCAAGCTGCTCAAGGCCTTGGTCGACAAAGAGCAACCCGGCCTGATCATCTTGGGCAAGCAAGCCATTGACGACGACTGCAACCAGACCGGCCAGATGCTTGCCGCGTTGGCCGATTTGCCCCAAGCCACATTCGCTTCCAAAGTGGAAATCGTCGATGGCCAAGCCCAAGTCACGCGTGAGATCGACGGAGGCCTGGAAGTGCTGAGCATCAGCCTGCCCGCCGTGATCACCACCGACCTGCGCCTGAACGAGCCGCGGTATGTGACGCTGCCCAACATCATGAAGGCTAAGAAAAAACAACTCGACCACTTCAAGCCGGAAGATCTGGGCGTCGATGTGGCCCCCCGCATCAAGACCCTGAAAGTGACCGAGCCCGCCAAGCGCAGCGCTGGCATCAAGGTGCCCGATGTGGCGACCCTGGTGGACAAGCTCAAAAACGTGGCCAAAGTCATCTGAAGTTCAGCCTGGAGTGTGGGGTGTTCAGAGTGAACAGCACCCACCAACGCCCAACCTTCACCCTTTGCGCTCAACCCTCAACCATTCACGCTCAACCATCATGACTTCTCTCGTTATTGCCGAACACGACAACGCCTCGATCAAGGGCGCAACGCTCAACACCGTCACGGCCGCTGCCGCGTGCGGTGGTGACGTGCATGTGCTGGTGGCTGGCCACAACGCCGCTGCCGCTGCCGCCGCCGCGGCCCAAATCGCGGGTGTTGCCAAAGTCATTCACGCGGACAGCGAGGCCCTGGCCCACAGCTTGGCCGAAAACGTCGCAGCCCAGGTGCTGGCCATTGCGGGGAACTACAGCCACATCTTGTTCCCTGCCACAGCCGCGGGTAAAAACGTGGCCCCCCGCGTGGCCGCCAAGCTCGATGTCGCGCAGATCAGCGATGTGACGCAAGTCATCTCGGCCGACACCTTTGAGCGCCCGATCTACGCTGGCAACGCCATCGCCACCGTGCAAAGCACCGATGGCACCAAAGTCATCACCGTGCGCACCACCGGCTTTGATGCTGCTGCCGCCTCGGGTGGCAGCGCCGCGGTGGAAAGCGCAGCAGCCCAAGCCGACAGCGGCAAGAGCAGCTTCACGCGCAGCGAGATCGCCAAGAACGACCGCCCCGAACTGACCGCCGCCAAGATCATTGTCTCCGGTGGCCGCGCATTGGGCAGCGCCGAGAAGTTCAACGAAGTGATGACGCCCCTGGCCGACAAACTGGGCGCCGCCATTGGTGCCAGCCGCGCCGCGGTGGACGCAGGGTACGCCGCCAACGACCTGCAAGTGGGCCAGACCGGCAAGATCGTGGCGCCCCAGTTGTATGTCGCTTGCGGCATCTCGGGCGCGATCCAGCACCTGGCCGGCATGAAGGATTCCAAGGTGATCGTGGCGATCAACAAGGACCCCGAAGCGCCGATCTTCAGCGTGGCCGACTTTGGCCTGGAAGCCGATTTGTTTGCGGCTGTGCCTGAGTTGACACAGGCCCTTTGATTCATCCGCACCTCTCAAAAGGCATCGCTCGCGGTGCCTTTTTTGTACCCCTTCACAGACATTCCGGAGACTTCCATGAGCTACATCGCCCCCTTGAAGGACATGCTTTTCAACATCGAGCATCTGGCCTGCATCGACCAGATCGCACAGATTCCCGGCTTTGAAGACGCGGGTTTGGAAACCGCGCAAGCGGTGCTCGAGGAATGCGCCAAGCTCAACCAGGACGTGATCTCGCCCCTGAACTGGGAAGGCGACAAGAACCCGTCGTTCCACAACGGCAGCGGCGTGACCACCACGCCCGGCTTCAAAGAGGCTTACCAGCAGTACGCGGAAGGCGGTTGGCAAGGCCTGCAGCACCCGGCCGACTTTGGTGGCCAGGGCCTGCCCAAAACCATCGGCGCGGCCTGCGGTGAAATGCTCAACTCGGCCAACATGGCCTTTGCGCTGTGCCCCTTGCTCACCGACGGCGCGATCGAAGCTTTGCTGACCGCAGGTTCCGACGAGCTCAAAGCCACTTACCTGGAAAAGCTGGTCTCTGGCCAGTGGACCGGCACCATGAACCTGACCGAGCCTCAAGCCGGATCTGACCTGGCCGCCGTGCGCACCCGCGCCGAACCGCAGCCCGATGGCACGTTCAAAATTTTCGGCACCAAGATCTACATCACCTATGGTGAGCACGACATGGCCGAGAACATCGTGCACTTGGTGTTGGCCCGCGTGGTGGGCGCGCCCGAAGGCGTCAAAGGCATCAGCCTGTTTGTGGTGCCCAAGTTTCTTGTCAAGAGCGATGGCTCTTTGGGCGCGCGCAACGATGTGCATTGCGTGAGCATTGAGCACAAGTTGGGCATCAAGGCCAGCCCCACAGCGGTGCTGCAGTTTGGCGACGGAACGGCGGCGAGTATTGCAGACAGCACCGGACCCGGTGCTGTGGGCTTCCTGGTCGGCCAAGAAAACCGTGGCCTTGAATACATGTTCATCATGATGAATGCCGCCCGCTACGCCGTGGGTGTGCAGGGCATCGCGATTGCCGAGCGCTCATATCAGCGTGCCGTGCAGTACGCCCGCGACCGCGTGCAAAGCCGCCCGGTGGACGGTAGCTTGCCTGCGGCTGGCCCGATCATTCACCACCCCGATGTGCGCCGCATGCTCATGACCATGCGCGCCTACACCGAAGGCTGCCGCGCCATGGCATCCACCGCGGCCGCCGCTTACGATGCATCGCACCACCATCCCGATGCAGAAGTCAGAAAGCAAAATCTGGCGTTTTACGAATTCATGGTGCCGCTGGTCAAGGGCTACAGCACCGAGATGAGCCTGGAAGTCACCAGCTTGGGCGTGCAGGTGCACGGTGGCATGGGCTTCATTGAAGAAACGGGCGCTGCGCAGTACTACCGCGACGCCAAGATTTTGACGATTTACGAAGGCACGACCGCCATCCAGGCCAACGACCTGGTGGGTCGCAAGACCGCGCGTGACGGCGGCCAAACCGCCAAAGCATTGGCCGCGCAAGTGGCCCAGACCGAAAGCGAATTGGTCGCATCGGGCAACGCCGATGCACTGGCTGTGGCCCGTCGCCTCAAAGCCGCCCGCGAAGCCTTTGTGGACGTGGTCGAGTTTGTGGCGGGCAACACCAAGGCCCACCCCAACGACGTGTTTGCAGGCAGCGTGCCCTACCTCATGCTGGCGGGCAACCTGATGGCGGGCTGGCAAATGGGCCGCGCGCTGTTGGTGGCTTTGACGCCTCAAGCCCAGGCACAAGACGCCGCATTCATGGCCGCCAAAGTCACCACCGCGCGTTTTTACGCCGACCACATCCTGTCCAAAGCCCCCGGCATCCGCGACAGCATTGTGGAAGGCGCAGGCAGCGTGACGGCGATGGCGCTGGACGCGTTTTGATCAGCCGCTGCACAGGGGGCATGGGGCGTGTGCCACGCCCATCGCGGTCTGAGACCGCTCCTACAGGGTCATTTCACTTTTGTGGGAGCGGTCTCTGACCGCGAAAGCCCTATTCGGCGCTGACGCCGCATGACGCTCAGACATCTTGTCCCCGTGCCGACACCGTTGAATGCGTTTGTTCTTTCACAATAGACCGATATTTTTTCAGGAGACCTCATGTCCAAGCTGCCCCCCGTACTGGCCAACCTGCCGTTCCCCGCCATCGCATCGCCCTTGTTCATCATCAGCAACCCCAAGTTGGTGATCGAGCAGTGCAAGGCCGGCATCGTTGGCTCCATGCCCGCTTTGAATGCCCGTCCTGCCGCGCAGCTCGAAGAGTGGCTGATCGAGATCACCGAAACCTTGGCCGCCTACAACGCCGCCAACCCCGACAAGCCCGCTGCCCCATTCGCCATCAACCAGATCGTGCACAAGAGCAACGACCGTCTGGAGCACGACATGGCCATGTGCGTCAAATACAAGGTGCCGATCATCATCACCTCGCTCGGCGCGCGCGAAGAAATCAACGAGGCCGCCCACAGCTACGGCGGTGTGGTGCTGCACGACATCATCAACAACAAGCACGCGCACAAAGCGATTGAAAAGGGCGCTGACGGCCTGATCGCCGTGGCCGCCGGTGCAGGAGGCCATGCGGGTGTGAAAAGCCCGTTTGCCTTGATCCAGGAAATTCGCCAGTGGTTCGACGGTCCGGTGGCCTTGTCTGGATCTATTGCCACGGGCGACGCGATTTTGGCGGCGCAAGCCATGGGCGCGGATTTCGCCTACATCGGCTCGGCCTTCATCGCCACCACGGAAGCGCGTGCTACCGATGACTACAAACAAGCCATTGTGGACTGCAACTCGGATGACATCGTCTTGAGCAATTTGTTCACGGGCGTGCATGGCAACTACCTGGCGCCGTCGATCCGCGCAGCGGGCCTGGACCCCGAAAACCTGCCCGAGTCCGACCCCAGCAAGATGAACTTCGGTGGTGACGCCAAAAAAGCCTGGAAAGACATCTGGGGCTGCGGCCAAGGCATTGGTGCGATCCAGGCGGTGCAAAGCACAGCCGATTTGGTGGCCCAGCTCAAGGCGCAATACCAAGCGGCCCGCGACCGTTTGGCCCTGTGATGGCGTCGGCCTGAGCCGCCTTGTCCAACACTTCACAGCGCCCTTCGGGGCGTTCTTTTTTGATCGATGCGTTCAAGGCCGCAGGTTGTTTGTTGATCGTGTTGCACCACTTGGCGTTTTACGGGCCCATGTCGGATGTGGTGGCCACGGCCTGGCCCGGTGTGGTGGATTGGCTTTATGACCATGGCCGACTGGCGGTGCAGTTCTTCTTGGTGTGTGCGGGTTTTCTCACGGCAGGCAGTTTGGCGCGGTACGCGTCACTGACGCTGTCCGCGGCCCTGAAGCTGGCCTGGCAACGCTATTTGCGCCTGGCCATTCCCTTGTTGGCTGCACTGAGCTTCACCGTGCTGGTCAGTGAATGGGTGAGGCCAGACTTTGCGCATGCCAGCTTGTCGGCAACGCCCGATTGGGGGCAGGCGTTGGCCCACATGGCGCTGCTGCAGCATGTGCTGAACTTGGAGGCCTTGTCGGCAGGCATTTGGTATGTGGCGATTGACTTGCAGTTGTACGCGATGACATTGCTCAGCCTGGTGGCGGTGAAAGCCTGGCCCCGTGCGCAGACAGCGAATTTTGTATCGGACGGGGCAGATGCCAGACGCTCGGTGATGTGGTTGGTGCTGGTCTGCGCCTCTTTGTGGTGGTGGAATCTGGACACCGATCTGGACGATTGGGGCGTGTATTTTTGGGGCTCTTATGGTCTGGGCTTGCTCGCTTGGGAGGCCCGTCGGTTCACCGGATCAGGCGGTTCTGAAGGCCAGCTGCGCAGCTGGATGGTGGGTGCGTTGATGCTGCTCGTTGGCGGTGTGGCCTGGTGGCTGGAGCCGCGGTCGCGGATCGCGCTGGCGTGGGGCGTCGCGGCCCTGTTGATGGCGGTGCCTGAGGCCTGGCTGTGGGGCCGCGCGTTCGGGGCTTCTCGCTGGCGCTCGTCCCTGGAATGGCTCTCTGGCGTGTCCTATTCCGTGTTCCTCATCCACTTTGGCGTGAGCCTGGCTGTCAGTGCCGTGGTCACAGTGCATTGGCCTGATGCGCTGTGGTCCAATGCCTTGGGAATGCTGGCTTCATTGCTCCTATCGCTGTGGTGTGGCGGCTGGCTTTATCGGTGGGTGGAGCGGCCGCCACCGACGGTGTGGCGATGGCTGAGTTGGGTGGCGGTGTTCATGGCGAGTGTGGGCGTGGCCATGGTTTGAGGCTCGAGCTGCAGAACTGTATGGTTTCTTCTGTAGGTCGGTGCCTTAAGGTCCGACGTGGTGGTGGTTCACCGCCCTTTGCAAATGTCATTGAGCGGTGCGAAGTCATGTCGGACCGTAAAGGCCCGACCTACCAGAGTTACTTTCGCTCGAACGGACAATGCCAACATCATGGTGTGAGGTCTTTTAACGGGCCTTGCTGTCGTTGACTTTTTCGGTGATGTAGGCCAAGGCCTCTTCCACCTGGTCGATCAAAATCAGGCACAGGTCGCCCGGGGACAAGCGCGACAAGGCGGTGTCGATGGCGTTGAACTCACCCTGGATATCTTGCACATGGGTTGTGCGCAACGCGCCTTGCAAGCCTTCGCGCAGCAAGCCGATCACTTCGCCGTCTTCGCGCCCGCGTTGGCAAGCGTCTTGGTACAGCAGCACCTCGTCAAAAGCTTTGCCCAAAATCTGAGTCTGGTCGCGGATGTCTTGGTCGCGCCGGTCGCCTGCACCGCTGATGACCACCACGCGCTTGTTGGCGGGCATGTTCTCCACCGCCTGCACCAAGGCCTGGATGGCGTCCGGGTTGTGTCCGTAATCGGCAATGAGCGTCACGCCCTGGTAGTCAAACAGGTTGAAGCGACCGGGTACGCCCTGGATGTCGCTGATGAATGTGGCCAGGCCTTGCGCCATCGCATCCCAGTGCACGTCGATCGCCCAAGCCGCGCCCACCGCGGCCAATACGTTTTCGGTCTGAAAACCGATTTGACCTTGGCGTGTGAGCGGCACTTGGCTGAGGGGGATGCGGCACATCTGCCTGCCTTTTTGGGCCACGATGGCGCCGTCTTCCACATAGACCACGCGCTTGCCCTGGGCGCGGTGCGTGGCCAGCACGGGGTGGTTGGCGTCGAGCGCAAAAAAGGTCACATCGCCCGGGCAGTGCCGGGCCATGGCCACCACGGCCGGGTCATTGGCGTTGAGCACGGCCATGCCTTTGGGGTCCACGTTGAGCACAATCACCCGCTTGAGCACCGACAGGTCTTCCAGGGTGGTGATGTAGTTCAGGCCCAGGTGGTCGCCTGCGCCCAGGTTGGTGACCACGGCCACTTGGCAACGGTCAAAGGCCAGGCCCTCGCGCAGCAGACCGCCTCGGGCGGTCTCGAACACGGCGGCGTCCACATCAGGGTGCATCAACACGTTGCGGGCGCTGCGCGGGCCGCTGCAGTCGCCTGAGTCGGTTTGGCGGCCATTGACGTAGACACCGTCGGTGTTGGTCATGCCCACGCGCAGGCCTTGGGCCTTGAGCAGGTGAGCCGCCAAGCGCACGGTGGTGGTTTTGCCGTTGGTGCCGGTCACGGCAATCACCGGGATGCGGCCGTTGTCGCCATCGGGGAACATGAGGTCAATGACGGCATTGCCCACATCCCTGCCTTTGCCAAACGAGGGGCTGATGTGCATGCGCAGGCCCGGTGCGGCATTGAGCTCGACGATGCCACCGTTTTGGTCCTCGAGCGGGCGCGAGAGCGATTCGCAGACCACGTCCACGCCGCAGATGTCCACGCCCACCATTTGTGCCGCAGCGATCACGCGGGCTTTGACTTCGGGGTGCACCTCGTCGGTCACGTCAGTGGCGGTGCCGCCGGTGGAGAGGTTGGCGTTGTTGCGCAAAATCACGCGACGGCCCTTGGCGGGCACCGACTCGGGCTCCAGGTCTTGCGCATGCAGGCGGCCAATCGCGATGTCGTCAAAACGGATTTTGGTCAAAGAGGTGGCGTGGCCCACACCCCGGCGTGGGTCGGCATTGACCTGGTCGACCAATTGGCGCACGGTGTGCTTGCCATCGCCCACCACCAGCGGCGGCTCGCGCCTTGCGGCGGCCACCAGTTTGTCGCCCACCACCAGCAGGCGGTAATCGTGGCCAGGCAAAAACTTTTCCACCAGCACGGTGCCATACCGCACCGCGGTGGCATAGGCATTGTCAAAAGCCTGTCGCGCGTTGATGTTGACCGAGACCCCTTTGCCCTGGTTGCCGTCTTGGGGTTTGACCACAACCGGCAGACCGATTTCATGAGCGATGGCCCAGGCTTCGTCCAGGCTCTTGGCCGGGCGTCCCATGGGCACGGGCACGCCTGCCGCGTGCAGCAGGCTTTTGGTCAGGTCCTTGTCCTGCGCAATCGATTCGGCAATGGCGCTGGTGGTGTCTGTTTCTGCGGCCTGAATGCGCCGCTGCTTGGCGCCCCAGCCAAACTGCACCATGCTGCCGTCGGTGAGGCGACGCATCGGGATGCCGCGTGCCATGGCGGCGTCCACGATGGACCCGGTCGAAGGCCCCAGGCGCACGTCTTCGTCGTGTTCGTGCAATTGCGCGATGGCGCCTTCCAGGTCGAAGCCGGCACCCGCGGCGGCGGCCTGACACAGTTGCTCGGCCAGGCTCAGAGCCAAACGCCCCACCACTTCTTCGGTGTATTGCACCACCACCTGAAAAACGCCGGGATCTTCGGTGGGCATGGTGCGGCTGAACGACACCGGGCAGCCTGCGTGCGCCTGCAGGCTCAGGGTGACTTTTTCCAATGCATGGGCCAGCGTGACGGCCTCGCCCGGGCGCTGCCCATCAAACGGCCCGACCGCGGGAAAGATGCGCCGCAGCTGCTGCTCGACCGGGTGCTGCGCCGACAGGCCGCTGTCTTCTGAATTGCAGGTGACGATGGCTTCGATGGCGGTGTGTCGGCTCCACAGATTGGGGCCACGCAAAGCGCGAATACGAGAAACTTGCATGAAGGGTGTTTCCAGGGGGGAGGAGGGTGGCGAGAGGCGATGTTTCAAGCGGTGGGCAAGTTGCCATAACTCTTGATCCCGGCTCGGATCAGATCGGTGCCAATGTCCATAGCCCAGGCCGCGCAGGCGGCCACCAGCATGTCACTGGTGTTCAGGCTGCCCGTTTTCAAAAGCCGTGCCACGGCGGGGCGCTGGGTCGACAACACCAGGTGCTCTTTGGGGCCCTGTGCCAGCACCAACTGGCCTTCGCGCCAAAACCCCACGCGTTGACCCGCGCTGCGGTGCGTTTGCAGGCGGGCATTGTGCTCATCGTCGGCATAGAGCAGCACACTGCCGTCGCAGTAATCGGCCAGTGCGGCCACTTCGGGGTCGGCGGCATTGAGCACCGCGGTGCCCTCGGGCAGCACCACATCGATTTGGGTGCGGATGTAGCTGGGCATTTTTTCATCGCCACCGGGGTACAGGTCTTCCAGGCCGGTGGCGCGGGGCATGCGGGTGACGATGCCAATCTGGCAACGGTCATAGGGCAGGCCTTGGGACAGCAGGTGGCGGGCATCGCTTTCAAACACGGCCGCTTGCACGCCCCGGTTGATCAGCAAACGCTGGGCTTGGGCCCAATCCATGCCGTCCTGGGTGGGCAGTTGGCGTTGGTTCAAGAACAAGCCGTTGGCGCACGACAGACCGGTGTGCAGACCCAACAGATGCAGCAACCACGCCAGCAATTGCGCAGGTTGGGTGGTGTCGCCATCGCCCATCAAGCCCACGACCGGAATGCGGCCGTTGTCTTCGGGCTTGAAGAGGTGGTTGGCAATGGCCTGGCCCACCGGGCGGGGTTGACCCGTGGCGGGTTTGAGGTGCATGAGCAGGCCTGGGCCGGCATTGACCTCGACCACCGCGCCGCCTTGCGGCCCCAGGGGCTTGGCGATGTCTTGCGCCACCAGGTCGACCCCCGCAATGTCCAGGCCCACCACACGCGCGGCCAGCACCGCTTGCGCGGCCACATCGGGGTGCACCAGGTCGGTCACGTCCATCGACATGTTGCCAGTGCGCATGATGAGCACGCTGCGACCCGCCTCGGGCACGCTGCCTGCGCTCAAGCCCTGACGCTGGAGTTCCAGCACCGAGGTGGTGTGGTCTTCCAGGCGGATGGTGTCCAGGGGAAAGTCTTCTTCTTCGCCCCGGCGTGGGTCGGAGTTGATCTGCAGCTCAATGAGTTGTTGCACGGTGTGCTCGCCATCGCCCACCACGCTGGCGGTTTCGCCTTTGTTGACCGCCACCACTTGGTCGCCCACCACCAGCAGGCGGTGCTCTTCGCCCAAAATAAAACGCTCGACGATGACCTCGCTGCCTTCGGCCAGGGCAATGCCATAGGCCGCTTCGATGTCTTCTTGGCGCGACAGCTCCAGCGAGACCCCCCGGGCATGGTTGCCGTCGGTGGGCTTGACGCAGACCGGCAGGCCAATGTCCTGGGCCGCTGCCCAGGCCGCTTGCGGGCTGTCGACGATCTGGCCTTCGGGCACGGGCACACTGCACATGCTCAGCAGCTGCTTGGTCAGGTCCTTGTCTTTGGAGATGCCTTCGGCAATGGCGCTGGTGCGGTCGGTCTCAGCGGTCCAGATGCGGCGCTGGCGCTGGCCATAGCCCAGCTGCACCAGGTTGCCATCGTTCAGGCGAATGCTTGGGATGCCCCGGTCGGCGGCTGCATCGACGATGCTGGCGGTACTCGGGCCGATGCACAGGCTGTCCACCATTTGGGTCAGTTGGGCGATGTGCGCGGCGACATCAAAAGCCTGGTCTGAGATGGCGGCCAAAATCAAATCGCGTGCACTGAGCAGAGCCTGACGGCTCACGGCATCGTGGCGGGTGCGGATCACGACCTTGTAAACACCCCTGGGCCCGGCTTCGCGGGCTTTGCCAAAACCGGTTTGCATGCCGGCGCGGCTTTGCAGTTCCAGCGCCACATGCTCCAGGATGTGACCGGGCCAGGTGCCTTCTTCCAGCCGCTTCAAAAAGCCGCCACGTTCACCCACACTGCAGCGGTGCTCGACCAGGCCGGGCAGCCAGGCCGCCAGACGCTCGGCGAAGCCGGGCAGGGTGTTGGAGGGGCAGTCTTCCAGGTCGCCGATGTCGATCAGGGCTTCGATGACCGGGCGGTAAGTCCAGATGTTGGGGCCGCGCAGCGGGGTCATGCGCAGGAACTGAATGTGGTGGGGAGTGGGGCGTGCGCTCATGCTTGGGGGGTGCAGCGATAGAATCGGCGCTCGATCGCGGGGATGTCCAGCGTTTGGGCGGAAAGCTCAAGGTTCAAAAGGGGCATGGCTTGGGCAGTGGTGTCAACCGGGTTCGATGTGTGTTTATTTTCGTCGCGCCACCGGGGCGCAACGGGTTCTTTGGGGTTCAGCCTTCATGTCTTCAGTACTTTCTTCTGCATCTTGGCGTTCGGTCATACCGGACGAGTGGCAAGCAGAAGTGCGATCGAAGCTGGAACCCAATGAAAACGCCACAGCATGGGTTTTGGTTGACCTGAACGCGGCACTGAAGTTCCACAAAATCGCTTTGATTTTGACCGATCGGCGCATCCTCACAGCCCACTGTCGTGAAAAAAATTGGCAAAGCTGGTCCTTGGCCGAAGGCCAGAGATTGCGCCTGACGGACCACGCCGGGGTTGGGCAGCTGGAGCTTGCTGATGCGCAAGGCCGATTGGCTGTGTGGCGCTTCACCTTGGGCCTGCAAGACGCGGTGTTTCGCTGGGTGGCGCAGTTCGAGGCGCAGCAAAGCCACCGTGCCCAAACCCCGGGCCGTGTGCCCGCCGACTTGCAAGGGCGGCCATTGCAGGCGTCCCATGTGACGGTGTGCCCGGTGTGCCAAGCCAGCTTGTCCGAGGACGATGACGAATGTCCTGTTTGCAGCCGCGAAGACCTGAACCCGCCGTCCACCTGGACCTTGCTCAAGCTCTGGCGCTTTGCTCGGCCTTACAAGCGTTCTTTGCTGATCGGATTTTTGCTGACCCTGGCCTCGACCGCCGCCACGCTGGTGCCACCCTACCTGACCATGCCCCTGATGGACGAGGTGCTGATTCCTTACCAAAACGGGGCCGACATTGACCCGGGTTTGGTGTCCCTTTACATGCTGGGCTTACTCGCTTCGGGTTTGCTGGCCTGGGGCCTGGGTTGGGCCAAAACCTACATCCTGGCGCTGGTGTCCGAGCGCATCGGCTCCGATTTGCGCACCACCACCTATGAGCATTTGCTCAAGCTGTCGCTGGAGTATTTTGGCGGCCGACGCACGGGCGATCTGATCGCGCGCATCGGCAGCGAAACCGACCGCATCAACGTGTTCCTGTCGCTGCACCTGCTGGACTTTGCCACCGACGTGCTGATGATTTTGATGACGGCCGTCATCTTGTTTTACATCAACCCCACGTTGGCGCTGGTGACCTTGTTGCCGCTGCCCTTCATTGGCTGGTTGATCCATGTGGTGCGCGAAAGACTGCGCACCGGCTTTGAAAAAATCGACCGCGTCTGGGCCGAGGTGACCAATGTGCTGACCGACACCATCCCCGGCATCCGGGTGGTCAAAGCCTTTGCGCAAGAAGACCGTGAAGCCCAACGCTTCAAGGACGCCAACGCGCACAACCTCCTGGTCAATGACCGGCTCAACCGCGTCTGGTCGCTGTTCTCGCCCACGGTGACGCTGATGACCGAAATCGGCTTGCTGGTGGTCTGGGGGTTTGGCATCTGGCTGGTGTCGGACGACCAAATCACCGTCGGCGTGCTGACCGCATTTTTGGCCTACATCGGGCGCTTTTACAGCCGCCTCGATGCCATGAGCCGCATCGTCTCAAACACCCAAAAAGCGGCAGCGGGGGCCAAGCGGATTTTTGACATTTTGGACCATGTCTCCAGCGTGCCCGAGCCGCTCCATCCCGTGGCTTTGCCGGCCCAGGTCCAAGGCCACATCACGCTGCGCGATGTAGGCTTTCGCTATGGCAACCGCGCAGTGATCCGCCAGCTCAACCTCGACATCCAGCCTGGCCAGATGATCGGACTGGTGGGCCACAGCGGATCGGGCAAGAGCACGCTGGTCAATTTGATTTGCCGTTTTTATGACCTGAGCGAAGGGGCTATCGAACTGGACGGCACCGACATCCGCCAACTCAAGGTGGCCGACTACCGTCGTCAAATTGGCCTGGTGCTGCAAGAGCCGTTTTTGTTCTTTGGCACCATCGCCGACAACATCGCTTACGGCAAACCGGATGCCACCCGTGAAGAGATCGTGGCCGCAGCCCGTGCAGCGCACGCGCATGAATTCATCTTGCGCATGCCCCAAGGCTACGACTCGCTGGTGGGTGAGCGCGGCCAGGGCCTGTCGGGTGGCGAGCGCCAGCGCGTCTCGATTGCGCGGGCCTTGCTCATCAACCCGCGCATCCTCATCTTGGACGAGGCCACGTCGGCCGTGGACACCGAGACCGAAAAAGAGATTCAAAAAGCCCTGGACAATTTGGTGCGTGGGCGCACGACGATTGCCATCGCGCACCGCTTGTCCACTTTGCGCAAGGCCGACCGTTTGGTGGTCATGGACAAAGGGGTGGTGGTCGAAGAGGGCACACACGACGCGCTCATGGCGGTCCAAGGCGCTTACTGGCGCCTGTACGAAGCACAGCAGCGCCAGGCCGAAGCGGTGGCGGTGCTGGGCGGCAGCGACGAGGACAAGAAGGTGAGCGCATGAACCCGTTTGATTTGCAACGCGATGCCTTTGGTCGTTGGGTTTTGGTCTTGGCCGATGGCACGCGCCACAGCCCTGTGACCGCGTTGCGCGCCTATCCGGTCTCAGCCCCGGACCTAGGCGCGGCCTTGATGGACGCCGACGGCCACGAGCTGCAGTGGGTGCCCGACTTGTTGGCGCTGACGCCCGCCCTGCAGGCCACCCTGCGGGAGGCCTTGGACGAGCGAGAATTTTTGCCACAAATCCTGCGCCTGGACACCGTGAGCAGCCTGCTCACGCCCAGCACCTGGACGGTGCAGACCGATCGGGGCACCACGCAATTCATGCTCAAAGGCGAGGAAGACATCCGCCGCCTGACCGGCACCGTGCTGCTGATCAACGACGCCAATGGCGTGCAATACATGATCCGCGACCTGGCGGCCATGGACAAACATTCACGCAAACTGCTGGACCGTTTTTTGTAGGTCGGCGCTGCAGCTCCAACGTTGCAGGTTCTCGCAAGTACATCTCCGGGATCAAGCCGCCGACCTGTGAGGGATTGGACCTGTAGGTCGGTGCCTTCAGGTCCGACGCCGTGCACCATCGCCCTTGAAAGTGTCGCTTCGCGAAGGGATGGCTGTCGGACCATAAAGGCCCGACCTACGGGGGATCGGTCTTCGTAGGTCGGTGCCTTCAGGTCCGACGCCGTGCACCATCGCCCTTGAAAGTGTCGCTTCGCGAAAGGATGACCGTCGGACCATAAAGGCCCGACCTGCGAAAGGCAAGCGCTGGCGTCAAACCTCAAGGCACCGACCTACAAAAGGGCATTCTCTTGTAGGTTGAGCCTTTACGGTCCAACAATGCTGCCTGCGCCCGGCGACATTCGAAGGCCGCCCTGCGCTTCAGCCCCCGAAGAAGCCCTTGAGCTTGTCCGTCCAGCTCTCGCCAGTGGGCTGGTGTTTGCCGCCGCCTTTGGTGAGCGACTCTTCAAACTCCTTGAGCAGCTTTTTCTGGTGCTCGGTCAACTTGACCGGGGTCTCCACGGTGATGTGGCAATACAGGTCGCCCGGGTAGCTGCCGCGCACGCCCTTGATGCCCTTGCCGCGCAAGCGAAACTGCTTGCCGGTCTGGGTGCCTTCGGGGATGTCGATGGCCGCTTTGCCGCCCAAGGTGGGCACTTCGATCTCGCCGCCCAAAGCCGCTTTGGAAAAGCTGATCGGCACGGCGCAATGCAGGTCGTCGCTATCGCGCTCAAAGATGGCGTGCTTTCTCAGTCGAATTTCGATGAACAAATCGCCCGGTGGCCCACCGTTGGTGCCCGGCTCGCCATTGCCTGCACTGCGGATGCGCATGCCGTCGTCGATACCGGCCGGAATTTTGACTTCCAGTGTTTTTTGTTTTTTGACCTTGCCCTGGCCTTGGCAGGTGACGCAAGGTTCGGGGATGATCTTGCCGGTGCCGCGGCAGTGCGGGCAGGTTTGTTGCACACTGAAAAAGCCTTGGCGCATTTGCACTTGGCCTTGGCCTTGGCAAGTCGAGCAGGTCTTGGCGCTGGTGCCGGGTTTGGCCCCGGTGCCATGGCAAGTGTCGCACGCGTCCCAGCTCGGAATGCGCAGCTGCGAGTCCTTGCCGTTGGCCGCTTCTTCGAGCGTGATCTCCATCGCATAGCTCAAGTCCCCGCCTCGGAAAACTTGACGACCTCCTCCACGTCCGCCCCGCGCTTGGCCACCAAAGATGTCGCCAAAGATGTCGCCAAAGGCGTCACCAAAACCGCCAAAGCCTTCGGCCCCGCCGCGCATGTTCGGGTCGACACCGGCGTGGCCGTGCTGGTCGTAGGCCGCGCGTTTTTGCGCGTCCGACAGCATCTCGTAGGCCTCTTTGCCCTCTTTGAACTTGGCCTCGGCCTCTTTGGCTTTGGCGTCTTCCCCCTGGTTGCGGTCAGGGTGGTACTTCATCGCCAGCTTGCGATAAGCCTTTTTGATGTCTTCGTCTGTGGCGTTTTTGGCAACGCCCAGCACTTCGTAAAAATCTCGGTTTGTCGCCCTGGGGCAAATCCAACCGTTAGAACAAGAACGCCGCGAAGGCGATTCAGTGGCCTGAATCAGCTTGCGCGGCGGGATTGCGGACAGGCCGCAGAGGGTAGGGGATCAGCCCTTTTTGACTTCCTTGACTTCTGCGTCCACCACATTGTCGTCTTGTGGCTTGGCATCGGGCGCACCGGCGGCGGCAGTACCGGCAGCGGCTTGCTGCGCTTGCATGTCGGCGTAGACCTTTTCGCCCAACTTTTGGCTGGCGGCCATCAGGGCTTCGGTTTTGGCTTCGATGGCGTTTTTGTCTTCGCCCTTCAAAACCTCTTCAAGGGCCTTGGCGGCGGTCTCGATGGCTTCTTTTTCGGACGCTTCAATCTTGTCGCCATGCTCTGTCAGGCTCTTCTTGACGCTGTGCACCGCAGCTTCACCCGCATTACGCGCTTGCACCAGCTCGAGTTTTTTCTTGTCCTCATCGGCGTTCAGCTCGGCGTCTTTCACCATTTGCTGAATTTCGGCTTCAGACAAACCCGAGTTGGCTTTGATCGTGATCTTGTTTTCTTTGCCGGTGCCTTTGTCTTTGGCGCCCACATGCAAGATGCCGTTGGCGTCGATGTCAAAAGACACTTCGATCTGAGGTGTGCCACGCGATGCGGGTGGGATGCCTTCCAAGTTGAATTCGCCCAGCGCCTTGTTGCCGCTGGCAATTTCACGTTCGCCCTGGAACACCTTGATGGTCACGGCCGGCTGGTTGTCTTCGGCGGTCGAGAAAGTCTGTGCAAACTTGGTCGGGATGGTGGTGTTCTTGGTGATCATCTTGGTCATCACACCGCCCATGGTCTCGATGCCCAAAGACAAAGGGGTCACGTCGAGCAGCAGCACGTCGGTGCGGTCGCCGGACAACACCTGGCCCTGGATCGCAGCGCCCACGGCCACCGCTTCGTCGGGGTTCACGTCCTTGCGTGGCTCCTTGCCGAAGAACTCTTTGACTTTCTCTTGCACCTTGGGCATGCGGGACATGCCGCCGACCAAGATGATGTCGTCGATCTCACCGACTGAGACGCCAGCGTCTTTGATGGCCGTGCGGCAAGGGGCGATGGTGCGCTCGATCAGCTCTTCCACCAGTTGCTCCAACTTGGCGCGGGTCAGCTTGACGCTCAGGTGCTTGGGGCCGGTGGCGTCGGCCGTGATGTAGGGCAGGTTGACGTCGGTGGCCGCCGAGCTGGACAACTCGATCTTGGCCTTTTCGGCGGCTTCTTTCAGGCGCTGCAGGGCCAGCACGTCTTTGGCCAAATCGACGCCGGATTCTTTCTTGAACTCGGTGATGATGTGGTCGATGATGCGCTGGTCAAAGTCTTCGCCGCCCAAGAAGGTGTCACCGTTGGTGGACAAGACTTCGAACTGCTTTTCGCCGTCCACATCGGCGATCTCGATGATGGACACGTCGAAAGTGCCGCCACCCAGGTCATACACGGCGATCTTGCGGTCGCCCTTTTCCTGCTTGTCCAGGCCAAAGGCCAGGGCTGCAGCGGTGGGTTCGTTGATGATGCGCTTGACGTCCAGGCCGGCGATGCGACCCGCGTCTTTGGTGGCTTGGCGCTGGGCGTCGTTGAAGTAAGCGGGCACCGTGATCACGGCCTCGGTCACTTCTTCGCCGAGGTAGTCTTCGGCGGTTTTCTTCATCTTGCGCAGGATTTCAGCGCTGATTTGAGGCGGGGCCAGTTTGTTGCCACGCACTTCCACCCAAGCGTCGCCGTTGTCGGCTTTGGCAATGGTGTAAGGCATCAGGTCGATGTCTTTTTGGACTTCTTTTTCGGCGAACTTGCGACCGATCAGGCGCTTGACCGCGTACAAAGTGTTGCGCGGGTTGGTCACCGCCTGGCGCTTGGCCGACGCGCCGACCAGGATTTCGCCGTCTTCTTGGTAGGCAATGATCGACGGGGTGGTGCGAGCGCCCTCGGCGTTCTCGATCACTTTGGTCGTGTTGCCTTCCATGATGGCCACGCACGAATTGGTGGTGCCCAGGTCAATACCGATGATTCTTCCCATTTTGATGCTCCGAAATTGGTTAAAAGTGCAATGTTTGGCAGTTGAGGCAGCTGGGACGCTTTTCAAGTCCCCTTGCGCCAAAAAGGTTTTATTTGGGTGCCGTTACCGTCACCAAAGCTGGGCGCAGCACGCGGTCGGCGATGGAGTAACCCTTTTGCAGCACGCTGACCACGGTGTTGGGCTCTTGCTCGGCCGGCACCACGCTGATGGCCTGGTGGTGGTGTGGGTCGAACTTGGTGCCCGCGGGCGGGGCGATTTCAAGCACTTTGTTGCGCTCGAGCGCGCTTTTGAGCTGGCGCAGCGTGGCCTCTGAGCCTTCGCGGATCTGCTCAATCGTCACGTTGGGGAGGGCCAAACCGGCTTCCAGACTGTCCAGCACGGGCAGCAGGCTGTCGGCAAAACCCTCCACAGCAAATTTGCGGGCCTTGGCGATTTCGTCGTCGGCGCGGCGGCGGGCGTTTTGCACATCGGCCTGGCCGCGCAGGTACTGGTCGGCCAGATCGGCGTTTTGCGCCTTCAGGTTGGCCAGCTCGGCTTGGGCATCGGCCAGTGGGTCGGTGGACGTCATGGCGGCAGCAGCGGCCAATTCTGCGTCACTCTGGGGCTTGGGGTCTTGGTTGGGTGTGGCTTCTGACATGAACAATGTCCGCAAAAAATGAATACCCCTTGCAAATAGGGGCGTTGTTTCAGGCTTCAAGGGGGGCTTTGCAGGTCAATGGCCCCGGGAATGGCGCAAGAATGGCGCAACAAAAAACCCGCCCAAAAGCGGGTTGTGCCGCAGCCGTTGCGCTTGGGGCTCAATCGAGGGCCAGCAGTTCCACGTCGAACTTCAAGGTGGCATTGGGCGGGATCACGCCGCCAGCGCCACGGGCACCATAGCCCAGCTCGGACGGGATGATCAGGGTGCGCTGACCGCCCACCTTCATCCCCGCCACGCCTTCGTCCCAGCCCTTGATGACCATGCCAGCGCCCAGGCCGAACACAAAGGGGTCACGGCGGTCGCGGCTGGAATCGAACTTGGCGCCTTGCTGGCCGTCCTTGTAAAGCCAGCCGGTGTAGTGCACGGTGACGTCTTGACCCGCTGTGGCGACTTCGCCTTCACCGACAACGGTGTCTTCGTATTGCAGGCCTGAGGGGGTGGTGTTCATGGGGGGCATCCTGTCTGATGGTGCCCGGTGCCGCTGTGGATCACCGGGGTGTGGAAAACCTAAAATTATGCCAGCCCCGCCAAGCTTCAGTTCTGACGTTGACGTTTGGCCAGGTCGCGCATCAGCGCGCCCACACCATAGGTCCAGGCGGGCGCCTGGTCCGAGGTAGTGACCTGGTTGACCAGGGTGCCCAGTTGCGGGGTGGAGACGCTCACCACATCGCCCACCACATGGGTGAAGCCCTGGCCGGGGCCATGGCGGTCTTGGGTGGGGGCGAACATCGTGCCCAGGAACAGCACCATGCCGTCGGGGTATTGGTGGTACTTGCCCATGGCCTGGCCCACCAGATCGAGCGGGTCGCGGCTGATTTGGCTGAGGGCGCTGCTGCCTTGCATGACAAAGCCTTCGGGGCCTTGCACTTTGAGGCTCAGATCGCACTGGCGCACGTCGTCGATGCCAAAGTGTTCGTCAAACAGGCGGATCAAGGGGCCGATGGCGCAGCTGGCGTTGTTGTCTTTGGCTTTGCCCAGCAGCAAGGCGCTGCGGCCTTCAAAGTCGCGCAGGTTCACGTCGTTGCCCAAGCTGGCACCGACCACTTCGCCGCGGGAGTTGGCGGCCAGCACGATTTCGGGTTCGGGGTTGTTCCATTGGCTGCCCGGGTGAATGCCCACCAGGGCCCCAGAGCCGACCGCGCTCATGGGTTGGGCTTTGGTGAAAATTTCGGCGTCCGGGCCGATGCCCACTTCCAGGTATTGCGACCACATGCCTTGGGCCAGCAGCACCTCTTTGAGACGGGCGGATTCTGGCGAGCCGGGCACCACGCTGCGCAGGTTGTCACCAATCACCGCCACCACCGCCTGGCGCACGGCTTCGGCGCGGCTGGCGTCGCCGCGGGCCTGCTCTTCGATCACGCGTTCGAGCATGCTGGCGACAAAGGTGACGCCAGCGGCTTTGACGGCTTGCAGATCGCAGGGGGCCAGAAACCAGGGCTGATCGCATTGGCGTTGGGTCTCGTCGCTGTTGGCCAAAGCTTGGGCGGTGCTGGCCAAGCGCGGGGCTGTGCCGCTGCGCACAAAGGCTCGCACCTGCTGCGCCACCTCGGGCAGTTCCAGCAATTGGCTGCTGGTGGGGGCGAGCTGCGACAGATCGAACACAGCATCGGGCGTGACGGCGCAAACCACGGCGCCAATGTCCGGCACCCACAAGCGGCCGATCAGCAAAGCTTGGTGAGCGTCTTGGGGCAAAAGGGTGTTGAGCATGGCGGTTTTGGATCAGATGCAAAAAAACGATCGTGACAGATGCCAAGCTGCGGCGCTGTCACCTTGGTGGAGAGGATGGGGTGGGGTGGCATGGCATGGGCACCCGCTCGCAAGACAACGAAAACCGGGTTGTGAAAGACGCTTTGGACCCAATACTTGCAATGAGTGTGGGTTGAGGAACGGTCGACCGGGGCCTGGCGGGGTAAATTCGGGATGCCTTCGTTTTACTTAGAGGAATCAACATGATCATTTCCCACACCCCATGGACCCGTTTCGGTTTGGCGGCTGTCGCCGCGAGCATTTTCTTGGCCGGTTGCGCCAGCGACGGCGTCACGCCCCAGCAAAAGGGCGCGGGCACTGGCGCAGTGATCGGCGCCGTGGCGGGCCAAATTCTGGGGCGCGACAGCAAGTCCACCGCCATCGGCGCGGGTCTGGGGGCTTTGGGGGGCTACGTCTGGTCGAAGAACATGGAAGACAAAAAGCGCGCCATGGACCAAGCCACGGCGGGCACCGGCACGGTGGTCACACAAACCAGCGACAACCAGCTCAAGCTGAGCATCCCGAACGACATTTCATTTGACACGGGGCGCGCCGACATCAAGCCGAATCTGCGCCCGATCCTGGACCAGTTCGCACAGGGGCTGAGTCAGCAGCAGAGCATGGAAGTGCGCATCGTGGGCCACACCGACAGCACGGGCAGCGATGCCATCAACAACCCCCTGTCGGTCAACCGCGCCCAAAGTGCGCGGGATTACCTGGTGTCGCGGGGCGTGAGCGCCAGTCGGATGGTGATTGACGGGCGTGGTTCGCGCGAGCCGATTGCCGACAACGCCTCGGAATCGGGCCGGGCCCGCAACCGCCGCATCGACATCTTTTTGGCCGAGCGCGCTCAGAGGTAAATTTTTTGCAGTAAGGCCAGCAGCGTTTTGCGCTGGGCTGGCGTGAGCTTGGCGGTTTTTTCCAGTTCCAGCTCGGTCGCCGTTTGCTCGGCTTGCACCATCAGGGCCTGGCCCTTGGGGGTGGCGTGCAGGCCCACGGCGCGGCCGTCGTGCGGATGCGGTTTGCGCTCGATCAGGCCGCGGGACTCCAGCGACTGGATCAGGCCCACCAGGTTGGGGGGCAAGAGGTTGAGCGAGGAACACAACTGGCGCGAGGTCACGCCCGGGTTGTGGCAGATGGTGGACATGACCGAAAAATCCACCGGCTTCAAACCATAAGGGGCAAGACGTTCCAGAAACAGCTCGATGATGCTCAGTGCGGCCCGGCGGGCGTTGTAGCCCATCAGGGTCTTCAGGTAAGTGGTGTCCACTGGGTCGATGGCCGAACCCGAAGCGAGTTCGGCTTTGGGGGCGCGTCCTTTTTTGGGCGGCGGCATGGGGGCTTGCATCATGCCGCCAGTGTGCACTGCTGCACGATGATGAAGCTGCGCATCTGAAATTCGGGCATCACCCAGCTGCGCAGGGCTTTGGCGGGATGGATCCAACGTGCTTGGGCGTTTGGCGTGCTGTCGTCCACGCCGGCTTCGATGCGCAGCCAGGCCCAGTCCATCAGCACCAGCGCCACGGCGCGCAAATAGTCATCGGCCACGCGGTAAGCCAAAGCCGCATCTTGCGCGCTGGCTTTGACGATTTGCTGGGTGACGGCGCGCAGGGTCTGGATGCGGGCTTGCGCGGCGGTGCTGGCTTTGGCCGCTTTGGGCAGATCCAAGGCGATGCTGTCCAGCAACGCATTCATGCCGGTGCCGCCATCGGTCAGCACCTTGCGCACCAGCAGGTCAATGGCCTGAATTTCGTTGGTGCCCTCGTAGATCATGGCCACGCGGGCGTCGCGCACGATTTGCTGGATGCCCCATTCGCGCACATAGCCGTGACCGCCCAACACCTGTAGGCAGTCGCTGCCGCCATGAAACGCCTGGTGCGTGAAGACCGATTTCATGACCGGTGTGACCAGTGCACACCAGCGCTGGGCAGCGGCTTGGGTGTCGGCGTTGGGGCTGTGTTTGATGAGGTCGAGCTCGAGTGCGGTGCGGTAGGCCAGCACACGTCCGGCATCGACCCAGGCGCGCTGCGTGTCCAGAATGCGGCGCATGGCGGGGTGCTCAGAAATGAGGTCTGCTTCTGCGGCCGATTCTGCGGCCGATTTGCTTTTGCCCGGCGCACGCATTTGGCGGCGCTCTTGGGCATAGGCATCGGCTATTTGCCAGGCGGCGTCGAGCAGGCCAATGCCTTGCAGGGCCACATGCAAACGGGCGGCGTTCATCATCACGAACATCGCATTCAGGCCCTTGCCGGGCTCGCCCACTATGGAAGAGACCGCTTCGTCAAAACGCATCACGCAGGTGGGGCTGCCGTGCAGGCCCATCTTTTCTTCGATGCGGTCGCAGTGCACGCGGCTGCGTGAGCCGTCGGGGTAGAACTTGGGCACCAGAAACAGCGACAGGCCTTTGGGGCCGGGCGGCGCATCGGGCAGGCGCGCCAGCACCAAGTGAACGATGTTGTCGCTCAGGTCGTGTTCGCCACCCGAGATGAAAATTTTGGTGCCGCTGACGGCGTATTGACCATCGGGCAGGGGGATCGCTTTGGTGCGGGCCAGCCCTAAGTCAGAGCCTGCATGCGGCTCGGTCAGGCACATGGTGGCCAGCCATTCGCCGGTGGCCACTTTCGCCAAATACTGGTCTTTCAGTTCGTCGCTGGCGTGGTGCTTGATGCACTCGTACGCGCCGTGCAGCAAACCCGGAGCCATGGTCCAGCCCATGTTGGCCGCACTCAGCATTTCATAGAGCATGGCTTCCAGCACGCTGGGCAGGCCTTGACCGCCGTCTTCGGTGCTGGAGGCCAGGGCAGGCCAGCCCGCTTGCCAAAAGGCTTGGTAAGCGCCTTTGAAGCCGGGCGGCATGGTGACCGCGCCGTCCGCCCACTGCGCACCGATCTCGTCCCCGTCGCGGTTGAGCGGGGCAATCACTTCACCCACGAACTTGCCTGCTTCCTCCAGCACTTGCTGCATCAGCGCAGCGTCCACTTCGGCAAAGGCGGGCAGGGCTTGAAGTTGGGCGGGCGCATTCAAAACGCGGGACAACAAAAACTGCATGTCGTCGGTGCGGGGCTGGTAGGTGTTCATGGGGTTCTTACTCAACGGAAAAGTCCGGCGCAACCGTCAAGCTGCGCTGAACAACACGGGGTGGTCTGCTGAATCAGGAGTCGACGCTGAAACCAATGCGCTTGATCAGCGGGCCCCAGCGCTCGAGTTCCACTTGCGAGCTCTTGAGCTGGTCTGCGACGGTGCCACCAAAAGGAATCAGGCCCACCACGGTCAAAGCGTCCAGCACGCCTTTGTCTTTGAGTGCCGCATTGATCGCCGCGTTGGCCGCTTGGACCACATTGGTCGGGGTTTTGGCGGGAGCGTAAAAACCGAACCATTCTTCCACCGTCAACTCGGGGAAGCCCTGTTCAGCGAATGTGGGGACATCCGGTACAAAAGGCGAACGGGTTTTGCCCGAGGTGGCCAGGATGCGCATCTTGCCGGCTTTGTGGTTGGCAATGAAGTCGCCGTGCGGTGTGAACATGCAAGCGATCTGGCCGCCGACCACGTCGGTCACGCCGGGCACTGAGCCACGGTAGGGCACGTGTTTGAACTCGAAGCTCTGGTTCAGGCCGAGCAAGGCACCAATGAAGTGTGGTGTAGAGCCTGCAGCGGGCGATCCGTAGCTGGCTTGCGCGGGATTGGCTTTGGCCCAGACGATGAAGTCTTTCACGTTTTTAACGCTGGCAGGCACCATGGGGCCGACGGCGAAACCGTGGTGAATCATGGAGGCGGTGCCCACAGGCGTGAAGTCTTCAAATGGCTTGTACTGCAGGTTTTTGAAGATGTGGGGGTAGAGCGAAATGGGCGAGAACGGCGTCATGGCCAACACCGAGCCATCGGCCGGTGCGCTCTTGAGCAGGTTCAGGGCAATTTGACCGCCAGCGCCTGGGCGGCTGTCGATGATGCCCGCGTTCTTGCTGTAGGGCGTGCCGCCAAATTTTTCGGCCACGCGCCGGGCGCAGATGTCGCCCGAGCTGCCGGGGGGGAAGCCGTAGAGCACTTTGACTTGCTCGATCGGCATGCCGCTTTGGGCCCAGGCTTGCTGGAATGCGCTGCTGCCCAAAAAGGCTGCGCCGATGGTGGATTGAATGAATTCGCGACGGTTGCTCATGTTTGTCTCCTCGGAGGGGTGGGTTGAAAAAAACAGGTTGGGGAAAAACGGAAAATGAAAGCCATCAACTGCACAAAGCCTTGATGTCTTCGGGCACCGGGATCGCTTTGATGCGGTCTGGATCTTCGGGGTGTTTGATGCAAAAAGCCCGCACTTCGGTGCCTTCGCACAGCAAGGTGTCGCCGCGCATGACCACATGCTTGTGCACAAACACTTTGTCCCGCCACTCTTGCACGCTGGTGTGCACCTGGATGGTTTCGCCATAGGTGGCGGGGCGGATGAATTTGGTGTTGATCTCTAGGAGCGGCGTGCCGATGATGCCGCGCGTTTTGACCAGTTCACGCCAAGGCAAGATGCCGCACTTCATGAAGAAGTTCAGCGATGACGCGTCCATCCACTTGGAAAAGTTGGGAAAGAACACGATGCCTGCGGGGTCGCAGTCGCCGAACATCACTTGCACTTCGTAGACAACAGTTTTCATAGGTTGAGCGTTGAGCGTTGAGGGTTTGGTGTTGAGCGTGAGGCGTTGTGGGTTGACCGTTAGGCGTTGAGCGGTTTTTCACGCTGAACGCTGAACGCAAAACGCTCAACGGACTTCATCGGGGTGCCATGCGCAACGCGCCATCGAGGCGAATGACTTCGCCGTTCAGGTGGTCGTTGTGCACGATGTGGCAGGCCAGTTCGGCAAATTCGCTGGGCTTGCCCAGGCGGGCCGGAAAGGGGATGCTGGCGGCCAGCGATTGCTGGATCGGCTCGGGCAAGCTGGCCAGCAGAGGCGTCTTGAACAGGCCGGGGGCGATGGTGCACACGCGGATGCCGTGCTGCGCCAAGTCGCGCGCCATGGGCAGCGTCATGCCCACCACACCGGCTTTGGAGGCGCTGTAGGCCTGCTGGCCCACTTGCCCGTCAAAGGCGGCGACCGAGGCGGTGAAGACCATCACACCTCGCGCGCCATCCTCCATCGGGTCGAGTTTGGTGCAGGCTTCGGCAAACAAACGGGCGGCGTTGTACGTGCCGATCAGGTTGACGTTGATCACCTTGGCGAATTCCTCCAGCGGCGCGGCCTTGCCATCCTTGCCAACCACCCGCTTGGCGGTGCCGATGCCGGCGATCTGCATCAGGATGCGGGCGGGGCCGTGTGCAGCGGCAGCGGTGTCGATCGCTTGGGCCATGCTGTCTGCATCGCTCACGTTGCAGTGCACCGCCACGGCGAAGCCGTTGCCAAATTGATCGTTGAGGTCTTTGGCCACCCGCTCGGCGTTGTCCATGTTGAGGTCGAGCACGGCGACCTTGGCGCCCAAGCGGGCCAGTTCACGGGCCGTGGCCTCGCCCAAACCAGAGCCACCGCCGGTGACCAGTGCTGCTTGTCCTTGGATGTTCATGTCAGTTCCTTTATGTCAGAGGTCGAACCTTCGGGTCCGACGGTTCGGTGGGGTGTCGGGGCTAAAGCCACCCCTACAAATTCAACCTGGGGTTTTGGGGTTTTGTATTTTGTAGGTCGGTGGCTTCAGCCCCGAAAAATGTACGCAGAACGCGACCATGTCGGACCTGAAGGTGCCAACCTACAAATTCAGTTCATGCGGCTTGCGGGTTTTCGATCAGCAGCGCTATGCCTTGCCCGCCGCCCACACAGGCGCTGGAGATGCCCCAGCGCAAGCCCGAGCGCTGCAGTTCGCGCGCCAACGTGATCGTCAGGCGCACGCCGGTGGCTGCCAGCGGGTGGCCGAGCGCAATCGCGCCGCCATTGACGTTGAGCTTGGACAAATCCAGGCCCAACTCGCGGCCCACCGCCAGGGTTTGCGCGCCTTGCGCTTCGTTGATCTCAAAGCGGCCGATGTCCGACAGCTTGAGGCCCGTGCGCTCGAGCAGCAAGCGGATGGCGGGCGCGGGGCCGATGCCCATGATTTCGGGCGGCACGCCAACGGCCGCTGCGGCGACCACGCGGGCCAAAGGTTTCTTGCCGTTGGCTTTGGCATAAGCGCCGGAGGTGACCACGCAAGCGGCCGCTGCATCGACCAAGGCCGAGCTGTTGCCACCGGTCTGCACGCCGCCTTCGTACACCGACCTGAGCTTGCCCAGCACCTCGGCAGGCGAGATGCGCGGGTGCGTGTCGGCGCTGACCTCGGTCACTTTGCCTTGCAGCTTGATGCCGCGGGGAATGTAGCCTTCGAGCTCGAATTTTTCGGTGAGCACCGGCACGATTTCGCCCGCATGAAAACCAGCGGTCTGCGCGGCCACGGCCTTGGCAAACGAGTCCGACGCGAACTGGTCCACTTCTTCGCGGGTGATGCTGTATTTTTTGGCCAGGTTCTCGGCCGTCTGGATCATGTTGATGCCCGCGGCCGGGTCTTTCAGGGCTTCCCACATGAAGTCCTTGAAGCCCACGGGCGCGCCCAGCTTGAAGCCGGTGCGGTGGTCAAACGCGGCGATCGGGTTGCGCGTCATGCTCTCGGTGCCGACCACCAGCGCGGCATCGCACACGCCGGCTTCAATTTGCTCACCGGCCTGGCGAAACAACTCAAAGCCGGTGCCGCAAATGCGCTGCACCATGATGGCGGGCACCTCTTGCGGGACGCCTGCGTACAAGCCGATGTGGCGTGGCAGTACAAACTGGTCGAAGTCGCCCGGGGCCATGTTGCCGGTGATGACCGAGCCGATCTCGGTCGCCGCGATGCCTGCGCGTTTGAGCGCTTCGCGTGCGGCCTTGATGCCCAGGTCGGTGGGCGAGATGTGGCCCAAAGCGCCGCAGTAATCGACCATGGGCGTGCGCACGCCCTCGTGCATCCACACATCGGCAAACGCGTTGAAAAATCCTTTGGAAGCCATGTTCTTGTCCTTGAGATTCGAATCCTTGAATCCGATTTGGGGCTGTTCAGTAGGTCGGGCCTTCAGGTCCGACGGGTCTCGCTTGTCGGGGCTGAAGCCACCGACCTACGGGTTAGGTTTGGGGTTTAACGATGTCTTGCAGCTTGTCAGCATGCAGCGCCGCCACGGTGTCGGCCCGGTGGGCGAGCACCGAGCGTTGGTTGATCGAGCCCTTGTCGGTGACCTCACCCTTGTCGATGGTGGGCGGCTCACTGAGCAGGCACAGGCGGGCGATGCGGTTGGCGCTGCCGGTGGCGGTTTGGGCCAGGGTGTTCACGATGTCTTGGAACTTGGCCAGCACCGGGGCCGAGGCGAGCACGTCCGACATCGGTGCATTCGCACCCAAGCCGCTGAGCGCACGCACAGCCAGCGTCGGGAAAATCATGGCGCCGACTTCTTTCATGTTGATGCCAGTCAGCACCGCGTCCTGAATGTACGGCGCACCCGCTGCAATGATCTTGCCGCGCAGCGGGCCCACGCTGACAAAGGTGCCGGTGGCCAGTTTGAAGTCTTCGGCGATGCGGCCGTCAAACCTCAGGCCCAGATGCACATTCGCATCGTCAATCCATTGGACCGCGTCGCCCGTCTTGAAGAAGCCTTCTTCGTCAAATGCGCCGGCGGTTTCTTCAGGGTTGCGCCAGTAGCCGGGTGTGATGTTGGGGCCACGGTAGCGCACCTCGGTTTTGCCTTGACTGTCCACCAGCTTGAGCTCCAGCCCTGGCGTGGGCACGCCCAGGTCGCCCGCTTGGACAAAAGGGTTGGTCACGAAAATGCCAAAGGGACCGGATTCGGTCATGCCCAGGCCCGTGCCCATGACGATGCGCTCGCCGATCTCGCGCTCTTGCGATTCGTACAGACTGTCCCAAATCGGTTGGGCCAATGCAGCGCCGGCATAAAAGAACATC
The DNA here is from genome assembly GCF_945901735.1 of Limnohabitans sp. Rim8. GTDB lineage: Bacteria > Pseudomonadota > Gammaproteobacteria > Burkholderiales > Burkholderiaceae_C > Limnohabitans_A. The sequence goes on from NZ_CAMDLM010000026.1 coordinate 42,368, forward strand.
TGCATCCGCGAGAGCAGCGTTTTGCGCAGCTGGTCATCGGTCTTCATGGCGTGGGCAATCGCTTCAAAACCGGTGGGCACGTTGAAGTAAACCGTGGGCGCAATTTCGCGCAAGTTGCGCAAGGTCTCGTGCATCAGCGTTGGCGTGGGCTTGCCGTCGTCAATATAGAGCGTGCCGCCGTGGAACACCGTCATGCCAAAGTTGTGGTTGCCACCAAACGTGTGGTTCCAGGGCAGCCAGTCGACCAGCACCAGTTCGTGCTCGGCCAGCACGGGCATGGATTGGGCCATTTGTTGCTGGTTGGCGCACCACAGGCGCTGCGTGTTGATGACCGCCTTGGGCAGCTTGGTCGAGCCGCTGGTGAACAAAAACTTGGCGATGGTGTCGGGGCCGGTGGCGGCCATGGCGGCATCCACCGCGGGTGTGGCGAGCGTGGCGCACAGGCTGTCAAAAGCCGTGACCGTGCGGCCGGGCACTTGGCCCTCGCACATCACCACTTCCATGTCGTCGGCCACCGTGGCGGCAATGGCTTTGGCATAGCGGGCGTCTGAGGCAAACACCAGGCCGGGCGTGACAGTGCGCAGAACATGCTTGAGCTTGTCGAAGTCCATGCTGACCAAGGAGTAGGGCGGCGAGGTGGGCACGAAGGGCACGCCAGCCACCAGACAACCCAAGGCCAACAGGGCGTGCTCCAAGCTGTTTTCGCTCAGGATCACCACCGGGCGCTCGGCGTTCAGGCCCCGGTCGAGCAGGCTTTGCGCAATGCTGCGTGCCGTTTGCCAGGCCTGTGCATAGGTGATGTGCCGCCAGTCGCCCAGCGTGCCATCGGTTTGCTGGATGCGCCGCGCCATGAAAGTCTGCTCGGGCTTGACCTGGGCCCAGTGCTGCAGGCGATCGGTCAGGCGCTCCGGAAAAGCCTGCAGCGCCTGATCGGCCTGCAGGTAGCGCGTGCCGGGTACGCCGTCGCGCACGCTGACGCGGGTCACGCCGAACTTCAGGGGGCGGAATTTGGGGGCGGTCATGGTGTGTCCGGGTTTGGTGTTGAGCGTTGGGCGTTGAGTGTTCAGGGCATTGCGTTGAGCGTTTTGCATTGAGTGTTCAGCGTGTCGGTTCAGAGTTTGCGCATCGCTCAACGCTCAACTAAAAACGCTCAACGGGCCTTCTGCACTTTGGCTGCCTTGCCTTCAAGGAAGGCGCGCACACGGGCTTTGGCTTCGGGGGCAGCTTGGGCAATGGAGGCCATCAGGGCTTCGGTGAACAGGCCGTGGTCAGCCGGTTGCTCGGCTATGCGGGGCATGGCGTGCGTGAGGGCAAAGTTGGTCAGTGGGGCGTTGGTCGCGATGCGGGTGGCCAGCTCGATGGCCTTGGCCAAAGCCGTGCCGGTGGGCACCAAATACTGGGCAAAGCCCACTCGTTCGCCTTCTTGCGCGTCGTACACACGGCCTGTGAGCATCATGTCGATCATGCGCGCCGTGCCGATCAGTTTGGGCACCCGCACCGAGCCGCCACCGCCCACAAAAATGCCGCGTGTGCCTTCGGGCAGGGCGTAAAAAGTGCTCTCGTCGGCCACGCGGATGTGGCTGGCGCTGGCCAACTCCAGCCCGCCGCCCACCACTGCGCCGTGCAGCGCACTGACCACGGGCACGCTGCCTTGTTCGACCGCATTCAGCGCCACGTGCCAGCCACGCGAATGGTGAATGCCTTCTCCAGCGTCGCGCTCCTTGAGCTCCGACAAATCCAGCCCAGCGCAAAAGTGATCTCCCTCACCGTGAATCACCGCAGCGCGGGCTTCGGGGGGCAGGTTCTGAAACACATCACGCAGCGCTTCAATCAAGGCGTCGTTGAGCGCATTGCGCTTGGCCGGGCGGCACAGGCGCACCACGGCCACAGCGCCTTGCATCTCCACACTGACGCCATGGGCAGCTGCACGTTGCAGGATGGGGTGGGGAGAGGTGGTCATCGCAAAGGGTCCTAGGCGGGTCTGGGTCGGGGAATGCAATAAGGTTATTGCTGATAACCATATTGTGCGCACCAGATGGCTTTCGGGTGTCTGGTGTTTACCCTAGGTTTGCGACTGAATGTGCTCAGCTGTGGTGCGACAGGCGGGGCAAATTACGGGCTTTTTTCGTCGCCCGGGCGCATGCCCTTGAGCCAGTAGACCCAAGACAAAATCACGGCCACGGCGGTGTAAAGCTCGGGAGGAATTTCCTTGTCCAGGTCGATGCGGCTGAGCAAGGCCAGCAGCTGAGGGTCTTCGGCCACATAGACGCCGTGGCGCTGGGCTTCGTCGATGATGCGCTGGGCCAGCTCGTCCTCACCCCTGGCGCTGATGATCGGGGTTTTGCGCTTGCCATATTCCAGCGCAATCGCTTCTTTCAGTGGGGCTTTCATGTCTGCACATCCAGCAAGCTGCCGGTCTCGGGCGGGTTCCAGGGCATGGGCTCGGAGGGGCCTGGGCCGTGGATGATGTGCAGCCGGGTCATGTTCAGGCCTGCGCTGTCCAGCTCTTCGGCCAAATTGGGCGTCAGGTCGCGTGCCCGTTTCACCACATCCTCGCGCAAGGCCCACATGACCATGTCGACTTCAGTCTGGTCGCTGATGCGTGTTTGCAGCCACACTTCGCCCAGTTCGCGGTTGCGGGTGTGCAGGTGAATGACCAGCGGTGCTTTTTCTTCGCCACGCTTGCTGCGGCCCCGAACAAATCGCAGCGCCACGGGTTCGGCGTCCGAAAATGGCAGCATCATCGAAAACACCCATTCGCGGCCCGTCAGGGTTTCGGCCGCAGTGAATTGGTGCGACTCGATGTCGTCGATGGCATCTTGCACTCGGCCCGTCGCCTCGTGGCTGGTGCTTTGCAGCAGACGCAGCAACTGCCGCAGGCCCGACTTCAGGTCAACCAGACCACTGCCGTGGCCCTGCGACAGCAAAGCTTCGGTCATCAGGCCGCTGCGCTGCATGAGTTGCTGGAGTTTTTCCGGGGTCAGTTGGGCCATGCTGGGGCGCAAGCGTCGCCACTGCTGCAGGACTGCCAGCTCGGGGGACGCCGGGTTCAGACTCTTCAACAGGCTGTCCAGACCGCCCGGGCGCAGCAGCAGGGCCAGGGCGTTCATGTCGGGGGGTCTGAATCCCAGCTGCTGCATGCGGTTGGGCATTTGCGCCAAAGGTGCAGCGGCTGCGGGGGCAGCCGCAACGGTCGCTTGCAGCGGGCGCAGCCAGATCGAGCCATCGCTTTGCAACTGCACCCGAAACAAGGCCGTGTCGCCCGAGGCCAGGCGCAGCCCCGCGGGCAGTTCTTTGGGTAAGTCGATGAAACGGCCGGCTTGCGCGGGGTCTTGCAGTATCAGGCGGATCCGGTCTTGGCGGTTCTCGACGGTGGATTGAATCACCTGGCCGTCGCGCAAGCCCAGTTCGGCGGCGTTGCGCTCGACCACCAGGGGCAATTTCCCCTCCAGAAAAATGGTGGGAATTTTGGGGTTGAGGTGGGCGGTTTCAGCCCCAGTGATCATGCTGCGGCCTGCGCTGCGATCAGGGGTAACGCACCCAGCGGCGTTGGTCGTTCGGTTCGGTTGCGGTCTTTTGTGGTGCTTGTTCGTCAGCCCCGCGGAGCAACGCTGCTGCCCCCGGGTGCTGGCTCAACACCATCTGGCGCAAGGCAGGCAGGCTGGGCACCTTCAATTGGACCCCGGACCGCATCTGATGGGGTGAACCCGATGGGAAAGCCTGCGGGTTCAGGCTCACAAAGGCCTTGCGCAAAAAGTCGGGGTGCAAAGGGACATCCGGCAATGCCCTGCGGATGACACGGTCCAGCGTCTCGCCGCGTTGCACGGTGACCGTGCCGCTTGCCATGGCTGAGGCCGCGGGTGCCGAGGTGTTCGCCGAAGGGCTGGTGTGCGCAAGACCCTCCGCCGAATGGGCCGGTGTGGGCGGCAAGCCGCCCATTTGCTGAAATGCGGCTTGGGGCCCCAGCAGGGCCTGGAGCGCCAAGGCCCCTGCAGAGTCAGCCGACCAGGCGGTCGAACTCCCGCCGACCAGCGCGCAGCTGCCGAGCAGCCAGGAGGCCAAGTGACGGTGGGGAGAAACGGCAGAGGTCATAGGGGTATTGTGGTTCGGGTTGAACAGGCTCACAAAGGCAGGGCCATCCAGGCGCCATGCGAGGCCAGGGCTGGGCCCGCGAGTTGTTGCAGCTCGGTGCGATGTGGGCCAACCTTGACCACCTGGGCCAAGGCCAGATGCTGGGCCACGCCGGGCTCCAGCATGCGAGCAGGCACATGGGCGGGGTCCATCAAGAGCACGCGGTCACCGGGGCGCAATCCGCTGTCAAAGCCCGCTTGCAGCTCGAGGGACTGCGTGCCTTGGCGGCGCACATGGAACTGCACCGGCTCGCATTCGGTTTGCTTGTCCAGCTGGGCCACCCATTGGCGCATGCGCTCTTGCAAAAGGCCTTGCATCTGCTGCGCCCAGGCCGTGGGGCTTTGCGCCAGCGCCGTGGGAACGATCGAGATGATCTGGTCGATTTGCCACTGGGGCACCAAGCGCGAGGCCGGGCTGAGTTTTTGGCCCAAGCGCAAGCTCAATGTCCAGCGCAACAGCGGGTCACTGTCTTTCAGGCCGAGGTACTCGGTCCACGAACGCGCCACAGCTGGGGCATGCGGTTGCAGCGAAATCTCGGCCATCCAGCCGCTGCGCTCCTCGGTCTGGCCGGTGAGTGCTCGCATGTAAGCGTTGTCCGACTGCGGGGCAGCTTGCGCCACGTTGTGCGTGCGCCAGCGCTGAGAGCCTTGCATGTTCTGGCTCCAGGACTGTTGCGCCAGCTCCAGCAGGGTCTGGCTGGCAAACAGCTGCGGGCCACTGAAGCCCTCAGGCATCACGACTTGCACGCCCAGAGGCAAACGCCAGGGCCGGGGCGGTGCCTTGCAGCTTTGGTCTGCTCCAACGGGCTTCCAGCCCCAGGGCAAGACCTCGGCGCTGACCTGGGCTACGGGTTCGTCGCCTTGCACATAAGACAAGACCCGCACGCCGCGCACCTGCGCCTCGGAGTGGAAATGGGCGCTTTCGTGAAAAGCCCCCTTGTTGTCGACCCAGGCCGAGCTGATCACCCGTGTGGGCCGGTCCAGGGTGGCGTCCAGAATGGCCTGACGGATGGCGGCGAGTTGCGCGTCGTGGTTATTTTGTGGGTTTTTCTGGACCGCCTTGGCCGACTGGGCCTGGGCATTCAAAAGGGCCTGCACCGGGGCCGAGGCCAGCGCCTTGGCCGCCAACTCGGCAGGGCTAGGGCTTTGGGCTGCGGCTGTGCTGGCCAGCGCACAGGCCAGCACGGCTGTGCTGATGCGCAACCAAGCAAGGCGGGGCGAGTTCACAAGGGCCAGCATGGGGTCAGTCCAATCCGAAGGTGATCAGCGGCGGCGCGAAGCCATCTGACCCAGGTACAAGGCACGCAAATCACGCACCACATACTGGTCCAGCGACATGGTGGTCTCGTAAGTGTCTTCGCCGACCGGGGTGATGCTGACCATGGTGGCGCCGTAAATCACGCCCTCTACCTTGGCACGGAAGGTGTCGCTCATCACCGTCATGTCGGCCACGGTGGTGGTGGCGTCAAGTTGCTGGCCATAGACCTGCTCGGTCAAAGAGCGGTAAGCGTCGAGCTTGGAGGCGCGGATGGCCAACAGGCGCTGCTGCGCCGGGTTTTTGTGGTTTTGCACGCTGATCACGGCATAGCCTGTGGCCACCAGGGTTTCACGCTTTTCCACCAGGGGGCTGATCATCGAGGCGGGGGCCGCCTGCGGGACGGTGGTGTCCTTTCCCAAGAGGTTCAAGGGCACGGATTGGCATCCGGCCAAGGCCAAGGTGGTCAGCAAGGCGGCTGCCAGTGAACGGGTACGGGTCATTGTGCTTCTCCATGAACGGGCACCCACACCAACCAAAGCGGCGCGTGGATGTGTTGTGTCTTGATGCATACATCGACAGCAATGCCCAAGTCTTGAGCTTGCGCCGGGCTTTAGAGCGTCCATGGGCTTGTTTTTCGACAAATCACAGGCAAAGGTGAACTATAAAATTATTATTTTTGATGATAAAACTGTTTTTTTTGAAAATACTTGCTAAAGTATGATTTGTCAATTGTTCAACTAGCCAGTGAAATGACCGTCAACCACTCTTCAACGGCGGCTTGGCGCCTTCAGTGCAACGTGCCATGGCGGCATGCGCTGAAAGCCACTGGGTCCCACCCAACACCGATTTGACATGAAAGCCAGCGCCAAAACCCAAATCATTGGACAAAGCCGAGCGACGCAGTTTTTGCGCGAGCTCATCCAGACCTTGGCCGCGTCGTCTTCGACAGCCCTGGTCACGGGCGAAAGTGGCACTGGCAAAGAACTGGTGGCCCAGGCCCTGCATGCCCAAGGCCCCCGCGCTGGCGGCCCGTTTGTGCCCATCAATTGCGGAGCCATCCCGCGTGAGCTGATCGAAAGCGAACTGTTCGGTCACCGCAAAGGCGCCTTCACAGGGGCCGTGGCCGACCGTTTGGGTCGATTCGAGTTGGCGCACGGCGGCACCCTGTTTCTGGACGAAATCGGCGACTTGCCCATGGACATGCAAGTCAAGCTGCTGCGCGTCCTGCAAGAGCGCTGCCTCCTGCCCGTGGGTGCCTCGCGCGAAGTGCCGGTGGACGTGCGTGTGGTCGCGGCCACCCACAAAAACCTCGAAGCTGAAGTCGCAGCCGGGCGTTTTCGTGAAGACCTGTACTACCGCATCAACGTCTTGCCCATCACCACCACCGCCTTGCGCGAGCGGCCCGACGACATTGCTGCATTGCTCCAGTTTTATGCCGAAAAGCACACCCTGCCCGGCAACCGCCCCCTGAAGTTCGCACCCGAAACGCTGCTGATGCTTCAGGCCTATGCCTGGCCGGGCAATGTGCGCGAGCTGTCCAATCTGGTGGACCGTTTTTCGACGCTGTTCCCCTCGCAAAACCTGCACGTGCACACCGTGCCCGCCTGCATGATGCCCTCGGGCCTGGCCGCTTTGCAGGCTCAGCTCCTGAGCCAAATGCCCTCACCAGTTCCGCAGCCCTCGCTCTTCGCAGCGGTTTTGGCCCCGCAAGACGCTTTGGCTATGACAGAGCCCAACGGGACACCCGCGGCAGCTGGCGATGCCGAAAGCCCCTGGGCTGACAATGACCCGCTGAGCCATTTGTTCGCAGACAGCGACAACGCTGCGCCTGTCCCTCGAGCTGCCTTCGCCCCCATGCCTCTGTCTGCCTCCAACGACGAAATGAGCTCGGTCGAAGAAGTCATCTTGCTGGCCCAAGGCATCCAGACCTTGCCGCCCGACGGCATCTCGCTCAAGCAACACCTGATCGACATCGAGCGCAACCTGATCGAGCAAGCCCTCAGCCGCACCCAAGGCAATGTGTCGCAAACGGCCAAGCTGCTGCAGTTGCAAAGAACCACACTCATCGAAAAAATCAACAAATACGAATTGCGTGGCGTGGCCTGAACAGGCCTCTGAAGGAAAGGCGTTGCAGACCCAATGTGGTCGAACTCAGAAGGGTGGTTTGATCACTTTGGCGCAAGTGCCCTTGATGAGCTTGACATTGCGCCCGTCGTTCAGGCTCAGGGATTGCACAAAACTGCCTGTTTTGCGGTCCACCACAAACTCTTCGCCGGTGATCATGACGCCAAACCGTTGGAACATGGCTGGGCGGTAAATCTTCAGTCGCGTGCCCATCAATTGCAGGGTGCCTGAACGGCTTTCAGAGATGGCAATCTTGCCTTGGTACCAACCTGATTTTTTCTCGAAATCAATCTGTGCCATGGTGATCCTGGAGGGCTCGTTTTCCTTGATGCCCAAAGCCAGTTGACCGTCCAGGTCCAGCTCCAGCTCGCAAATCAGATCCATCACACCTTTGCTGTCGCCGGGCAGGCTTTCAGTGATCAAATCGGTCTCGGGAGGGCTTTCCCACAAGAGGTGCACCAGCCCCCAGATGCCGCCCATGACCGAAAGACCGATGGCGATACCGATTGCAGTATTTTTAAACATGAGGAAACCTCTAGAGGGTGTTGGTGTAAAGCAATGCGGTCGGTTGTCATCTTAGCGTGCAGTCAAGCTGCAGTTATCAGCTGATTACTGGTTCAGCACCGTGATGCTGACGCGGCGGTTTCGCGGGTCTGCACCGTTGCCTGGCACTTTGGGATTGGTATCGGCCACCCCCTCGATGCGCGAGAAGCGATCGCTGCCCACGCCCTGGGATTGCATGAACTGTCGCGTGGCATCGGCACGCTCGGTTGACAAGGTCCAATTGTTGCGCATGCTGTCCGGCGCGAAACCCATGCTGTCGGTGTGCCCACGAATCGACAATTTGTTGGGCAGCGGTTTGAGTGATTGGGTCACTTCAGCCATCAAGGCGGCCGCTTTGCTGCCCATCACCGCGCCACCAGAGCTGTACATGGCAAAGTCGGCCTTGTCGATCACCTCAATGCGCAAACCGTCCTTCTCGCGCGTGATGCTGACTTGGTCCTTGATTTTTTCGAACTGCGGGCTTTCAGACAATTTCTGTTTGATCTCTTTTTCGACCTTGTCGAAATTTTCCTTGTCCTGTTTCTGGCCTGGCGAGCCACTGCCGCCACCCTCGCCTGGTGAGCCCGAACCCGTGGCTTTGCCGGGGTCTTGGTCAGAGGGGCCATCCTTGTTGTTCTCTTCCTTGGATGAACCAAAGCTTTCGCCTGGGCCACCTTGGGCCTGAGGCGTCAAACGCTCGAGCAACGCGGTTTGCTTGGCGGTGAAAGGGAAACCTTCGGGGTCGATGATGGACTTGCCACCGAACAAACCATTGGAGCCCGCCATTTCACCAAACACGATCTGGCTGTGGGAGGTGGGCCTGAAATAGTCCGCGACACTCCTTTTCCTGTCTTCTGTACTGGCGCCCAACAGCCACATCAACAAGAAGAAAGCCATCATGGCCGTCATCATGTCGGCCAGAGCGATTTTCCAGGCGCCACCGTGCGCACCCGCATGACCGTCGTCGGCAATGATTTTTTTGACAATGATGATGGGCCGCAATGCCTCTGCAGCAGCAGCTGCAGCGACTTCTTCGGGTGTTCCCGCTGCGGCTTTGTCTGCCTCGGCCATCAGGATCCTCGCATGCCGTCAAAGACTTCGGAAAAGCTCGGTTGGTTGTGGTGAGAAATACAGGCCCGTGCGGACTCGATCACCAGCGGTTGCGCGTAGCCCTTGAGGTTGCCCACGATCATCTCGCGGATCACGTCAAACGCTTGTGCGTCTTCGTTGATGATTTGGGTCAGTCGCCCGGCAAAGGGCTCAAACATACCGTAGGCCAAAAACACGCCCATCAGCGTACCCACCAGCGCGGAGCCAATCAGCGCGCCCAGTACAGGCGGGGGTTGGTCAATCGAACCCATGGTTTTCACCACACCCAACACGCAAGCCACGATGCCCAGCGCGGGCAAACCACCCGCAATGCCGGCCAACGCGCCGGGGGCCAACAAGGCCTCATGGTGGTGCACCTTGATGGCTTTTTTCATCAAATCATCCAAGGCATCGGCGTCCAGGTTGCCCTGCGAGATCACCATCAAACGAAGGGGATCGCAAATCATCTGAACGATGGAGTGGTCCTTGGCCAGCTTGGGGAATTCACCAAAAATCGGGCTCGAGTCTGGGTTTTCGACGTGCGATTCGAGCGCCACCACGCCTTCTTTTTTCATCACCGTTTGCAGTTTGCCCACCAGCAGCATCAAAGCCAGGTAGTCGGCTTGGTGAAAACTGGGTCCTTTGATGCACTTGCCAATGCCGCCCATGGCCGCCTTGAACACAGGAAAGCTGTTGGCCACCAACGAAGCGCCAATGGCCGAACCCCCGATGATCAGAAATTCGAAAGGCGCGGCCTTGATGATGGGGGCCATCTTGCCGCCAGCGATGACGTAACCGCCAAACACCGCCCCAAAAACAACCGCTAAACCGACAAAGAAAAACATGGTGGCCCTTTAAGTCTAGACAATGCACCAAATACCGATGCACCAACCCAGTGTCCATTGAAAAAAGAAGTCCATCAAATTGCCCAGCAACATGACAGGCAGACCCAAATACAGCGCCCCCCAAGCCCACCCCGAAATCGTCAAGCGGGCTTTGGGGATGTCATGCCCCAAGATGGCATGTTCTTTGGGCGATGACGAGCTCATTTTTTCCATTAACACCTGTGTTCATCGGACTCAAATGCGTTATCTTGAGTCGAATTTGAAAAATTTGCCTATTATGACGATATGGATGTGAAATGGGAGCAACTGCGACAAGCCGATTGGGAAGAATTTCATTCGACCCACCTCGGTGCTTTGCAGCAGGCCTGGACCTACGGCGAGGCCTTGACCTCATTGGGCGTGAACATCTCGCGGGCCATGGTCTGGCAAGAAGGCCAGCGGGTGGCCATTGCCCAATTCATGTGCAAACGGGTGTTGGGCTACATCTCTTTGGCCTCTTGCACGCGGGGCCCGATCTTCCATCCCGACCTCAGCCCCGCGCAACGTGCCGACATTTACAAGCGCCTGCGCCAAACGATCCCACTGCCGCGCCTGAAAGTCCCCTTGTTTTCGCCCGACCGCACCGGCGAACAACTCGACCCGCTTGAAACCCGGGGCATGTCACGCGTGATGACCGGTTATTCCACTGTGCTGCTCGATTTGACCCACCCGCTGCCCACTTTGAAAGCCCAGCTCGAGGGCAAGTGGCGCAACCGCTTGAACAAAGTGCTGTCCCATGTGAAGCTGCGCATCCATGTGCAACCGAGCCGCAAGCGCTGTGATTGGCTGCTGGGCCAGGAATTGGCCCAGCGCGAAGCGAAAAAATTCCATGGCTTGCCCACCAATTTTGTACAAGCCTACATCGCCGCTGCGGCCGACCCCCGTCAAGCCTTTGTGGTGGCCTATGCCGAACTGGGCAAGAACACCGTGGGCGGCATGCTCTTTCTGATTCACGGCCGAGTGGCCAGTTACCATATGGGCTGGGCTGACGAAGAGGGCCGGCAGCTCAATGCCCACAACGCTTTGCTCTGGCAGGCCATGGCTTACTTGCAGGAACTGGGCGTCGAGCAGCTCGATCTGGGGGGCGTCAACACCCACGATCTGCCCGGCATCTCTCGCTTCAAGCTGGGCACAGGCGGTCAAGCCATCACCCTTGCGGGAACTTATTTTTGAGAACAAACATGACGTTGCGAGCATTTTCAATGCGTGCTGTGGTGCGGTGGAGCCTGTGCTGTGCTGGCTTGGCGGGCTGCCTCAGCCCACTCGCCGCGCAGGCATGGACCCGCATCGGCGAAACCCAGGACCTGACGCTTTACGTGAACCGCAAAAGCATCGAGCGGGAAGACAGGATCCGCCGGGTCTGGGAAATGCAGGACCTCAAAAAACCGGACGCCGAAGGGGTGCGCTCCAGACACTACTTGAACGAATACGATTGCACCTACAAAATGCACCGATTGGGCCAGATGTCCAGTTTCGCCGGCCCCAAACTGACCGGCGAAAAAGTCGCCGACGTGAAAGACATGGGCTACTGGCGAAAAATTCCCCCCAATGGCGTTTTTGTGCTCACTTACATCGCCGTGTGCGTCGAATGAGTCCTTCGGCGCTGTGCCCTGACCCGATCGTATCGACCACACCCCAAGTGCGTGCTGCACCCACCGTGCTCAGAGCTTCTTCAAACGCTGGCACTGCGACGGGCTTGAATTCGAGCTTGTAACGCGCGCATTCCGTTTTCATCATTTCCGACCCCCTTGTTTGGAATTTAACCCGTCAACAAGGAATCTCTTTTTCAAGGCCAAGGTCACGGACTTGATCATGGCCCCCTGGTTTTCTGGGGGGACAGGACGGTTATTCGTCCGGGGTCATGGGGGTGGCAAGGGTCCTTTGGGGTGGTCTTTGTGCTTCAGCGCGGCGCAGGCGCAACTGCGGGGGCAGCAGCAGCAGGCTCGCCAGCGGGCTTGGGCGGGTTGATGCGGGGGAACTGGACGGCGCGGTTGGTGTTGGTGTTGGCGTTGGCGTTGGCGTTGTTTTTCTGCAGGGTTTCGAGGTAGCGTTCTTTTTGCAGGGTCACCAGGGCTTGGACGTCGCTGTTGAGTTTGTCGACGTTGCCGACCGCGCCTTTGAGGGCTTTGACTTCATTGCCCAGGGTTTGCACGGCACCGGCCTGGCTTTGCAACCGGCTGTTGATGGCTTGGACTTGTTTGAGCAGGTTGTCGCTGGTGGCGGCGACTTGTTTGGCGGTTTCTCCGGGCACGGTCTGGACCATGTTTTCGGATTTTTTGAGCGCGTCGCTGATGCGAGTTTCGATCTGGCCTTGGTTCTTGGCTTGTTCGACTTGTTGCGCCGTCAGGCCTTCGATGCTGCGATTGATGACGTTGAGCGATTCGAGGCCGACGTTGAGGTCGACCACGCGCTTGCCGACCGCCAGCATCATGGTGTCGAGTTGGTTGATGCGGCTGTTCATGCGCACCCCCATGACCAAAAAGAAAATGAGACAAATCAGCATCAGGCCGCCTGTTGCGCCCAGCAGGATCAGGGCCTTTTTGTGGCCGACTTCGGTCAGGTCTTTGAATTCGGTGGTGGCCTTGTGCATGTTTCTGCTGGCGGCGGCGGCGGATTCGGCGGACTTGCTGGCGATGTCGGCAGAGTCGAGCACAACTTGGGCCAGCGATTGGTATTGCCGGTAGGCACGTTCATCGACGGTGAGGCCCATGTGCGGGCGCGACTCGGGGGCCGGTGCCGCAGCGCTGGGGGCCATGTCGCTGTCGCTGTGGGGGGCTGGGGCGGTGCTGTCCTCGCTGCCGGGGGCATCCACGAGGATGGGTTCGGTGGGGGTGAAGTCTTTGTCGCTCATGGTCGTTTTCCTCGGGCTGTGGGCATTTGCGGGAGTCGCTGGAGTTGTTCTGCCAATTGGGCGTTACGGGCTCTGAGTTGATCGATGCGGGTTTTGACAGGGTTGTCTTGTTCCCATATGGGCTCAATGGGTGTGGGGGCTGCGTCCAGGGCTTGCGCTTTGGCGCTGCTGGAGGGCGACGCGCTGCGCAGTTTGGGTTTTGATCTGGCTGTTTTGCCTGATGGGGGTTTGGATTTGGGTTTGGCAAGTGGGGTCGGGGCTTCGAACAACGGGCCCTCGAGGGCTTTGGCACGCACGGTTTTGACGGCCGGAGTGGGGGGCTCGATGCGCTTGCTTTTGGGGGTTTTGACGGGCACCACTTTTTGAATGTTGGTGGGGCTGTCGTCGGAGGTTTCCGAGGACTTGAATTTCTGGGTGCTTGGACGAGCGGCCACGTTGGAGCCCGAAGGCATGTTGACGGCGTGGGGTTTGTCGCTGCGGATGAGGGTGTTTTTTTTCACGGCGTGTTCCTGGGTTGGATCAGGGCAACTTGTTGGGGGCAACAGGGGCAACAGGGGCAGCCGGGCCGACAGTTGTCGGGGTGAGGGCTTGGGCGGGTGTGTTACCGGTGCCGGGCTCTGGCAGCCCGATGGCCGCGGGCGTGGGCTGCGTGGCTTTGGTTTTGCCAATGCCGAAGGCTTCGGGTTGAAGCCAGAGCATGGTCAGGGTGGACAGGGTGAGTGCAGCCGCGACCCACAGCGCCAAACGCGTGTGGCTTTTGTCCCATTTGCCCAGCAATTGGGTGCTTTTGTCAATGGCCTTGCGGCCATTTGCGTGAAAAGCTTGCACTTGTTGCTTGATTTGTTGGGCGGCATTTTTTTTCTCCAAGTGGGGCGGCTCGTCTTGGGCGAATTGGGCGGCGTCTTCGGTTTCGGGGCCGGGGCCATCGTCGGTCCAGGATTGGCGTTTGATGCGTCTGAGCAGTTGTTGCACGGGCTGCTGGCGGCCTTCAGCTCGGGCCATGTCGAGCGTGGCTTGGGCCTGTTCGGCGTTGGGGGCTTCGATTTCCCAGCGCAAAATTTTGCGGCCGAAGGCGGACAGGTTGTTGTGGCCGTCTGCAGTGCCTTTCATGAGCAGGATGGCCCGGATGTTGGCGCCAGGAAAGTTCTGGATCAGGCGGGCGAGCAGCTGAATTTCGGCATCGGGCAGGGCTTGGGCGTCGTGCACGACCCATATTTGCGCAGGACTGACACCGGTGGAAGTGCGGGTGGCTTGTTGCACCGATTGGCGGGCCAGGGCGTCGTTGAAGCGGGCGAGCAAGGCGTCGGTGTTGGTTGGAAAATAAACCTCGATGTGGTGTTCGGGGGCTGCTTGCCGCAGGCGTTTGAGCAGCAGGTGGGTGTAGTGATCGAGCAGGGCCTCGTGTTCGCATTGCAGCGACAGGCTCAGCCCTTCGCGGGCGATGGCGTTGGTGCAGCCGTCGATGCGCATGCGGTCGGCTGTCCGGAAGACGAAGTCGTCCGGGTGGGGGGCATGGGCTGTGATCGGGGTGTTCATGCGGTGGCACCTTGGGCTTGGGCTTTCTTTCCGTCAGGACTGAACAGCATGCTGGGGGGAACGGTGACTT
>NZ_CAMDLM010000027.1 GCF_945901735.1 Limnohabitans sp. Rim8
GATGATGCCAAACTATCCGAACGTGCTGACGCTCTTAAGCGTATCAAAGAAGAAATCAAATTCTATGAATTCAAGGCAACTGACTTTAAGGGATTGCTTAAGTCACGTGTGACACAGAAACAAGTTGACGAGTTCTTAGCCAAAAAAGCCACTGACGCAAAGAAAGCCGCCGCACCTAAGAAACCTGTGAAATAAGTTTTATCGAGTGTTTTATGAAAAAAGCTACTCGACTTTTTCTAAAGCAACGTCCTAATGCTGAGTATGTAATGGTGGAAGAAGTTAAGCTTGATGGAGCCTTACCCAACCACTGTTATCAAAACGCTGAAAAGCTTGCTAAAACAAATGAAGCAGACTTAATGATTGTTTCTGGTTGGATGGTAGGCGACTACTTCGGTGAACGTGGCACACCTATCATTCCACATTATTGGGTTTGTAATGAAAAGACGAATCGGTATTACGACTCAACACCTAAACCAGACAACAACACGCAAAACTTTGACTATGTTGAAGACTTTGATATCTTCAAATATGGAAGTAAAGATGCTTACTTACCACTTTCATTAAAGTTGCTTAGCAATGGAAAATGGCAAGCTAGAAACGAACTTGGCACAGGTTATATTGATTTAGATAAAGTTGACGTTGAACAACTTTACAAACTAAGATTTAATTCAAAAGATTAATCGCTTTACGTTTCATAGCGTCATTGACGTCTATATAGCATTGAGTTGTGGATAAGTTAGCGTGACGAGCAATGCTCTGTAGCACCCTAACGCTAACTCCTTTGTCAGCCAAATTGGTAATTCCTGTGCGTCTTGGACTGTGACTACTACCACCTGAAATGGCACAGTTACGGAATAAGTGGTGAAAGTGCTGGCATAAGGTATTGCTATTCCAACCCTCTTGTGGACGCTTTTGTGAATAGAAAAGCTTGTCCGTTATTTCTTTGTACGGCACAGCTCGAACGTAAGCCTGTAGTTCTTTGCGTAGCTTATCGCTGACAAAAACAGTACCGCCCTTACGCCCTTTTGTCTGTTCTGCTGTCAAGTAAATCTCAGTTTTAACCTTTCCCTCTGCGTCAAGTACGTCTGCGTAGCGTAGTGCCGCACATTCTTTTACACGTAGCATTGCGTACAGCATTGTCAAAAACATTGCCCTATTGCGTTCAGCGTGGGGACGTGTAGCAACGTAGTCCAGTACTCTTCGGATTTCTTGTTCTGTTAGCACTTTAGCCTGTTTAGACATTAGCGTTCTCCTTAATGTAAGCTTTTCAGTGCGTAAAGTGTATTTTCTTTGTTTCTCAATTCCTACCGTTTTTTTACCTAAGTGCGTCAATGTATTTTCTCCAATGATTTCAAAGACTTAAAGGTTCTTTGACTTAAAAACAAAGCTTTTAGTAATTAGCTTTGGTTTTGTATTTATTGGAATTTTTGGGTGATTGCGACTTTTTTAAGCAGACTTGCGTATAAGCCCTGTACGCTGTCGCAAGCTGTACCAGCTACCCAAGCTTAGCTCAGCTTCTTTTGTGCGTTTGTAGCTTGTTTAATTCAGTCTACATAGCTACTTTCTTTGTCTTGCTACTCTTAACTTCGCTTGTATTACACTGTCAGTCCTGCTTAGATGTAGACATTCTGAGTGTTTGACATTAAGCTGTAATGTTTGGGCAAAGCTTCGCCAATTAAAGCTAACAAGCTTTATTGGAAGTAGCAAGAGCCAAACGTGGGCAGTAATGCTATTAAGCTAAAGTCCAAAGCACGTTGTCCGTGTCTTTAGTACCTATCTCTTTTGTGATGTACTCAAACCATCCGCTGTCCGTAACATCAACCTTATGCTCAGCGTCTATGTGCTCAACATTAAGCTTGGCGTTCGTAACAAGCCTATCAAACTGATTAAACTTTACGTGACTTGGCAAACCGCCAATGGCAAAGTGAAGATGTAAATTCTTATTGCTACGCTCACCTTCAACCACTGGCAAATACTTAAGCGAGAGTCCAAACTTGTCAGCACCACGTTTACCAAAAACTTCTCTGTTAAGTTTCTGCGTAAAGCGTTTGGCAATACGTTCACAGTCAATACGTGTCAGCTTACGCTTGTATGTACCTCTGTCTGTAGTCTCAACAATAGTTTGCTTCAAAGTCAACGTCAAAGCTAACGGGAAATCCTTACTCATTCCGCTTAACCACGTGCGTGTCGCCGCCTTCTGCGTAGGCAAGGCAAGTGGGTTATAGGCTGTACGAATGCGAATATCTTGTAGTTTCATACCTTTATTTATGCGAAACCAAAGGAAAGAAAATATTTTCCCTTCGGTTGTCCTTAATAAAGTCTGAAGTTACATTAAAAGTTCACTTAACAAAAGGAGCTTTTATGTCTTTTATCGCCAAACTTAAGCTTGTAGCAAGCAAGCGTGAACGTAACCTTAGCCCAATTATGTTGCGTAGGCAGAAACTTGCTACGAAAATTGAAGAACAACTTGAACTTGCTCGTTGCCAAAAGAACGGTACTTTATACGCTCCTAAGCGTCTTAAGACTGTGACTAATGAAGCTGGAGAACGTGTTGTAGTTGAAACTACCAAACGTGTTAAAGAATGGTTTTGGACAACACCTACAAACAAAATCAACCTTAGTGTGCGTTACGGTAGCAAGACTTTGGAACTTGCTAAAGGTAAGAATGCTATTGAACTTGGCACACAAGACGAACTAATTGAAACCTTAGCCTTACTTCAGCAAGTTGTAATCGGAGGCGAATTGGACGAAGCAATCAACAACGCAAGCGATAAGCTACGAGCTGGCTTTGCCAAATGATTGATTAAGGACTGGCACACAAGTGTCAGTCCTTGTCTTCTATTCTCGCTAAATATAAGAATAGGAGACAGTTATGAGGATTAGTGAGATAACAGACGCACAAGGACAGTTGGAGCTACTACGCACAGTAATTGACAATACTTGGACAGCAATAGCACAGCAAGCAGAACAAGAGAAACGTGCGGAAGCTGAGCGTAAGGCACAGGTTAAGCTTAAACCACGTGGTAAGAAATCAAGTAAGGGTACAAGCATACGTATACCCACCCCTCCACCACCCCCTATCAAAAAGCCACAAGCCCCCTTAGCTAAACAGCCACCCTCTCCACTTAACAAGCCCAACCCTAACGCCTTAAACGCTGTAAAGCCTCTACCCCCTACCAACCCTCAGCTTAAACAACAGCCTACAAACACAGCAATCAACCCTAAGCTTGCTTCTACTCCACACCCTAATCCTATAGCCACTACCCCAATAAAACCGTCTAATGGCTTAAAAATGGGGTATTTTGGCAAGAATATAGGTGCTACAGAAAAAGAAGATGATGGGGATGACAGGCATAGCAAAAATGGTATTGCCACCCTTAAAAAAACAGCTTAACTCAACCTTCTTCGTTACCAGTCTTGTTGATACTGTTGAACAAGTTTGCTTGTGGGTAGCGTGGCAAATCTTTCTTCTTTTGTTCTCTTACGTTCTTAATGTATGCCATTGGCGTTTGATGCTTATGGATTTGAAAGAGTGAAATCAACTCTTTATGGGACAAGCCACTTTGCTTAGAAAGCTGTTCCCATCCAATACTACTGTCACAATTTTCCGCTATCCAAACGCATAACGCCTCTACCCTTTCAGTGTTAGAGGCTGTTAAGATTGTGCTGATTTTGGTAACACGACTCATTGTGTTGTGGTTTTCAACAATTAGAACCGCACTATTTTGGGGCATTGGCACTGATTCGTAATCAGTAAAAACCCTTGTTTCGCTTAAGAAATTCCATAAGTTACCCTTAAAAAATAGTTACGCAATTTCTTTGGGGTACTGAGAACCTAACCACTGGTGATTTAATCTAACCTAAAATTGGTTCTGTAGCTCTTAAAAAAATGGGCTACGAAAAATTGTAGTCAAGTACTTACACTTTTGGGGTGGTGATTTTTTACCTATACCCCCACCCTACCCTTACTTAGGAATCAGCATTCCATCCTTAACGTAGTAGCCAGCAAGTGCGTTACTCACCATCTTCTCTTCCGTTGTATGGTAATACGTCTTCTCAATCTGTGTAATGCTTGTGCCACACATCTCCGCAACAATAGCTGGCGGAAGATTACTGTTGACACGTTGCGTAATGAAGTAGTGACGCAGACTATACGGAACTAATCCACGCTTATCTTTGTTTGGAATCTTTGCTAAAACAATCAAATTATCAAAGTGAACTCCAATAGCTCTTGCCGTAACAGCAGTCTCGCCATTAGTGCTAAACATTAGTTCGTCTTGTACCAAAGCCATTAAGTCAGGCTCTAATATCTTGCCTGTGTGCCTTTGTCTTGTAAGTTCAATTAAGCCTTTCAAGTACACAGAATCCTTAACAACAAACTGACGTGTCTTCCTAACTTTGCTTGTCTCACCACGTACAGTAATCTTAAGCAAGTCAAATGGGTTTTTCCTTGCTACCTCGTGCTCCATATCCTCAACGTCACTCCACTTAAGCTGTAGCTGTTCGCCACGTCTTAAGCCTGTTATTAAACTGAACCCCAAGTAATAACCGCACACAGCTTTGACTAAGTTATTTGGCTCAGTCAAATCCTTTTCAGCTTCCTTAATGTACTTACTTAACTCAACAGTCCAACGTGCCACTTCGTCATCCGTGAAAGTATTACGTCTGTTTTCTTCAGCACCTTTGTCCACAGCTTTAAGCTTCTTAAAGTCAAAGCCGTCAATGTAAGTTTCTTTCTTTTTGTAAAGCCAAGCCATCATTGCGTTGACTGAACTTTGCTCATTTTCTACAGTTGTTTGACTTATTTTTATCGTTTCTTTTTTCTTAGTCTTAGTACGGCTGGCATAGTAATTTTCACAATCAGTACGTTCAAGCTCCTTAAGCTTTACGTCTTTACCAATAAACTTTAACCAATGGTTAAGATGTGTTGCGATTGTGTTGTATCTACCGCTGACGATATATCCGTTAGTAACATCTTTTTTACGATGTTCTAAATACATCTCAACACCCATACGTGTTGTGATTGAAAAGTACGTTTTTCCTTGTAGCTGTCCCGCCATAAGCTCGTGATAGTGGAGCTTGGCTTTATCTATAGCTGTGCTTCTGTTGCGTGTCTTTAAGCTAAATCGTGCGTACTTGTGTTCCTTAGCAAGCCACATACGCATTTGCCAATATTCGCCACGTTTGTAGACTAACGCTTCCTCAAATATGGGAACTTCGTCGTCATTAAATTCAGCTTTTTTGAGTGCCATTGGACTTTAGAGTAACTACGTTTTTGAGTAGTAGCAACGCTGTGCTACTTAACGTGTAACTGTAAAGTCTTTTCTCAATAAAATCAACAGACTTTTTGAGTTTGTGAAACAAGTGTGTAAGTTGAAAACCTATATAAATCAACAACTTAGCTAACAAAAGTCACTCCCACTCAATCGTCGCCGGTGGTTTTGAACTCACGTCGTAAGTCACCCGGTTGATGCCGCGCACCTCGTTGATGATGCGGCCCGACACTTTCTTGAGCAGCGAATAGGGCAGCTCGGCCCAGTCGGCGGTCATGAAGTCGCTGGTTTGCACCGCGCGCAGGGCCACCACATAGTCATACGTGCGGCCGTCGCCCATCACGCCCACGCTTTTCACGGGCAGGAACACGGCAAAGGCTTGGCTGGTCAGGTCGTACCAGGTCTTGCCGGTTTCATCGGTGAAGTTGCGCAGCTCTTCGATGAAGATAGCATCGGCCCGGCGCAGCAGGTCAGCGTATTCCTTTTTGACTTCGCCCAAGATGCGCACGCCAAGGCCTGGGCCTGGGAAGGGGTGGCGGTAGACCATTTCGCGCGGCAAGCCCAGGGCCACGCCGAGTTCGCGCACTTCGTCTTTGAACAGCTCGCGCAGTGGCTCCAGCAGTTTCAGGCCCAACTGCTCGGGTAAGCCGCCCACGTTGTGGTGGCTCTTGATGGTGACGGCTTTTTTGCTCTTGGCGCCGCCGCTTTCAATCACGTCGGGGTAGATGGTGCCTTGGGCCAGGAAGCTTGCACCTTTGTGGCCACCGTCGCCCGCCTTGAGCTTGGCCGCTTGTTGCTTGAACACATCGACGAACAGGCCGCCGATGATCTTGCGCTTGGCTTCTGGTTCGCTCACGCCCGCCAGCTTGCCCAGGAACAAATCGCTGGCATCGACACGGATGACTTTCGCGTGCAGCTTGCCAACGAACATCTCCATGACCATGTCGCCCTCGTTCAGGCGCAGCAGGCCGTGGTCCACAAACACACAGGTCAACTTGTCGCCGATGGCACGGTGGATCAAGGCTGCAGCCACCGATGAATCGACGCCACCCGACAAGCCAAGAATGACTTCTTCGTTACCCACTTGCTCGCGGATTTTGGCCACGGCTTCTTCGATGTAGTCGCCCATGATCCAGTCGGGGCGGGCCTGGCAAATGTCGAGCACAAAGCGGTTCAGCAGCGCCTGGCCCTGCACGGTGTGCGTGACTTCGGGGTGGAACTGCACCGCGTAAAAGCGGCGGGCCTCGTCGGCCATGCCCGCTATCGGGCAAGCCGAGGTCGAGGCCATGAGCTGGAAGCCGGCAGGCATGGCCGTGACCTTGTCGCCGTGGCTCATCCAGACCTTGAGCATGCCGTGGCCCTCGGGCGTGGCGAAGTCTTCAATGCCCTTCAGCAGTTCGGTGTGGCCGTGGGCGCGGACTTCGGCGTAGCCAAACTCGCGTGTGGTGCCCGCTTCTACCTTGCCGCCGAGTTGCTGAGCCATGGTCTGCATGCCGTAGCAAATGCCCAAGACCGGCACGCCCAGCTCAAACACCGCATCGGGCGCTTTGTCGTCCACCTCGTAAACGCTGGCGTGGCTGCCCGACAGAATCACACCCTTCAGGTTGCCGTCTTTGGCGTATTCACGCACCCAGTCGCTGCTCACATCACAAGGATGCACTTCGCAAAAAACATGCGCTTCGCGCACACGGCGGGCGATGAGCTGGGTGACTTGCGAGCCGAAGTCGAGGATCAGGATCTTGGAGTGCTGCATGGCAAGCGTCGTTCTTTGAAAAGTGAAAAGGCGTCTGGGGTGCAGACGCCTTGATGGTCAATTACAGATTTTATTCGGACCGGTAATTCGGCGCTTCTTTGGTGATCTGCACGTCGTGCACATGGCTTTCGCGGATGCCCGCAGCGGTGATCTCCACAAACTGCGAGTCGTTGTGCATGGCCTCAATGGTGGCGCAGCCGCAGTAACCCATGCTGGCGCGCAGGCCGCCGGCCATTTGGTAAATGATGGACACGACCGAGCCTTTGTAGGGCACGCGGCCTTCGATGCCTTCGGGCACCAGTTTGTCAGCGTTGGGGTTGCCGGTGCTGGACTCTTGAAAGTAGCGGTCAGCGCTGCCTTGCTGCATGGCGCCAATCGAGCCCATGCCGCGGTAGCTCTTGTAGCTGCGGCCTTGGAACAACACAATTTCGCCGGGCGCTTCTTCGGTGCCCGCGAACATGCCGCCCATCATCACCGTGCCTGCACCTGCGGCAATGGCCTTGGCGATGTCGCCGCTGTAACGGATTCCGCCGTCAGCGATCAGGGGAACGCCTGTGCCTTTTAGGGCTGTGGCCACGCTGTCCACCGCCATGATTTGCGGCACGCCAACACCCGCCACGATGCGGGTGGTGCAAATTGATCCGGGGCCAATGCCCACCTTGACTGCATCGGCACCGGCTTCGACCAAGGCCAAAGCGGCAGCGCCGGTGGCAATGTTCCCGCCAATCACTTCGATGTGCGGGTAGTTTTGTTTGACCCAGCGCACGCGATCGATCACACCTTTGCTGTGGCCGTGGGCAGTGTCGACCACGATCGCGTCCACACCGGCACGGGCCAACGCTTCCACGCGCTCCTCGGTGCCCTCGCCCACGCCCACGGCCGCGCCCACGCGCAACTTGCCAGCGCCGTCGCGTGCGGCATTGGGAAAGTTCAGCTGTTTGGTGATGTCTTTGACAGTGATCAGGCCCTTGAGTTCAAAGTCGTCGTTGATGACCAGCAGGCGCTCCAATTTGTGTTTGTTGAGCAGGTGCTTGGCTTGCTCGGGTGTGGTGCCTTCGGGCACGGTGATCAGGCGCTCACGCGGCGTCATGATCTCACTGACTTTTTGGTCGTAGCGGGTTTCAAAGCGCAGATCACGGCCCGTGACGATACCGACCACTTGGCGGCCGTCGCAAACCGGAAAGCCCGACACGCCCAGCTCGTCAGACAGGGCCATGACCTGGCGAACGGTGGTGTCAGGGGTGATGACCACCGGGTCGCGCAACACGCCCGATTCATAGCGCTTGACCTTGGCCACTTGCGCGGCTTGCTCTTGCGCGGTGAGGTTTTTGTGCACGATGCCGATGCCGCCTTCTTGGGCGATGGCAATGGCCAGGCGCGATTCGGTCACGGTGTCCATGGCAGCGGACACCAGGGGAAGGTTTAGGCGGATGTTGCGGGTGAATTGCGTCGCGAGAGAGGTGTCCTTGGGCAGGACTTGCGAGTAAGCAGGGACGAGGAGAACGTCGTCAAAAGTCAGGGCTTTACCGAGTAAGCGCATAAGCGAGGGCTCCAAAAAATGGATTGTACCCGTGCAGATCAAGGGATTTCATGCGCTCGATTGCGTGCTGATGACAGGGTCAACGGCGTGAAATGGTTCGAATCAGTTCCGCAACCAACGCCAGTCTCTTAGGAATTCGGTCAATCAACACAAATTCCTCATCGGATGAGTGGTAATTGCCTCCGGGCAGACCCAAAGATTCAATGACCGGCTTGCCGGACAGAGATGCCCATGCCGCATCGGTACCGCCGTATGTCCGAGGCAACAAACTCAAGCGCCCACCCAGATCAGCATAGATCGTCCGTGCCAACTCAGCCAGTTGTCGACCCTCGGCGGATGCGTTGTAAGCGGGAAAACCAAGCCCAGACTGAATGTTGACATGGGCTGTTGTGAATTTTTTGGCATTCAACAGATCACGTACACGTAACGCCAGCCTCTCATAAGCCTGTGCGTCAGGCACCCGCATGTCCGCAGAAGCAAAAACAGTGGGCGGGCTGTCCGAACTTTGAAAAGGCCCTTCTTTGAAGTCCACTTGAACTTTTGCACCGGCAAGCCAAGTTTTTTCAGCCGCACTGGCAATGGTTTTTAGAATCTCTGCCCGATCAGCCTGAGAGCCAATAGACAACTCCAAAACCAAATTTGACTCATTCGGAATGATGTTGGTCACAATGCCACCCTGCCAAGAACGCCAATGCCATGCCAAACCAGGCATTTGGGAAATCTTTGCCCCCACACGTTGAATGAGGTCAGCTGCTTCAGTCAATGCATTGATACCCAAATGTGGATTGACGCCCGCATGAGAAGCTTTACCCTGAACACGAAAAGTCGCCGTCATATGGGGCGAGGGCATGCGGTCAAGGCGCCGCGCATCTTCGGCTTTGGTAAGTGTCCAATTCATCCGCGTCTCTGGAACCTGCGCGGACACCTCGCGGGTGCGAAGCATCATGTCGGCCAGTTCTTCGATGGGGCGAGAGTCCTGACTCACACCCAATCCAGAGGATGCCATCCGTACCGAGAGCCCGGCCACGCCAGAAGTGCCCAAAACAATCATTTCTTCCACACCAGTGGGCTCGCCACTGAGCACGACATCATGCTCTTGCGCGCGTCGACGGATCAGATCGCGCGAGCCCAATGATCCACGCTCCTCGTCGCTGGTAAACAGCAACGTGATTTGTCCGAAATCCTTGAAATCACGCTGTTTGAGAAGTTTCATCGCATGCAGAAAAACGGCAATTCCCCCCTTGTCGTCCGCTATGCCTGGGGCAATGGCACGTGAACCTTCAATACGGAACGGCTTGGCCGAAGCCGTGCCGGGTGGATAAACTGTGTCCATGTGCGCGATCAACAGGAAATTTCGCTTGCCTTGACCTTTGAAAACCAAGGCCACGTTAGGCCCGACCACGTTGGCGAAAGGTGTGATTCGTTCTGTTTGAGCCCCTAATTGCTGTCCGAATTGCTCAATCCATTCCACCACTTTGAGCATGCCTTGTGCTTGTCCTGTCCCAGAGTCGTGGCTCGTCAGCTCTTTCAGACTGGCCAGGACGTGTGGCGATTCAAGTTCTGCCAGTCTCTGGAGCTCCGTGTCTTTGGGCACCTGATTTTGGCTCCAAACAGGAAAGCTCAAACCTATAAACAGGCAGCACGACCAAGGTAAAAGGGAGCGCAAAACAGATGAGAGTGAGGTCATGGGAGTCCCGAAAAAAACGTGACCGTGGTGAACTGTTCTGAGATTTTGTACGAACTTTGAAGACGTGTGAATAGAAAAATTATTCAAGCTTTTTGATAATGCAGCACCTTGAGCGACTTTTCCGGATCGATATCGGCAAATGCCGCGGGGTTGGCCAAACGCTCGACAAACTTCAGGTTGGGCGCAGCCTCGGCCACTTGGGTGTGCACAAACTGCGTGTCCAGCTCAGGCGCGTTCAGGCACAGCAGCACATGGCCTTGCGGCTCCAGCAAATCCGGCAAGCGGCGGATCAGTTTGATGTAGTCCTTGGTGGCGATGAAGCTGCCTTTTTGGTAACTGGGCGGATCGATCACGATCACGCCATAAGGACCCATCTTGCTGATCTTGCCCCAAGTCTTGAAAATGTCATGGCCAAGAAAGCGCGCTTTAGCAGGCAAGTCGTTCAGGCGGTGGTTTTGCTGCCCCACGGCCAGGGCGGCTTGGCTCATGTCCAGGTTCACGACTTGCGCGGCCCCGCCTTGCAAGGCCACCACCGAGAACGCGCAGGTGTAGGCAAACAGGTTGAGAATATTTTCGTGCAGAGCATGATTTTTCAGCCACTCGCGCCCGACAGCCATGTCGAGAAACAAGCCGTGGTTTTGACCGCGCATCAGATGCACGATGTAACGAGCGCCCTGCTCGGTCACCACATGCCGCTCGGGCACGCTGCCCGCCATCAGGCGCGTTTCGGCTTCACCCGAAACCCGGTTCTGGAACACCCAATTGAGCGGCATGCCCGGAGCCAAGGCTTTCCAGCGGGCTTCGAGAGCAATTTGGAATTGGGCCAGTTCTGCATCGTTCACCGGTTTGAAGCTGGTCAAGACCCAGACGGGTGCGAACCAGTCCAGCGACCATTGTTCACAGCCGGGGTACAGGCCGCCTCGTCCATGAAAAACACGCTGGACGTCTTCGCTCAGAGTGATCTGAGAGATCACGTTCAAAAGGGCTAGCATGGCGACTTTCAGTACCCAGCTGCTGAGCCGCTTTTGCGCTTGGCAAAAAGGCCCGTGCGGCCTTTGCCTTGGCGCTTGAAGCGCTGGCGGCGGGCGACTTTGGGGTCGACTTTGAGCGAGCGGTAAAGCTCGATGCGGTCACCCGCTTGAACGCCATGCGTCCACGCCACCTTGTGGCCCCAAATGCCAGGCTGTTGAAATTTGAGTGATGACAAGGACGCATCTGCGTCAGCGCCCTGACTTTGCAGCCACTGGGCCAGTCCCTGATCCAGCACCGCTTGAACGGTACTGCCCTCAGCCACTTGCAGACTTTGCTCTTGGACATGCCGAGGCCCCAGGCTCCAGCACAGCGTGACTTCAAACATTGGCTCAGCCATACACCGCTTCGGCGCGTTTGACAAAGGCATCGACCAAGCTGGCGGCGATCTTGTCAAACACCGGCCCCACCAAGGCGGCCAATGTTTTGCTGGAAAAGCCGTACTGCAAATCCAACTCGACCTTGCATGCGCGTTGCGAGCCATCGCCAACAGGGGTGAAGCGCCACATGCCGCTGAGCTTGGAAAACGGACCTTGAACCAAAGTCATGCCGACCGAGCGGCCTTCCTCGTGGTCATTGCGGGTGGTGAAGGTTTGCTGGATGCCGCCCAGGCTGATGCCCACTTCGGCCACCATGCCATGGGCGTCTTTTTCGAGCACGCGGGCTTTGTCGCACCAGGGCAAAAACTCAGGGTAATGGTCCACGTCGGTGACCAAGCGAAACATTTCCTCTGGCGAGTACCAGATGAGAACGGACTTGTGGATATTCTTCATACAATGGGCGATTGTAGTTTTCCATCATGGCACATTGCTTTTCAGCCGCTTGAATTTCCTTGATAACGGCCAGACCGTCTCTATCTGTCCCCCATGGCCACCACCCCAAAAAAAACCGCCGTACCCACCTTTGCCAAGATAGCCGAGAACAAAAAAGCGTCGTTTGACTATTTTATTGAAGAGCGCTACGAAGCAGGCATGGTGCTGGAAGGCTGGGAGGTCAAGGCCATTCGCGAAGGCAAGGTGCAGCTCACCGATGGTTATGTGGTCATTCGCAACGGCGAATTGTTCATCATCGGCTGCCTCATCAACCCGCTCAAAACGGCTTCGACCCACATCAATCCTGAAGCGGCGCGCACGCGCAAACTGCTGCTGAACAAAGAGGAGATCAAGCGGTTGATCGGCAAGATTGAACAAAAGGGCTACACCCTGGTGCCGATCAACCTGCACTGGAAATCAGGCAAGGTCAAATGCGACATTGCGCTGGCCAAGGGCAAGGCCGAGCACGACAAACGCGACACCATCAAGGACCGCGAAGGCAAGCGCGAAGTCGATCGGGCCATGAAGAGTCGTCATCGCGACCGCTGAGTCACTGATTCCAGAGGGCAGTTTGTAGGTCGGTGGCTTTAGCCCCGACACGGGGGCCGCTTACAACAGTCGGGGCTAAAGCCACCGACCTATAAGATCAGGCCAGATCGCGCAGCGGGTGATGGTCTGAAGGCCAGGGGCTCGCAAAGAACCGTGCAGCTTCCGATAAATCCACGTCTTCCACCCGTGCAGGCTTCCAGTTCGGCGTGTGGTCTTTGTCCACAGCCAAGGCGCGAATGCCTTCTACGGATTCGCTGTCGGCCACAGAGCGCAGGTGAAAGCAGTGGTGCACCATGTCGCGTTCCATGCGCAGATCATCAGCCAGGCTCAGTTGACGGGCGCGACGTATTTGTTCCAGCACCACATGCAGCATCAAGGGTGAACGGTGGCGCAAAACATGTGCGGTTTTCTGACTCCACTCATCGGTAGCCGCTTCCAGCTTGAGCAACATGTCAGACAAGGTGGGGAGACCAAAAACCTCATCGATTTGGGATTGTGGTGTCAGCTTTTCGGGCGTCATCGCACCCGCCTGGGCCAGAACCCATCGCTCCACCGATTCGGCGTTCTCAAAGGGGCTGCTGATCAAGGTCTGCCAGATGGGCTCCAGCATCCCGCTGGCCAGCGAGATGTCGGCCAGTTTGGCCGCGACCGCTTGGGGGCCGTTGAGCATCTGACCTGTTAAGCCAAGGTATTCGCCCAGACGACCTGGGCAGCGGCTCAGAAAATAGCCCCCACCCACATCCGGAAACAATCCAATGTGGGTTTCTGGCATGGCCATCTTGGTGCGCTCGGTCACCACACGCACGCTCGCGCCTTGGCTGATGCCCATGCCGCCACCCATGACGATGCCGTCCATGAAGGCGATGTAAGGTTTGGGGTAAGTGTGGATCAGGTGGTTCAGGCGGTACTCTTCGGTGAAAAAATCCCCCAATGACGCGTCGTCCGCTGTGGCCGCTTGGTGAAAAAAACGGATATCACCCCCAGCACAGAAGGCGCCAAATGGCCCTTCTTTGCCCGTGCCACGCACCACCACCGCCAGCACTTGGGGGTTGACTTGCCAATCGAGCAAGGCGCGAGACAAAGCACGCACCATGCCCAGCGACAGGGCGTTTAGAGCCTTGGGGCGGTTGAGGGTGATGCAGCCGATGCGGCCTTCGATCTGTGCGATGACTTCAGTCATTGTTGCCTCTCCAGCCTAACCATTGGTTCATGAGCAAAGCCCCCAGGACCAGGGAACCGCCTAACAATACGCTCATTTGCGGGGCTTCGTTGGCACCCCACCAAGCCAAGGCGATGCCAAACACGATTTCCAGCAGACACAACAATGACGCCTCAGGGGCTTTGAGCACCCGCACGCAAATCACCGACAACACACAGGGAATGGCCAATTGGAACAAACCCAAAATAGCGAGCAAGCCCACGTCGTGGGCCGATGCCTGAAAAGGCATGGCCAAGGGCAAGGTGAGCAACGTAGAGAAAACAGCCCCCAACATAACCGAGGGCACCAAGTCCAGACTGTGGCCATCGCTTTGGCTTTTTTGCGCCAAGGTCCACTGAACAGCGCCCGCAATGGGCACACACAAGGCCACCAGGGAGCCCACCAGAAAATTTGGGTCGCCCAAGCTCAACTGGGTGCCATACATCCAACCAATCCCGACCCCGGCCACCACAATGGCGACCCAAGTGCGCAAAGGCAATTGGTGCCGCAAAAACACGCGGGTGAACAAGGCGGTGAACAAGGGCCCCACGGCCATGGTGATCAACACATTGGCCACCGCGGTCAGCGTCAGCGCCACCATGAAGGCGGTGAACATGACGCTCCAGCAGACGCCAGACAGCCAGAAGTACCGGTTGCGCCACGGCATGCGAGACCACACCCCCCTGCCCTGCCACAAAGGCAGAATGACCAAGAGAGACACGACGGTGAAAAAGCTGCGCCAGAAGGTGACTTCAAAGCTGCGGGCTTCCTCCAAGTGTCGCGTTACCACCCCAGCAATAGACCACAGGGCGGTGCAGCCCACCATGGTCCAAACCGCCAAACCGTGTGTCATGCGCATGGCCTGGGTCCGATCACTTGTTGCGCTTGCGGTCGCTTTCTTTCAAGAAACGCTTGCGCAGACGCACGCTCTTGGGCGTGATTTCGACCAATTCGTCGTCCTCGATGAACTCGACACCGTATTCCAGGGTCAGGTCAATCGGGGGCGTGATCTTGATCGCGTCTTCTTTGCCGGACACGCGGAAGTTGGTCAGCTGCTTGGTGCGGGTGGCGTTGACCACCAGATCGTTGTCGCGGCTGTGGATGCCCACGATCATGCCTTCGTACACCGGATCGTTTGCCTTGACGAACATGCGGCCACGGTCGTCCAGCTTGCCCAGGGCGTAGGTGAAAATTTCACCGTCGTCCATGGAAATCAGCACACCGTTCTTGCGTCCACCAATGTCGCCCTTGTGGGCTTCGTAACTGTCAAAGATGTTGGAGATCAGGCCAGAACCACGTGTCAGGTTCAGAAATTCGTTGGTGAAACCGATCAGACCACGCGCTGGAATGCGGTATTCCAAACGGACACGGCCGCGGCCATCGGGGTCCATGTTCACCAGCTCGCCTTTGCGCTCACCCAAGGCTTGCATCACGCCACCTTGGTGGGTTTCTTCGATGTCGGCGGTGACCAGTTCGATGGGCTCATGGCGTTCGCCATTGACATCGCGGAATAAAACGCGGGGCTTGGACACGGCCAATTCGTAGCCTTCACGGCGCATGTTTTCCAGCAAGATGGTCAGGTGCAATTCACCGCGTCCCATGACTTCAAAGATGCCTTCTTCGTCGGTTTCTCTAACGCGCAGGGCCACGTTGTGTTGCAGCTCCTTTTGCAGGCGATCCCAGATCTGGCGGCTGGTCACGTACTTGCCTTCACGGCCGGCCAATGGCGAGGTGTTCACGCAGAAGTTCATGGTCAACGTGGGCTCGTCCACTTTCAGCATGGGCAAGGGTGCGGGATTGATCGGGTCGGTCACTGTGACGCCGATGTTCAGGTCGGCAATGCCATTGATCAGCACGATGTCGCCAGGACCGGCTGCGGTCACTTGCACGCGGTCCAGGCCATTGAAGGTCAGCACCTGGTTGACACGGCCTTTGATGGTCGAGCCGCCTTCGCCCTCCATGACCACCACGTCCATGTTGGGCTTGATGGTGCCTTGGCTGATGCGACCCACACCGATACGGCCCACGAAGGACGAAAAGTCGAGCGCGGAAATTTGCAATTGCAGAGGGGCTGCCGGATCGCCCTTATTGGGTTTGACGTGGTTGAGGACGGTGTTGAACAAGGCCGACATGTCTGGTCCCCACTGCTCACCGGGTGCGCCCTCCACCATCGATGTCCAACCGTTGATGCCGGAGGCATAGACCACCGGAAAGTCAAGCTGTTCGTCGTTGGCACCGAGCTTGTCGAACAAGTCAAAGGCGGCGTTCACCACTTTGTCAGGGTTGGCGCCGGGCTTGTCGACTTTGTTCACCACGACAATGGGTTTCAGGCCCAAAGCCAAAGCTTTCTTGGTCACAAAACGGGTTTGTGGCATGGGGCCCTCTTGCGCGTCAATCAACAGCACCACGCCGTCGACCATGGACAAGGCGCGTTCGACTTCGCCGCCGAAGTCCGCGTGTCCGGGGGTGTCCACGATGTTGATGTGCGTGCCTTCCCAACTCACGGCGCAGTTTTTGGCCAAAATCGTGATGCCGCGCTCACGTTCGATGGCGTTGTTGTCCATCACGGTGTCGACGATTTTTTCGTGGTCAGCGAAGGTGCCAGACTGACGCAGCAGTTGGTCCACCATGGTGGTTTTACCGTGGTCAACGTGGGCGATGATGGCGATATTGCGAATTTGCTTGGTCATGCTTTCTCTTCCTTTAAACCTGCTCGGCCAGCAACGGCTCAAATGCAGGTGAACTTTCTAAAATCTGTTGAATTTCCATCGGGCTCAACAATCGACCCGGAACCAATTCGCCGCCACTTACCATTGCTGTTCCCAGCAAGGCACGAGGATGTTCTCCATACACCGCGACTTGATCACAATCAACCCAAGGGCCGTGTCTGCGCACCCCACTCAAAAAACGGCCTGTGCTGTCGCTGTCCAGGCTCACCTCGGTGTAACCCGGCAACAAAACAGCCACGGGCAGCAAAGCGCCCAGGCGCTTGGCTTCATCCATCGCTTCCAGATCTTGCAGCGTCACGCACTGTGACGCGTCAAAAGGTCCCGTGATCACCCGGCGCAATGCGCTCAAGTGCCCACCACAACCCAGCGCCTCGGCGATGTCTTCGCCCAGCGTCCGGATGTAGGTGCCTTTGCTGCAACGCACACGCAACCGCAAAAAAGGCGCATCGCCTTGCAGCTGCATGTCCAGCAGATCCAGGTCATAAATCACCACATTGCGCGCTTCGCGTTCAACGGTTTCGCCCTGTCGGGCATATTCGTACAAGGCCTTGCCGTCCTTTTTCAAGGCACTGTGCATGGGGGGCACTTGGCTGATCGGGCCGATGAACCGGTCCAAAACTTCGACCACCATACCAGCCGTACATGACACTTCTCGCACCGCGATCACATCGCCTTCGGCATCCGCCGTGCTCGTCTTCAGCCCCAAGCGCACGGTGGTCTCGTAGGTCTTGTCCGCGTCCAAATGCTGTTGACTGAACTTGGTCGCGGCGCCAAAGCACAAGGGCAAGACACCTGTCGCCAAGGGGTCCAGGGTGCCGGTATGTCCCGCTTTTTCAGCCCGCAACAACCATTTGGCTTTTTGTAAAGCCTGGTTGCTGGAAAGACCCAGCGGTTTGTCGAGCAGCAACACCCCGTGCACAGGGCGCCGCTGCACCCTGGTGCGTGGCGCGTTCATGCTCAGTCCTCTTGGGCGCGTGATGACACGGCCTTGGCGATCAAGGCATTCATGTCGGAGGCACGTTCGGTGGTGCGGTCAAACAAAAAGTGCAATGTCGGCACGGTATGGATGTGCAGCCGCTTGAACAAGCCGTTGCGCAAAAAACCTGCTGCAGCATTCAATCCTTCGCTGGCTTCTTCGGGGTTACCGGTCAAAACACTGAAAAAGACTTTGGCATGCGCGTAATCGGGCGTGACCTCAATCGCATTGATCGTGACCATGCCCACACGCGGATCTTTCAGCTCGCGTGCAATCAACTCGGCCAGATCCCGCTGGATCTGGTCAGCCACGCGGAAACCGCGATTGGGAACGGACGATGGCTTTCTGCGCACCATTTACAGCGTTCTCGCAATTTCCTTGACGTCGAAGAATTCAAGGTAATCGCCTTCTTTGATGTCGTTGTAGTTCTTGAGCTTGATACCGCACTCGAAGCCTTCTTTGACTTCGCGCACGTCGTCCTTGAGGCGCTTGAGCGAATCGAGTTCACCCGTGTAGATGACCACGTTGTCGCGCAGCAAACGGAACTTGGCACTGCGGGTGACTTGGCCCGAAGTGACCATACAACCTGCAACCGTACCGATCTTGGAAGCCACGAACACGGTCCTAATTTCGGCCATGCCCATGATCTCTTCGCGCTGCTCGGGTGCCAACATGCCCGACATCGCGGCTTTGAGCTCATCCACAGCGTCATAAATGATGTTGTAGTAATGCAGGTCAACGCCGTTGCCTTCGGCCAACTTGCGCGCGCCAGCATCGGCACGCACGTTGAAACCGATCACGATGGCCTTGGAGGCGATCGCCAGGTTGATGTCCGACTCGCTGATACCGCCCACGCCGGCGTAAACCAGCTGGACTTTGACTTCTTCGTTGGACAATTTGAGCAAGGACGCGCCCAAGGCTTCTTGCGAGCCCTGCACGTCGGCCTTGATGATGATGGGCAGCATTTTGATTTCGCCAGCCGACATGTCGGTGAACATGTTTTCGAGCTTGGCGGCTTGCATTTTGGCCAGCTTGGTATTGCGGAATTTACCAGCGCGGTAAGTGGCAATTTCACGGGCACGTCGCTCGTCGCCCATGACCATGAACTCGTCACCGGCTTGCGGGACTTCGGTCAAGCCTTGAATCTCGACCGGAATCGATGGACCTGCGGACTTGATGGCTACACCATTTTCGTCAAGCATGGCGCGCACGCGGCCAAAGGTCTGACCCGCCAACACCACGTCGCCCGTATTCAAAGTGCCAGATTGCACCAAGATGGTCGCCACAGGACCTCGTCCCTTGTCCAGGCGAGCTTCGATCACCAAGCCCTTGGCAGCGGCTTTCACAGGGGCCTTGAGCTCCAAAATTTCAGCTTGAAGCAGGACTTGTTCCAACAGAGCGTCGATGCCCATGCCGGTCTTGGCCGAGACGGAGACGAACGGCGATTCGCCACCGAACTCTTCGGGAACGACTTCCTCTGAAATCAGTTCTGCACGCACACGTTCGATGTTCGAGTCGGGCTTGTCCATCTTGTTGATGGCCACCACGATGGGCACACCTGCTGCCTTGGCATGCTTGATCGCCTCTTTGGTCTGGGGCATCACACCGTCGTCACCCGCCACCACCAAAATGACGATGTCGGTGGCTTGCGCACCACGGGCTCGCATGGCCGTGAAGGCCTCGTGACCGGGCGTGTCCAGAAAAGAGATCATGCCGCGAGGCGTTTCGACGTGGTAAGCGCCAATGTGCTGAGTGATGCCGCCGGCTTCACCCGAAGCCACCTTGGCGCGGCGGATGAAGTCAAGCAACGACGTTTTGCCGTGGTCAACGTGGCCCATCACCGTCACCACAGGGGCGCGCGACAACAATTCGGATTGCTGATCCAACACTTCATCGTCGGTAAAGGCTTCTGGATCGTCCAGCGCAGCGACGACAGCTTTGTGTCCCATTTCTTCCACCACAATCATGGCGGTGTCTTGGTCCAACGGCTGGTTCATGGTGGCCATCTGGCCCAGTTTCATCAAGTGCTTAATGACCTCAGAGGCCTTGATGGCCATCTTGTGGGCCAACTCTGACACGGTGATGGTCTCCGGGACGTGCACTTCCAGCACGCGCACCTCGGCTGTTGCCTGTTGGCTGTGACCGTCATCACGGTCGCGTTCGTTGCCACGCCGGCCTCGTGGGCCGGTACGCCAGTTATTGCGGCCCACACCGCCACTGGTGTCGCCACGCGTGGGAATGGCTTTCTTCTTGGCCGGATCGCCCGCCCAGCTGGAAGACAGCTTCGCCGACTTGACTTCCTTGTTGGCGACAGGAACTGCAGGCGCCGCAGTTTGCGCAGCCGCTGCGCGCGCACCAGGCGCAGGAGTTCCTGCTGGCTTGTGCAAAGTCCCCTTGACCGCCGCTTTAGGCTCGACCTTGGGCTCTTCTTTTTTGGCGACCAGCACTTTCTTGGGGGCATTCATCATGGTCCGAATGGCTTCGGCTTCGGCCAGGGCCTTGCGTCGGCGTGAATCCAGATCCATTGCACGCGCAGTGTCTTCATCGGCCTTGGCCTTGGACTCTGCAGCGGCTTTTTGTGCCATAGCTTCACGCGCTGCCTTCGCGGCGTCGGCTTTGGCGGTCGCCAGTTGAGCGGCTTGTTCGGCTGCAGCAGCCTTGACATCGGCAGCAGATTGGACGGGCTCAGATGCTGCGGGCGCAGCAGGCTTGGCCTGAGAAGCCGCATTGATGCTGGCCGCTTCGGCCCGCGCCAATTGCTCGCGCGCTTCGCGACTCAGAAGTGGCTTGAC
Source organism: Limnohabitans sp. Rim8 (assembly GCF_945901735.1). Classification (GTDB taxonomy): domain Bacteria; phylum Pseudomonadota; class Gammaproteobacteria; order Burkholderiales; family Burkholderiaceae_C; genus Limnohabitans_A. The sequence goes on from NZ_CAMDLM010000027.1 coordinate 20,339, forward strand.
CGCAGCAGGCTCTTCAGCAGGGGCCACGGCAGCAGATTGAGACTGGGCCAGAGCTTGTTCTTCCTGAGCCGCCAACTCGGCGCGCTGCGCAGCTTCCTGTGCCTCGCGCTGACGGCGCTTTTCCGCCAACTCCTCTTCCTGTTGAAGGATCAGCTCGGCCTGACGCCGCGCTTGTTCTTCAAGGCGGGCCAAATCGGCATGGTCCAGTTGGGGCTCCACGATCTCTTCTGCGGAGGCCACAGGCTCGTCATCGCGTTTGATCAGAGTGCGTTTTTTACGCACTTCGACTTGGATGGTACGGGCCTTGCCCGAGGCATCGGCTTGCTTGATCTCACTGGTGGATTTTTTAACCAGCGTGATCTTCTTGCGGTCGACGGACACGGTTCCGTGGCTCGCTTGCAGGTAGCTGAGCAATTTTTGCTTGTCGGCATCGGTCAAAGCATCGCCTTCAGAGGCTTTGGTCACCCCGGCAGATCGCAATTGATCGAGCAAGACATCGGCAGATTTTTTGAGTTCATTGGCGAACTCGGCAACAGTGGTACTGGACATAATTTTGTTCAAGCCTCCATCAGACTTCAGGCCTGGCCTGCGAACCAATGTTCGCGGGCTTTCATGATCAGGGCGGTGGCCTCTTCAACGTTTTGACCGGTGATGTCGGTCAACTCGTCAGTGGCCAGATCAGCCAGGTCGTCACGGGTTTGGACACCCGCCTCAACCAGCTTGGAAATCAGCTCAGGGGTCAAGCCTGGCAGGTCGCGCAGGTCTTGAGAAACGTCTTCAACGCTCTCCTCACGCGCAATTTCAAGGGTCAGCAAAGCGTCTTTGGCACGGGTGCGCAGCTCGTTGATGGTGTCTTCGTCGAAGCTTTCGATTTCCAGCATTTCCTGGATGGGCACATAAGCCACTTCTTCGAGGCTGGTGAAACCTTCGCCGATCAGGATGTCGGCGATCTCCTGGTCCACATCGAGCTTTTCCATGAACAACTGGCGGATGCCGGTGGTTTCTTCGGCTTGCTTTTGGGCCGACTCGGCTGCGTCCATGATGTTGATCTTCCAACCGGTCAGGTCAGAAGCCAAACGCACGTTTTGTCCGCCACGGCCAATGGCAATCGCCAGGTTTTCTTCGTCCACCACCACGTCCATGGCGTGCTTTTCTTCATCCACTACGATGGATTGCACATTGGCCGGCGCCAAAGCACCGATCACGAACTGGGCAGGATCTTCGCTCCACAACACGATGTCCACACGCTCGCCAGCCAACTCATTGGTGACGGCGTTGACACGCGTGCCGCGCACACCCACGCAGGTGCCAATCGGGTCAACACGTTTGTCATGCGAGAGCACGGCAATCTTGGCGCGCGAGCCGGGGTCACGGGCGCAAGTTTTGATCTCGAGCAGGCCTTGCTCGATTTCTGGGACTTCCTGGCGGAACAACTCGATCATGAACTCGGGGGCAGAACGCGACAACAAAATCGGGGCACCGCGCAAAGTCAGGTCAACTTCCATGATCATGGCGCGAACGCGGTCACCGCTGCGCAGGTTTTCTTTAGGGATCATCTCGCTGCGCCTCAAGCGGCCCTCGATGCGGCCGGATTCGCAGATGATGTCGCCCTTGTCCATGCGTTTGACGGTACCGACAAAGATTTTTTCGCCCCGCGACATGAAGTCGTTGAGCAGCATTTCGCGCTCGGCATCGCGGATCTTTTGCAAAATGACCTGCTTGGCGGCCATGGCGCCAATGCGTCCGATCGGCACCGACTCAATCGACTCTTCGATGTACTCGTCGACTTCGATGTCCGAGATTTGCTCTTTGGCTTCAAACAGCAGAATTTCTTGCTCGGGGAATTGCAAACCGGCCTCATCGGGCACCACGTGCCAGCGGCGAAAACTCTCGTAGTTGCCGTTGTCGCGGTCTACCGCTACACGGATGTCCACTTCGCCTTGGTAAAGCTTCTTGGTGGCTTGCGCCAAAGCGGCCTCCACGGCACCAAATACCACGTCGCGCTCAACGTTCTTTTCACGAGAGATGGCTTCGACCAACATCAACATTTCGCGATTCATGACTTGACTCTCCTGTTCCACAGGGCCCATGTGCAGGGCCCGAAAGTTTGCTCAAAAAATGGGGCGCCCGTCAGGCTTCCTGCTTGGGCTTTCGCCCTTTGAAGTCCACCACGGGTGCGAGGCGCGCATCGCGCAATTCATCCAGCGTGAACCCCAGTGCATGCACAGGCAAAGGAATCCGCTTTTTACTGACCTTTTGTCCGGGCTTGACCGCAGGCGCATCGCTCCAGACGATTTGCCAGCCTTGACCGGTGGCGTCACGCTCGAGCGTGCCGCGAAATTTTTTGCGGGTCGGGTTAACCAAGCCCGCAGCGCTCCCGCCCATCGGCGCTTTGAGCGTGATGTCAATCAATTCACCTAAAAACCGCACAAAGTCCTGTTCACGGCTCAATGGACGGTCAATGCCGGGAGAGGACACCTCCAGCCGGTTGTAGGTCACACCGTCGACTTCCAGGGCAAACTGAAGTTGCCGGTTGACTTTTTCGCAATCTTCCACGTTGATGAACAGCTCAGAACCTGGCTGCCAGGGCCAGTCGATGGTGATGCGCAACAAACCACCCGCTGTGCGGTCAATCTCAACCAGGTCGTAGCCCAGGCCGGTTACGGTTTCTTGAACAATTTGCTTCAATGCCACAGAGCTTCTGAATGTCAACGTTTAAAAAGAAACAACCAAAAAAAACGGGCGGTGAAAACCCGCCCGTTTGGTCGTGAAGCCAATATTCTAGCCGAAAAAACGCGCTAAGTGTGTGATTTTCAAGGAAAACGATGCGTCCGAAATCGACTTGCCGTTCACGCCGTCTGAGGAAACGCTTGCAACAAGCTGCGGGTGTAGGGGTGGTGCGGATCGCTCAGCACCTGCTCGGCCAAACCCTGCTCGACCACTTGCCCTGACTTGAGCACCATGACCTGGTGGGCCATGGCCCGAAGCACATCCACATCGTGGGTAATTAACAAGTAAGCCATGCCTCGTTTTTTTTGCAGCGTTTTAAGCAATTCGAGGATCTGTTTTTGAACCGTCACGTCGAGCGCGCTGGTCGGTTCGTCCAGCACCAACAGCGCGGGCTCGACAACCAAGGCTCTGGCCAGGGCGATGCGTTGGCGCTGACCACCCGAGAAAGCATGCGGGTAGCGGTTGAGCACATCGGCAAATCCTTCGCCCTCCAAACCCACCTCGGCCAATGCTGCGCGAACGCGTTGCTCCGTTTGTTCTGATGTCCAGTGCGGGTGGTGTAAGCGCAGGCCCTCGGCGACAATTTCACCCACCGTCATGCGGGGCGACAAACTACCATAAGGGTCCTGGAAAACCACCTGCACCCGCCTGCGCAAGGCCTTGTCCCGAGCGGGGCTGTCCTGCCAAGTTTGCCCTGCAAACGACAATTCGCCCGAAAAAGGGATCAAACCCAAAACCGCCTGCGCGAGGCTCGATTTGCCCGAACCCGACTCGCCCATCACGCCCAAGGTGCTGCCGGGCAAAAGCGAAAAATCCGCGCCGTGCAGTGCGGTGAAGTGGTGTTTTTGAAACCAGGCTTTGAAGCCGGGCACCGCCTTCGGATAGCGCACCTGCAGTTGCTGTGCTTGCAAAATGAGTGGCGTCTCCAAGGAGGGCATGTCCGCAAGGCCCCCACGGCTGGGGCGGCTGGAGAGCAATCTTTGGGTGTAGGGGTGCTGAGGCTGCTCAAAGACCTCATGCAAAGTCCCCTGCTCCACCAAGAGTCCTTTTTCCATCACCGCCACCCGGTGGGCAAAGTGGCGCACCAAAGTCAGATCGTGCGTGATCAACAAAATGGCCATGCCGGTTTTTTGCTGCAAATCGGCCAGCAGCTCCAGCATTTGCAATCGCAAACTGGCGTCCAGCGCGGTGGTAGGTTCGTCGGCCAGCAGCAGCCTGGGCTCGGACGCGAGGGCCATGGCCATCATGGCGCGTTGGCGTTGGCCGCCCGACAACTGGTGCGGGTATGCCCCAAACCGACGCTCAGGGTCATCGATCCCGGTTTCGGACAACAAATGCACGGACCGCGCATCGGCGTCGCGCCGGGACAAGAGCTTTTTGATCTGCAGCACTTCCGAGATCTGCGCGCCTACCGTCATCAAGGGGTTGAGTGCCGTCATGGGTTCCTGAAAAATCATGGCGATCTCATCGCCACGGATGCGTTGCATCTCAGCAGGCGTTTGCTTCAGCAAGTCCTGGCCATGCCACAGTACCTGGCCAGAGAGCTGCGCCGATTCCAGCAAACGCAGCACAGACAGCGCCGTCACCGACTTGCCCGAGCCCGACTCACCCACCAAGGCCACGCGCTCACCCGCCTGGATGCTCAGGTTCACGCCATGCACCACGTTCTGGCCACCAAAGGCAATGCGAAGGTCTTTGAGTTCCAGCAAAGCTTGGGGCGTGCTCATGCGTCTACCTTTCGCGGATCGAGCGCATCGCGCAAGGCATCGCCCATGAAGGTCAAGAGCAGCAAAGTCACCACCAGCACCACAAAGGTGGACATCGATATCCACCAGGCGTCGATGTTGTTTTTGCCTTGGGCCAGCAACTCACCCAAAGACGGCGTGCCCGGTGGCACGCCCAGGCCCAGAAAATCGAGCGAGGTCAAAGCCAAAATGGCTCCGCTCATGCGAAACGGCAAGAAGGTCACCACCGGGGTCATGCTGTTGGGCAGCACATGCCGCCACATGATTTGCCAATGCCCCAGCCCCAGCGCCCGGGCCGATTTGACGTAATCGAGTTGCCGGTTGCGCAAAAACTCGGCCCGCACGTAATCGGACAAACCCATCCAGCCAAACAGGCTGAGCAGCACCAGCAAAAGACCCACACTGGGCTCGAACACGGCCGAGAAAATGATCAGCAAATAGAGCTCAGGCATGGCGCTCCAGATTTCGATGAAGCGCTGAAAGACCAAATCGGTCTTGCCCACAAAAAACCCCTGCACCGCGCCAGTCAACACGCCCAGCAGCACGCCGAACAGCGTCAGTGCCAAAGCAAAGAGTACCGAGACCCGAAAGCCGTACAGCAAACGCGCCAGCACATCACGCCCCCGGTCATCGGTGCCCAGCCAGTTGCGGGCTGTTGGCGGCGCGGGGTTGGGCAAGGGGGCAAAGTAGTCGAGCGTGCTGTGGTGGTAAGGGTTGGGCGCTTGCAGGGCCCAGTTGCTGCCCTTGTGCAGTTGTTGCTGGATGAAGGGATCCAGATAATCCGCCGGCGTCTCGAAATCACCCCCAAACACTTGTTCAGGCAAGGTCTGGACCACCGGGAAATACCACTGACCCTCAAACCGCACGACCAAGGGTTTGTCGTTGGATAAAAATTCGGCTCCCAAGCTCAGAATGAACAGGGTCATAAAAATGATCAGGCTGCCAAAGCCGAGGCGGTTGCGCCTGAAACGCTGCCACGCCCGCGCCGAGGGCGACGTCTGATGCGGGAAGGCCGTGGTGGTGGTGGCTGAGGTCATTTGTCAAACTTCACACGCGGGTCCACCCACAGGTAACACAGGTCACTGATCAGCTTGGTCACCAGTCCGATCAGGGTGAACAAATACAAGGTGCCCAACACCACCGGGTAGTCCCGCCGGATTACCGCCTCGTAACTCAACAGGCCCAGCCCATCGAGAGAGAACAAGGTTTCGATCAACAAAGACCCGGTGAAAAACGCGCCGATGAAAGCCGCCGGGAACCCCGTGACCAGCGGAATCAAGGCGTTGCGCATGACATGGCGGTACAGCACCCGGTTTTCGCTGAGGCCCTTGGCGCGGGCGGTCAGCACATACTGTTTGCGGATTTCTTCCAGAAATGCGTTCTTGGTCAGCATGGTGATGACCGCAAAAGACCCCAACACGCTGGCCGTGACCGGCAAGGCGATGTGCCACAAATAATCAACCACCTTGGCACCCCAGCTCAGCTGTTCCCAGTTCGACGAGGTCAAGCCTCGCAGCGGAAACCATTGCAACTGACCGCCAAAGATCACCAACAGGGCCACACCCAGCACAAAACCTGGGATGGCATAGCCCACCAGCACCAGCATACTGCTGAGTGTGTCAAAGCGTGTGCCCGCCCGCACCGCCTTGGCGATGCCCAATGGCACCGACACCAAATAACTCAGAAAAAACGTCCACAAACCCAGGCTGATCGACACGGGCAGCTTTTCCTTGATCAGGCTCCAGACGTCTTTGGGGTAGAAAAAGCTTTTGCCCAGATCGAACTGTGCAAACTGCTTGAGCATCATCCAGAACCGCTCGGCAGGTGGCTTGTCAAAACCGTAGAGCGTTTTGATTTCTGCAATGCGTGCGGCATCGACGCCCTGCCTGCCCCGGTAACCGCTGCCTTGGGCTGCTGCGCCCTCCCCACCCGTGTCACGGCCTTGCAGCTGGGCCACCATTTGCTCAACCGGGCCGCCGGGCACAAACTGGACCACCACAAAAGTCATCAACAACACCCCGAACAAGGTCGGGACCATCAGCAGCAAGCGTTTGAAAATGTAGGCCAGCATGGGTCAAGGTGCCTTGGGGGCGGTTTGGGCCGCAGGTGCGGTCGAGGCATTGGGCGACCACCACACGGTGGTGACCAGCTTTTCAGGCTGGTAAAAACGGGGCAAATCGGCTGGGCGCGCAAACGCCTTGGCCCGCCAGGACACCCGGTGCACGGCACCATACCAGTGCGGCACCACATAGTGACCATGGCGCAGCACTCGGTCCAGCGCACGCAGGCTGGTCACCAGTTCCGGCCGTGACGTGGCACTCACCACCTTGTCCAGCAGCGCGTCCACAGCCGGGTCTTTCAGGCCGATCACATTGCCCGAGCCTTCCACTTCCGCCGATCGGCTGCCGTAGCGCTCGAGCAACTCGGTGCCGGGCGCTTCGCTGCCCACGGTGCGGTTGCTGATGATGTCAAAGTCGAACACGTCCATGCGTTTTTGCAAGAGCGCAAAGTCGATCACCTTGTACTGAACCTGAATGCCCAGTTTTTCAAGGTTCTTGGCAAAGGGTGTGACCACGCGGCCCATCGAGCCTGAATTGTCTAAAAATTCGATGCTCAGGGCTTGCCCCTTGGCGTTGCGCAATGCGCCGTCGCGGTAGGTCCATCCGGCGTCTTTGAGCAAATCACGGGCCTGGCGCATATGGTCGCGCAAGGTATGGCCCGACGCCGGGTCCAGTGCAGTTTGAGGTGGTTGGGGCACATCTTGATCGAATACAGCGGCGGGCAGCTTGGCCCGCAGGGGCGCAAGCAAAACCAACTCGTCGGGGCCCGGACGGCCCTTGGCTTCGAAGTCGCTGGCCACAAAATAGCCACGCACCCGGCTGTAGGCGTTGTAGAACAGTTGGCGATTCAGCCACTCAAAGTCCATGGCCAGCGCAATGGCCTGACGCACCCGCACGTCCTGGAACTTGTCGCGGCGCGTGTTGAACAAAAAGCCTTGAAAGTCACCTGCATTGCCATGCGGCAATTCGGCCTTGATCAGCTCACCACGCTCAAACGCCCGCCCGGTGAAAGCTCTGGCCCACTCCCGCGCAATGAAAGATTGCATGTAATCGAACTCGCCCGCTTTGAAAGCTTCGAGTTGCGCGGTGCTGTCTTTGTAAATCTTATAGGTAATGCGGTCGAAATTGAACTGCCCCTTGCGCACGTTCAGGTCTTTGGCCCAATAGTGCGGGTCACGCACATAGGTGACGTCCTTGCCAAACTGCACCGGCCCGACGCGGTAGGGCCCCGACGCTATCGGCATGTCCATGACCATCTGGTCCAGCGGTTTGTGAGTTGCCTCAGGCCCCTCACCTTGTAAACCCCACTTGGCACTGAACACGGGCAAGCTGCCCACGATCAAAGGCAACTCGCTGTTGGGGCGCACAAAATCGAATCGGATGCTCCGCTCGGCCAAGACGGTCGCGCCCTTGACCTCGCCGAAATAAGTACGGTATTGGGGCGCTGCCTGCTTGCTGGTCAGTCGCTCAAAGGAGTGGCGAACATCGGCCGCCAGCACGGGGTCACCATTGTGGAATCGGGCTTGCGGGTGGATCTGGAAAGTGACCGACATCCGGTCTTTGGCCACCGAGACAGCCGAGGCCAACAAGCCATAGGCCGTGGTCGGCTCGTCCATGTTGCCCACCAACAGGGTGTCGAACATCATGCTCAACATGGAGGGTGGTGCGCTGCCCTTCAAGGTGAAGGGGTTGTACTTGTCGAAGTTGGACTGGCGGGTCGGCGGCACCAGCACGATCTCGCCCCCTTTGGGTGCGGTTGGGTTGGCGTACGAGAAATGGGCAAAACTTGCAGGGTAGCGGATGTCGCCAAATTGCGCGTAAGCGTGTGCAGCCCAAGCGTTGCCCGCTGTTGCAAGCCCGAGGGCCAAGCAGCAGGGTGTCCAGAAACGGGCCATGGGTCTTCGCATGCGACAATTCTGCACACATTTTCCAGGAGTTGAAGAGATGACGATAAAAACAGGTTTTTTGACAGGCAAAAAGCTCTTGATCACCGGTGTGCTGTCGAACCGTTCGATTGCTTACGGCATCGCCAAGGCCTGCCACGCACAAGGCGCTGAACTGGCATTCAGTTACGTGGGTGAGCGCTTCAAGGACCGCATCACCGACTTCGCAGCCGATTTCGACTCCAAGCTGATTTTTGATTGCGACGTGGGCAGCGACGAGCAGATTGAAAAACTCTTCTCTGACCTGTCGGCCACTTGGCCCAAGTTTGACGGTTTTGTGCACGCCATCGGCTACGCCCCGCGTGAAGCCATTGCTGGCGACTTTCTGGACGGTTTGTCGCGCGAAGGCTTCAAGATCGCGCACGACATCAGCGCCTACAGCTTCCCGGCCATGGCCAAGGCGGCCCTGCCCTATTTGAATGACAAATCGGCTGTGCTGACCCTGACTTACCTGGGCGCGATCCGCACCGTGCCCAACTACAACACCATGGGCTTGGCCAAAGCCAGTCTGGAAGCGTCGGTGCGCTACCTTGCCGAATCGCTGGGCAGCCAAAACCGTGGCCTGCGCGCCAACGGCATTTCGGCCGGCCCCATCAAGACGCTGGCGGCCAGCGGCATCAAGGGCTTTGGCAAGATTTTGTCGGTGGTGGCCGAAACCTCGCCCATTCGCCGCAACGTGACCATTGAGGATGTGGGCCATGTGGCGGCGTTCATGTTGAGCGACTTGGCAGCTGGCGTGACGGCTGAGATCACGTATGTCGACGGTGGTTTCAGCCAGGTGGTCGGTGGCATTGCGGAGCCAGCGGCTGTGGCTTGATGGGTTGTTTGTCGGCGCACCGCTGCGGGTGATCAACATCGGTTTTTAACTGGCTCATGCTCCGAATTTGAAAAAGCGGCGAAAGCCGCTTTTTCAATTCCCCCCGAAGAGGGCCTCAACTCACCCGCCACACACGGTTCTCAAGTCTTTACACAATCCGCAAAATACCGTTTTTTGCCATCGTCGTCTTTGATCTCGACCAGACCATGGATGTCGGTCTCGAAACCCGGGCACTTCTCGTTGAACTCGCGGGCGAACTTGAGGTAATCCACGATCTTCTTGTTGAAGACCTCGCCAGGGATCAAGAGGGGAATGCCCGGTGGGTAAGGCGTGACCAGACCGACAGTGACACGGCCTTCCAAGTGGTCAACTTCCACCCGTTCTGTCTTGCGCTGAGCAATGTGGGCATAGGCATCTGAAGGGCGCATGGCCGGGGCCAGGTCCGACAAATACATATCGGTCGTCAAGATGGCGATGTCGTACTTGGCGTACATCTCGTGTACGTGCTGACACAAATCACGCAAGCCCATGCGCTCATAGCGCGGGTGCTTTTGGCAGAACTCCGGCATGATTTTCCACATCGGTTGGTTCTTGGCGTATTCGTCTTTGAACTGCTGCAAAGCCGTGAGCAGCGAATTCCAGCGGCCCTTGGTGATGCCGATGGTGAACATGATGAAGAAGCTGTACAGGCCCGTCTTCTCCACCACCACGCCATGCTCGGTCAAGAATTTGCTGACGATGGACGCTGGAATGCCAGTCTTGTCAAATTTGCCGTCCAAATCCAAACCCGGTGTCACGATGGTCGACTTGATCGGGTCCAACATGTTGAAGCCGTCGGCCAGTTGCTTACCAAAGCCGTGCCACTTGCTCGATTTCTTGCGTGGATCGTTGTGCAAGATCCAGTCGTCGGCACGGCCAATGCCTTCGTCGGCATATTTTTCTGGGCCCCAGACCTTGAACCACCAGTCTTTGCCGTACTCGGCGTCGATCTTGCGCATGGCGCGGCGGAAATCCAGCGCTTCGGCAATGCTTTCTTCCACCAACGCGGTGCCGCCGGGTGGCTCCATCATGGCGGCGGCCACATCGCAGCTGGCAATGATGCTGTACTGCGGACTGGTCGAGGTGTGCATCAGGTACGCCTCGTTGAACAAGGGCCTGTCCAGCTTGGTGTTTTGCGCATCCTGCACCAGCACGTGGCTGGCCTGGCTGATGCCGGCCAGCAATTTGTGGATGGACTGCGTGGCGTACACCATCGACTCTTTCGGGCGTGCGCGCTTTTTGCCCATGGCGTGATACGGGCCGTAAAAGGGGTGGAAAGCCGCGTGCGGCAACCAAGCCTCGTCGAAATGCAGGTTCTCCACATAACCGTCCAGCATGTCTTTGATGGTCTCGGTGTTGTAGAGCACGCCGTCATAAGTGGACTGCGTGAGGGTCATCACGCGGGGCTTGACCTTTTTGGGGTCCACGCCCTTGAGCAAAGGGTTGGCCTTGATTTTGGCCATGATGGCCGCTGGCTCGAACTCGCTTTTGGGAATGGGGCCGATGATGCCGTAATGGTTGCGCGTGGGCTTCATGAACACCGGAATGGCCCCGGTCATGATGATCGCGTGCAGGATGGACTTGTGGCAATTGCGGTCCACCACCACCACATCACCGGGGGCCACCGTGTGGTGCCAAACGATTTTGTTGGAGGTGCTGGTGCCGTTGGTCACAAAGAAGCAATGGTCGGCGTTGAAAATGCGCGCAGCGTTGCGCTCGCTCTCGCCAATGGCGCCGTTGTGGTCCAGTAATTGACCCAGTTCTTCGACCGCATTGCACACGTCGGCACGCAACATGTTCTCGCCATAAAACTGGTGGTACATCTGGCCTACGGGGCTCTTGAGGAAAGCCACGCCACCCGAGTGCCCTGGGCAGTGCCATGAATACGAGCCGTCTTCGGCGTAGTCGAGCAGTGCCTTGAAGAACGGCGGCTGCACACCTTCCAGGTAGCTCTTGGCTTCGCGAATGATGTGACGCGCCACGAACTCAGGCGTGTCTTCAAACATGTGAATGAAGCCGTGCAGCTCACGCAGGATGTCATTGGGAAGATGGCGAGAGGTCTTGGTCTCGCCATAAATGTAGATGGGCACATCGGCATTCTTGCGTCGCACCTCGTCAATGAAGGCGCGCAAGTTGATCACGGCCGGGTCCAAGTCGGGGCCGGGCGTGAACTCTTCGTCGTCGATGGACAGGATGAAAGCACTGGCGCGGCTTTGCTGCTGGGCAAACTGCGACAAGTCACCGTAGCTCGTCACGCCCAAGACCTCCAAGCCCTCGCTCACGATGGCGTCTGCCAAAGCACGAATGCCCAAACCCGATGTGTTTTCGGAGCGGTAATCTTCGTCAATGATGACGATGGGGAAACGAAATTTCATGGGTTGATGGGGCTGTGCGCCAAAGAAAGGCCAAAGGGATTTGAAACTGTGGCGAAGTTTAAGGACAAAAAGACCCTGCTGAACGACACAGATCAGAAATTGGCAAAAAACTCACCGCGACGGCATGCCTTGGCCCCCTGCACAAGAATTGCTGGGGGCCTGCGAAAAGCAGTTTTTCCACTGGTACAATCGCCCACTTCGGAGCGGTGGATGAGTGGTTTAAGTCGCACGCCTGGAAAGCGTGTGTGGGTTAATAGCCCACCGCGGGTTCGAATCCCGCCTGCTCCGCCAGAAACCAAGTAAAAACGCGCCTTCGGGCGCGTTTTGTTTTTTCTAGCCCACCATTCACCCGACATGGCTGATCTTTAGACGATCAAGGTGGGTGCTGGCGCCCATGGCCTGCAGCCACATCCAGCGGTTAGTGGTTAAGCCCAACTGCACCAGACAAAGAGGCCGCGGCCAGCCATTTGATGGGTGAAGATTTTTAAGAATTGGAGTCATCCATGGCATTCGCGGCACGTTCGGTCCTGTTGGTATTTGCATTTCTTGTGGGTTGCCAAACCATTCCTTTTGACGTGGGGTTTTTCCAGCCGCCAATCACTGTTTCGCACGCACCTGCGAGGCCAATCACCCAATACAGCCTGTACAACAACACCACTTTGGTCAAGTTGGGTGAGATGAAGGCACAGGTTCCATCGTTTGATGGCAAGGGGCTGCTCTTGGCAAGTTGGACGCCTCATCCCAAAGGTGCCACAGGCCGCCCCACATTTGTGGTGGTGCATGGCGGTCATGGACTGGTGCCCACCAACTTCGCCAGTGCACTTTGGTTGCGCGACACATTCCATGCGAATGTTCTGGTGCTCGACAGTTACTGGAGCCGAGGTCAAAATGAAAATTGGGCCACCAGAACGCGTTTTGGCGCCAACATGCGGGCCCTTGACGTCATTGCAGCAGGCCAGTGGCTGCGCGACGTGAACAAAGTGGACACGGGGCAAATGTTTGTCATGGGCGACAGCCAAGGGGGCTGGACTGTTCTCAGGGCCTTCACAGATGACCCGTTCCTCAGTGGCCACATGAAGGGCTTGTACCGCGGGGGCATCGCGGCTTATCCAGGCTGCTTTTCGCATGGCACACCCACAGCCCCTGCTCTGTCCCCCTACACAGCCCCTGTGATCATTTTCACGGGGGGCAAGGACACGGCGACACCGATCTCAGAGTGTCCGAAGCGGGTGCTGGCGTCAGCCGCCCAATGGCATCATTATCCCGACCAGACGCATGGCTGGGACGCGGCGAACAGAGGGGCGGCCGGTACCCCCGTCGATGGCGAGTGTGGCAAAGCCATGAATGTGTACAACCCATTTGCGGTTTGTCGCAGCCATGCGACCACCGATGACATGCGACGCCACATCCAATCGTTCGTTGAAAATTTGATCGCAAAGCCCAGCAGGTGAATTCGGCCGCGGTCACCAGGCCCGCCCACCCGGACCAAGTCGCGCACGGTCGAAACACCCGAAGCGCCAGCACAGCCAGCCCCACACACCGTTGACCCGCCATTTTGAACAGGGGCTGCACTCTGCTCAGGCCCCGGCATGTGCGCCGTCTGAACAAAAAAAGCCTGCACATGTGCAGGCTTTTTTTCGTCTGTGGTTTGAAAGGGGTCTTCAGTCCAACACTTTAAAACAGGCCCCCAAAAATGGAGGTCAACACATCAGCGAACCACAGCGATCTGTGAACGCTCGCCACCTTTGTAGGTGTACAAGGTCAAAGCGCCGTTTTTGATGTCGCCCTTTTCGTCAAAGGCGATGTCACCGGTCACGCCTTTGTAAGTGATGCTCTTCAAAGCAGGCAAGTACTTGGCGGGGTCGGCAGAACCTGCGTTGACCATGGCCGTGGCCATGACCTTGACGGCGTCATAGACGTAAGGGGCATAGACCTGCACGTCGGCGTTGTACTTGGCTTTGAAGTCTGCACGGAACTTGTCCATGCCGACTTTTTGCTCACCTTCGACACCACCGGCTTCAGCGCAGATCACGCCTTCGTCTTTCATGGCGTCACCGGCCAACTTGGCCAATTCGGCTGTGCAGATGCCGTCACCGCCCATGAACTTGGCATTGATGCCCAAGGACTTCATCTGGCGCAGCATCGGGCCAGCCACAGCGTCCATACCGCCAAAGAACACGATATCGGGCTTTTTGGCCTTCAGGGTGGTCAAGATGGCGTTGAAGTCAGAGGCTTTGTCGGTGGTGAACTCGTGGCCCACTACCGAGCCTCCAGCCGCAGCCACAGCTTTCTTGAACTCTTCAGCCACGCCCTGGCCGTAGGCAGTGCGGTCGTCGATGACGGCGATGCTCTTGCCCTTGAGGGTCTCCACAGCGTATTTGCCAAGCGTGCCGCCCAAGTGCACGTCGTCAGCCACCACGCGGAAAGCGCCCGCGTAACCTTGACGGGTGTACTTGGGGTTGGTGGCCGAAGGCGAGATTTGGGGAATGCCAGCGCCGTTGTACAGCTGCGAAGCGGGAATGGTGGTGCCCGAGTTCAGGTGGCCGATCACGCCGTTGACTTTGGCGTCGACCAATTTCTGGGCTGCTGCAGTGCCTTGTTTGGGATCGGCTGCGTCGTCTTCAGCCAGCAACTCGAATTTGGCAGTTTTGTCACCAATCTTCAGACCCGCAGCGTTCAGCTCTTCGATGGCCATGCGGGCACCGTTTTCATTGTCCTTGCCCAGGTGGGCAATGGCGCCGCTGACAGGACCCACGTGACCGATTTTGACGACCATCTCGGTGGATACGACTTCTTTTTTGCCGCATGCGGCCAACACCATTGCCGCAACGGCAACCGACACCACGCTCAAAGCACGTGAACCAGTAAATTTCATAGAAACTCCGAAAATAAATTTGCTTCAATCAAGCAAGCCTTAAAGATACTTCAAAAACGCCCTTTTGTGACTCCGGGAAAACCAAAACCTGCGTAACAGAAACATCATGGCTCAACATCCTGGAAGGTGCGCGCGCGCTGGTCCCAAACACTTTGCAAGGTTCTTTGCACCCAATCCGCCGTCAAACGCTCAATTTCTGGACGAAGATTTTCAAGCAAATCCGATGACAAGGCCATCAACGCCTCTTTTTCGGCGGACCGCGCATCCAGCGCCACAAGCACTGCCTGCGGCACTTGGGCCAACGCCATGTCTTGAGTCAAAGTCGGTATCTCATCCGGAAAGACAGGCGGGCTCGAAGAAGGTGTTTCAGTGGGTGTCATGTGCCGGCCACCTTGGACAAATCGTGTTGTAAAAGTTCGTAACCGCGGCTTTTGTAATGCTTCCAACGCAACCGGGCTTGGTCGCGACCGTGCTCGTCGTTGGCAACAATCTCAATCAGGCGGGCAAAGCGCTCGAAGCCCAAAGGCACCTCATCGCCCAGGTTCATCAGCACCTCATCGAAGCCCCAGGCGTGTGGGTCCGGTCCAAGTGCCACTGGCGAAGCCCGCTGCACATCAAGGGCATCTTGGGCGGTGCAATGCGCCAGAAATGACACATCCTGAAAGCGCCACAGCTCGGCGTCGAGTTGCTTGAGCGTTTCGGTGGCACCCACCACCGCGATGCGCAAATGATGTACTCGCGCCTTGCGCACCAAGCGGCAAGCGTGCAGCAGCCGTTCGCCGGTATTGAAGTGAAACTCAATGCGGGTCATGGGAACCAGGGGCTGGGTGCCAGCTCGAAGCTCAAGCCTTGCCCGCAGTGCGCGACTTGGCTTTGCCCTTCACGCCCGACTTGACCGCGGCTTTGGATTTGCCATGGGATTTCACCGCTGGTGTCTCTTGAGCAAGGGTCAACAGGTACTGCAAAAGCAAGCCCACAGGGCGTCCTGTGGCGCCCTTGGCCGCGCCGCTGCGCCAAGCGGTGCCCGCGATGTCCAGGTGCGCCCAGGCAAAGCTCTTGGTAAAGCGCTGCAAAAACTTGGCCGCCGTGACCGAACCCGCGGCCCGACCGGCCACATTGGCCACATCGGCAAAGCGCGACTTCAGGCCTTCGGCGTAGTCGTCATCCAAAGGCATGCGCCAGCAGGTGTCGCCCGAGGCCTCGCCCGCGTGCTGAAGTTGCAGGGCTAACACGTCGTCGCTTGAAAACAGGCCCGTACGCACCGCGCCCAGCGCGATCACGCAGGCGCCCGTCAGGGTGGCGATGTCAATCACGGCTTGTGGTTTGAAGCGCTCGGCATAGGTCAGCGCATCACACAGCACCAGACGCCCTTCGGCATCCGTGTTCAAAATTTCTATGGTCTGCCCGCTCATGCTGGTCACCACATCGCCCGGCTTCACGGCCAGACCATCGGGCATGTTTTCGGTGGCCGGAATCAGACCGACCACATTGACGCGGGGCTTGAGCTCGCCCAGCGCCTTGAACACACCCAGCACACTGGCCGCGCCGCCCATGTCGTACTTCATTTCGTCCATCTCGGCCGCAGGCTTCATGGAAATACCACCCGAGTCAAAGGTGATGCCCTTGCCCACCAGCACCACCGGGGCCTGCGTGGCCGCCGCGCCGTTGTAGCGCAGGACGATGAAGCGCAAAGGCTCGGCCGCGCCCTGGGCTACGGCCATGAACGCGCCCATGCCCAGCTTGGCCACTTCTTTGGGGCCCAGCACCTCGCATTTGAAAGCGCGGCCCGAGGCAATGCTTTTGGCCGTTTCGGCCAAATGTGTGGGCGTGGCATGGTTGGCCGGGCGATTGGCCCATTCCTTGGCCAATTCGACCCCGGCCACCAGGGCCTGGGCCTGCACCACCGCCTGGCGCAGTTCAACCCTGTCGTGCGTGGCACTGACCTGCACCTGTTTGAGCGTGCGGGCCTTGGGCTTGCTCAAGGTCGTGGTATAGCTGTAACTGGCATCGGCCAGACTGCTGAGCGCCATTTGCAGGCCTTGAACAGACGCCTCACCCACCACGTGCAAGCCCAAACGTTTGATCTTGCCCGCCTTGAGCACCCCCCAAGCCGCCTGCATGGCGCTGCGAATTTGCCCGGGCTGGTGGTCTGCGCTGCAGGCCACCACCACGTGCCGGGCGGCCAGGCCGGGCTGGCTGTACAAACTCAGTACGGCACCGGCCTTGAGTTCAAAATCACCGTAGGCAATGGCCTGGGCTACCAAGCGGGAGACTGGCTCTACCGCCTGGGTATCGGGCTGCACCTGGCTAGGCCAAAGCACCACCAGCGCGTCCACCGAAGCGGTCATGGCATGAGACAGAGAGAGCTTTTGAAATTCGAAGTTCATAATTCGGGTTTTCCTGTTTTGCCAATGTTATTCCATTCCTCATTACGCAAAGACCTTGCCCGCAATTTTGGTGCCACGCTGGTCATTTTGGTGACCATCGTGATGACCATCATCCTGATTCGCACCCTGGGTCAGGCCAGCCGGGGCAGCGTGAACCCCTCCGAGGTGATGCTGGTCATGGGGTTCAGCGTGCTGGGTCACATGACCACCATCATCACCTTGAGCCTGTTTATTGCATGCGTGGCCTCTTTGTCGCGCATGTATGGCGACAGTGAAATGGTCATCTGGTTTTCCAGCGGGCAGGGCTTGGGCCAGTTTGTCCAGCCCCTGTTCCGCTTCGCTTGGCCCACCTTGCTGGTGATTGCCCTGCTGGCCTTGTTTGTTTGGCCTTGGAGTCACCAACAGATCCAGGACCTGCGCCAACGCTTTGAAAAACGCAACGACGTCGAGCGCATCGCGCCTGGCCAGTTTCAGGAGTCCGCAGGCGGCAACCGGGTCTTTTTCATCGACAAGGACAGCCCGGGTGAACGGACGGGCAACAACGTGTTTGTTTCCAGCCGTGACGACCAGTTCGAAAGCGTGACCACGGCCTCACGCGGGCGGGTCGAATTTGTCGGCAACGACCGGTTTTTGTTTCTTGAAAACGGCCAGCAATGGCTCACCGTCCTCGCCACGGGTGAAACTCGGCTAACCCAGTTTGAGCGTTACCAACTGCTGATTGATGCCAACTCCGTGCCCCTCAATTCGGTGCGCAACAGCCGCCAAAGCACCACTTGGCAACTGATGGAACAAACCACGCCCGCCAACCGTGCCGAATTGGCCTGGCGCTTTGGTCTGCTGTTCACAGCCATCAATTTGATCCTGCTGGCACTGGCGCTGTCTGCGGTCAACCCCCGGGTTGGCCGCAGCTACCACCTGGGTTTGGCGCTGTTTGTGTTTGTGGCGTACTACAACCTGCTCACCGTGGGACAAAACTGGATCGGCGTGGGGCGCATCGGTGCTTTGCCCTTCATGCTGATGCTGCACGGTGGCGTCTTGGCACTGGCCTTGGTGTGGCTGAGTCTGCGCCACATGAACTGGAGCTGGCGGCACCTCCTGCCATCCGTGAACCGCCCCCTGGAGGCCTCTGCATGAAAACTGTGCGCCATCTGCTGTACGGCGAAATCATCCGCGCTGTGGTCTTTGTGGCCTTGGGCTTTTTGGCCCTGTTTTTGTTTTTTGACCTGGTCGACGAGCTGCAGGCCATCGCTCGGCATGCAGCACAGGGCTACCAGTTGCAGCACGCCCTGCTGTTCATCGCTCTCAAGACGCCTGACCACATTTACGAATTGCTGCCGATCTCGGTGCTGATTGGCAGCATCTTTGTCATGGCGCGGCTGGCCCAAAGTTCCGAATTCACCATTTTGCGCACAGGGGGTCTGGAGCCCTGGATGGCGCTGTCCTCGCTGCTCAAGCTGGGGCTGGTGTTTGTGGCCCTCACCTTCTTTTTTGGTGACTACGCCGCGCCCTGGGCCGAGCGACGGGCACAGCAATTCAAGGCCCCATTTCTGGGCCAACTGACGACAGGTCAAACCGGGGCCTGGTTGCGCGAGAAGCAGGCAGGCCAGCAATACGCGGTCAATGTGCGCCGATTTGACGGCATAAGCCAGATGCAAGACGTGCGCATCCATGCCTTCAATGAAAAAGGCCAGCTTTTGAGCATCACCACAGCCCTTCAAGCTCAAATTCAACCAGGCCAGTGGCAGTTGAGCGAAGTGGAAGAAAAATCGATCCTCATGCCCAACACCGCCAACCCTACGCCATTCAGTGTCACCAAGCTGGCCAGCAAAGTCTGGCCTACCGACATCAGCAGCGACATGGTGGCGGCCGCTTTGCTCAGCCCAGACCGCATGAGCACCTGGGAGTTGTTCAGTTACATGCGCCACCTGTCGGCCAACAACCAAAACGCCCAGCGCTACGAAATCGAGTTTTGGCGCAAAGTGTTTTACCCCTTGAGTTGCCTGGTCATGCTGGCGCTGGCGCTGCCCTTTGCCTATTTGCATTTCCGCTCGGGGCAAATCGCCGGACATGTTTTTGCAGGCGTGCTCGCAGGCATCAGCTTTTCGCTGCTCAACAGCGTTTTCAGCCACGTCGGCAACCTGAACAACTGGCAGCCCCTGTTGACTTCGGCCGCACCCGCGCTCATTTACAGCGCCGTCTCACTGGCGGCATTTTGGTGGATGGTTTTAAGACGATGACATGCCCCATGACACCGCCCGGCGGCGTGATTTTGTTCGCCCATGGCTCGCGTGACCCGCTTTGGCGCCTGCCCATTGACGCTGTGGCCGAGCGTATGCGGGTCCAACAGCCTGGCTTGCCTGTGGCCGTCGCCTTTTTGGAGCTGACTGAGCCGGACTTGCCTCAGACCGTGGAAGTGCTGATGAAACAAGGCGTGGCCCGTGTGCGCATCGTGCCCATGTTTTTGGGCGTGGGCCGACACGCCCGCGAAGACCTGCCCGAGCTGGTGCAAGACCTGACCGAAGCCTACCCTCAAATGTCGTTTGAACTCTTGCCCGCCATCGGTCAACACCCTGCCATGACGGCACTCATGGCCGAGATCGCGGCCGGATCGGTTTAATCAGACATTTAAAGCATAATGCAGGCCAGCCATATAACCATAATCATATGAACCTGCACCAATTTCGCTTCGTCCAGGAAGCCGCCCGCCGAAACCTCAACCTGACTGAAACGGCCAAAGCCCTGCACACCTCGCAGCCTGGGGTGTCCAAGGCCATCATCGAGTTGGAAGAAGAGCTCGGCATCGACATCTTTGCCCGTCATGGCAAACGGCTCAAACGCATCACCGAACCCGGCCTGCACGTGCTGCAAAGCATCGAGCTGATCCTGCGCGAAGTGGGCAACTTGCGCAAAATCGGCGAACAATACAACGCCCAGGACAGCGGTACTTTGTCGATAGCCACCACCCACACGCAAGCCCGCTATGTGCTGCCCGTGCCTGTGGCCAAACTGCGCGACAAATACCCCAAGGTCAACATCAGCCTGCATCAGGGCGCACCCGACCAAGTGGCCAAAATGCTGCTGGACGACACGGCCGAGATCGGCATCGCCACGGAATCCTTGTCGGCCTACGATGACCTGGTGACCCTGCCCTGCTACGAGTGGCAACACGTGCTGGTGCTGCCGTTAGGCCATCCCCTGGCCAGCAAAAGCCACCTCTCGCTCGAAGACATCGCCAGCCAACCCCTCATCACTTACCACCCTTCATTCACCGGGCGAAGCCGCATTGACCAAGCCTTTGCGGCCAAAAAAATCACGCCCCGCATCGCCCTCGAAGCCATCGACTCCGACGTCATCAAAACCTATGTGCGGCTGGGGTTGGGCATCGGCATCGTGGCCGAAATGGCCGTGCAGGACGACCCGGTCAAAGACCTGGCCGTGCGCCCCCTGGGCCAGTTGCTGGGCATGAACGTGGCCCGCGTGGCCTTCAAGCGCGGGGCCTACTTGCGTCAGTTTGTGTACCAATTTGCCGAACTGCTGAGTGACCGCCTCACCGCACCGCTGATTGCCAAAGCCATGACGGGCCACGTCAACGATTACGAACTCTGAACGCTAATGCCATTCTCATACTCATGACCGCCAACAGCCCCGCCCTCATCTCCAAGGCGCCCCAGATGGGCACCACCATCTTCACCGTCATGTCCGCCTTGGCGGCCGAGAAAAAAGCCGTCAACCTCGGCCAGGGTTTTCCGGACTTTCCGTGCGACCCCCGACTCACCGACATGGTGGGAGACGCCATGCGTGAAGGCCATAACCAATACCCACCCATGCCCGGCGTGGCCCCACTGCGCGAGGCCGTGGCCGCCAAAATCGAAGCCCTGTATGGCCGCCGCTACAACCCCACCAGCGAGATCACCGTCACCGCCGGTGCCACCCAAGCCATCCTCGCCATCATCTTGGCCATCGTGCACCCTGGCGACGAAGTCATCGTGCTCGAACCCTGCTATGACAGCTACGTGCCCAACATCGCGCTGGCAGGTGGTCGCGTGGTGCGCGTGCCCCTGACCCCCGGCAGCTTTCGGCCCGACTTCGACCGCATCCGCGCGGCCATCGGACCACGCACCCGCGCCATCCTGATCAACACCCCGCACAACCCCAGCGGCATGGTCTGGACCCGCGAAGAAATGCTGATCCTGCAAGACATTCTGGCCCCCACCCACGTGGTGCTGATCAGCGATGAGGTCTATGAACACATGGTCTACGCCCCCTTGCAGCATTGGAGCGCAGCGCACTTCGACGGCCTGGCCGCACGCGCCTTCATCGTCTCCAGTTTCGGCAAAACTTACCATGTGACGGGTTGGAAAGTCGGCACTGTGGCCGCCCCGGCCGACTACACCGCCGAGCTGCGCAAAGTGCACCAGTTCATGGTGTTCACCGTCAACACCCCCATGCAACACGCCCTGGCCCGCTACATGGCAGACCCAGCACCCTACCTGGAATTGCCCGCTTTTTACCAACGCAAGCGCGACTTGTTTCGCCAAGGCCTGGCGCAAACCCACTTCAAGCTCTTGCCCGGTGAAGGCACCTACTTCCAGTGCGCCGACATCTCGGATCTGCAAGTACCTGAAAAAAACCTGAGTGAAGCCGAATTTTGCCAATGGCTCACTGCTGAGATCGGCGTGGCCGCGATCCCCCTGTCGGCCTTTTATGGCAATGGTTTCGACCAAAAAGTCATCCGCTTTTGCTTTGCCAAAACCGACGAAACCTTGCACGCAGCGCTGCACAAACTCAAAGGGCTTTGAGTGTCAGAGCACAAACCCAAGCTGCAGCCCTTCCAACTTCTCCGGCGCAGCCTCGCCACCGCTGGCCTCGCGCTTGCGGCCGCCTGCTCGGTCTCCGCACCACAAGCCCTCGCGCCCGTACAACCCGACAAAATTGTGCTCAGCCAACCCGTCCCATCCAGCCCGACCCGCTTTGACTTGCCCACAGGCCAAAGCCTGGCCGGTAGGTTCTGGGTCAGCCCTCAGTCCAAACACATCGTGCTGGCGGTGCATGGCTTCAACGATTACAGCAAAGCCTTTGAGCCACTCGCCCAGCACCTGGTGGCCGAACTGCAGGTCACGGTCTACGCCTACGACCAACGCGGCTTTGGTGCCAACCCCCAGCCAGGCATCTGGCCCGGAGCAGACACGCTACTGGCCGACCTGCGCCACATTGCCACCCAACTGCGTGAGCGCCACCCCGGCCTGCCGCTCACGGTGGTGGGTGAGAGCATGGGCGGCGCGTTGGTGCTGGTGGCCGCCAGCGAAGCGCCCGGCCTTGCGGCTGACCAACTCATTCTCAAAGCCCCCGCTGTTTGGGGTGCGAACAGCATGCCATGGTACCAACGCCTGAGCCTGTACACCATGAATCTGGTCGCACCCGAGATGAGTTTCACCGGCCGGGGCTTGCCCTCGCTGGGCATCCGCCCCACCGACGACCCCGAAGTCTCACGCGACTTGAGCCGCGACCCGCTGTTTATCAAAGCCACCCGCGTGGGCAGCCTGGCCGGGGTGACCGAACTCATGGGCCGCGCCCAAACCCAAACCACCCTGCCACCCCAACGCAGCCTGGTGCTGTATGGCCTGCGCGACCGCATCATCCCGCCGCAACCTGTGTGCGATTGGCTCACGCACCTGAACACCGCAGTGCCACAGACGGACAAGACGGATGTCGTCGTTTACCCCGAAGGCTGGCACCTGCTGACGCGCCAATTGCGCACGCGCGAACCGCTGCAAGACATGGCCCGCTGGATTCAAAACACCCCCTTGACCCATCGGCAAAGCACGGCCCAAGCCCAGCAAGTGGTTTGCAAGGGACTTTGAACACCCCAGCTCAGCGCAAAGTGCACCAAGCTGAAGGCTGCGGCATGCCTGCCCAGTCGTTCAGGTGGCCAAAAACCGGATCAGTTCTTGGGCCACTTGTTCAGGGTCTTCACGTTGCGGGAAATGCCCACAAGCGGGCAGCACCTTGCGCTCATAACGGTTCAGAAATAGCGGTGCTTGCCCTTCAGAGGTTGACGCGGGGTTCACACCATCCACGCCGCCATGCAACATCAAAGTCGGCACATCCAGTGGCAAGACCCGTCTCAATGCTTCTTCTTCGGCGGCATAACGCGGATCGCCCGGGGCATGCCCCCAGCGGTGCTGGTAGGAGTGAAGCGTCACCTCTGGCCAGTCTTTGTTGGCAAACACCTCGGCCGTAGCCTCGAATTCCTGATCTTCATACCAACCGGTGGGCGACCAGGTGTCCCACATGATTTTGGCAAAAGCCGGCCCCCTTTCGCGCACCTCACTTTGGCCTCTGGGCGTGGCCATGAACCAGTGGTACCAATAGTTGCGCACCTGCATCAGGGACAGATTTTGCGAGGGCAAATTGGTGCCATAGGCCACTGACATCATGACCAGGTGACTGGCCACACCCGGCTGCAAAGCGCAAGCGCTGGCGGCCGCACGGGCCCCCCAGTCATGGCCCACCAAAGCCGGTTGCGCCAGGTCCAGCCGCTCGATCAAATCGAGCACATCACGACCCAAGGCGGAAATCTGCCCACTGCGCGGCGTCTCAGCATGCAAAAACCGTGTGGGCGAAAACCCCCGTAAGGCCGGCACCACCACACGCCATCCTTGCACTGCCAGCACAGGCGCCACACCCGACCAAGTGCGCACACTGTCGGGCCAACCGTGCAACAAAATCACCGTGCGCTGCCCGCTCGGGTTCCACTCTTGGTAGCCAATGCGCAAAACATCGGTGTCCACAAACTTCACAGCAGAGGGCATCTGTCACTCCTTATCTCTCACGCCTTGCATGAACACGCACTCACAAGCCTGGCGCACCAGCCGACATGAAACCGCCATCGACGGGCAAAGCCACCCCCGTGGTGTAGCTGGCCTCATCCGACACAAGGTACATCACCGCCGCCGCAATCTCGGTGGTCAGGCCATACCGCGCCATGGGAATGGCCTTGGCGTATTCGCCGCGGAACTGTTCTGAGTGCAACTCGCGCGTCATGGGCGTGTCTACGGGGCCAGGGCATACCGCATTGGCGGTGATGCCATGCTCGGCCAACTCCACCGCCATTTGCCGGGTCAAAGCCACTACCGCCCCTTTGGAGGTGCCATAGGCCGTGCGCCCCTTGCCCACAGCCCGCAAACCCGCCACCGACGCGATGTTCACGATGCGCCCCCAACGCTGAGGCACCATCAACCGAGCGGCGTGTTGCGCGCACAACAAAGTCCCCGTCACATTCACTGCCATTGTGGCCAGGAAGTTGTCTAAAGGAAAATCCAGGAAGGGGAAAACCTTGGCGATACCCGCACTGTTGACCAGCACATCACAGCGCCCATCCTGCACACCCACCGCCGCAAACACCTGCGCCACCGAAGCTGGATCGGCCACATCCAGCAACACGGCTTGGGTTTGCCACCCTTGCTGTTGCAGCGCTGCCGCCCAAGCCTGTGCACTTTGCACATCTTTATCAGCCACCCACACCTTGAATCCCTTGGCAGCCAAAGCCTGGCCTACCTGAGCGCCAATGCCTTTGGCCCCACCGGTCACCAGAGCAACGCGCCCATTTGAAGCTGACAACGTCATACGCAACCTCTATTCATTGGCCCAAAAGACACCCACTCGACCGCTGCACCCGCGTTCAAGCCTCGCGCCCCCTCAAGGCCTGGACAAAAAAATCAGCCGACCCCATTTGACCGCCTTTCAAGGCAACCTCGAGTTGGCACAAATGGGGCTTGTCGGACAAGAGCTTGCACAAAGGGGCACCCGGCGCCAAGCGGGCATGCACCTGCAAGGCCTGCGGGCCCAGCCGCTGCATGATGGCGCTCGATGTGTCGCCGCCCGACAGCAGCAAACGTGGCACCTCCACGGTTTGCAACACCCGCTTTGTCAACTCACCCAGACACTCGCCCACCAAGCGCCCGCCTTGCAGCGCAGCTTGCGCCTGCGACAGCCCTGAGGCCATCAAATGCTTGCGCAATTGACCGATGCGCGCATCCCCCGTGCCGCGTGCCGTGTGCACCACCACGCTGCACCCGCTGTGCCAAGCCGTCACGATCGCCTGGGCCATGTCCGCCAAGGCCTGCTCGCGGTGCGTGAGCCATGCACACACATCCAAAGCCACCTCGGCAAATCCCGCCTGCACGGCCATGTCGACTTGCTGCGCGCTCAAGGCCGAAGCACTGGCCGACACCACCAACACCTGGGAAACGGCCGCAAACCGGTCAAAAGACGAGGCCTGCGCAGGCCATGGCATGGAGGCACCTTCACGCCACCATTGCGTCAAGGCGTACTCCAGCCCCGAAGAGCCCACCGCAAACATCGGCCCCGGACTCGAAGCCGACAAACGCGCCAAATGCCGACCGGTGGCCGTCAGGTGTTCCGGCCGGGTGCCATCGAACAGCAATGCTTCGCAAGACGATGCCAACAAAGCATCCACCTCGGCATCTTGCTGCGCTTCAGACCGCTCAAAGACGGGCAGCGTGACAGTCGCCACCGTTTGGCGCGTTTGCATGTACAAATGCCTGGTCAGGTCCGACTCGGTCATGGGCGTCACAGGGTGCACATGCATGATGGGATGGCGGTCGATCCGATGCACCTGGCCATCCGTTGCCGACCGCGCAAACAAGTGACCAAAAGCGCAATAACGGCCCAGGGCCGGGTTGGCCGCCACCACCGGAATCACCCCGGAGCCAAAGGCCTGACGTGCCAAATCCATCACATGCCCAATGCTGCCCACATCGGGATGGCTGTCAAAAGTCGAGCACACCTTGTAATGCACCAAGGGCACCGGCAACTGGGCCAAAGCGGCCAAAACAGGCGGCAACTGCTCGTCCATTTCTTCAGGGCTCATGGCGCGGCTGTGACCGGCAACACCCACGGCATCAAACGGCCCCAACGCCTCGAGCAAGGCCGCACTGGGCACCTGCAAAAACAAGGCACAGCGAAGCCCCGCAAAGCTCAGCACCTCCAGCGCATCGGTCGAGCCAGTGAAATCGTCGCCATAAAAGGCCAGCCGCATGGCGTTTGTGGGTGTGGGTGTGGGTGTGGGTTCAGTCATGGGTCAGCTCACCCAAAATGCGACAAGGCCCGGGCCAACTCGCTGTGATGGGCGGCGGCTTGCTGCAGGTCCACGCCCGCCACGGCTGCCTCCCAGGCCTGGCGCATGCTTTGCACCCCGGCGGCGGTGCCGTCTGGGTGACCAATGATGCCCCCGCCAGCCAAATGCATCAGGTCGCAAGAGGCCAGCTGCCGGTAAATTTCCGGGGCCAAACCGGCCCACTGTCCAGAAGAAAATACAGGCATCAATGGTTGCAAGCCCGCAAACGGACGCAAGCAATCCTGCGCATTGGCAAAAACCGACGCATCGGGTTCCCAAAATTTACTGCTGGGACCATTCACATGCAAATGGTCCACCCCCGCCAGCCGCCACAACTTTTGGAAGGCCGCAAAAGAAAAACCCAAGCCGGGGTGGCGCGTCAAGGCCCCCCAACCATTGCGGTGGCCATGAATGGGCAAAGCGGTGTTCTTGCGCAAATGCTCCACCCCGGCAAAGCCCATCCAATTGACGCTGACCATGACACACGTGCCACCGGCAGCCGCCACTGCCTCGCTTTGGCGCAGCATGTCATCGATCGAGCCCGAGACATTGAAGGCATACATCGGCATGCGCCCCAAGCGATCGGCATGCCGATGCAGCACCGGCATCACCGCCGCCAGCCGCGCAGCAAACGGCTCGTAGGGCGGATTGGCCATCAATTCATCGTCCTTGATGAAATCAATCCCCGCAGCGCACAGCGAATCCACCAGCTGCGCCGTTTGCTCGGCACTTAAACCAATGCTGGGCTTGACAATCGTGCCCACCAAGGGACGCCCGTGCACGCCCGCCAGCTGGCGAGTGCCCTCGATGCCAAACGCAGGCCCCTGAAACTCGGCGGCATAAGAGGGTGATAAATCCAGATCGAGCAAGCGCAATGCCGTGACCTCACCGAGCTCAAACAAATTGCCCGCCACCGTGGCCAACAGCGAAGGCAAATTGGCCCCGACGTTGTCCACTGGAAACGCAATCTCGATTTCGGCCCGTTCAAAAGGCCCATCCAGCCCCTGGCGCTGCAGCAAAGCACTGTGCAGCGTGGGTTGCGCGCTGGCAGGACTGGGCAGCACACGGGTGACCCGGGCTCGCGAGCGCTCTTTCAATTGCGCGGTTTCCCCTGGCAAGGTGACAAAGGTACCACTCGACTGCTCTCCGGCAATGATTTCGGCCACTCTGTCAGAGGGCACCGTGCTTTCAACGAAATAACGGGCAGTGAATTCGGAACGCGCACCAGGCTGGCTCATGGATCAAGTCTGCTAGAAGGGAAGAAGCCAGCATCGTATGACGCCTGATGGGCCACCACAAGGCAGAACCGTTCAGAAAAACGCCATCGTGCGCACTTCGATGCTTTCGCGCTTCAAGGCATCGGGCGCCGTATCTGGGTGCTCAAAAGCCGAATGCCCCATGAACCGACAACGCCCATCGGTGGCCGAGTCATAGGTTTTGAGCATCAAAGCGTGGTGCGCCTCCATAAATGGAAAGAACATCCAGCGGTGCTTGGGCGAATGCCGCATCACATAAATTTCGCCCGTTCTGTCCAGGTACTTGAGCTCCATGCGCAACATGTCGCCTTCGTCGTGTGTCGAGGCATCGCACATGGCCAAGGGCAACTCCTCAACCCGTTGGTAAAGTGGCTTCCAAACGTTGTAAAAAGCCACCCGGCCTTGCAAAAGCTGCGGGGCATCATCTGGCAAGATGTCGTGCACCCTTTGCGGCCCACTTTTGACCGTGTAATCGCTGTGGACCAACAAAACGGCAGGCCTTTGGACCTCGGTTTGCTGCTTCAGATCGGCGGGCAAACGCTGCCGTATGGTGTGGTCAAAAACTTCCACCCGTTTGGCCCCTGTGTGGGCCTTCACAAAATCCACCACCTGCTGATAGAACACCTGCTTGACCTGCGATTCATTGGCAAAGTCCTTGAAGGAGGGGTCAAAGTCATGCAACTCAAAGCCCTCCTTGTCCAGACGAATGTCATGTCGCAAAGGCCATGCATCGTGAATGGCCATTTCGTGCACGTCCGTCCCCGGCGGATTGATCTTCACACTCGGGTCCGGCTCATAAAAATAATAATCCGGCGGTTGGCCGTTGTCCTCTGAGTAATTCAAACTCGCGCGGACGGCGTGCAAATCGGTCATGGCTGAAGTCAATTCGTTTTTTGGGTGGTGAAGCCTTCGTAGACCATGGTGTTTTGCCAGCAAGGCAGTGCCTCGACATCTTGCAGCAACCAGCGTGTCAGATTTTTGTGGGGGCCCAAAGGCAATTTTTGCCAACCATGCAAATGCAAGGGGGCAGCCAAGGCGATGTCCGCGATGGTGACTTGGTCACCACACACCCAGCGGCTCGATGCCAGGCGATTGTCCAGAATACCCGCCAGCTTGTGGAACTGAGCTTCCTGCGCCGCCAGGACTGCCGGATCAGCTGCGCCGCCCAGCAATGGCTTAACGCAGTTTTCCACCAGAAAAACATAACAGCTTGGAAACCAGCTGGAAGACTCCCACAGCAACCAACGGTTGATGTCGGCACGGGTTTTCAAATCCTGGGGATAGGACGATGCATGGCCAGTTTTGTCTGCCGCGTACTGCAAGATGGCGTTGGACTCCCAGAGCTCCAAATCGCCGTCTACCATGGCAGGCAAAGACGCGTTGGGGTTCAGACTCACAAAGGGTTCCAGTTTTTGTTCCCCCTTGAAGTAGTCAACGTGCACCAACTCATAGGGGGCACCCATCAGCTGCAATCCAGCCAGCACTTTTTTACAGTTGACGGTAATCGGGTCTGCGTGAATTTTCATGTTGTCTCCGTGGTTTGTGTGGTTTCATGAACAAAAGCCAAGCCAGTTTAAAAATTGACCCGAGTCAAAACAACTGCTGTAATGCAAACCGATTGTTTATGAACCACGAACAATGAGCACACCCGAGCGGCAGCAACGCCCCATCTCCACCGACATGCTGGCAGCCTTCCTAAAAGTGGCGGAATGTCGCAGCGTCAGTCAGGCCGCCGTTTCCTTGGATGTGGCCAAAAGCCTGATCAGCAAACGCATCGCTCAACTGGAAGAGCGCCTGGAAACCACACTGTTCAGCAGAAGCACCCGCAAGGTCGCGCTGACGCCAGCCGGAGAAACCTATGTGGACTATGCAAAAAGGGCGCTGGCCGAAGTGTCCGATGGCATGGAACGCGTGCGCTCGCTGCGAACAGAGCTGAGCGGCAATTTGCGGTTGACCGCACCGGTGTCCTGGGGTCAGTGGGTTTTGGCCAAGCACCTGCCCGAATTTCTCAAGCTGCACCCCCATCTGGAGATCGACCTCATGCTGACCGACCGCATGATGGACATGGCCGCCGAGCGCATCGACGTTGCCCTGCGTTGGTCAAGCCACTCGCAGCACGAGCGCCACGGCACACCCCTGACCGAAATCAAATGGTTTTTGACCGCTGCCCCCGCCTACATCGCCCAACACGGCCTGCCCTCTGAACCCACCGAACTGAAAGATCACGCGTGTGTGTATTACCGTCGCGACAACACCGATGACCACTGGACCTTGCAGCACAACCTGGCCGCCAACCCGAGCGGGCCCCGCCAGGCGGAAGTCAAAGTGAGCGGGCGGTACCGAGTCGACAACCCGGAAGCCGTGCTGGAAGCTGCCTTGGCTGGCATGGGGATCGCCCTGTTGCCCGACTACCTGTGCGTCCCGGCCATCGAACAAGGCAGCTTGGTCAAAGTGCTGACCCCCTGGACCCCGAAAACCAAGTTCGGCACCCACATCGTTGCACTGTGCCCACCTGAGCGAAAAAAGATCTCTCGCAATCAGGCCTTGATCGATTTCCTGCAACGCAGCATGTCCCAAGACAGTTGATGCAATCGTCAATTTAAATCTGACGACCGATTCAGCCCAATCAGGTGACATATTGGCGTTTTTTCAGTCCGTGACCCCACCCAGACTCTTGAGTACGCCCAGCCACAAGGCGTCGCGCAGTTGGTAGGGTCGTGCATCTTGACGGCCGCTGGGCTGGTCATTGACCGAGGTCTGAACCATCACAATGCCCGATTTGGGTTGCACCATGATGTGCTGACCATGGATACCTTGCAACGCAAATGTCCGCTCTTTGTAAGGCGCAATCCAGGTTTGGTAGCCGTAACCCATGCCCGGCGTCGCGTTGCGCGGCCGAAATGCCGCCGGTTGGCGTGCCGCATCTGTGGCGTCAAGCAGGTAATCGCGGGGAATGATCTGCACACCGCCCCTGAGGCCATCGTTGGCCAGCAGCACACCAAAGCGCGCGTAGTCCCGCAGCGTGGCATTGAAGCTTCCGCCCGTGCCCTCGCCTTGGTCAGCCCCTGCCAGCAGCCAACGCGCCTGTGCCTCTGCACCCATGGGTTGCCACAGCCATTCTTGAGTCATCTGGGTGATGCTCATGCCCGCGGCGCGGCTCAAAACCCTGCCCAAAACTTCTGTTTCGATGGTGGCGTATTTGAAGCGCAGGCCCTGCTCTGCTTCGCGGGTGGTCTTGGTGTTGAGGTATTCCACAATTTTCTCGGGCCGCATGTGGTTTTCAGGCAAATACAAGACACGGCCCCAAAGCCAGATGTCGTCGTCGGGCGTCCAGGTGTAAAGCTCTCGGAAAGGCACGCCAGAGGACATGCGCAGCAAGTTGCGGATGGTGGTTTGGCCGTAAGCAGAAGGCGCAATTTCAGGCCAGTAGTCGGCCGCTTTGTCGTCCAGTGAGCGAATCAGGCCTTTGCTGTGCGCCATGCCCACCAGCATCGCCGTGAAAGTTTTGGCCATGGAAAAGGAGCGAAACCGCATGTCGGGTTGCCGGCCATATTGATAGCGCTCGGCCACCACTCGGCCGTCTTTGATCACCATTAGGCCGGTGGTTTTGGTGTCGGCCATGAAGTCGTCCAAGGTTTTGCTGAACAGCCCCCAGCGGTAGCTGATGGCGGGCGCATCGGGCCAGCGCGGCAAGGGCATGGGGTCGCCAGACGGACTCACGACAGAGCTGGGTGCGATTTTTTCATTGGCAGACCAAGTGCCCACCCGGCACTCAGGCCGGGTCACGGCTTGGGCACAGACCGGGTAGCCTTGTTTCATGCCCAAACGCTCGGCATCCGGACCGTCCGGTCGCGTGAATGAGGTCTCGGCCCCGGCGCACAAATGCATGGCGAGCCAGCCAACCAGGAGCACAGACATAGCCCATTTTGAAGGTGCAAAATTCATAAATTATCCAAATAGCTTGTTGTTATCAAATGAGACATTTCAAGAAAAGCTTATCAGACGCTTGGATGCCGCCAGCAGACATTGGCCTCCAGACAAGCCCCCATGCACCCCCCCCTGCACAGGCGCTAAACTGTTTTGGCCGCATGAACTAGCCACCCACACCCGCCGAGGAGCCCATGAGCGAACTTGAACAATTTATGGCCAGCCGCGATGCTTTGCTGACCCACCGCACCGACTACGAGGCCGCCGTGGCGGCGTTTCGTTGGCCGGTTTTGACGCATTTCAATTGGGGGCTGGACTACTTTGACAGCATCGCACAGGACAACCCCGCCCCAGCTTTGCACATTGTGGAGGCCTCGGGAGAGCAGTTTCGCCTGAGCTATGCCGAGTTGTCGCAGCGCTCCAACCAAGTGGCCAACTGGTTGGTGACCCTGGGTGCGCGCAAGGGCGACCGGATTTTGCTGATGATGGGCAACGAAGTGCCCCTGTGGGAGACCATGCTGGCCGCGATCAAGCTGGGCGTGGTGCTGATCCCCGCCACCACGCTGTTGTCGGGCGATGATTTGCAAGACCGCCTGGAACGCGGGCAGGTCAAGTGCATCATCACCAATGCGGTGGGCATGGCCAAGGTGCTGGAGTTGCCCAGCGCCGTGACGAACGGGCTGAGCTTGGTGAGCGTGTCGGGCGACGCGGGCTTGCCTGCAGGTTGGCACGATTTCGCGCAGTCGCACCAGGCCAGCACCGCCTTCACCCCACCCGAGCCGACCCGGGTGACCGATCCATTGCTCGAGTACTTCACCTCGGGCACCACGGCCAAACCCAAGCTGGTGCAACACACCCAGCAAAGTTACCCGGTGGGGCATTTGTCCACCTTGTATTGGCTGGGCCTGCAAAAAGGCGATGTGCACTGGACCATCAGCTCACCGGGCTGGGCCAAGCACGCCTGGAGTTGTTTTTTTGCTCCGCTCAACGCGCAGGCCTGCGTGTTCATTTACAACTACGCGCGCTTCAACGGGCCAGACATTCTGGGCACCCTGGTGCAACACCGGGTCAACACCCTGTGCGCGCCGCCCACGGTGTGGCGCATGCTGATTCAAGAGGACCTGAAAGCCTGGCCCGTGCAGTTGCGCGAGCTGATTTCAGCGGGCGAGCCACTCAACCCCGAGGTCATCGATCAGGTGCGAGCCGCTTGGCAAATCACCATCCGCGACGGTTATGGCCAGACCGAGACCACCGCCCAGATTGGCAACCCACCGGGTGCGCCGCTCAAGGCGGGTTCGATGGGGCGGCCTTTGCCCGGCTACCGAATGGTGCTGCTGAACGCCGATGGCAAACCCGCCAACGAGGGCGAAATTTGCATCGACTTGGCGCACCGCCCCACCGCGTTGATGAACGGCTATGCCGACGACGCGGACAAAACCGCCGAGGCCATGCGCGCAGGGTACTACCACACGGGCGACGTGGGCCAACGAGACGAGCAGGGTTACATCACTTATGTCGGACGGGCCGACGATGTGTTCAAGTCCTCGGGCTACCGCATCAGCCCCTTTGAGCTGGAGAGTGCGTTGATCGAACACCCGGCCGTGGCCGAGGCGGCGGTGGTGCCCGCGCCCGACCCTTTGCGCGGCTTGGTGCCCAAGGCCTATGTGATTTTGGCCCCAGGACACGCGCCGGATGCGGCTACGGCGGGGGCAATTTTCAAGTTCATGCGGGAGCGGGTTTCGGGCTACAAATTGGTACGCCGCATCGAGTTCAGCGACCTGCCAAAGACCATTTCGGGCAAGATCCGCCGCGTGGATTTGCGCGCCCAAGAAAATGCGCGTGCAGCCCAAGGCGGCCGCCACGCGGACGAATTCCGAGAAGAAAACCCATGAGGCCCGCATGAAGAAATGGATGCTCGCATGGCTGTTGGCCGCCCTGCTGCTGCCCACGGCGTTTGCCCAGCGCCTTTACGACGGCAGCGGTCGGCAGATTGGACGGGTGGATGCCGAGCGCTTTTACAACGCTTCGGGTCAGCAAATGGGTCGCATCGACGGCGAGCGCGTCTATGACGCATCAGGGCGGCAGTTGGGGCGCATCGATGGCAGCCGGGTGTACAGCGCCTCGGGCAGCCAGATGGGCCGCATTGACGGTGACCGCCTGTACAGCGCTTCGGGCTCGGCCATGGGACGCATCGATGGGGACAGGCTCTACGACGGCTCTGGCCGCCAGATTGGGCGCGCCGATGGGCTGCGGCGCATGCAAATGATCGTGTTTTTTTATTTCTTCATGTGAGAATGACATGACCGTTCGAGAAATCCTCAAGATGGGCGACGCCCGACTGCTGCGCGTGGCCGAGCCGGTGCAAACCTTTGACACGCCCGAGTTGCACGCCTTGATTGCCGACTTGCACGACACCATGGTGGCCGTGAACGGCGCAGGCCTGGCCGCTCCGCAAATTGGCGTGAACTTGCAACTGGTGATTTTTGGGAGCACGGCCATGAACCCACGCTACCCAGGCCGTCCGCTGGTCCCGCGCACGGTGCTGCTCAACCCGGTGATCACGCCGCTGGGGGCCGAGGAAGAGGACGATTGGGAGGGTTGCCTGTCGGTGCCCGGCTTGCGCGGTGTGGTGCCGCGCTTGTCGCGCATCCGCTACACCGGCTTCGATGAAAAAGGCACGGCCATCGACCGCACGGTGGACGGGTTTCATGCCCGCGTGGTGCAACACGAGTGTGACCACCTGATCGGCAAACTCTACCCCATGCGGGTGCGCGACTTCAGCCGATTTGGTTTCACCGAGGTGCTTTTTCCAGAAATCAGCGCGGCCGAGGACGATTGAGCCAACGCTCTAAGCCTGACATCCAAAAAAGCCGGTGGCCTGACGACCCAACTCATCGAGGCTGGCGCAGGGGATTGAGCAGGTCGCTCAAA
The DNA here is from genome assembly GCF_945901735.1 of Limnohabitans sp. Rim8. GTDB lineage: Bacteria > Pseudomonadota > Gammaproteobacteria > Burkholderiales > Burkholderiaceae_C > Limnohabitans_A. Next base: position 54,563 of record NZ_CAMDLM010000027.1, read on the forward strand.
CCGTTGTGGTCGATCTCCTGCATGAGCTGCAGCAGTTGACCGATTTCACCCTTGGGGAAGCCCTCACGCGCAAACCAGTTGAGGTAGTTGCCGGGCAAATCGGCAATCAACATGCCTTTGTGTTTGCCATAGGGCATGGGTGTGTTGACCAGTTTCATCAGGTCTTCGGGTTTCATGCACGAGCCTTTCAGTCTTGTCCGCTCAGACTTCGCCCCACAACCATTGACGCACTCGCGCATGGAAAGCTTCGGGTTTGGACACCATGACCCAGTGGCCACAGGGCAAGCCCTGCACTGCACTGCCAGGCTTGGCCGCGACTTTTTCCAGCCATTGGGCCGAATGAAACATGAAGGGCTTGCGCTCGCCGTAGACAAACAGCAGCGGCATGGGCAACTGGACTGGCGCCGCATGCTGGAGGCCACCCGCCGTGCCGAACCATCGCATGGCATAGGGGTAGTTCATCTTGTGGGTGATGCGGCCAGCGTCGCAGGGGCAGCGCAGCCAGCGGGCCATGGCGCGGGTCATGCGGGTGCCCAAGTTGCCGCCCAGCGTCCAGGCCAAGGCCAGCCACACTTGGTAGCCCATGACGGACAGTTTTTCCTTCAAACCCCATTCGCGCAGCAGGGCACCCGAGTTGTGGTCCCCCACATCCACCGCCACCACACGGGCCACGCGTTCGGGGTGGCGCATGGCCAATTCGTAGCCAAAAATGCAACCCCAATCGTGCAACATCAAGGTCACGGGCTGGTCGGGGCTGATGCGGTCCACGATCTGACGCAAGAGCTGACACATGTCGTCCAAACTGGTCGCGGCAGGGCCAGTTTCAAAGCCAGGCAGTGTCAGGCGGGCGCAGGTGGCGCGGTCTTGCAATGCGGCCACGGTGCCGTCCCACAAAGCACGGGTATCGGGCCAGCCGTGCAGCATCAGGATGACTTCGTCGCCCTGCCCTTGCAGCCAAACTTCGGATCCGTTGACGGTGATGCACCGCTCCTGCTTGTCCATGGTTTACAAAGCCTTGGCCAGGCGCGCAACGCCTTCAAGGATCTTGTCTTCGCCCACGGTGGCAAAGCTCAGGCGGAAGGTGGCGTGGTCGGAGTGGGCGCAAAAGAACGGTGTGCCCGGCACAAAGGCCACGCCCTGTTCGATGGCGCGTTTGGCAAACACATTGCCGTCGGCCACTTTGCCGCCTGCACCTGTGAGGCGCGCCCACACGAACAAACCGCCTTGGGGTTGCACAAACTCGACCGCATCGCCCAATTCGCGGCGCAAAGCATCGCCCATGGTTTGGGCGCGCTTGGCATACACAGCGCGCACTTTGTCCAGCGTGGCGGGCATGCGCCCAGCCAACAGGTACTGCGCCGCTGTGGCTTGGGCAAAGGTGCTGGTGTGCGCATCGCTGAATTGTTTGCACATGGTGGCGCGAGACAGCAACTCGGCCGGTGCCACCATCCAGCCCACGCGCAAGCCGGGCGACAACACTTTGGACAGCGAGCCGCAATGCACCAGCAGCTCGCGGCTACCCGGCACAGAAGCGCTCATGGCCAACAAACTGGGTGGTGGGGCTTCGCCAAAATACAAATCGCCATACGGGTCGTCTTCGACGATCAGGGTCTGGTGTTTGACCGCCATCTGGAGCACCTGTTGGCGGCGCTCGGCGCTGAGCAAGGCACCGCTGGGGTTGCCGAAAGTAGGGATCAGGTAAACGAATTTGGGTTGGTGCTCTGCGATCAGCTTTTCCAGCACATCGGTTATCACCCCGTGGCCGTCCACCGGGGCGCTGATGAGTTCGGCCCCATAAAGGCGAAAGCACTGGATGGTGGCCAAAAAGGTTGGGCCTTCCACGATCACCTTGTCGCCCGGGCTGATCATGGTTTTGCCAATCAGGTCCAGCGCTTGCTGGCTGCCCGTGGTCACCATCAATTGGTCAGCCGTGACGTCTTTCGCCCCCTTTTGGCCCATGAAGTGCGCCAGCTGCTCGCGCAGCGGGCCAAAGCCTTCGGTCGCACCGTATTGCAGGGCCGCGCCGGGGTCTTGGCTCAGCGCGGCGTTGCTGGCTTCGCGGATGCCCTCCACGTCAAACATGGCGCTGTCAGGAAAACCGCCTGCAAAGCTGATGATGCCGGGTTTGCCCAAGAGCTTGAACAGCTCGCGGATGGCGGAGGTTTCGACGTTGTTCAGGCGGTCGGCAAATTGCAAAGGCATGGTGTATCTTCCCGTGTTGACTTGG
>NZ_CAMDLM010000028.1 GCF_945901735.1 Limnohabitans sp. Rim8
TACAAAAAGAAATCGTTTCATGGTCGACCCTGTTTTTAAAACCGTTAGCCTCAACGCCCGCGCCGCACGCGCAGGATTTCGTCCAGGATCAGCAGGGCCGCGCCCACGCTGATGCCGGCATCGGCCACGTTGAAGGCCGGGAAGTGCCAAGTGCCCCAGTAAAAGTCCAGAAAGTCGACCACATAGCCGTGCAGCAGGCGGTCGATCACGTTGCCAATCGCGCCGCCCAAAATCAGCGAGATGGCCAGACTGAACAGTTTTTGGCCCGCGTGTGAACGCAGCATCCAGACCATGAAGATGGCCGCTGCCACGCCAATGCCGGTAAAAAACCAGCGTTGCCAGCCACCTGCACCTGCCAGAAACGAAAATGCCGCGCCGTGGTTGTGCACCCGCACCAAGTTAAAAAACGAGGTGATGGGCGTGCTGTCGCCCAACTGGAAAGCACCCAGCACCAGCACCTTGGTGAACTGGTCGAGCAGCAGCACCAAGAGGGCAATGCCCAGCCAGACCCACAGGCTGGAGCGGTGGCTGTCTTTGAATTTGTTGGCCATGCTTGTGCGTCCTGTGGGTGCGGTGGGTTCAGGCCACTTGGCGGGTTTCGCCAGCGCCATGCAGGTTGCTCACGCAGCGCCCGCAAATGGTGGGGTGGTTGGCGTGGTGGCCCACGTCGTCGGCATAGTGCCAGCAGCGCTCGCATTTGGTGGCTTGGCTGACCGCCACTTGCACTGCAAGGCTGTCGCCCGCCTGCAAAGTCACTTTGGAGGTGATGAACACGAATTTGATGTCTGCGCCCAAACTGGCCAGCAGGGCGTGGTCGGCCGCAGGCGCCTGAAGCGATATCTCGGCTTGCAGCGATGCGCCCACTTGGCCATCGGCACGCAGGTTTTCGATGTCTTTGTTCACCAGGTCGCGGATCTCGCGGATGCGCGCCCACTTGGCCAGAAGCGTTGCATCGGCCGAACCGAAGTTGCTGAAGGTTTCCAGAAAAATGGATTCCGAGGTGCCGAAAGTTGTCCAAGCTTCTTCGGCCGTGAACGACAGGAACGGCGCCATCCAGCGCAGCATGCCGTGGGTGATGCGCCACAAAGCGGTTTGTGCGCTGCGGCGCGCCAGCGACTTGGGGGCGGTGGTGTACAGGCGGTCCTTGAGCACGTCCAGATAAAACGCGCCCAAGTCTTCCGAGCAATAAATTTGCAGCTTGCTGACGACAGGGTGGAATTCGTACATGTCGAAGTGGGCGCGGATGTCGGCTTGCAGCTGCGCGGCGCGGGCCAGCGCAAAGCGGTCGATCTCGAGCAATTGGTCTTCGGACACCGAGTCGGTTGCCGGGTCGAAGTCGCTCACGTTGGCCATCAAGAAGCGCAGCGTGTTGCGGATGCGGCGGTAGCTGTCCACCACGCGGGCCAGGATTTTGTCGTCGATGTTGAGGTCGCCCGAGTAGTCGGTGCTGGCCACCCACAGGCGCACAATTTCTGCGCCCATTTTGGAAGTGATGGTTTGCGGGTCCACCGTGTTGCCCAAGCTTTTGCTCATCTTGCGGCCTTGGCCATCGGTGGCAAAGCCGTGGGTCAAGAGGCCCCGGTAAGGCGCACGGCCATAAAGGGCGCAGCCCAACAGCAGCGAGCTGTGGAACCAGCCGCGGTGCTGGTCGTGACCTTCCAGATACAGGTCCGCCTCAGGGCCTTCGGTGTGGAAGGGCGGCACACCGTAAGCATCTTTGTGGCTGCCGCGCAGCACATGCTGGAAGGTGGAGCCGGAGTCGAACCAGACTTCCAGAATGTCGGTGCTCTTGGTGTAGTGCGGCGCGTCGGCCGCACCCAAAATCTCTTCCACCGTCACGCGGCTCCAGGCTTCGATGCCGCCTTTTTCGACGATGTCAGCGGCTTGGTCCAGGATGGCCATGGTGTTGGGGTGCAGTTCGCCCGAGTCTTTGTGCAGAAAGAACGGCACAGGCACGCCCCAGCTGCGCTGGCGCGAGATGCACCAGTCGGGGCGGTTGGCGATCATGTCGCGCAGGCGGGTCTTGCCGTTCTCGGGGTAGAACTGCGTTTGCTCGATCGCGTCGAGCGCCAGCTGGCGCAGGGTCTTGGGCGCTTTGTCTTGGGTGAAGACGCCCTCGCCCTCGTCCATGCGCACAAACCATTGGGCGGCAGCGCGGTAGATGACGGGCGTTTTGTGACGCCAGCAGTGCGGGTAGCTGTGGGTGATTTCCACCGTGGCCATCAGGCGGTCGCTTTGGCCCAGCACCTCAATTACGCGGGCGCAGGCTTTCCAGATGTGCTGGCCGCCGAAGAAAGGCAACTCTTCGGCATACACGCCATTGCCTTGCACCGGGTTGAGGATGTCGTCGTAGGCCAGACCGTTGGTGATACAGGAGTTGAAGTCGTCCACGCCGTAGGCGGGGGACGAGTGCACGATGCCGGTGCCGTCGGTGGCGGTCACGTACTCGGCCAGGTACAGCGGGGATGGGCGGCGGTAGCTGTATGGGCCACCTTCGTCAGCGCTCACGGTGTCGTGCAGTGGGTGGCGGAAAACCAAGCCGCGCAACTTTTCGCCTACCGCGGTGGCGATCACGGTGCCTTGCAGCTGGTAGCGCTCCAGGCATTTTTCGACCAGGCTGGCGGCCAGCAGCAGCACGCCGCGTGGTGTGTCCACCAAGGCATATTCCAGCTCGGGGTGGGCGTTGAGCGCTTGGTTGGCGGGAATCGTCCAGGCGGTGGTGGTCCAGATGACGGCGAAGGCTTTTTTACTGCCCTCGCCTGGCAGCTTGGGCAGGCCAAAGGCGGCAGCCAGCGCGGCGGTGTTGTCGGCTTCAAAGGCCACGTCCAGCGTGTCGCTCTTTTTGTCGGCGTATTCGATCTCGAATTCGGCGAGCGACGAGCCGCAGTCAAAGCACCAGTAAACGGGCTTGAGGCCACGGTAAACAAAGCCACGCTCGATCACGCGTTTGAAGGCGCGGATTTCACCGGCTTCGTTGGCGAAGTCCATGGTGCGGTAAGGGCGCTCCCAGTCGCCGAGCACGCCCAGGCGCTTGAAGTCTTCGCGTTGCTGGCCGATCTGCTCGGTGGCAAAAGCGCGGCTCTTGGCTTGCATGTCGTCTCTGGACAGCTTGCGGCCGTGCAGTTTTTCAATCGCGTTTTCGATCGGCAGGCCGTGGCAGTCCCAGCCGGGAATGTATTGCGCGTCAAAGCCCGCGAGTTGCTTGGATTTGACGATCATGTCTTTTAGCACCTTGTTCAGCGCATGGCCGATGTGCAGCTTACCGTTGGCATAAGGCGGGCCGTCGTGCAGCACGAACAGCGGGGCACCCTGGCGGGCGGCGCGCAGTTTTTTGTAGAGGCCGCCGTCGTTCCAGTCGCCCACCCAGCCCGGCTCGCGCTTGGGCAAGTCGCCGCGCATCGGGAACGGGGTGTCCATCATGTTGATGCGGGTGTCGGGGTTCTGGGTATTGTCGGTCATGGTGCGTCAAGTCGAGAGGGCTTCGACAAGCTCAGCCCGAGCGGCGGGCCGTTCGGAGAGATCAAGAGGGGGTGGGCCGTTGAGGTCGTTTGCCCTGAGCCTGTCGGAGGCGGCAAACGAGGGCCAGAGCGTTAAATTCGGTCGCGGGTGGTTTGGCGGCTGGTTTCACCATGACGCGAAGCAAACCACGCAAGTGCGTCGTCACAGTCTTTGGCAATGCCCTTGGTCAGGGCGTCCAGACCGTCGTATTTGAGCTCGTCGTGTAATTTATGCAGCAAGTCCACCCGGATGATTTTACCGTAGCCCCCCTCGGCCCCCAGATGGGCAGGCCAGTCGAAGGCATGCGTCTCCAGCAGCACGCGCCCGCCGTTGACATCATGAGGGTCCAAAGAGGGGCGGTTGCCCAGATTGGCCACGCCCCGCAAGGGCTGATCGGCCAGGCCCTGCACTTGGACGACAAAGATGCCACTGGCGGCCGGCCTGAGGTGGGTAAAGCGTAAATTCAGCGTGCGAAAGCCGTCGCTTGCGCCTTGGGTTGTTGCAGCCAATTCGCGACCCAGCTTGCGCCCGTGCACCACATGGCCACTGATGCTGTAAGGGCGGCCCAGCAGGGCCTGCACCGCGGGCAGGTCGCCTTTGGCCAGCGCCTCGCGCACGGCCGAGCTGGACACGCGCAGGCCGCGCACCTCGTAGCTGTTCATGCGGGCCACGTCAAAGCCCAGGGTTTGTCCGGCAGCGTCGAGCATGGCGTAGTCGCCCGCGCGCTTGGCACCAAAGCGGAAATCGTCACCTACCAACACATAGCGTACGCCCAGACCTTGCACCAGCACCTGCTCAATGAAGTCTTGGGGTGATTGGCTGGCCAGCCGGGCGTCAAAGGGCAGCACCACCACTTGGTCCACGCCGCAGCGCTCAAGTTCTTCCAGTTTGTCGCGCATCGTGGCGATGCGGGCCGGGGCCAGGTCGGGCTGGTGGAGGGCCTTGGCAAAATAGTCGCGCGGGTGGGGCTCGAAGGTCATCACGCAGCTGGGCACGCCCCGATGGGCCGCTTCGCTGCGCAGCAGGGCCAACATGGCCTGATGACCCCGGTGCACGCCGTCAAAGTTGCCGATGGTCAAGGCGCAAGCGGGGGCCAGATCGGGATGGTGGAAGCCTCGGTAAACCTTCATGTCGCTTGTGGTGTCTTGCCGTTGATCTGGACCCAGCGCCAGCTTTCACGGTGTTGTCAATGTAAGAGGGTATATTGTGACTGAGCCCGATCATCCCGGCCGCGGCACCCAGTCGCAGGGAACCCGATCGAGACGGGACTTTTCGTGTCAGTGGTCTTTGAACTGTTGGATGGAGGCGTCTGTGAAGGTTTTGAAACTCTCGGCCCAAGGCTTGCCGCAATCGTGGATCACGCTGGAGCAAGCCGTCACCCATTACGCCGCCCACGAGGTGCGTTGGGAGGCGGGTCAGCAGTTGGCGGTTTTTCACGGGGGTCACAACGCGCTCACAGGCCAGCAATCCATCATCACCGTCAACAGCATCATCGGCACCCAGGGCGTGCCGCGCATCAACCCCTTTGATTTGCGATCTGGCTTGACCAACACCAAGTTGTTTGTGCGTGACCGCCAGGTGTGCGCCTATTGCGGTGGGCATTTTCACGAGTCGGAACTGACCCGCGAGCACATCGTCCCGCTGGCGCAGCGGGGCCCTGACCACTGGATGAATGTGGTGACCGCCTGCCGTTCCTGCAACCACCGCAAAAGCAACCGCACGCCCGAGCAGGCGAGCATGCCCCTGTTGTATGCACCCTATGTGCCCAGCCTGTGGGAAGACTTCATCTTGCGCAACCGCCGTATCCTGAGTGACCAAATGGCCTTCTTGATGGCGCATGTGCCTAAGGGATCGCGCTTGACGGCCTGAGGGCAACCACTGCAGGTTTCGCTTGCACAGGTGCTCAAAGCACAGCATCATGGCTTCCTGAATACAAAAGGCCCAGATTCCATGGTCTGGAGCCCAAAGGGAGGCACCGCATGCAGACACAAATTCCAACCCCGTTGCGCGTTCATTTACCAGCCCAGTCGGTGAGGCTCGCCGTGGTGCCAAAACAGGCTTGGGTGATGGCGCAAAGCCGTTTGAAGGCGCCGCCACCTTCACGCCGCCATGTCTTGTTGGCACTGTTTGGGGTGGGTTGGTTGTCTCCCCTTGTGCGTGCCGATCAAGCCGCCACGGCCACCCAGGTTCAGCTGGCCCTGGTTTGGCCCCATGCACAGTCCCCGCAAGGTTTTTTGGTGAGTGAAAAGTTGGACGGCGTGCGGGCGGTCTGGGACGGTCAGGTTTTGCGCTTTCGCAGTGGGCGGGTCATTGCGGCCCCGCCTTGGTTCCTGTTGGCCTTGCCCAAGTTGGCTTTGGACGGTGAGCTTTGGATCGGGCGCGGGACGTTTGACAGGCTGTCGGGCGTGGTGCGTCAGTCTGAGCCTGACGACATGGCCTGGCGAGAGGTGAAGTACCTGGTGTTTGACGCTCCGGGGCATGCCGCCCCGTTTGCCGAGCGGTTGCATTTTTTGGCGTCCACCCTGGCGCAGGCGAATCAGCCTTGGCTGCTGCCCGTGGCGCAACATGAGGTCAAAGACGCCAGGGCTTTGCAAGCCCTGTTGCGCAGCACGGAGCAACAAGGGGGTGAGGGCCTCATGCTGCACCGGGCCGATGCCTTGTGGCGACCGGGGCGCAGCGATGCCCTGTACAAGCTCAAATCCGAGCAGGATGAGGAAGGCTTGGTGGTAGGGCACCAGTCTGGCAAGGGCCGTTTGGCGGGCATGACGGGTGCTTTACTGCTGCAGATGCCGTCCGGTCAGCGTTTTGCGTTGGGCTCGGGCCTGAGTGATGCGCTGCGCCGCAACCCACCCCCAGTGGGGGCATGGGTCACTTACCGCTTCCGTGATCGCACACCATCCGGTTTGCCGCGTTTTGCTTCTTTTTTGCGGGTGCGTGAGGCGGAGTGACCCGCGCCGCCCTCCCACCTTGCTCAGGTTCGAAGACCCTTCCCTTCAGGCGAACACGCCCGCCGTCTCCTGCATGCGGGCCGACACTTCGCCCAGCTGGTGCAAGGTGTCGCCAAACGTCATGTCCAGCTGTGTCAATTTCTTGAAGTAATGGCTCACGATGTACTCGTCCGTGACCGCAATGCCGCCGTGCAGCTGCACCGCTTGCTGGCCGATGAAACGCATGGAGGTGCCCAGCTGGTATTTGGCACGCGCCATGGCGCGGCGGCGTTCTTCGGCCGGGGCGTGCAGTTTGAGGCTGGCGTAGTAGCTCATGGAGCGGCCCAACTCCAGCTGCATTTTCATGTCGGCCACGCGGTGGCGCAGGGCCTGAAAGCTGGCAATGGCCACACCGAATTGCTTGCGGGTGTTCATGTAGTCCACGGTGATGGCCAAGGTCTTGTCCATCACGCCCACGGCTTCGGCACAGCTGCAGGCGATGCCGATGTCCACCGCTTCTTCCAAAGCGGCCAGGCCGTGCACGGTGATGAGCTGGGCCGAGGCTTGGCCCAAAACCACTTCGGCGGCGCGTGAGCCATCTTGCGTCAGGTAACCCTGGGTGCTCACGCCGCTGGCGCTGCGCTTGACCAAGAACAAAGCCAAAGTGCCCTGGGCCATGGCAGGAACAATGAAGGCATCGGCCTGGTCGCCTACGGCCACCACGCTCTTGGTACCGCTCACGGTCCAGGCGCCATCCGATTCAGTGGCCACAGCGGTGCAGCGGTTCAGTTGGTAGCGCGCAGCGCGTTCTTGGTGCGCCAGCACGACGATGGCTTCGCCTGCCGCCATGCGCGGCAGCCATGCCGCTTGCAGCGCAGTCGGGGCGTGGGTTTGCAGCGTGGCGCTCGAAATCAAGGTTTGGGTCAGGGGTTCGAGCACGATGCCGCGCCCCAACTCTTCCATGGTGACCATGGCTTCGGTCGGGCCCATGCCCATACCGCCGTGGTCTTCGCTCACATACAGGCCCGTCAGGCCCAGTTCGGCCAGCTCGGTGTAGGCGTCGCGGTCAAAGCCGCCGGCCGCCACGATGGCGCGGCGGCGCTCGAAGTCATAGCCTTTGTCCACCCATTTGCGCACCGCGTCGCGCAGTTGTTCTTGGTCGTCAGAAAAATCGAAATCCATGTGTCTCTCCTTAACCCAGAACTGTCTGGGCGACGATGTTGCGTTGCACTTCGTTGCTGCCGCCATAAATGGTGGTCTTGCGCATGTTGAAGTAATTGGCGGCCAAAGGCGCGTTGGCCAGGGTGCCGCCGGGGAAGTTGCCTTGCCAGCCCGCTTCCATGGCTTCAAAGATGCAGGGCACGGCAAAAGGCCCGGCGGCTTGCATCATCAGCTCGGTGTAGCGCTGCTGAATTTCGCTGCCCTTGATTTTGAGCAGACCGGCAATGTCGAGCGAGTTCTTGCCGGATTTCTCGGCCGACAGCACGCGCAGCACCAGCATTTCCAGCGCCACCACATCCACTTCGAGCTTGGCGATTTCGTCACGGAAGCGCAGGTCGTCGTACACACCCTCGGCTTTGGCAATCCGCTTCAAGCGCTCGAGTTCGCGCTTGGCGCGGTTCACGTCGGCGATGTTGGTGCGCTCGTGGGCCAGCAGGTGCTTGGCGTAGTTCCAGCCTTTGTTTTCTTCGCCCACCAAGTTTTCTACTGGCACTTCGACGTTGTCAAACCAGACTTCGTTGACCTCGCACTCGCCGTCGAGCAGCTTGATCGGGCGCACGGTGATGCCGGGCGACTTCATGTCGATCAACAAGAACGAGATGCCGGTTTGCGGCTTGCCTTCTGTGCTCGTGCGCACCAGGCAGAAGATCCATTCGCCGTATTGGCCCAGGGTGGTCCAGGTCTTTTGGCCGTTCACGATGTATTTGTCGCCCTGGCGCTCGGCGCGTGTTTTGAGCGAGGCCAGGTCCGAGCCGGAGCCCGGTTCGCTGTAGCCTTGGCTCCACCAGACTTCGCCGCTGGCGATGCCGGGCAAAAAGCGTTGCTGCTGCTCGGCATTGCCAAAAGCCATGATGACGGGGGCCACCATCACGGGGCCAAAAGGCACCACACGGGGGGCGCCGGCCAGGGCGCACTCTTCTTCAAACAAATGTTTTTGCACCGCGGTCCAGCCGGGGCCGCCAAACTGCTGGGGCCAGCCATAGCCCAGCCAACCTTTTTTGCCCAGAATTTTGGACCAGGCCTGCATGTCGTCACGCGTCAGGCGCATCGCGTTGTGCACTTTGTGGGACAACTCGGGAGGCAAGTTTGCCTTGACCCAGGTGTGAACTTCGTCGCGGAACGCGAGTTCTTCGGGTGTGAATGCCAAATCCATGGGGGTTTTCTTTCAAAATCAAACGACCGTGCTTTTTATCACGCCGCCCCCTGGCGTGCTTGTCCTGGGTGCGACAAAAAGCATTCGACCTCGATCGCGCAGGGATAATTCACAGCGTCATGAAAAACATCGTCATTTTGATTTCCGGCGCAGGCTCCAACATGGCGGCCATCGTGCAGGCCGCCCGGCAAGAGCAGTGGGCGCAGCGCCTGAACGTGCGCGTCGCGGCCGTGATCAGCAACAAGGCAGATGCCACTGGCCTGGCTTGGGCCCAGGCCCAGGGCATGGCCACAGCGGTGCTCAACCACCAAGGCTTTGCCAGCCGCGAGGCATTCGACACCGCCTTGATGGCCGAGATCGACCGTTTTGCCCCAGACTTGTTGGTGTTGGCGGGTTTCATGCGCATCCTCACGCCGGGTTTTGTGGCGCACTACGCCGGGCGCTTGCTCAATGTCCATCCGTCTTTGTTGCCCGCGTTCCCCGGGCTGAACACCCACCAGCGCGCCATCGATGCCGGTTGCCAATTTGCCGGGGCCACGGTGCACCAGGTCACGGCCGATTTGGACCACGGCCCCATCCTGGCGCAAGCGGTGGTGCCGGTGCTAACGGGCGACACCGCCGACACCCTGGCGGCGCGGGTGCTGACCCAAGAGCACATCATTTACCCTCTGGCGGTGGCTGAATTTCTGCGTGGCTTGCCTTAGTAAGTCGGTGGCTTCAGCTCTGACATGGGCTTCAGGCGAACGATCCCTGTCGGGGCTAAAGCCACCGACCTACCAGACCCTCGTCAGTCCCCGATCCGGGTGAAGCGCGTTTGAAGCTGGCCGTTGAATTCGGCCACTTCGGCAAACATGGCCGCAGGCCTGACCCACAGGCCTTGTTCGCCATAAAGCGCCTGGTACAGCGTCATGGGTTGCAGGTCTTCGCTGTGGCGCACAGTGCCCAGCACGCGGTATTGACCCCCCTTGTAGTGGCGGTAAAGGCCTTTGGGCGTTTCGATCATTGGTGGCAGGGGTTCGGACATGTCTTTCCTGGTGTGTGTCTGTCACAAGGGTCGGGGATGGGACAATGCGCCCCTATGCATCCAAAAGCCCTTTTAGACGCCTGCGCCGATTTGGTCAGGCTGGTCCTCCTATTTGAACATCCCGCCGACGCTGTCGTGTCGCGTTATTTCCGTGAACACCGTGCCTTGGGGCCACGCGAACGCGCCACCTTGGCGGAAACCGCTTTCTCCGTGTTGCGCAAAAAACTGTTGTTTGAGCAACTGGCCCGTTCGGGCTCGGGTGCCAAAGAGCGCAAGCTGGCCATTTTGGGCTTTTTGGGTCCGCGTGACTTTTTGTCCGCGGCCTTGAACGACACCGAAAAGCAGTGGCTGGCCACTTGCGATGCGATTCCCGCGGACGCGCTGATGGCCCCGCACCGCCACAATTTGCCCGAGTGGATGGCGCAAGCCTTGCAGGCCCAACTGGGCGATGACTTCTGGGCACTGGCCGAACACTTGCAGCAACCGGGTACGCTGGACTTGCGGGTGAACACTTTCCAGGCCAAGCGCAGCGAGATCCAAAAAGAGTTGGCGCAAGCAGGCATCCCCTCTGAGCCCACGCCGTATTCGCCTTGGGGCCTGCGCTTGCAAGGCAAGCCTGCGCTGCAAAAAACCGATGCCTTCACGCGGGGCGCCATCGAAGTGCAAGACGAAGGCTCGCAGCTCTTGGCCTTGCTGGTGGACGCCCACCGGGGTGAGATGGTGGTGGATTTTTGCGCCGGTGCAGGCGGCAAGACGCTGGCGCTGGGCGCGGCCATGCGCAGCACGGGCCGCTTGTACGCTTTCGATGTGTCCGGCCACCGCCTCGATGCGCTCAAGCCGCGCATGGCGCGCAGTGGCTTGTCCAACGTGCACCCGGCGGCCATTGCGCACGAGCGCGACGACCGCGTCAAACGATTGGCGGGCAAGATCGACCGTGTGCTGGTCGATGCGCCTTGCTCGGGCTTGGGCACCTTGCGCCGCAACCCCGACTTGAAATGGCGGCAAAAGCCCCAAGCTGTGCAGGAGTTGACCGAGAAGCAAAAAGCCATCTTGCAAAGTGCCTCACGCATGGTCAAGTCGGGCGGCCGCTTGGTGTATGCCACTTGCAGTATGCTGCCCGAAGAAAATGAGCTGATCGCGCAAGCTTTCAGTGCAGCCAACCCCGACTTTGTTTCCCTCAATGTGGCCCAAGAGCTTGAACGGCTCAAGGTGCCCGACGCCGCCAGCATGTGTTCTCCGACACTGTCGGGGGATGCGCCGGCGGGTGAGCATGCAGGCGGTACATTCCTGCGTTTGTGGCCTCACCGCCATGCCACGGACGGTTTTTTTGCTGCCGCTTGGGTTAAAAAGTAATAATTTTCAACTCTTGTATTCTCTTCTCGATTAAAATCGCTGTCCTTTTTGGGGCAGGAAACTTAAAATCGAACGATTGCCTGATGTCAGGCTCCAGTAGAAAGACGGACTCATGTTCTTGCCTGATTGGGCTTTTTTGGATGCGGTGATTCACTGGATGGGCTACGGCCTGTTCGAGTTGGCTTGGTGGCAAATGGTGTTGATCACCTTGGCCCTGACCCACATCACCATCGCCAGTGTCACGATTTTCCTGCACCGTCACCAAGCGCACCGCGCTTTGGACCTGCACGCGATTCCCTCTCACTTCTTTCGCTTCTGGTTGTGGCTGACCACCGGCCAGGTGACCAAGGAGTGGGCCGCTATCCACCGCAAACACCACGCCAAGTGCGAGCAATCCGAAGACCCGCACAGCCCGCATGTGCACGGCATCAAGACTGTGTTGTTCACGGGTGCTGAGTTGTACCGCAAGGAATCCAAGAACAAGGAAACGCTGCAGCGTTACGGTCACGGCACGCCCGATGACTGGATCGAGCGCAACCTGTACACCCGCTTTTCCTGGCAAGGCGTGGCCTTGATGCTGATCATTGATGTGGCGCTGTTTGGCTTTTTGGGCCTGACGGTTTGGGCGATTCAAATGGCCTGGATCCCGATCACGGCCGCCGGCATCATCAATGGTGCTGCCCATTACTGGGGTTACCGCAATTTCGAGGCGCACGACGCGAGCACCAACATCTCGCCTTGGGGCATCTTGATCGGTGGTGAAGAGTTGCACAACAACCACCACACTTATCCCACATCGGCCAAGTTGTCGGTCAAGCCTTACGAGTTCGACATCGGCTGGTTGTACATCCGCACGCTTGAAACCCTGGGCCTGGCGAATGTGAAAAAGACGCCCCCACGCCTGGCCTACGGCGACATCCGCCCTGTGGCTGACGAAAAGACCCTGGAAGCGCTGATTGCCAACCGCTACGAAGTCATGGCCGGATACGCCCGCAATGTGCGCGCTGTGATGCAGCAAGAGGCCGACAAGCTCAAGCTCGACGCCAACGTGGTGCAAGCGGCCAAGCGCTGGTTGCACCGCGACAGTGCCAAGGTGCCTGCATCTGCCCAGGCCCAGCTCAAGCAAGCCCGAGCCGCCAGCCCGGTGCTCGACAAAATGGTGCAAATGCGCGAAGAGCTCAGCCAAATCTGGCTCAACACCTCGCATTCACGCGAGCAATTGGCTGCGGATTTGCAAGCCTGGTGCCGCCGGGCCGAAGAAAGTGGCATTGCCGCTTTGCGTGACTTTTCGGTCAAGCTGCGTGCGGTACGTCAAACGGCCTGACCTGCATCCGAGCATATCCAAACAGGGCCTTCGGGCCCTGTTTGCTTGGGGTTGAGGGATGGAGCTGAGGCAACAAAAAACCCGCCAGAGGCGGGTTCTTTGTGAGGGAAATCAGGCTGAATCACTTCAGCTTGATTTCCTTGTATTGAACGTGCTTGCGAGCTTTGGGGTCGAACTTCATGATCGACATTTTCTCGGGCATGGTTTTCTTGTTTTTGCTGGTCGTGTAGAAGTGACCAGTGCCAGCTGTGGATTCCAGCTTGATTTTTTCGCGTCCGCCTTTGGTTGCCATGGTAGATGACTCCTAATGTTCTGGGTTTAGGCTTGACCGCGTGCGCGCAGATCTGCGAGCACGGCATCGATGCCGTTTTTGTCGATCAGGCGCAGAGCGGCACTGGAAACGCGCAAACGCACCCAGCGGTTTTCTGTTTCTACCCAGAAACGACGGTATTGCAGGTTCGGCAGGAACCGGCGCTTGGTTTTGTTGTTGGCGTGAGAAACGTTGTTTCCCGTCATTGGGCCTTTGCCCGTTACGTCGCAAACGCGTGCCATGTGGACACTCCGATACTTTTTAAACAGCCGGTGCCGATGGGTCTCGTGCAGATCTGCACGGGGCCTGGCGCTCCAGCCTCACCTCGCCAAGATGGGTGGCGGTATCCCAGATTGCTGTCACCGTGATCCCGAATGACAATCCAGGCGGCTCCAGCAAAGCCTTGAATTATAGCCAGAAACCGAGGGCTTTTTTGGGGGATTCCCTGAACCTTGGGAAGTTTTGCGCTCGGCGGGTGGGCACAGAGGGTGCCTGCTGAGGTTCAGAGGCGCTTCGCTTTGCCACATCACCCCGGCAGGCACTCCCTGCGCCCATTCGGCGTTCGTTGGCAGCCTCAGGGTCGCAAGGCTGAGGCTTCCTTTCGAGTGCTATGGCTTCAGTGCTTCAACCGTTGTGCTGTTCCAAAAAGCGCTGGGCATCGAGCGCGGCCATGCAGCCGGTCCCCGCGCTGGTGATGGCCTGGCGGTAAACGTGGTCTTGCACGTCACCCGCAGCGAACACGCCAGGTACGGAAGTTTGGGTGGCAAAACCCTTCAGGCCGCTTTGGGTCACGATGTAGCCGTTTTCCAGTTCGAGCTGGCCTTGGAAGATGTCGGTGTTGGGCGAGTGGCCAATGGCGATGAAGCAGCCTTTGAGTTCCACGTCTTGCAGACTGCCGTCTTTGGTGCTTTTCAGGCGCACGCCGGTCACGCCGGTGTTGTCGCCGAGCACCTCTTCCAGGGTCTGGAAGGTTTTCAGCACGATCTTGCCTGCGGCGACCTTGTCCATGAGTTTGTCGACCAGGATGGGCTCGGCTTTGAATTTGTCGCGGCGGTGGATCAAATAGACTTTGCTGGCGATGTTGGACAGGTACAGAGCTTCTTCGACGGCGGTGTTGCCGCCGCCCACCACGCAGCACAGCTGGTCGCGGTAAAAAAAGCCGTCGCAGGTGGCACAGCCGCTCACGCCGCGGCCCATGAAGGCGGTCTCTGACGGCAAGCCCAGGTACTTGGCCGAAGCGCCCGTGGCGATGATCAGGCTGTCGCAGGTGTAGGTGCCGCTGTCGCCGATCAGGGTGAAGGGGCGTTGCTCAAGGTTGACGGTATGGATGTGGTCAAAGACGATCTGGGTGTTGAAGCGCTCGGCATGCTCCTGGAAACGTTGCATCAGGTCCGGGCCTTGCACGCCGTGTACGTCAGCGGGCCAGTTGTCCACCTCGGTGGTGGTCATGAGCTGGCCGCCTTGCGCCATGCCGGTGATCAACAGGGGTTTGAGGTTAGCGCGGGCGGCGTAGACGGCGGCGGTGTAACCGGCGGGGCCAGAGCCGAGAATGAGAACGTTTGCGTGTTGGGTAGGGGTCGACATGAAAAGGGCCATCCGGTAAAAAGACAAAGAGGTGCGAAAAATGACACCACCCCGCATTGTAAGAAACACACAAACGCATCGGGCTTCAAGGCTTTGCTGTGGCTTTGACGGTCGTGGGGCAGCGCCCCCTGGCCAGAGGGATCAAGCCGATGCGCCTGGTTTGGCCTTGATCGGGTAAGCTTGAGTCTTGATTTATGACTTACTCACTGAACACCCTGACCCGAGATGGCACTGGCGCCGCCCCCGCTGCGCCTGTGACCTTGTGGTCACGTTTTGCCCAAGAAACCCTCTTGCTGCTGGGTGCGGGTCTGCTCGTCTTTTTGACGGTGGCCTTGTGGAGTTACCACCCGCAAGATCCGGCATGGTCCACTTCGGGCGGCAGCGCGGCTGTGCGCAATGGGGTGGGTCGTTGGGGCGCCTTGGTCGCGGATCTGGCTTATTTCATGTTGGGTTTTTCTGCTTGGTGGTGTGTGTTGGCCGGCTATCGGGCCTGGTTGGTGGCCTTGGCCCGTTGGTTGCGCGGCGTTGACCCACAGGATGATTTGTACAAGCCCAAGTGGCAGCGAAGTTTGTGGGTGTTTTGGATGGGTTTGGCCGTGTTGCTTTTGGCCAGTTGCGGGATGGAGTGGACGCGCTTGTACCGGCTCGAATCCGGCTTGCCTGGGCACAGCGGCGGTGTGCTGGGTTATTGGGTTGGCGCTGCCGCTGTGCGCGGATTGGGCTTTAACGGTTCGGCCCTTTTGGGCATTGTGCTGTCCTTGGTGGGCGTGGCCATGGTGTTCCGGTTTTCATGGGGTCAGTTGGCCGAAAAAATCGGTGCTCAGCTCGATGCCTTGATCCGATCACGGCATGAAAAGCGCGAGATTGAAGAAGACATGGCCTTGGGCCAACAGGCTTTGCGCGAGCGCCAACAGGCCCTTTCGCCTCAGGCCATCGATCCGCAGTGGGATGTGAGCCCGTCTGGTCTTGTTTCGCCAGAGGGTCAGCTGGATTTGCCGCCAGTGCCCGTCCCTGTGACCAAGGCCGTGCCAAGGGTCATTGAGTCTCCCGTGATGGATGTGCCACGCAGCGACCGCGTGATCAAAGAGCGACAGAAACCCTTGTTCAACGAATTGCCTGACAACAAGCTGCCTCAGGTGGATTTGCTCGACAGCCTGTCCATTCGGCAAGAAACCGTCTCAGCCGATACGCTGGAAATGACCAGTCGCCTGATCGAGAAAAAGCTCAAGGATTTTGGTGTCGAGGTGCGGGTGGTGGCCGCAGCCCCCGGCCCGGTGATCACGCGTTACGAAATCGAACCGGCGACCGGCGTCAAGGGCTCCCAGGTGGTGAATCTGGCCAAAGACCTGGCGCGTTCGCTCAGTCTGGTGTCGATCCGGGTGATCGAGACGATTCCGGGTAAGAACTTCATGGCACTGGAGTTGCCCAATGCCAAGCGCCAGTCGATCAAGCTCAGCGAAATTTTGGGCTCGCAGGTCTACAACGAAGCCAAGTCCATGTTGACCATGGGCTTGGGCAAGGACATCATCGGCAACCCGGTGGTGGCCGATCTGGCCAAGATGCCGCATGTGCTGGTGGCGGGCACCACGGGCTCGGGCAAGTCGGTCGGTATCAACGCCATGATCCTGTCGCTGCTGTACAAAGCCGAAGCGCGTGATGTGCGCCTTTTGATGATCGACCCCAAGATGCTGGAGATGTCGGTTTATGAAGGCATTCCACACCTGCTGGCCCCGGTGGTGACCGACATGCGCCAAGCTGCCAACGGTCTGAACTGGTGTGTGGGCGAGATGGAAAAGCGCTACAAGTTGATGAGCAAAATGGGCGTGCGCAACCTGGCCGGCTATAACCAGAAAATCGATGACGCCACCGCCCGCGAAGAGTTCATCTACAACCCCTTCAGCCTCACGCCGGACGATCCCGAACCGCTCAAGCGCCTGCCTCACATTGTGGTGGTGATCGACGAGTTGGCCGACCTGATGATGGTGGTGGGCAAGAAGATCGAAGAGCTGATTGCGCGGCTAGCCCAGAAGGCCCGTGCGGCGGGGATCCATTTGATTTTGGCGACTCAGCGACCCAGCGTGGACGTGATCACCGGCCTCATCAAGGCCAACATTCCGACCCGCATTGCGTTCCAGGTCTCCAGCAAGATCGACAGCCGCACCATCCTGGACCAAATGGGGGCCGAAGCCCTGTTGGGCATGGGTGACATGCTGTACATGCCTTCGGGCACGGGTTTCCCGATCCGGGTGCATGGCGCTTTTGTGAGTGACGAAGAAGTGCACCGCGTGGTGAATTACCTCAAGAGCCAGGGTGAGCCCGATTACATTGAAGGCGTGCTCGAAGGCGGCACCACCGACGACGACGGTGGCATGCTGGGGGAGGGTGACAACGCAGAAAAAGACCCGATGTATGACCAAGCTGTGGAGGTGGTGCTGAAGAACCGCAAGGCCAGCATCTCGCTGGTGCAGCGCCACCTCAAGATTGGCTACAACCGCGCCGCCCGCTTGGTGGAAGACATGGAAAAAGCCGGTCTGGTCAGCAGCATGAGCGGCAGTGGCCAGCGCGAAATTTTGGTGCCCGCACGGGCAGAGTGAATCGAATGACAAACAAAGTTGGGCTGCGCCGCACGGTGCTGGGTTGGGGTGGCAGGGCTGTGCTGGCCGCTGCGGTGTGGGCCCTGGCCCTGCCTGCACCAGCCGACAGCGTGGACCTGCTGGCCCAGTTCATGAAGCAAGCACGCAGCGGCCGCGCCGACTTCACACAGGTCGTCACTTCGCCGACCAGGGCGGGGCAGGTGGCGCGAACCAAGACATCGAGTGGTCGATTCGAGTTTCAACGGCCGGGCAAGTTTCGCTTTGATTACCGCAGGCCCTTTTTGCAAACCTTGGTGGCCGATGGTCAGACCCTGTGGTTGCACGATGTGGACTTGAACCAGGTGACGGCGCGCCCACAGTCTCAGGTGCTGGGGGCCACTCCGGCCGCGTTGTTGACCGCGGCTTCCGATTTGCAGGCCCTCAAAGCCGATTTCCAGTTCACCCCTGAGCCGACGCAGGATGGCCTTCATTGGGTGCGCGCGACGCCCGTGCAGCGTGAGGGCCCGATCCGCTCGGTCATGGTCGGTTTGCGTGCCAGCGCTGCTGGGCCCGAGCTGGCGGTGCTGGACGTGCAAGACAGCCTCGGTCAGCGCTCTTTGCTGAGCTTCTCCGCCTTCGAGCTCAACCCAGCTTTGTCCGCCAGTGCCTTCGTCTTCAAGCCCCCAGCGGGTGCCGACGTGATCAAACCCTGAAGTGGGCTGGGCTGGTGTCATGAAACCTGCTTCCATGTCACCCCAGGCGCCCCTGGCAGAGCGCTTGCGCCCGCGCCACTTGGGTGAGGTGATTGGCCAGCAGCATTTGTTGGGCGAAGGCATGGCCTTGCGCTTGGCGTTCGAGTCAGGCCAGCCGCACAGCTGCATTTTGTGGGGCCCGCCTGGCGTGGGCAAAACCACCATCGCCCGTTTGATGGCCGATGCGTTTGAGGCACAGTTTTTGAGCATCAGTGCGGTTTTGGGGGGCATCAAAGACATCCGCGAAGCCGTGGAGAAAGCCCAAGCCGCCCGCACGGGCTTGGACCCCCAACGCACCATCATGTTTGTGGACGAAGTGCACCGCTTCAACAAAAGCCAGCAAGACGCTTTTTTGCCGCATGTCGAAAGTGGGCTGTTCACCTTCATTGGGGCGACCACCGAGAACCCGTCTTTTGAGGTCAACTCGGCCTTGCTCTCCCGGGCGGCCGTGTACGTGCTGCAGCCCCTTTCCGAGGACGACTTGCAGCACATCGTGGTGCGGGCCCAGGCCATCCAGGCCATTCCCGCCATCGAGCCAGAGGCGCTGGCCCGCTTGCTGGCCTATGCCGATGGTGATGCCCGGCGCTTGCTCAACACCCTGGAAACCTTGGCCATGGCGGCCCAACAGGAAAGCATCGACCCAGTGACCGACGCTTGGTTGATGCGGGTGCTGGGCGAGCGCATGCGCCGCTACGACAAAGGCGGCGAGCAGTTCTACGACACCATCAGCGCGCTGCACAAATCGGTGCGTGGATCAGACCCGGATGCCGCCCTGTATTGGTTTGTGCGCATGCTCGACGGGGGTGCGGACCCGCGCTACATGGCCCGCCGCCTGATCCGCATGGCCAGTGAAGACATTGGTCTGGCCGATCCGCGTGCCCTGCGCATGGCGCTGGACGCTGCCGACGTGTACGAACGACTGGGCAGCCCCGAGGGTGAATTGACGCTGGCCCAATGCGTGATTTACCTGGCCATAGCACCCAAATCGAATGCGGCTTACAAAGCATTCAAGGAGGCCAAAGCCTGGGTCAAGCAAGATGGCACCCGCCCTGTGCCCATGCATTTGCGCAACGCGCCCACCCAACTCATGAAGCAGCTGGACTACGGCAAAGGCTACCGCTATGCCCATGACGAAGAAGATGGCTTTGCGGCGGGTGAGCGCTATTTGCCCGAGGGCATGCCCGAGCCCGGTTTTTATCGGCCTGTGCGCAGGGGGTTAGAAATCAAAATCGCTGACAAATTGGCAGAACTGCGAAAAAAAAATTCGACAGCAGGGTAAGTCCCGACTGCATGGAAGACTGAAGGGGGTCTTTCATTCACTACAATCCCGCTGCCCCGCCCGATCACGCACACATCTGGCGGGTTTTTTCTAGTGATCAGGATCCACTCACAAGGTGGGTCTTGGCAGGACAACAACAACCGCGCCAAGGCCTGGTAAGCGCAGGTCAAAACACGGAGAAATCTATGGACGTCTTTCTGCAGCAGGTCATCAACGGCCTGGTCATGGGCAGCATGTACGCCCTGGTGGCCTTGGGCTACACCATGGTGTACGGCATCATCAACCTGATCAACTTTGCGCACGGAGAAGTGCTGATGGTGGGCGCTTTGACGAGCTGGTCTGCCATCGGCATGATGCAAGGCGCCATGCCCGGTGCGCCGGGTTGGGTCATATTGATTTTGGCCACCTTGATCGCCTGTGTGGTGGCGGTGGTGCTCAACTTCACCATTGAAAAGATCGCTTACCGGCCGCTGCGCAACAGCCCCAAGTTGGCGCCCTTGATCACGGCGATTGGCATGAGCATTTTGCTGCAGACCCTGGCCATGATCATCTGGAAGCCCAACTACAAGGCTTACCCCACATTGCTGTCGAGCACCCCTATCAACATGGGGGGTGTGGTGATCACGCCCACCCAAATCATGATTTTGGGCGTCACGGCCGTGTCTTTGGCCGTCTTGATGTGGCTGGTCAATTACACCCGCTTGGGCCGCGCCATGCGGGCCACATCCGAGAACCCGCGTGTGGCTGCCTTGATGGGCGTCAAGCCCGACATGGTGATTTCAGCCACCTTCGTGATCGGTGCCGTGCTCGCCGCCATTGCCGGTGTGATGTACGCCTCCAACTACGGCACGGCGCAACACGCGATGGGCTTCTTGCCTGGCCTCAAGGCCTTCACCGCTGCGGTGTTTGGCGGCATTGGCAACCTGGCAGGTGCCGTCATTGGCGGTATTTTGCTGGGCCTGATCGAAGCCATTGGCTCGGGCTACATCGGTTACCTGACGGGGGGTGTATTGGGCAGTCACTACACCGATATTTTTGCGTTCATTGTCTTGATCATCGTGTTGACCCTGCGCCCCTCGGGCCTCATGGGTGAACGTGTGGCCGACCGCGCTTGATGGGGGTGAGCATGAAAAACAACAAGACACTTCAATACATCCTGATCGGTGCGGCGCTCATCGCCTTGCCCCTGATCCTGCAAATTTTCGGCAACGCCTGGGTGCGCATCGCCGACATGGCTTTGCTCTACATCCTGCTGGCAGTTGGGCTGAACATCGTGGTGGGCTACGCGGGTCTGCTGGACCTGGGTTATGTGGCTTTTTTCGCGGTGGGGGCCTACATGTACGGCCTGCTGTCGTCACCGCATCTGACCAACACCTTCGCATGGATTGCTGCCGCCTACCCCACGGGCATGCACATGCCCATTTGGCTGATTTTGCCTGTGGCTGCGGCTTTGGCGGGATTGTTCGGCATGCTGCTGGGGGCGCCCACGCTCAAGTTGCGTGGCGACTATTTGGCCATCGTGACCTTGGGTTTTGGTGAAATCATCCGTGTGTTCATGAACAACCTGGACCACCCGGTGAACATCACCAACGGCCCCAAGGGCTTATCCCAGATCGATCCCATTTCGATCTTTGGTGTGAACCTGGGTCAAAAACTGATGATTGGCGACTTCGAAATCGCCTCGGTCTCGCTGTACTACTACCTGTTCCTGAGTCTGGTGTTGATCACGGTTGTGATCTCGCACCGCCTGGAGGTCTCCCGCATCGGCCGCGCCTGGATGGCGATCCGTGAAGACGAAGTCGCCGCCAAGGCCATGGGGCTGAACACCCGCAACCTCAAGCTGCTGGCTTTTGGCATGGGTGCCACGTTTGGCGGCGTGTCGGGAGCCATGTTTGCAGGTTTTCAAGGCTTCATCTCGCCCGAGTCTTTCAGCCTGATGGAGTCGGTGATGATCGTGGCCATGGTGGTTTTGGGCGGCTTGGGCTATTTGCCCGGCGTGATTTTGGGCGCGATCTTGTTGTCGGCTTTGCCCGAGGTGTTGCGCTATGTGGCTGGCCCCTTGCAGGAGATGACCGGGGGGCGCCTCGACGCGGCCATCTTGCGTCAGTTGTTGGTGGCTCTGGCCATGATCGTGATCATGTTGATGCGGCCACGCGGGCTGTGGCCTTCGCCTGAGCATGGCAAATCGCTCACGACGAAATGAAGGAGCAGACCATGAATCCAACCGCCAACCAAGACACGGTCCTCCATGTTTCGGGCATTTCCAAGCGCTTCGGTGGTCTGCAAGCCCTGTCTGACGTGGGCATCACCATCCAGCGCGGTCAGGTCTATGGCCTGATCGGCCCCAACGGCGCAGGCAAGACCACGTTTTTCAATGTGATCACGGGCCTCTACACGCCAGACAGCGGCACTTTTGAGCTGGCAGGCAAGCCCTACCAACCTACGGCCGTGCACGAAGTGGCCAAGGCGGGCATTGCCCGCACGTTCCAGAACATCCGCTTGTTCGCCGAAATGACCGCCCTCGAAAACGTGATGGTGGGCCGCCATGTGCGCACCCATTCGGGTTTGCTGGGCGCGATTTTCCGCACGCCCGGCTTCAAGGCCGAAGAGGCTGCGATTGCAAAGCGTGCGCAAGAGTTGCTCGATTACGTGGGCATCGGCAAATACGCCGATTACAAAGCCCGCACGCTGTCCTATGGCGACCAGCGCCGCCTGGAAATCGCCCGCGCCTTGGCCACTGACCCGCAACTGATTGCGCTGGACGAACCCGCTGCCGGCATGAACGCGACCGAGAAAATTCAGTTGCGCGAGTTGATCGATCAGATCCGCAAAGACAACCGCACCATCTTGCTGATCGAGCACGATGTGAAGCTGGTGATGGGTTTGTGTGACCGCGTCACGGTGCTGGACTACGGCAAGCAGATTGCCGAAGGCACGCCTGCCGATGTGCAGAAAAATGACAAAGTGATTGAGGCCTATCTGGGCACGGGAGGGCACTGAGATGGCCAATGTTCTGTTGAAAGTCAAAGACCTGCAAGTCGGCTACGGCGGCATTCAGGCCGTCAAAGGCGTGAGCCTGGAGGTGCGGGAAGGTGAACTCGTCTCGCTGATTGGATCCAACGGTGCGGGCAAAACCACCACCATGAAAGCCATCACCGGCACCTTGCCTTTGCAGGCGGGGGACATTGAGTACTTGGGCAAAAGCATCAAAGGCCAAGGTCCTTGGGATTTGGTCAAACAAGGCCTGGCCATGGTGCCCGAGGGTCGTGGCGTGTTCACCCGCATGTCCATCACCGAGAACCTGCAAATGGGCGCGTACATCCGCTCAGACACCGCAGGCATTGCCGACGACATCGAGAAGACTTTCAACATCTTCCCGCGCCTGCGCGAGCGCAAAGACCAGCTGGCGGGCACCATGTCCGGTGGCGAGCAGCAAATGCTGGCCATGGGCCGTGCCCTGATGAGCCGCCCCAAGGTCTTGCTGCTGGACGAACCTTCCATGGGTTTGTCACCCATCATGGTCGACAAGATCTTCGAGGTGGTGCGCGATGTGTACGCCCAGGGCGTCACGGTGCTGCTGGTGGAGCAAAACGCCAGCCGTGCGCTGGCGATTGCCAATCGCGGTTATGTGATGGACTCGGGCCTCATCACTATGACCGGCGTGGGCAAGGACATGCTGGCAGACCCTAAAGTGCGCGCTGCTTATTTGGGCGAGTGATCAGTCCACCCGAGCGCCGCTGGCCTTGACCACTCTTTCGTAACGGGTCAATTCTGTTTTCATGAACGCCCCAAACTGCTCAGGCGTGTTGCCCACGGGTTCGGCCATCAGTTGGGCAAAGCGTGTTTTGGTCTCAGGGGTTTGCAGCGCGGCCACAAAAGCCTTGTTCAGGCGGTCCACCACATCGCGGGGCGTCGCCGCAGGCGCCACCAAACCCCACCAAGTGTCGATCGAAAAGTCTTTCAGGGTTTCGCTCATGCTCGGGATATCGGGCAGGGCGTTGCTGCGCTGAGTGGTGGTGACAGCCAAGGCTTTGAGGCGGCCAGCCTTGATGTTGGCCGCAGCCGTGGCCAGGTTGTCGAAGTTGAAGTCGACCTGCCCCGACAACAAGGCCAGCTGCGCGGGGTTGCCGCCGTTGTAGGGAATGTGCACCGCAAAAATGCCTGCAGCGCGTTTGAACATTTCACCCGCCAAATGCCCCGCGCTGCCGTTGCCACCGGAGCCAAAGTTCAGCTTGGCGGGATTGGCCTTGGCGTAAGCCACCAAGTCGGCCAGGGCGTTGATCTTCAGGCGCTGTGCGGTTTCGGCGTTCATCACCAGCACATTGGGCACGCGCAGCATTTGCGTGATGGGCGCAAAGTCGCGGCTGGCGTCGTAAGGCATCTTGGCAAACAGCCAGGGGTTGATGGCGTGCGTGGCGACGGCCGCTATACCGATCGTCAGGCCATCTGGCGCGGCTTTGGCCACCAGGTCCGCACCCAGATTGCCGCCCGCGCCGGGGCGGTTTTCAATGATCACCGTGCCCAGACTGTCTTTCACGCGTTCTGCCAAGGCGCGCGCCGTGACGTCGATGGGGCCACCCGGTGCATAGGGCACGATGATGCGGATCGTTTTGCCCTGAGCCCAGGCCGGAGCCGACAGGGCGATTGAGGCGGCAGTGAATTGGCGACGGGTAATCAAGGTCATGAGGGGCTCCAGGAAGAGGGGTTTCAGGCTTTGGCTTTGTCAGCCTCGGAGGTGAACGAGTCGGCGAAGAACGCTTCTTCAGGCAAACCGCCTTGCGCCGCATAGTCGCGCTTGGCCGAGTCCACCACGATGGGCGCGCCGCAGGCGTAGACCTGGTGGCCCGACAGATCGGGAAAGTCTTGCAGCACCGCCTGGTGCACAAAGCCGGTGCGGCCGCTCCACTGGTCTTGCGCTTCGGCATTCGAGATCACGGGCACATAGCGCAGCTGGGGCATCTCGGCCAGGCGGGCCTGCACCCAATCGGCCATGTACAGGTCGGCTGGACGGCGGCCGCCCCAATAAAGCGTGGCCGGGCGGGTGATGCCGCGGTGTTGCATGTGCTCGATCAGCGCCTTGATGGGCGCAAAGCCCGTGCCCGAGGCCAGCAGCACGATGGGTTTGTCGCTGTCCTCGCGCAGGTAAAAACTGCCGTATGGGCCTTCGGCCCGCAGGATGTCTTTTTCCTTCATGGTGCTGAACACCGGGTCGGTGAACTTGCCGCCGGGCATGTGGCGGATGTGCAGTTCCACCGTGGGCGGTGCCACCTCCAGGGTGTGCGGGGCGTTCGCCATGCTGTAGCTGCGGCGTGAACCGTCGCGTAGCAAAAACTCGATGTACTGACCGGCGTGGAACTTCATCACATCGTTGGCAGGCAGTTGCAGTTTCAGCACAATCACATCGTGTGATTTTTTCTCCAGGCTGACCACCCGCACAGGCATCTTTTTCACAGGCAATCCGCCTTCAGCGGTGACTTGTTTGGACTCGAGCACCACATCGCTTTGGGCCGTGGCGCAGCAGGTCAGCACCAAACCTTGGGCTTCCTCTTCGTCGCTCAGGGCTTTGGACTGGTGCGGCCCGTGCACCACCGTGCCCGAAACTTTTTTGCACTTGCATGAACCGCAAGCGCCGTCCTTGCAGCCATAAGGCAGGCCGATGCCCTGGCGGATGCCTGCGGCAAGCAGGGTTTCGTTGGCATCGGCGGTGAAGCTGCGGCCACTGGGCTGCACGGAAATCTGAAAGCTCATCTTTTGGGTATCCTTGAGGGGTTGCAATTGACCCGGAACCCCTGATTTTGCCTTCAAACCAAACCCCCCTGGGCGCATTGCCCGCACGCTTTCGCCGTCAGCGTGTTCTGATCGTGGGCTGTGGCGATGTGGGGCTGCGCACGGCGGGCCAGCTGGGGGCACCGCAAAGCCAACGTGTGCGCCTGATGGCGTTGACTTCTTCGCCTGATCGCGTGCGTTTGCTGCGCGCTTGCGGCATCACGCCTTTACAAGGCAACCTGGACGATCCCGCGAGCATTCAACGTTTGGCGGGCATCGCCCACCGCGTGATTCACCTGGCTCCACCGCCGACCGATCGTGCGGGCGCGTCCGAGCGTGATCCGCGCAGCTTGGTGCTGGTGCGCGCTTTGCGTTTGCGCACGCCCCCGTTGGCGCTGGTGTACGGTTCAACCACGGGTGTGTACGGTGACTGCGGCGGGCAGCGTGTGGATGAAACTCGGACTGTGAATCCCCACACGCCACGCGCCCAGCGCCGTGTGGATGCAGAAAACCTGATGCGGTTTTTGGGGCGCAGCGGTGTGCGGGTGAGCGTGTTGCGCATTCCCGGTATCTACGCGGCCGATCGAGAAGGCGGAACGCCCCGTGAGCGCTTGCTCAAGGGCACACCGGTGTTGGCGGCCAAAGACGATGTGTTCACCAACCACATCCACGCCAACGACCTGGCACGCGCTTGTGTGGCAGCGCTGTGGCGCGGCAAACCCCAGCGTGTGGTCAACGTCACGGACGACACCGATCTGAAAATGGGCGACTATTTTGATTTGGCCGCCGGCTTGTTCGGTCTGCCCAAACCGCCCCGCCTGCCGCGCGACCAAGCCAGCTCAACCCTGCCCTTGATGCTGCTGAGTTTCATGAGCGAGTCCCGGCGGTTGGACAACACGCGCATGAAGCAGGAGCTGCGGCTCAAACTGCAATACCCGCATGTGCGCGATGGCCTGAGCCCGCAAGGCCAGCTGATCTGATATTTTGTGGACCCTCTGCGATGAATTCCTTGCGCATTGACAAATGGCTGTGGGCCGCACGTTTTTTCAAGACCCGCAGCATCGCCAGCGAAGAAATCGGCAAGAACCGCGTGCAGGTCAATGGGCAGGACGCCAAGGCCTCGCGCGAAGTCAAAGCCGGCGACACAGTGCGCCTGCGCCAAGGCGCGCTGGAGCGCACGGTGCGGGTCCTGGGCGTGAGCGGTACGCGTGGCCCGGCACCTGTGGCCCAATTGCTGTACGAAGAAACGCCAGAAAGTACCGAGGCCCGCCAAAAAGCCACCGAGCAACACCGCTTGTCCCGCGAGCCAGCGCTGAGCATTGAGCAAGGCCGCCCCACCAAACGCGACCGTAGGCAGATTGAGCGCAACTGGAACGACCGGTGGAGTGCGGGGATCGATTGATGGGACGGCAAGCGTGTGAAGCGCCAAAGAAAAAAGCCGCAAGTTCGTTGAACTTGCGGCTTTGGTCTGGTGCCCGGGGCCGGACTCGAACCGGCACGCCTTGCGGCGGGGGATTTTGAGTCCCCTGAGTCTACCAATTTCACCACCCGGGCGGTATTTGTGAAGCCGTGAATTATGGCACATTAATGGGATGATTTATCCAACCATTGAAGATGCGATCGGCAAAACACCTTTGGTGGCTTTGCAACGCCTGGGGGCAGCCGATTGCGCTGCGCGTGGCAATGTGATTTTGGGCAAGCTCGAGGGCAACAACCCGGCGGGCTCGGTCAAGGACCGACCGGCTTTGTCCATGATCCGCCGGGCCGAAGAGCGCGGCGAGATCAAGCCGGGTGACACCCTGATTGAGGCGACGTCGGGCAACACCGGCATCGCCCTGGCCATGGCCGCAGCCATCAAGGGCTACCGCATGGTCTTGATAATGCCAGAGGACTTGTCCATCGAGCGGGCCCAGACCATGAAGGCCTTTGGTGCTGAGCTGATCCTCACGCCCAAAAGCGGGGGCATGGAATACGCCCGCGACCTGGCCGACAACATGGCAGCGCAAGGCAAGGGCCGCATCCTGGACCAGTTTGCCAACGCCGACAACCCGCGCATCCACTACGAAACCACGGGTCCCGAGATTTGGGAGCAGACGGGCGGCAAAGTGACCCATTTCGTGAGTGCCATGGGCACCACCGGCACCATCACGGGCGTGTCGCGTTTTCTGAAAGAAAAGAACCCGGCGATCCGCATCGTGGGCGCGCAGCCCAGCGAGGGCTCGCGCATTCCGGGCATCCGCAAGTGGCCGCAAGAGTACTTGCCCAAAATTTACGATCCCAGCCATGTGGATGAGCTGGTTTATGTCAGTCAAAACGATGCCGAAGAGACCTGCCGCCAGATGGCGCGGACCGAAGGCATTTTTGCGGGCATCTCCGCTGCAGGTGCTTGCTGGGTGGCCCAGCAGGTGGCCAAGACGGCGCAGAACGCCACCATTGTGTTCATCGTGTGCGACCGCGGTGACCGTTATTTGTCTACGGGCGTTTTCCCCGCCTGATTTGAGGATGCCCCATGGCTGAATACCGTTTTTGTCCGATGTGTGCCAGTCCTTTGGCCTGGCTCTCTCAAATGGAAGACGGAGGCGAAACGATGCGCCTGCGTTGCACCGCCTGCGACTTCACCCACTGGAACAACCCCACGCCCGTTTTGGCGGGCATTGTGCAGGTGGGTGACCAGATTTTGCTGGCCCGCAATGCGGCCTGGCCGGGCCGGCGCTTTGCGCTGATCACCGGCTTCATGGAGGCGGGCGAAACCCCCGAAGAAGGCATCTCGCGCGAGATCGCCGAAGAAACCAACCTGAAGGTGACGGCCCTCAAGCTGATCGGTGCGTACGATTTTCAGCGGATGAACCAGGTGATCATTGCTTACCATGCGGTGGCCGAGGGCGAGGTGCGTTTGTCGCCCGAGTTGGTCGAGTACAAGATGTTTGATTTTCAGGATTTGATTTGCTGGCCCGCGGGCACCGGTTACGCATTGGGCGATTGGCTGCGAACCATCGGCATTGAGCCGAAATTCATGACTTGGGAAGAGCGTGCTGCACAAAGCCAGGAAGTGAATCAGGGCACATGATGCACATTGACAAGGAAATTGACACCAGCGGGCTGAACTGCCCGTTGCCGATTTTGAAAGCCAAGAAGGCTTTGAATGAGATGGTCAGCGGCCAAGTGCTCAAGGTGATCGCCACCGACCCAGGTGCTTGGCGAGATTTCGAGGCTTTTGCCCGCCAGACGGGCAATGAGTTGGTGATGCAGGAAAAAACCGAAACCAGCTTTGTCTTTGGCCTCAAGCGCCGCTGATTCTTTTTACAGGCTCAAACCCTTGAGGTACTCACGGAAAGACGCGCCCACCTGCGGGTGCTGCAAAGCCAGCTCCACCGTGGCTTCCAAAAATCCTTCCTTGCTGCCGCAGTCGTAGCGCTTGCCTTCGTACTGGAAGGCATAGACCGCTTCGCGTTGCATCAAGCGGGCAATCGCATCGGTCAGCTGGATTTCCCCCCCCACGCCCGTGGGCTGGTTGCGGATCTCGTCAAAAATGCCCGGCGTCAGGATGTAACGACCGGCCACGCCCATGCGTGAGGGGGCTTTGTCGGGGCTGGGTTTTTCCACAATTTGCTCGACGCGAATCAGCTGGCGACCCGCAGATTCACCGGCCACGATGCCGTAGCGCCTGACCTGATCGAGCGCTACTTCTTGCACGGCCAAGACCGACCGGCCTTGCTTGGTGTAAGCGTCAACCATCTGGGACAAGATGGACGGGCCTGCATTGACCATCAAATCGTCGGCCAGCAGCACTGCAAACGGCTCGTTGCCCACCAGCGGCTCGGCGCACAGCACGGCGTGGCCCAGGCCCAGCATGCGGTTTTGCCGCACATAAGCGCAAACCATGTCGTCGGGTTGCACCGAACGAACCAAGGCAAGCAACTCGTCTTTGTGTGCCGCTTCAAGTTCGCTCTCGAGCTCGTAAGCGGTGTCAAAGTGGTCCTCAATGGCCCGCTTGCTGCGCCCCGTGACAAAAATCATGTGCCGTACGCCTGCCGTGTAGGCTTCTTCCACCGCGTACTGAATCAGCGGCTTGTCCACGATCGGCAGCATCTCTTTGGGTGCGGCTTTGGTGGCGGGCAAAAAGCGGGTGCCCAGGCCCGCGACGGGGAACACGGCTTTGCGGATGACGTTGTGGCTCATGGTCGGTTCCTTGTCCAAGTGGGGTTTCAGCCCAGGCGTTGCAGTTGCTGGCGGATTTTGTCGAGCGTGTCACCGAAGTCGGCGACGCGTTTCTTGGCTTCGTCGATCACCGCTGGTGGCGCTTTGGCCACAAAGGCTTCGTTGCCGAGCTTGGCGTTGGCCTTGGTGATTTCGCCTTCAAGGCGAGCGGCTTCTTTGGTCAGGCGAATTTTTTCTGCGGCGGCATCGACTTCGATGAACAGGCACAGGCGCGCTTCGCCCACCACGGCCACGGGGGCGGCTTGGGCTGCGGCCACCCACTCGGCTTCGGTGTCAAACACTTTGACTTCGCTCAGTTTGGCCAGTGACTGCAAGACCGGCGCGGCGCCTTGCATGAAGGCGGTGTCGCCCAGCACGTACAGGGGCATGCGGGTAGCGGGCGAGACGTTCATCTCACCGCGCAGGTTGCGGCAGGCGTCCACCAGTGTCTTGAGTTTGGCCACATGGGCCTCGGCGGCTTCGTCGATGCGATCGGGTTGGCCCACGGGGTAGGCCGCGATGCTGACCGACTCACCTGGAAGACCTGCGACCACCGACACTTTTTGCCAGAGCTCTTCGGTGATGAAAGGGATGATGGGGTGCGCCAAACGCATGATGGTCTCGAGTGTGCGGATCAGGGTGCGGCGAGTGGCGCGTTGCTGCGCCTCGTTGCCGGTGTTGATCTGCACCTTGGCGATTTCGAGGTACCAGTCGCAAAACTCGTTCCACACAAAGTCGTAGATCGTGTTGGCCACGTTGTCCAAGCGGTACTCGGCAAAACCTTTGGCTACTTCGGCTTCGACGCGCTGCAGTTGCGAGCTGATCCAGCGGTCGGCTTGGCTGAAGTCCATGTAGCCGTGCGCCGGGCCACCGGGTTGGCATTCTTCTTTGGTGTGCTTTTTCAAACCGCAGTCTTGGCCTTCGCAGTTCATCAGCACGAAGCGGGTGGCGTTCCACAGCTTGTTGCAGAAGTTGCGGTAGCCTTCGCAGCGCTTGGAGTCAAAGTTGATGCTGCGGCCCAGGCTGGCCAGCGCCGCAAAGGTGAAGCGCAGGGCATCCGCGCCATAGGCCGGAATGCCTTCGGGGAATTCTTTTTCAGTTTGCTTGCGCACCTTCGGTGCGGTCTCCGGCTTGCGCAAGCCTTGGGTGCGTTTGTCCAGCAGGGGTTCGAGCGTGATGCCATCGATCAAATCGACGGGGTCCAGCACGTTGCCCTCGGACTTGCTCATCTTTTTGCCTTGGGCGTCGAGCACCAGGCCATGGATGTAGACGTGTTTGAAGGGCACTTTGCCGGTGAAGTGGGTGGTCATCATGATCATCCGGGCGACCCAGAAGAAGATGATGTCGTAGCCTGTCACGAGGACGCTGCTGGGGAGGTAGAGGTCGTAGTCGCTTTGGCTGTTGTTGGCTTTGGCGTTGGCGTTCTCCCCGTCGTTGCCCCAACCCATGGTGCTGAAGGGAACCAGCGCGCTGGAGTACCAGGTGTCGAGCACGTCGTCGTCACGCCTCAGGGTCTTACCCGGCGCTTGGGCTTGCGCTTCTTCTTCGTTGCGCGCCACATAGACTTTGCCGTCTTCGTCGTACCAAGCGGGAATCTGGTGGCCCCACCACAGCTGGCGACTGATGCACCAGTCCTGGATGTTGTTCATCCACTGGTTGTAGGTGTTGACCCAGTTCTCGGGCACAAAGCGCACTTCGCCGGTTTGCACCGCGTCGATGGCTTTTTGCGCAATGCTTTTTCCGGTGGCGTCGCCTTGACCGACTTGGTTCATGGCCACGAACCACTGGTCGGTCAGCATGGGCTCGATCACCTGGCCGGTGCGGGCGCAACGGGGCACCATGAGCTTGTGTTTCTTCACCTCGACCAAAGCGCCTGCGGCTTCCAGGTCGGTCACCACGGCTTTGCGGGCCACAAAGCGGTCCATGCCGCGGTATTTCTCGGGCGCGTTGCTGTTGATCGTTGCATCGAGGTTGAGCACGCAAATCAGGTCCAGCTTGTGGCGCTGGCCGACTTGGTAGTCGTTGGTGTCGTGCGCGGGTGTGACCTTGACCACGCCGGTGCCGAAGGCTTTGTCCACGTAATCGTCGGCAATCACCGGGATGGTGCGACCGCACAAAGGCAGGTTGACCTGTTTGCCAATCAGGGCGCTGTAACGTTCGTCTTCAGGGTGCACCATCACGGCCACGTCGCCCAGCAGGGTTTCGGGCCGGGTGGTGGCCACGGTCACGCTGCCACTGCCATCGGCCAGGTCATAGCGGATGTGCCACATCGAGCCTTCTTCTTCCTCGCTCTCGACTTCCAGGTCAGACACCGCGCTCATCAGCACTGGGTCCCAGTTGACCAAGCGTTTGCCACGGTAGATCAGGCCTTGCTCGTACAGCTGCACAAAAGTTTCGGTCACGGTTTTGGACAGCTTGGGGTCCATCGTGAAGTATTCGCGGCTCCAGTCCACGCTGTCACCCATGCGGCGCATCTGGCTGGTGATGGTGCTGCCGGACTCTTCTTTCCATTCCCAGACCTTGCTCACAAAGTTCTTGCGTGCTTCGGCAGGTGTGGGGCCCATGTCGTGGCGGCTGATGCCTTGGGCCTGCAGCTGGCGCTCCACCACGATCTGCGTGGCAATGCCGGCGTGGTCGGTGCCTGGAATCCAGGCGGTGTTGAACCCTGACATGCGGTGGTAGCGGGTCAACGAGTCCATGATGGTCTGATTGAAGGCATGGCCCATGTGAAGGGTGCCGGTCACGTTGGGCGGCGGCAGCTGGATGGCAAAGGCCGGCGCTTGCGCCGCAGGTGCACCCGTGCCCCGGAAACCGGCCACGCCGTAGCCGCGTTTTTCCCATTCGGGGCCCCAATGGGCTTCCAGGGCGGCGGGTTCGAACGATTTGGACAGGCTGTTCAAGCCGGGTTGTTCGACGGGGACGGCGGGGGCGATGCTCATGGCGGACTTTGCAAAATGAAAACGGCAGCTCAGCAGATGCCGCGTGGGGCCTTGTTTGGCCCAAAGCGCTGATTTTACCCAGCCCTTCAAGCCTTATTTGTATCTGGCAGCCCGGTTTTCGGGATTGTCACCCGTGGGCGCTCTCGCAGAAAGACAGGGCATGCCTGATTAGCAGATATTTATCAAACAAGTCATTCAATAGCATTGGCCAATCAATGCCATTGCATCAATCTATTGGGCAGACTGGGTGGTACAGAGTTAACCTACGCCGTCTCTGGCGATTTTGCCAGGGCAACCTCACGTTTAACCCCACTAGGAGATATCCATGGCAGCACTCAAAGGCTCGCGCACGGAACAATGCCTGAAAGACGCCTTCGCAGGCGAATCACAGGCCAACCGTCGCTATTTGTACTTCGCGAACAAAGCTGACGTTGAAGGTCAGAACGACGTGGCAGCCCTGTTCCGTTCCACCGCTGAAGGTGAGACAGGTCACGCCCACGGTCACCTGGAGTTCTTGGAGCAATCCGGCGACCCAGCCACCGGCATGCCCATCGGCCCGACACGCGACAACCTGGCTTCGGCTGTGGCTGGCGAAACCCACGAGTACACCGACATGTACCCTGGCATGGCCAAAACCGCCCGCGAAGAAGGTTTCGACGAAGTCGCTGACTGGTTCGAGACTCTGGCCAAGGCTGAGCGTTCACACGCCAACCGCTTTCAGAAAGCTTTGAACGAAATGGTGGATTGATTCCCCCCGTTTCTTCAGCCCGCTGCGCTGAAAGGTGCAGCGGGTTTTTCTCAGGGCTCTGGCTGCAGAGTCTTCAGAAAAACCCGACAAAATTCCCTATGGAGCACCACATGGCCAAAGAAGGCAACCTCGAAGCCCCCACCCGGCACGCGCTGGCTTGGGAGACCCCGGACTTCTACAACGAAGAAAAGTGCTTTGACGAACTCGAGCGCATTTTTGACATCTGCCACGGTTGCCGTCGCTGCGTGAGCTTGTGTGGCTCTTTCCCTACCTTGTTTGACCTGGTGGACGAGAGCAGCACCATGGAAGTTGATGGTGTGGACAAGAAGGATTACTGGAAAGTGGTGGACCAGTGCTTCATGTGCGACCTGTGCTACATGACCAAGTGCCCCTACACGCCACCGCACGAGTGGAACCTAGACTTCCCGCACACCATGTTGCGCGCCAAAGCCATCAAGTTCAAAAAAGGCGAAGTGGGCGCGGCCGAAAAGTTTTTGGCCTCCACCGACACCCATGGCTCTTTTGCGGGCATCCCGATCGTGGTGCAAGCCATCAATGCCATCAACAAAACCGAAGTGGCGCGCAGCGTCATGGAAAGCGTGGCGGGCGTGGACAAAAACGCCTGGCTGCCTTCTTTGGCCACAAAAAAATTCCGTTCCAGTGCCCCTGATGCCCAGTCGGTCAACGTGGTGGATGGCGAGAAAACACCGGGCAAAGTGGCGATCTATTCCACTTGCTACATCAACTACAACGAGCCCGGCATCGGTCACGACTTGTTGAAGATTCTCGACCACAACGCCATTCCGTACGTGCTGGTCGAGAAAGAAAAATGCTGCGGCATGCCCAAGCTGGAGTTGGGCGATCTGGACTCGGTCAAGGACTCCAAAGAAGCCAATATCCCGGTGCTTGCCAAGTACGCCAAAGACGGCTTTGCCATCATGGCGGCGGTGCCCAGCTGCGCGCTCATGTTCAAGCAAGAGATTCCATTGATGTTCCCGGACTGCGCCGACACCCAATTGGTCAAAGACGCCATGTGGGACCCGTTTGAATACTTCATGGCCCGCAAGCGCGACGGCTTGCTCAAGACCGAATTCCCACAAAAACTGGGCAATGTGAGTTACCAAATCCCTTGCCACGGACGGGTGCAAAACATCGGCAAGAAAACTGAGGAAATGCTCAAGATGATCCCGGACACCCAGATCAACACCATAGAGCGCTGCTCGGGCCACGCTGGCACCTATGGCGTGAAAAAAGGCTCACACGAGATGGCCATGAAGATCGGTAAACCGGTGTTCAAGGCCATGGCCACCATGAAAGATGGCTCCAAGCCCGACTTCATCAGCTCCGACTGCCCGCTGGGCGGCCACCACATTGCCCAAGGCTTTGAGGTCAATGGCCTGGGCGCTCCAGAATTGAATCACCCCTTGACCTTGGTGCGCAAAGCCTACGGTCTGAAATAAGGAACACTGCCATGCAACTGACCGGAAAAATCACACCCGAGACCTTGATGTCTTTGGAGGCTTACACCAAGTGGCGCAAAGTCCACAAACCCGAGGTGATCGCTCACCGCAAACTGCGCAGCGTGCGGCTGGGCGAGCACATCAACATGCAGTTCGAGAGCGAAACCACCATCCGCTACCAGATTCAGGAAATGCTGCGCATTGAAAAAGTTTTCGAAGAAGAGGGCATCCTGCAAGAGATCGAGGCCTATGCCCCGCTGGTGCCAGACGGCACCAACTGGAAGGCCACCATGATGATCGAGTACACCGACATCAACGAACGCAAGCGCGAGCTGGCCAAGCTGATCGGTGTGGAAGACCGCATGTTTGTCGAGGTGGAAGGTCATGGGCGCGTCTATGCGATTGCCGACGAAGACTTGGACCGCGAGACCGATGAAAAAACCTCTGCGGTGCACTTTGTGCGCTTCGAACTGAGGCCTGACATGTCGGCTGCGGTCAAGGCCGGTGCTGGCGTCAAGATGGGCTGTGACCACACACACTACCCCTCTCACATCGATGTTTCCCCAGACACACTGGCCAGCTTGGCAGGTGACTTGAAGTAATTCTCGCAGTCCGTTCTGGCTTGACCCTGCTGTGGCCTCTGCGCTGCTGCAGGGTTTTTGTTTCTGGGATCAGTGACCGCTGTTCAGGCCTTTGGCGGTGCGCGGCAGGGTCCGTGTGGGCGCTGCCTGTTGCGCCAAGTCAAAGGCCCAGCAGTGCCGGGTCCCCTTGACCGAGCCTCAGCACTTCGGGTTCGTCGCCGGTGATGTCGATGACGGTGGTGGGCTCCAAAGAGCAGGCCCCAGCATCGATGACCGCACCCACTTGGTGTTCCAGCCGTTTTCGTATTTCTTCTGGGTCGTTCAGCGGCAGCGCTTCGCCGGGCATGATGAGTGTGGCGGCCAAAAGCGGCGCGCCGTGCAGGGACAGCAGTTCCTGCAGCACTTTGTGCTCGGGCACTCTCAGGCCGATGGTTTTGCGTTGCGGGTGGCTCAACCGGCGCGGCACTTCCTTGGTGGCTTCCAAAATGAAGGTGAAAGGCCCAGGAGTAGCTTGTTTGATGGCCCGAAACTGCCGGTTGTCCACCCGCGCATAGTTGGCCAACTCGCTCAGGTCGCGGCACAGCAGCGTCAGGTGGTGTTTCTCGTCCACAGCGCGGATGCGGCGCAATTGGTCGGCAGCGGTTTTATCGTCCAGGTGGCAGACCAAGGCGTAACTGGAGTCGGTGGGCACGGCCAGCACACTGCCTTGGTTGAGCAGTTGCACGGCTTGCTTGAGCAAACGCGCTTGCGGGTTGTCGGGGTGAACGCTGAAAAACTGGGCCATGGGTCACGACAGTCAAGGGTCGGTAATGAGCAGTATGCGATACAGAAGAGGCCAAAACCCCGCAATGCAAGAGCGAAGACTCAGGATTGTGCTGCCTGGATGGCGACGCGGTTCTCTCGCAGCGTGAGCCAAGCCCCCAAAGCCCCACACAGTGCGACCAGGCCCATGCCTGCAAAAGTCCATTGGTCGGGCAGGTGGTTAAACACCACCCAGCCGCCCAGCACGGCAAAACCAATCTGGCTGTACATGTAGGGCGTGAGGGTGGCTGCCGGGGCGCGGCCGTAGGCCAGAATCAACAGAAAGTGCCCAATCGAGGCGAGCAGGCCCATCAAGAGCAATTGGAGCCAGACGGTCCAGTCGCTGGGCATTTCCCAGACAAAAGGCAGCATGAGGGTGGCCAAGGCCGTGCCGATCCAGCCGGTGTAAAAGTGGGTGGTGATGGGGTCTTCGGTTTTGGACATTTTGCTGGTCAGCAGCTGAAATGCAGAGTTGGTACCTACCAACATCAGGGGCAAGAGCACAGTCCAGTCAAAATGCTGGCTGCCGGGACGGATGATGATCAGAGTGCCGATGAAGCCGCCCAGCACCAGCAACCAGCGCAGCGGGCGAATTCTTTCTTTGAGCATCCAGGCCGCCAGCAAGGTGATGACCAAGGGAGCCAGCAGCGTGATGGCGGTGAATTCGCCCACAGGCATGTACTTGAGGCTCAAAAAGGCCAGGATGCTGCAGGCAAACAGCAGCAGGCCTCGCGCCAATTGAAAGCGCGGGTGCTGGGTGCGCAAGATTTGGCGGCCACGACCTGGCAAGACGACAACCGTAGTGATGACGGCCTGAATGGCGTAGCGAAACCACAGCGCTACCAGCACCGACAGGCCCGCGCTGACATGCCGGGTGGTGGTGTCCAGCGTGGCAAAGCACGCGGTGGCCAGAACGGCAAAACCGATGCCGTGCAGCGCAGTGGCCTTGACCGAATTCACTGAACGCGGTCAGTCAGCAGTTCCCAAACAGGGGTCAGTTGGCCCGGCAAGAAGGGCAGGGTACCCAAGTCGATGCGGCTTTCGTCGGGGCTGTGAAAGTCACTGCCACGAGAGGCGGCCAAGTTGAATTCGAGTGCGGTTTCTGCGTAGCGCACTGCTTCAGGAGACGAGTGGCTCCCGGTGATGACTTCGACGCCGCGCCCACCGTGCGCTTTGAATTCACTGAACAGGGCGTACTCCTCGTTGGGACTGAAGCCGTAGCGCGCCGGGTGGGCGATGATGGCCATGCCGCCGGCATCGGTGATCCATTGCACCGCTTCCTGCAGGCGTGCCCAGCGGTGCGGCACGAAGCCGGGTTTGCCCTCGGTCAGGTATTTGCGAAACACTTCCGAGGTGTCGCTGCACACGCCTGTGTCGACCAGGTGCCGCGCAAAGTGGGTGCGTGAAATCAATTCAGGGTTGCCAACATAGCGCAGCGCGCCCTCGTAGCAGTTGAGGATGCCGACTTTGGCCAGGCCATCCGACATTTCCTGGGCGCGTTCACTGCGGCCGCCTCGGGTGCGGCGCAGGCCTGCCACCAAAGCGCTGTTGTGCGCGTCGAAACCCAGGCCCACAATGTGCACCGTCTGGTGGGCAAAGGTGACCGAAATTTCAGTGCCTGTGAGGTAGGGCAGACCTTGCGCTCGGGCAGCGGCCAAGGCGCGCTCCTGACCGCCCACCTCGTCGTGATCGGTCAGCGCCCACAGTTCCACGCCGTTGGTTTTGGCGCGTTCGGCAAGGGCTTCGGGGGTGAGGGTGCCGTCAGAGATGACGGAGTGGCAGTGCAGGTCGGCGTTCATCATGCCTTCCATTTTAGGCGCATGCTGCCGGGACGGTGCAGCTTGTGGGGTCATTGGGGATGCGAGGCCCAGGGGTCTGTAACAGCCCTGCACTTTCTCGGGCTCGGACCTGTGGCCGATAATCCGGGCATGACCCCGATGCAGACCTTTGCGGAGCCCCAGCCATGGCACTGATGATCACCGACGAATGCATCAACTGCGATGTGTGTGAGCCCGAATGCCCGAATCAGGCGATTTATCTGGGTGAAGAAATTTACGAAATCGATCCGTCCAAATGCACAGAATGCGTGGGTCATTTTGACGAGCCGCAATGTGTGCAGGTCTGCCCCGTGGCTTGTATTCCAATCAACCCGCAGCACGCAGAAAACCAAGAGTCGCTCTGGGCCAAATACCGACGGCTGCAGGGGCAGTGAGGCATAAGCTTCAGCGCTGCTCACCGGGTTCGGTCGTGGGTGCGGGTTCTGCTTTGGGCGGCCTGGGTGGTTTGGGCCTGGGGGGCTTGCTGGTATGAATTTTCACCATCGCTTTTTCCATCTCCCCCGTCAACAAAAGCGGCAAAGCCAACACCGCGCGGTGGATGCTGTCGTCGATGGCTTTGCGGTGCTCCAGCATCGGCTTCTTTAAAACCCAGCTGACCACTTCGGCCTTGTCGCCCGGGTGGCCCACGCCAATGCGCAGCCGCCAATAGTCGGCCGTGCCCAGTTGGGCATGGATGTCGCGCAGGCCGTTGTGGCCAGCGTGGCTGCCACCGAGTTTGAGTTTGGCCTCGCCCGGCACGATGTCGAGTTCGTCGTGTGCCACCAGAATCTCTTGCGGTTGGATTTTGAAGAACCTGGCCAGGGCGCTCACCGACTTGCCTGACAGGTTCATGTAGGTCTGCGGTTCCAGCAACCAAATGGTCTGGCCGCCAACCGTGGTGCGGGCCACCAGGCCGTGGTAGCTGCGCTCCGGCACCAACGAGACCTTGAGTTCGCGGGCGATGGCATCGATCCACCAAAAACCGGCGTTGTGCCGGGTGTCTTCGTATTCGTTGCCCGGGTTGCCCAGGCCGACAAGCAGTTTGATCATGGTGCGAGATTATCCTTGCTGCGGGCTACGCAGCGGCCACGCATGGGCACAAAGCAAAAGGCCCGCTTGCGCGGGCCTTGAAAGAGCAGGGCTTGAAAGCCCGAGCCAGAAGATTACTTCTTGCCTTTGCCCTTGCCTTTGGCTTCCACAGGAGCGGCCACGGGGGCTGCCACAACTTCTTCTACAGGCGCTACCACGGACACGAGGACCGGGTTTTTCTTGCCGTGGGTGACGGCCTTGCAGCCTGCAGGCAAGGTGATGTCGTTCAGATGCAAAGACACACCCTTGGTCAGGCCCTTCAGGTCCACCGCGATGAATTCGGGCAGGTTGGCGGGCAGGCAAGCGACTTCGATCTCAGTGGCCACATGGGTGATCGTGCACTTGTCGGTTTTGACCGCTTCAGACTCGTCTTGGCCACTGAAGTGCAATGGCACTTTCATGTGCAAAGTGGTGTTGGCGTCGACGCGCTGGAAGTCGATGTGTTGCACCAATTGTTTGTAGGGGTGCATTTGGTAGTCACGCAGCAACACTTTGCTGGACTGACCGTTGAATTCCATGTCCAGAATCGAAGCGTGGAAG
Source organism: Limnohabitans sp. Rim8 (assembly GCF_945901735.1). Classification (GTDB taxonomy): domain Bacteria; phylum Pseudomonadota; class Gammaproteobacteria; order Burkholderiales; family Burkholderiaceae_C; genus Limnohabitans_A. The sequence continues at coordinate 38,937 of NZ_CAMDLM010000028.1, forward strand.
GCTTCCTTTTTCAGGGCGTGCCACAAAGCGTTGTGGTCCAGCTCGATAAGTTGGGGCGCCGATGTGGAACCGTAAACGATGCCAGGTGTGCGACCGGAATTGCGGAGACGGCGGCTCGCACCCGTACCCTGCTTGGCGCGCTCAAAAGCGACGAATTTCATACATTTCTCCTTATGGGGTCCACCGCGACCAGTGCGACCCTGACTCAAAAAAGCCAGCCAGTCCATCAGGACGGCTGGCCGCTAAAGGCCTCTTTCCGATCAGGTTTGATCGGAAAAAAGGCTCATCACCGACTCGCCATGGGCAATCCGGTTGATCGTTTCGGCGATCAGCGGAGCCACGGAGAGTTGGCGAATCTTGGTGCACGCTGCGGCTTCTGACGTCAGCGGTATGGTGTTGGTGACCACGACTTCGTCGAGTGCTTCGCCCTTGGCGATGCGTTCGATGGCCGGACCCGAAAAGATCGGGTGTGTGCAATAGGCGTAAACTTTTTTGGCGCCGCGCTCTTTGAGCACTTCGGCGGCTTTGACCAAGGTGCCTGCGGTGTCGATCATGTCGTCCATGATCACGCAGTTGCGGCCTTCGATCTCGCCAATCACGTGCATGACTTCAGACACATTGGCTTTGGGGCGGCGTTTGTCGATGATGGCCAGGTCGCAACCGAGTTGCTTGGCCAGTGCGCGAGCGCGCACGACGCCGCCCACATCAGGGGAGACGACAATCAGGTCTTCGTAATTTTTCTGGCGCAGATCACCCAGTAGCACGGGGGACGCGTAAATGTTGTCGACCGGGATGTCAAAAAAGCCTTGAATTTGGTCAGCGTGCAAGTCCATGGTCAGGACGCGGTCCACACCCACAGCCTGCAGCATGTTGGCCACCACCTTGGCAGAGATCGGCACACGGGTCGAGCGTGGGCGACGGTCTTGGCGGGCGTAACCGAAATAAGGGATGACGGCACTGATGCGACCAGCCGATGCGCGTTTGAACGCGTCGACCATGATCAGCAGTTCCATCAGGTTTTCGTTGGTCGGTGCGCAGGTGGACTGAACCACAAACACTTCACGAGCACGGACGTTTTGCTTGAGTTCGACGGTGACTTCGCCGTCCGAGAAGCGGCCCACATCGACGGCACCGAGTTGTGTGCCCAGGCATTTGGCAATTTCGGCGGCCAACACGGGATTGGCATTGCCGGTGAACAGCATGAATTCTGGGGGGAGTGAAGCAGGCTGCATGGGCATTCCAGCGATCAGATAAAGGGGCCTGTACGAATGAACGTATTTGGCAGGGGAAGAAGGACTCGAACCTTCGCATGCTGGAATCAAAATCCAGTGCCTTAACCAACTTGGCGACTCCCCTACACGGGTTGACCACTGAAACAGCGATCGACCGATCAACTATCGCTGGATGCCCAAGCTTGCAAGGGATGAGCTTCCAAATTACTGCAAAGCCGGGCCAGAAAGAGGTCAGGGACCGTAACTTTCGTGGTGCTGTCCATGCAATGGGCAAACACGGCACTGCCGGAACCCGTCATTCTGGATTTGAGACCGGCTTGGTTGAGGGCTTGAAGGGCTTGCTCAACACCGGGGCACAAAGCCTGTGCAACGGATTGCAGGTCATTCTGACCGAAGTCATATGTCTCTGCAGCGAAGTTCGACATTGTAGCAGCGTTTGTGTCGCGTTTGAGGTCTGGGTGGGCAAAAATTTGAGAGGTATCGATGCCTTGGGGCGGCTTGACCACCCAAAACTGGGCGGCGGGCAGTTCGATGGGGGTGATTTTTTCTCCCACGCCTTCGACCCAGGCGTTGTGCCCGCGCAGGAAAAATGGCACGTCTGCGCCCAGTTGAAGTCCCAACTTTTCCAACGTGGGCAGTTTGATTTTCAAACCCCACAAGCGGTTGAGTGCCAGCAGGCAAGTGGCCGCATCGGAGGAGCCGCCGCCCATGCCCGCTTGCGCGGGGATTTGTTTTTCAACAGCAATGTGCACGCCATCGGTGCAGCCGGTGTGGTTCTGCAGCAGCTGCGCTGCGCGGGTGATCAGGTCCTGGGCGGGCAGGGCGAGGGTGAGGTCTTCGCGGCTGATGGCACCACCGGGCCGCTTTTCAAAATGAAGCGTGTCGCACCAGTCGATCAGCATGAAGACCGATTGCAGTTCATGGTACCCATCGGGGCGACGGCCCGTGACGTGCAAAAACAAATTCAGTTTGGCCGGTGCAGGCACATCGTGCAGCGATTTCATAGAGGGATTATCGCCAGGCTTGCGGTACCCGAAAAAAAGGCCAGCTCAGCGGTCCAGCGCGATCCGCAGCACCGCACCGGGGCTGGGTTCGCGCCGCTCTGCGCGGATGCGGCCTTGGGCGTGAGCCGACAAGTCGACTTGCCAGCCGGGCGCCTCGGCGGGGCGGCCCGCCAACCACTCGAACAAGGCCGCTATGGGCAGTTCCGTGCCCGTCAGGCGAGCCCCCAGCCTTTGCAGACTCGGGCTGTCCACTTGTTGCTGGCCTTGCGCCAGGCGTGCGCCTTGGGGCGTCCACTCCAAGCGGGCCAGAGTGGTGCCGATGGGGCTGAGCAAGACCATCTCACCGACCAGGGCCGAGCCTTGCAGTTCAAAACCTGCACTCAGCGATTCCGGGGGGTCCTTGAGCACCTGGATGGCCATGCGCCCGGACCAGTAGGCCTTGTCGTCCACCGGGATCATTCGGGGGGAGGCGCAGCCCGCGGCCAGCAAGGTGCAGGACATGGCCAGAGCCAAAACCCGTCGCCGACCGTCGCAGTGGGACTCTTTGGCGAGTGCGCAGGATTTCATGGCTTGAATTCGAAGCGCTTCAAGGTTTCGACCAAGGTGTCGTTGTCGGCTTTGAGCAGCAAACCTTCGCGCCAGATCGCCCCGGCTTCCTGACGCTGCCCCATGACCCACAGCACTTCACCCAGATGGGCTGCAATTTCTGCGTCAGGGCGGGTTTTGTAGGCTGCCTGCAATATTTTGAGTGCCTCGGCATATTGGCCTTGGCGAAACGCGACCCAGCCCAGGCTGTCCTGAATGTAGGCATCTTCGGGGGCCAGCTGCAGGGCCTGCGTGATCAGTTGGCGGGCTTCAACGAGACGGATGTTGCGATCGGCCAGGGAGTAACCCAGGGCGTTGAAGGCCTGGGGATCTTCGGGTTTGAGTTTGATGAGGTCGCGCAGCAAGCTTTCCATTTCGTCAAAGCGTTTGAGCTTTTCGTTGACCAAGGCCATCTCCGACATCAAGTCGGTGTTTTGCGGCTGTGCAATCAGGGCTTGCTTGACCATGGTGTGTGCCTCGTCCAATTGCTTGTTGTCCCGCAACCACATCGACTGCACCAGAATTTTGCGCGTGGCCTGCTCGGCATTGGTGGTTTTGATTTGTGCAAGCACCTGCCGTGCTTCTTCCTTGCGCCCTTGCTGTGTGAGCAAGTCGGCGCGGCGACTGGCCAGCTTGATGGGGTCGGCGCCCGGCGGCACCTGGGCCAGCCATTGCGCGGCTTGAGGCAGTTGACCTTGGCGCTGCGCCATTTGGGCCAACGCCATCAAGGCCTCGGACAAACCGTTTGGCGTTTCTTTGTCCTGACTGGCTTGGGCCAGTTCCACGTGCTTGCGCAGTTTTTCTTCAGCCCGGGCCAGCTGGCCAGTTTCCTGCAGCAGCAAACCATGCACCAGCCAGCCATCGGCGAAGGCGGGGTGCTCTGCGTTCAGGCGGGCGAGCTGGCGCAAGGCTTCGGCCTGCTGGGATTGGGAGATGAGGTGCCTTGCATAGCCCATTCTCAATTCAGGCTGCACCGGGCCTTGCATGGCTTGGGCCAACAAGGGCTTCATCTCGGCCGGTGCTGCACTGGCCAAGCTCAGTGCCAGGATCAGGGGCCCAGGGGCCGATGCATCGGCCGTGCGTCCCTGGCGCGTGGCTTCAACCGCCAGCGCCAATTGCCCAGCTTCGCGCCGCATGCGCCCCACGGTGGTCCAGGCAGCAGCGGCGGTGCTGCTTTGTTTCAAGGCCGCAGCCAGAGCTTTTTCGACCGTGTCGGCGGCGGCTTTTTTGTCTTGCACCCGGGCAAACACGCGGGGCACGGACGCAATGGCTGCATTTTGTTCGGCAGCAGGCAGCTCCCGGATCGAGACGCTCAGGGTTTGCCCTGCTTCGTCCACCCGGTTCAGGGCCAGCAAAATTTGCAACAGGTAACGGTTGGCTTCTGTAGCCCCGGGGATGGCGCTCTTCCAAGCCTGGGCCGCTTGCAAAGCCGATTCGCCAGAGCGTGATTGCAAGGCCAGGTCAACGGCGCGTTGGAACAGTGCCGGATCGCGGGTTTTGCGTGCAGCATCCAGGATGAAGGAAAACCCACTGCCCGGCGAGCCGCTTCGCACGTTCAATTCGCCCAACAGCAATTGGTAAAACAAAGCTGCATCCAGTGCGGATTGAGGCACAGGGGCTTTGTCGGCAGTGGGGGGTTGGGTGGCTTGGGCTGGCGTGGCCGGTTGCGCCCAAGCGCTCCAGACGCAAGAGGAGATGAGGGCAAGTCGAAACCAGAATTTCATGGCTTCATCATAATCCAGCCACCCCCTCGCGCGAACCGCGCGGCCCAAGCCCCTTTTTGCGCCAGAGCCCATGCCCGAACTCCCCGAAGTTGAAGTGACCCGACGCAGTTTTGCCGACCGCATCGCCTCGGCCCACATTTTGTCGCTGTACCTGGGAAAGCCCCTGCGCTGGCCGCTGGGCGTGCCTGCAGCCAGCCTGGTGGGGCGGCAAATCTGGGGCGTGCGCAGGCGCGGCAAATACCTGCTGCTGGACCTGGACCAAGGTCTGCTGCTGGTGCATTTGGGCATGTCGGGCAGCCTGAACTTCGCCCCTGAACAGCCTGAAGCTGGCCCGCACGACCACATGGATTTGGTGACCGACCGGGGCGTGTTGCGCCTGCACGACCCTCGTCGCTTCGGGGCGGTGGTTTGGGCGCCGTCCGAAGACTCTGCCCAAGCGCAAAAGTTGCTGGGGCGGCTGGGTGTGGAGCCCTTGGGCGGCCAGTTCGATGTGACGGCCTTTGCCAGGGCCCTTAAAAAACGCCAGTCGGCCATCAAACAGATTTTGCTGGCGGGGGGTGAGGTGGTGGGCGTGGGCAATATTTACGCCTCAGAGGCCTTGTTCATGGCGGGCATTCGTCCCACGACCAAAGCTTCGCGTCTGACCCAACCCCGGGTGGCCCGGCTGCATGCGGCCATCATTCAGGTGCTGAACCGCGCGGTGGAGCAGGGGGGCAGCTCGCTCAAGGATTTTGTGAGCGCCGAAGGTCGCACCGGTTACTTTCAGCTGGAAGCCGCGGTGTACGGTCGTGCGGGCGAGCCTTGCCGGGTATGCACCACAAGCATCAAGTCCATGCTGCAAGGCCAGCGCACCACTTTTTACTGCCCCACATGCCAGAAACCGTGATGACTTTGCCCGAAGGGTTTGCCCGCCGCATGGTCGATTGGCAGCGCCGGCACGGCCGCCAAAGCCTGCCCTGGCAAAACACCCAGGACCCTTACCGCGTGTGGCTGTCCGAGATCATGCTGCAGCAAACCCAGGTGAGCACGGTGCTGGACTACTTTCCCCGGTTCTTGACGCGCTTTCCCGATGTGGCTTGCCTCGCGGCTGCGCCGCAAGACGATGTGCTGGCGCTGTGGAGCGGCCTGGGTTATTACAGCCGCGCACGCAACCTGCACAAATGCGCCCAGGAGGTGATGGGGCGTTTTGGCGGGGCTTTTCCGCGCCGCGCCGAAGACCTGCAAACCTTGCCCGGCATTGGCCGATCCACCGCAGCGGCCATCGCGGCCTTTTGCTTTCAGGAGCGGGCCGCCATCTTGGACGGTAATGTTAAGCGCGTGTTGACCCGTGTGCTGGGCTATGGTGAGGATCTGGCGCTGGCCAAAAACGAAAAGGCTTTGTGGGCCTTGGCACAGGACCTATTGCCCAAGCAGGCGGTTGACATGCCACCTTACACCCAAGCCCTGATGGATTTGGGGGCCACCGTGTGTTTGCCGCGCAAGACCCAGTGTGAGGCTTGTCCTGTGAGCGCAGGGTGTCAGGCCAAAGCGCGGGGTGAGCCGCTGGCCTATCCCGTCAAAACCCGCAAACTCAAGCGCAGCAGCGCCACGTTGTGGCTGCTCTGGGCGGTCAATGCGCGAGGCCAGGTGTGGTTGCAAAAGCGGCCAGACACAGGCATTTGGGCCGGCTTGTTCAGTTTGCCGGTGTTTGAATCGGAAGCCCATTTGCTGGCTGCTTGGACACAGGGCGGGGAGCCGCGATACATCGCGTCCTGGAAGCATGTGCTCACGCACCTCGATCTGCACCTGCACCCGGTTCACATGCTGGGGTCTGAACAGTTACCCCCGGTTTGTGATGGACAGTGGGTGGATGCCCAGGTCTGGCCAAATTTGGGTTTGCCCGCACCCATTCGGGCCTTGCTGGGTTCTTGAAAGCAAACTCAGCGCGGGCTCTGAAATTCAACAATCCGTAATGCATTTCGTTTAGGTAAAATCGCTTTATTCATTGACCGGAGAAATTTCCATGTCCAAAGCACCCACCAAAACCCCAACCAAGGCTTTTGCCAGCCAGGCCGACCTGACCGAAAAGAAGATCACTTTCGAGCAACTCAGCCCACACTGCTGGGCCTACACCGCCGAGGGTGACCCCAACTCGGGCGTGATCATCGGGGACCGCTTCATCATGGTCAGCGACGCCACCGCCACCCCGGCCATGGCGCAAGACCTGATCAAGAAGATCCGCACCGTCAGCGACTTGCCCATCAAGTACGTGCTGCTGACCCACTACCACGCGGTGCGCGTGCTGGGTGCCTACGCCTACGCCGCCGAAGGTGCGACCGAGATCATCGCCAGCGAAGGCACTTTGGACTTGATCAAGGAGCGCGGCGCGCAAGACATGAAAAGCGAGATGGAGCGTTTTCCGCGCCTGTTCCGCGGCGCGGACAGCGTGCCCGGCCTGACCTGGCCCACCATGGTGGTCGGCGGCGGCAACCCCAACAAAGGCGAAGTGCCCGGCAAGCTGAGCATCAACCTGGGCGGCGTGGTGGTGCAAATCTGGCATCCGGGCCCAGGCCACACGCGTGGGGACACGATTGCCTGGGTGGAAGAAGAAAAAGTATTGTTCTCGGGCGACCTGGTCGAGTACGAAGCCGGTGTGTACACGGGCGACGCCCAGCTCGAAGAGTGGCCTGCCACCCTTGAAGCGCTGCGCGCCCTGAAGGCCGAGTTCATCGTGCCTGGCCGCGGCGAAGCCATGAAGGGCAACGCCAACGTGAACAAGGCGCTGGACTACACGAAGCGCTGGGTCGAGACCCTCTACAAAGCAGGCAAGGAAGCCGTGGCCGGCAAGATGGACCTGAAAGCCGCCATGGCCCACACCCGCCAAAGCATGGACCCGGTCTTTGGCCATGTGTTCATCTACGAGCACTGCCTGCCGTTTGACGTGACACGTGCCTACGACGAAGCCAGCGGCATCAAGAACCCCCGCATCTGGACCGCCGAGCGCGACATGGAGATGTGGAAGGCGCTGCAAAGCTGACAGCAAAGAGGGCCCCGAGGCGGTGCTTCAAGGCTTGATCAAGTCCCGCAAATCACGTTCGTAGGCGCGCATGCGGCGTGTGGCGCGCTGGCGCTGCTCGGAGCTGGTGGTGTTGTGCAGTTGGGTGAGGTTGTTGCAGGCCTGCAGAGACATGGCTTGCATCAAGGCAGCACCCGCGGCATCTGGCGGCTTAAGCCAGCGCTGCCAAACGCCCCACAACTCGGCTTCAGTTTGGGCCGCTGTCATTTGGTTTTGTGTCACTCTTTGTAAAGTGGCCAGCAGGTCCCTTTGGCGACGCTGGCGGTCTCGACGGCCCCACTCGGCAGTCCACTGTGACTGCGCCAATTGGGATTTGATCAAGCTGGTTTGTTCGGCACTGAGGCTGCCATAAAAATCGCTGTAGCGACCCGTCACGCGTTCCACACGGCGCTCGATGCGCGCTTGTTCATCGCCACGCAGCCAGTCTTTTTCCCATTCTTCGTTTTTGCTGTCCCACTGGCGTGCCAGGTGGCTAAGTTGGCGTGGCCCCAGCATCATGGCCACTGGTGCGGCTTGGTGTACGGCCTCGCGCATCAGACGGTCGAGCCGGGTTTGCACTTCGGTAAAGGCGCTGCACACCTGGGTGCTCTCCAAGGTGCCCTGACTCCACAAGGCCGATCGCTGCAAAAAGTCGGCGTAACTGGTCAACTCTTCTCGGCGGTGCCATTGGTGCAGTTGTTCCAGCGCCTCTTTTGCGCGCACCGACTGTTCGCTGTTGAACGAGATGGCGCTGTCCAGCCACCAATACGACAGCGTAGGCAGCTGTTGGTAGCCCAGCTTGATGGCGCTGCAGCCTTGCAGCAGGAGCAAGCCAAATAAGCAAATGAGCGTGCGGATCATCTGTTGCCAGTAAGCTGAATTGACCAACCTACAAAGTACCCAATGTTGTTTTGTGTGTTGTCGGTGTCAGTGATTGAAAACTTCCACGACCCATTGGTCTGGTTGATTGAGGCTGCAGGGACGGAGAAAGTCCTCAGAGTTCCGCTGGTCAAACAGGAAGGCGATGTATTTACTGGGGTCAGGGCGACGCTGATTTCGGTGTTGTCAGGTTGAATCAGTTTTGCAGTCAACTCGTTCAGTACCACGTCTTTCAGGCATAAATCCACAGTCACAGAGGAAAGTGTGGTGATGTTGCATTGGGAAATGGGTTGCGGCTCGGCGATTGCCGTCAAGTTGATGGGTCTACCGCTGGTGATTCCGTCAGCGTATTTCGGTATAAAACCGCAGGACACTTGGTTGGGTGGCGGGTTTGGAGTGGCATCGCTGCCCCCACCCCCGCACCCGGCCATAAAACAAGTCATACCGAGCATGGCCACAGTCCAAAGGGGTGATCTCATTCAGGGCTCCGTAAGGTGTTTCTGGTGACTGGGTTCAAGTGAAGAAAGTGGGCATCTACATGAACAATTGTCCATGCATTGTGAAGCCCTTCTTCTGAGGGGGCTCAAGCACAGCAGGATCGTTGCACAGTCTGGCGATAATCGCACTTTCTATGCTGCGTCGATCAGCAGTCTGCTTTAGAAAGATGCCCATGAGTATGAGTACCCCCCACCCCATCGACGTCGTCATCATGGCTGCCGGCAAAGGCACCCGCATGAAAAGCCGTCTGCCCAAGGTTCTGCAACGCCTGGCCGGGGTGCCGCTGGTGCAGCATGTGCTGAACACAGCGGCGCAACTCAATGCACGTTCGGCTGTGGTCATCACGGGCCATGGTGCCGACCAGGTGGAGCCTCTGGTGCTGGCCCCGGGCCAGCTGCTGGCGGTGCAATGCGTGCGCCAGGAGCCGCAGTTGGGCACCGGCCATGCCGTGCAACAAGCCGTGCCCTTGCTGCCCGACGATGGGGTGGTGGTGGTCTTGTCGGGCGATGTGCCGTTGACCCAGGCGGACACGTTGCAAGCGCTGATCGACCAATGCGGCGGCCAACACCTGGCGCTGCTGACCATCGACATGGCCGACCCCACGGGCTACGGCCGCATCGTGCGCGAGGGCGCCCAGGTGCAAGCCATCGTCGAGCACAAAGACGCCAGCGATGTGCAGCGCCAGATCAGCGAGGTGTACAGCGGCATCATGGCCGTGCCCGCCCGCCTGCTCAAAATCTGGCTGGGCCTCATCGACAACCAAAACGTGCAGGGTGAGTACTACCTAACTGACGTGGTCAAACTGGCTGTGGCTGAAGGTGTGCCCGTGGTAGGGCACAAGATCGCCGATGCGCTGCAAGTGGCGGGCATCAACAGCCCGGTGCAACTGGCCGAGCTGGAGTGCGCTCACCAACATCGCCTAGCGATCCAATTCATGGAGCAAGGCGTGCGATTGAAAGACCCGGCCCGTTTTGATGTGCGTGGCCAGCTGGTCTGTGCCCAAGACGTCGAGATCGACGTGAACTGCATTTTTGAAGGCCAAGTTTCATTGGGTGAAGGCGTGAAGATCGGTGCCAACTGCGTCATTGCCAACTGCACCATTGCCGCAGGCGCGGTGATTTACCCCTTCACCCACATCGACGGCGAAAAACTCGGTGTGTCGGTAGGCGAGGGTGCACTCATTGGCCCCTTTGCCCGCCTGCGCCCCGGTGCGCAGTTGGGGCCCGAAGTGCACATCGGCAATTTTGTCGAGGTCAAAAACTCAACGATGGCCAAGGGTGCCAAGGCCAACCACCTGGCCTATTTGGGCGACGCCTCCGTGGGCGAGCGGGTTAACTACGGTGCGGGCAGCATCACCGCCAATTACGACGGGGCCAACAAGCACCGCACCGTGATCGAGGCCGATGTGCACATCGGCAGCAACTGCGTCTTGGTGGCTCCGGTCACCATCGGTGCAGGCGGCACCGTGGGCGGCGGCTCGACCATCACCAAGAGCACCGAGCCAGGTAGCCTGAGCGTGGCGCGCGGCAAGCAGGTCAGCATCCCGAACTGGGCGCGGCCAGAGAAGCAGCCCAAAGCCTAGGGGCCTGCTCAGCGGCGCTGTTCATCGCGTTGTATCGGATTTTTTCAGGGCAGCCCAGGCCATGCGGTCTACCCGACTTGGGGCGAGTAACTTGAGCCAGCGACCGAGATGTGCGATGGGGCTCATGAGCACATCGCGCTGGCGTCGCTCGGTGCCTTGCAAGATTTTTTGCACGCACTCGTCGACGGGCATGGCTTTGTCTTCGCTCAGGCCGCTGGAGCCTGCAGGCTGGCCCAGGGCATTGAAGCCACGGCGGCGGATGTCGGTGGCCACCACGCCGGGGTAGGCAATCGTCACCGACACCCCATCGCTCATCAATTCGGTGCGCAGCGCCTCCATGAAGCCATTCATCGCAAATTTGCTGGTGCAGTAAGCCGTGCGACCGGGTACGCCCACCAAGCCCGCCAACGACGAAACCGCCACGATGCGGCCTCGTGCGGCTTTGAGGTGCGGCAGCGCGGCATGCGTGCACCAAATGGTGCCCCACAGGTTCACACGCATCAGCTCTTCGTACCAGTCCAGGTGTGCGGCGTCCACCTCATGGAGCAAGGCGTGTGCAGAAATACCAGCGTTGTTGATCAGCGTGTCGATCCGGCCGAATTGCTGCACGGTCTGTGCGATCAGGGCTTCGCAGTCTGCACGCACGCTGACGTCGCTGGGCAAGCACATCACCTGCGCCCCGTGTTGGCGGCACACATGGGCTACCGCGTCGAGCTTGGCCGCTTGGCGGGCGGCCAGAACCAGCGCCACGGAGGCACCTTTTGTGCGGGCCAGCTGGGTGGCCATTTCGGCCCCAATGCCTTCAGATGCGCCCGTGATGATGATCACATTCATGCCAGTTTTCCTTGTGGTGGGCTTGCCGAAGATGTGCATGCTCAGCTTGCCCGGAGATTCTTTCACACCTGTGCTGTTCGCCTGTGACACTCACGGCAACACCGGCCAAGCCGTCGTGAACTTGGCCCGTTTGGTGGCAAAAAACGCCTTCACATTGCGCACATTGGCGTCTTGTGTGAACAGTGTTTGGCTGATCGCCAAATAGTGCGGCATATCGCGGGCCTGCACAACCAGCATGAAGTCGGGGCCGGGCGACACCCGCCAGCACTGCTGCACCGCATCGTGCGCCACGGCGCGGGCCTCAAAGGCGTCCAGGTGTTCGCTGCCTTGTCGGTCCAGAGAGACTTCGATCAATGCGCTCAAGCCGTGGCCTAGGCTGGCGGCCAGTTTGTCGGTGCTCAGCACGGCCACCTGGCGCTCAATCCAGCCCCCCCCGGTCAGCCGTTTGACGCGGCGAAGGCAGGTCGGTGGCGACACGTTCACCCTCTCGGCCAGTGCCACATTGCTGATGCTGGCATCGCGCTGCAGGGCGTCAAGCAGTTGCAGGTCGATGGCGTCGAGTTCGTTGTATTCCATAAATCGAATTTTATTGAAATTTAATTTCAATATTCGATTTGGAAGAAATTTTTAAGCCAAATAGCGTTAAATATTGATCTGAAATTTTTGGATTGCAGGCCTAATATCGCACCAATTTTGTGAAAACACCCCATTCAGGAGCTTCAACATGTGTGGCATCGTCGGCGCAGTCTCTTCCCGCAACATCGTTCCCATCCTCGTGCAAGGCCTGCAACGGCTCGAATACCGGGGCTATGACTCCTGCGGCGTGGCCGTGCACGCAGCCAGCTTGAACGGTGGCACGGGCGGCCTGCAACGTGCCCGCAGCACCTCGCGTGTGGCTGAACTCATGGACCAGGTCACCGCCGACCACATCGCAGGCGGCACCGGCATTGCCCACACCCGTTGGGCCACACACGGCGCGCCTGCCGTGCACAACGCGCACCCGCACTTTAGCCACGGCACCGGCGCAGCCGACACCAAGCCTGGCAAAGTGGCGCTGGTGCACAACGGCATCATCGAAAACCACGAAGAGCTGCGCGCCGCCCTGCAAGCCAAGGGCTATGTGTTTTTGAGCCAGACCGACACCGAGGTCATCTCGCACTTGGTCGACAGCGTGTACGAGGGCGACCTGTTTGAAGCCGTCAAAACCGCCACCCGCCAGCTGCACGGCGCGTACGCGATTGCCGTGTTCCACAAAGACGAGCCGCAGCGCGTGATCGGTGCGCGTGCGGGCTCGCCGCTGATTCTGGGTGTGGGCCAAGGCGAAACCTTTTTGGCCAGCGACGCGATGGCATTGGCCGGCGTGACCGACCAGATCGTGTACCTGGAAGAGGGCGACGTGGTCGACATTCAGTTGGGCAAATACTGGGTGGTGGACCGCGATCACAAGGCCGTGACCCGCGCCGTGAAAACCGTGCACGCCCACAGCGGCGCGGCCGAGCTGGGGCCGTACCGCCATTACATGCAAAAGGAAATCTTCGAGCAGCCCCGCGCCATTGCCGACACGCTCGAAGGCGTCGAAGGCATCACGCCCGAGCTGTTTGGCGACGGCGCGTACAGCACCTTCAAGGCCATCGACAGTGTGCTGATCCTGGCCTGCGGCACCAGTTACTACAGCGGCTGCGTGGCCAAGTACTGGATCGAAGCGATCGCCAAAGTGCCTTGCCAGGTCGAGATTGCCAGCGAATACCGCTACCGCGAATCGGTGCCCAACCCCAACACACTCATCGTCACCATCACCCAAAGCGGCGAGACTGCCGATACCCTTGCCGCGCTGCGCCACGCGCAAAGTCTGGGCATGACGCACACGCTGACCATTTGCAACGTGACCACCAGCGCCATGGTGCGCGAGTGCAAACACGCTTATGTGACGCGTGCCGGGGTCGAGATCGGCGTGGCCTCCACCAAAGCTTTCACCACGCAGCTGGCAGGCTTGTTCTTGCTCACGCTGGCGCTGGCGCAGACCAAGGGGCGCCTCAGCGACGAAGAAGAAGCCGGGCACATCAAGGCCATGCGCCACCTGCCCGCCGCGCTGCAGGCCGTGCTGGCGCTGGAGCCGCAGATCATCGCCTGGGCGCAAGAATTTGCCAGCAAAGAAAACGCGCTGTTCTTGGGCCGGGGTACGCACTATCCGATCGCGCTGGAAGGCGCGCTCAAGCTCAAAGAGATCACCTACATCCACGCCGAAGCCTATTCTGCGGGCGAGCTGAAACACGGCCCGCTGGCCCTGGTGACCAGCGCCATGCCCGTGGTGACGGTGGCCCCCAACGACCAATTGCTGGAAAAGCTCAAGAGCAATATGCAGGAAGTGCGGGCGCGCGGCGGCGTGCTCTATGTGCTGGCCGACGGCGACACGAAGATCGAAAGCAGCGAAGGCGTCAACGTGATCCGCATGCCCGAGCACTACGGCGTGCTTTCACCCATCTTGCATGTGGTGCCGCTGCAGCTGCTGAGTTACCACACGGCTTGTGCGCGGGGGACGGACGTGGACAAGCCACGTAATCTGGCGAAGAGCGTGACGGTGGAGTAATTTCCTTTTGACCTTTTTCGGGGTCAAAGTCCAGCCGTCCGCATGCCTTTGTGTTCAAGTTCGGATTGAAACCAAGGCGCTGTCGTGGGTGTATCTTGACCCTGCTCATCAAGCTCTAATAGACCGCATCCTGAGGCTTCACCAAGACGGTATGAATTGCCGCCAGATTGGAGACCACCTGAATGAGTTGGGGGTGACCTCTTGGGGCGGGAAACGGTTCTATCCGGAACTGGTGTTTGGAGTGGTCAGGAAGGCTAGGATCAAGGCTGAACGGATATCTGATGCTTTGATGGAGGTACAGTGTGAACTTGTTTCAAATTGATTTGCCAGATGCGAAACTTTGCAAATCGATCAAGAAATTTGAAGCATTAGAGACCTGTTGGATCGCTGGTTAACTTGCTAAAAATGCACGCCTGACACGCCACAAAAAGTAGCAAAATAAGAAGCTAGCAAGCGCACCAGACAAGCCCAATGCCGCACTGACCACATCGCCTTCAACTCTGTATTCGTGTAAACCCAAGGCAGCGAACAAAAGAAGGAAAAAAGCCCCTCCGAGAAATGCTGTAACTAGATAGAGCTGGACAACGCTCAACATCAATCGCCGAGCCATCGACGGCACAGGGATGGATTTCTGTTTTAGATATATCGATACAACAGTGGGCAACAAAGCAAGAAAATACGCCGTCAATTTGATGTGGTCGGGGTAAGGAATGTTGCCCCATCGTTCGTATGCGTACATCGACCAGCGAATGTCTTCAACAACCAACGAAACTATCATCAGAACAGAAGCCCCAATCAAAAAAGTGTGTAAGGTTATGCGTTTCATATTTTGAGTCGTACAGGGCAATCTCAAAGGACTTGAGGCTTCTGTTTTCGTTGGAAGCCTCGCTTGATAAAATAAATTGGCATTCCCTGTCCAAGGACTACGGGAAGTAGCCCTAGCCCCGCCACGATTGGTAAATCTTTAGACGAGGCTCTAAAAATAGCTGTGATGTAGCCATCTCCATGAGAATCTTCAAGGGTTCCACCGCCATTCAACAAAATGCTGTCAAATTCTGGTTAAAAAACCGCACCCAGGTCATACAACCAATACCGCTTATTTTGAGTAGTTAGCACGCCAAGACCGAGAACGAAATCAAAAAAATCATCAAAGTCTCACGTCGAACCAAAAACCCTAATTTTCACATCACCGGTAATAAATTCAAGCGTTCCACTTACACATTACCTTAAGATTGAGAAAAAAAGGACATTGATGAGTACAAACGATTCGCTTGGTTTTTACAGCACTCTCGGTGTGACGCAGCAAGCTTCCCAGTCAGAAATCAAGGCGGCGTACCGTACCAAGGCAATGGAGTTTCATCCTGACAGGAACCCTGACAGAGATACGACCTCAGAGTTCCAAGCCCTACAGGCAGCGTACGACGTACTCTCTAACGAGAAACTGCGCCAGCAATATGATGCAGACAGTTCCATCCCCTCAAGTTCCACTAGTGATGACGAAGGCAGATATAGGCCGCTCGACCCAATTTATTGCTCTAAATGCAGCTCGGTCTCGGCGCAACCCCGATACAAGGTTTTTTACTCCGTCTACGGGTACATTTTTGGGGCTTATAAGAAGCCACATCAAGGTATTTTTTGTTCGAAATGCGAAATCAAAGAAGGACTTAAGGCATCTGCTTTAACTATGGTTGCTGGCTGGTGGAGTATTGCAGGCTTTCTGTGGACCATACAGACGCTGATTCAGAACCTTGTAGGCGGTAGGTTTAGCGAACAAAATGCCCGACTGCAGGGCTATCAAGCTATGTATTTCGCCCAAATCGGCAAGCTTGATCTTGCCAGAGCTATTGCGGTTGAAGCCTTGAAACTGGCTCAAAAAGCGACAAAAGAAAACGGGAAAAGTTTCTCCTTCAAGAAGAACCTTGGTTATGAAACTCCAGATCCACTCAAAGAATTACGAGACTCGCTAACAAAGTTTATTGACTCACTCTCAGAGGACACAAAGCTTGTTGAACTCAAGAACAAAAATGAGATTTTCAACAAACGATTCGCCTATCAGCTCCTTCTTCTGGTCTCCTTTGCAGGGCTAATTTCTGGTGAGCTCTATCGACAAGAACTAGAGACTCAAGAGAAGGAACGCATACGCCTTGAACAACAGGGAATTGAAAGAGAAAGAGCTGCTGCAATCGCTGCGCAGCAGCAAGAGGAACTGAGGAAATCTGAGCTACCCCTTCCTAGAAGTGGACTGTTTCGAGGCTTCAGTCCCGTCAATGCACCTCCATTAAAAGTAACCAATTCGCCAGGAGCGAATACGCTAATGAAGCTCATCCGCACTTCCGACGGTGCAGAGGTAATGAGCATCTTCATTAGGGCAGGTCAAACGGTAGAGCTTGGCGTCCCCGTTGGCAGCTATACAGCAAAAATCGCCTCTGGACAGACTTGGTATGGGGACTCCATTAGATTCGGTCCCACCACGAGCTATGCAACGCTCGATACCGTTCTTCACTTCTCTATTCAAGGTTCTCAGCTGCTGGGGAACGAACTTACCCTAACTCAGATCAAAGACGGAAATCTGCGACAAGTTCCGCTTAATGCAAATGAATTTTGAAGCTAGTAATAGCTACATAAAAAGTATT
>NZ_CAMDLM010000029.1 GCF_945901735.1 Limnohabitans sp. Rim8
GGAAACCTTCATGGCCGCGCCCTTCAACCCACCTGCAGACGGCATCGCGCTGGACGGCCTGACCCGAGGCTGGGCCCACATCGAGCGTGCCACGCGCAACGGCCAAGACCGTGATGCCCGCCTGAACATGATGAGCGCCAGCATGCAAGGCGCCATGGCATTCCAGAAAGGCCTCGGTTGTGTGCACTCGCTCAGCCACAGTTTGGGCGGCGTGAATCCACGCCTGCACCATGGCACTTTGAACGCCATGTTTTTGCCTGCGGTGGTGAAGTTCAACGCCGCGGCTGAAAGCGTGCAAAAAGAAAACCGCCTCAACCGCATGGCCCAGGCCATGGGCTTGCACAGCGGCTCGGACATCCCCGACGCCATCCGGGACATGTGCGCCCGCTTGGGCCTGCCGGCAGGGCTGGGCGCGATGGGTGTGACCGAAAGTCTGTTTGACGCCGTGATCACCGGCGCGCTGGCCGATCATTGCCACAAAACCAACCCCCGCATCGCCTCGGCCGATGAATACCGCGACATGTTGCTGACCAGCCTTTAAGTCAGCCCTGTAGGAGCGGTCTCTGACCGCGAGTGGGTCCACTGGCTCATCTTTCGCGGTCGGAGACCGCTCCCACAAATAAACGCCCATCGGCTTGCCTGTAGGAGCGGTCTCCGACCGCGAAGCATTAGACCCAAATGGCATCCCAATGCGGGTATTGCCCCGTTTTGACCACCAAACCTGCCCTCACGGGATTGGACACCACATAGCGGGCCACTGACGGCAAGTCTTCCTCTTGACGGATGGCATGGTCATGAAAACCGTTTTGCCAAATGGATCTGCCGATGCGCAATGCGCTCAATGTTTTGACGTTGCGCATGCACACCGAAAGAGTCACTTGTGGGCCCAGCTGCATCAGCCAATGCAAGTGATCGGGCATCACCACAAAAGCCAGGGTCTTGGCGTGCTCAAGCCTTTGCTGATCGCGCAACACGCCAATCAATGTTCGGGCGTTAGGGAAATCATCAAACACCGGCACCCTGTTTTGGGTCACGGTGGTCAAAATGTAAATTTGGCCCGATTGCGAATGTCGCCCTGAACGCAGCCTGTGGGCATGCGCTTGTGAGTTCATTTTTACCCTCCCTGAGCAAAAATTGTGGCACAGCAGCTTATCTTTGAGCAATAAAGAATCCTCTATTTCACACTCAGAGGCTTCGTGAACGAGTGTTGGCCCAGACGGCATCTCGTCTGGATTTGGTGACTTTCGCGGTCGGAGACCGCTCCTACAAATCAAACGCCCATTGGCCCATACCCATCAAACGCCCATCGGCCCATACAAAACACTCATCGGTCCATACCCATCAAACGGCCATCGGCTCCTTCAGAGGCATCCGAACGGCCAAGCGGATTTCATGGGGTGGGCAAGCTTTTGCGTTGCCTTCGCGCCTTCGCTTTTTCAATGGCTTTGGCCTTGGCCAAATGCCCCCGCAAAGCCGCACCCCAGGCCGACTTGGCCCAGTGAACGGCCTCTTCTGGGGCATCAAAAACCGCATCCGGCGCAGCCCAATACGACAGCGCCACGACCTTGCCCTTCATGGCGTAAGTGAAGGGTGCCAGGCCCAATGCCTCAAACTCTGGGCGGTTGACTTCATCGGCCTTGAGGTACAGCCGCTGGTCCATCACGATGGCGAACATCAGGCCCTCGTGGTACAGACCATGCCCGCCAAACATGCGGCGGGCCGATACGGGGGCCCAATCTTCCAGCAGCTCTTGCACAAAGGGAATGAAATCGCTCATGAGCGGAATCGGTTTCAGGGCGCGTCGTGGCTGGGCATCTTGGCCCCCACATGCAACTCGCCCCGCGCTTCGGCCAGCTCGACCTGGCGCTGACGCTCAGCCAGTTTTTCCTTTTGTTCGGGCGTGCGCTGGTCATGACAATAGGCGCAGCTGACGCCCAACACGTAATGCGGTGACTGCTTGTCTTGCTCACTCAGCGGCCAGCGGCACGAGCGGCACAGCTCGTGGTGGCCCAACCCCAAGCCGTGGCCCACGCTCACGCGCTCGTCGAACACAAAGCATTCGCCTTCCCAAGTGCTTTGCTCAGGCGGGATTTCTTCCAAGTACTTGAGGATGCCGCCTTCGAGGTGATACACCTCGTCAAAACCGCGCATTTTCATGAGCGCAGTGGATTTTTCGCAGCGGATACCACCGGTGCAGAACATGGCCACTTTGGTCTTTTTGGCGGCTTCGCCTTGCAGGTTTTCCTGAGCGTCCAGCCAAGCGGGCAGCTGCACAAAGTTTTTGATGTTCGGGTTGACCGCGCCCTTGAAGCTGCCAA
Source organism: Limnohabitans sp. Rim8 (assembly GCF_945901735.1). Lineage (GTDB taxonomy): Bacteria > Pseudomonadota > Gammaproteobacteria > Burkholderiales > Burkholderiaceae_C > Limnohabitans_A. Next base: position 2,319 of record NZ_CAMDLM010000029.1, read on the forward strand.
TGGCCACTTCGTAGTCGTTGCGCGTGTCGATGACCACCACCTCCGGGTCGGCCAGCAAGGCGTTCCAGTCGGCCGGTTTGACGTATTGACCCACCGTTTTGTTCGGGTCCAGCTCGGGCACGCGCAAAGTGACGATCTCTTTTTTGAGCTTGACCTTCATGCGGGTGAAGGGCGGCTTGGGGCTCCACGATTCCTTGTGCGGCAGGCTGGTCAGTCGCGGATCGGCGTGTAAAAAGGCCAGCACCGACCTGACCCCGATTTCCGGGCCAGCAATCGTGCCGTTGATGCCCTCCTGCGCCAGCAGCAGCGTGCCCTTGACGTCGTGGGTCTCGCAACAGGCTTGCAAAGGCGCCTGCAAATCGACGAAGTCGGGCAGTTCGACGAATTTGTAGAGGGCGGCGGTGAGGAAAAGGGGTTCGGTCAACATGCCGTGATTATCCTCTTTGACATCAGGGTTATGTCGAATAAGTGGTCAAAACCACATCAGCAGCCTCTTGGCGCAGAGGAATCAGGGCTTGGTAGGCGGCAGAACCATGCCAAGCCTGCGCATCGTCCGCGGAAGGAAAACGGATCACCACAATGTCAGGGTGTGGGTTAACGCCCGAAAACGTTTGAACCTGTTGTCCTCGAAACACGAGTTCTCCGCCAAAAGGCTGTACCGTGGCCAGAACTTGTCCTCGGTATTGGGCCCATTTTTCTGAATTTTTAACCATCATTTGACCCACGACATAGGCTTCAGGCATAGGACTTCCTCACAAGGGTTGAACATGCAACAAACGGGGGGTTTGCAACCACGCCCCAAATTCATCCGCCAATTGCTGGCTGGCTCGGGCCGCCGCAGTCCACACCTTCACCCGGCCCGCCAAATCGCGGTCATAGGTCATGAAATCCTTTCGGTCGGGCAATTTCCCGTTCGGCAGGGTTTTGACCCACTCGGGGTTGGGGGCCAAGACGATGGTGTCGTCCAGAAAAGGCGTTGCGCCGTGTCGCCACTTGAGCGCTTTGTCCAGCCAACCGGGCACGACGTTTTGCTGAAAATGCGGGTACAGCACGATGGACCGATCAGGCCCCTTGATTGGCGAGGTCCAGTTCAGATGCAAGTGGTAATCGGTGATGCCACCATCCCAATACGCACCATCCGGTGCCCCAGGGATGTCGTGCACGGCTTTCAGGGCGAACGGGATCGAGCAGCTCGCCTGCAGCGCTGGCATGAAGTTGCCTTCAGTCAGGCCGACTGCGCGGGTTCGAAAGTCTTGCGCGTCAAAAGGTAAGCTTGCGCCCTGCCCTGAAAAAACCACCCGCTCCAGCCAGCCACCCAGGGCGCGGCGGCTCAAGGCGTTGCTCAAAAAAGCCCCGGCGTAGCCCAGCGGTGTGCCCAGCGGGTGTTCGCGCTGCAAAATGTGCCGCCCTCGCGAGGTGACAATGTGCAGTTTGTAGCGCGGATGGCTCAGCGCCTCAGCGATGCGGCCGCCGTAGAACGCTTGCAAGCTATGACCAAACGCCTCGCTCACCTGCCTAGCACTCACACGCTTTTGGCCCGGCAGCGGTTCGTATTGCTGGTGGATGTAGTCGTGCTCCAACCGTTCAAACGCCGAAACCGAATCATTCAAGCAAGCCGTGGCCATGCGCCACGCGCCAATCGATGCCCCCACCAGGTCCACGGCTTGGCTGCTTTGCGCCAGCCACTCGCCAAAGATGAAGCGGTCCAGAGGACCCAGAATCAGTCCTTTGGGGCCGCCCGCCGCACCCGGAATAACGCCAATGTGCTCAGGCCGCAATCCGTGTTCACGGATGTGGGCCAGGGCCTTGGGGCCTGCGTGGATGTGGAGGGCTTGCATGGGGCTTATTTCTTCAACCCTTGCAGTTTGGCAAAGGCACTGGCCATGGCCGAACCTGCCGCGGCGGGTGGCGAGGTGTATACCCCAACCGATCCTCCGCCACGCTGGCGGTTGTCCCGCCCGGCCCCTTCAAATTTATTGTCTCTGGGACCATCGCGTCTGGCGGGAGCGGCATCGAGCTTCATGGTCAAGCTGATGCGCTTGCGGGACACGTCGACCTCCAGCACTTTCACCTTGACGATGTCGCCGGTCTTGACCACTTCTCGGGCGTCGGTGACAAATTTGTTGGCCAGCTGGCTCACATGGACCAAGCCATCCTGGTGCACGCCCAGGTCAATGAACGCGCCGAACTGCGCCACGTTGCTCACGGTGCCCTCCAGCGTCATGCCTTCTTTCAGGTCCTTGATGTCTTCCACGCCATCGGCCAGGCGGGCGACCTTGAAGTCGGGTCGCGGGTCGCGGCCGGGTTTTTCCAGCTCGCCCAGAATGTCCTTGATGGTGATCGCGCCAAATTTGTCGCTGGCAAACAGCTCGGGGCGAAGGGTTTTGAGCACATCGCTGCGGCCCATGATCTCCTGGATTGGCTTGGCGATTTTGACAATGATCTGCTCCACCACCGGGTAGGTTTCAGGGTGAACGCCCGTCATGTCGAGTGGGTTGTCGCCACCCCGAATGCGCAAAAAGCCTGCGCTTTGTTCGAAGGTCTTGGCTCCGAGGCCTGTGACTTTCAGCAAGTCTTGCCGGGTCTTGAACACGCCGTTGGCATCGCGCCAGCGCACTACGGCCTTGGCCACGCTGCCCGACAAGCCCGACACGCGGGTGAGCAATGGGACGCTGGCCGTATTCAGGTCCACGCCCACCGAGTTCACGCAGTCTTCGACCACCGCGTCCAGGGTTTTGGCCAGCTCGCTCTGGTTCACGTCGTGCTGGTACTGACCCACGCCAATCGCTTTGGGGTCGATCTTGACGAGCTCTGACAGCGGGTCTTGCAGGCGGCGGGCAATGCTGGCGGCGCCGCGCAGGCTCACGTCCACATCGGGCATTTCTTGTGAGGCAAATTCACTGGCCGAGTACACCGAAGCGCCCGCTTCGCTGACCACGACTTTCTGAATCTCCACGCCGTCGCGCAGCTTGGCCAGTTGTTTGATGAGGTCACCGGCCAATTTATCGGTCTCGCGGCTGGCGGTGCCGTTGCCAATGGCGATCAGGTTGACGTTGTGCTTTTCGCACAGCTTGGCCAGAGTAAAGAGCGAACCCTTCCAGTCCTTGCGCGGCTCATGCGGGTAGACGGTGGCGGTGTCGACCAGCTTGCCGGTGGCGTCCACCACGGCCACCTTCACGCCAGTGCGGATGCCCGGGTCCAGGCCCATGACCACGCGGGGGCCTGCAGGCGCGGCCAGCAGCAGGTCGCGCAGGTTGTCACTGAACACTTTGATGGCGACTTTTTCAGCGTCTTCACGCAGGCGGGTGAACAGGTCGCGCTCAGTTGACAGGCTGAGCTTGACGCGCCAAGTCCAGGCCACGCATTTGCGGATCAGGTCGTCCGAGGGGCGCGCCGCATGGCTCCAGCCCAGGTGCATCGCGATTTTCCCTTCGGCAATGCTGGGTTTGCCGGGTTCTGGCTCGACGGGAAGAACAAGCTTGGCGTCCAGCATTTCGAGGGCCCGGCCCCGGAACACGGCCAGCGCACGGTGGCTGGGCACGCGGCCAATCGGCTCGTCGTAATCAAAGTAATCGCGAAATTTGGCGACGTCGGCGTTGTTCTCGTCCTTGCCGCCGGCCAGCTTGCTTTTGAACAGGCCCTCGTTCCACAGCCATTCGCGCAGGGCCTGCACCAAAGACGCGTCTTCGGCCCAGCGCTCGCTCAGCAAATCGCGCACGCCGTCCAGCACGGCGGGCGTGGTCGTGAAGTCTGCCCCTTCAATGGCGCCGGGGGCCAGCACAAAGGCCTGCGCTTGGGCGTGCGGGTCCAGCGTGGGGTTGGCAAACAACAGGACTGCCAAAGGCTCCAGCCCGGCTTCGCGGGCGATCATGCCCTTGGTGCGGCGCTTGGGCTTGTAGGGCAAATACAGGTCTTCCAGCTCTTGTTTGGTGAGCGCAGCGTCGATGGCGGCCAGCAGCTCTGGCGTCATCTTGCCCTGCTCGCTGATGCTCTTGATCACGGCAGCACGGCGGTCTTCCAGTTCGCGCAGATAGCCCAGACGCGACTCCAGCTCACGCAACTGGATGTCGTCCAAGCCATCGGTCACTTCTTTGCGGTAACGGGCAATGAAAGGGACGGTGGCGCCACCGTCCAACAAGTCCACGGCGGTCTTGACCTGGTCAGGGCGGATGCGGATTTCTGCGGCCAGTTGGGCCAGGATTTTTTGCATGTCTCAGGTCACATCCAGATGGGAGAGCGGGCAAGTTTGCCACAAGCCATCCGTGATCCTGTTGGAAGGTGACACCAAACTGTTAATTCTCAGTTTTCGTATTCATAAACCATCAAAAAATCAATTTAACAAATAAATTCGAAATTTAATTGACACGAAATGATAAAATTGTAAAATAAACGTAAATTCACAATGAAAGGAAATAAGGAGGTTCTTGATGAATTTGCTGTTTAAAAACCTATGGTTGACGATGAAGCATTGGTTCAGTCTGGCATCCATCGGAGCAGTCCTGCTGATTTTGGCAGGTTGTCAGACGATGGGTGGCGGTGAGATCCCTGCGTCAGAGTTTGACAAATTCACGCCCAAGACCGTGGACAAGAGGATCATGAAAGAGGTGAATCTGCGCTGGGAAGTCCGCGAAGATGTGGTTCAGTACTGTGCCAAATCCATCGGCATGGGCCGCGAGCAGGCCTACATCACCCCTCCAGTGGCCTGCGCAGTTTGGCATGTAGCCACCAAGGAGTGCGTGATCATCACAGGCAAACAAACCTCTCATGTGGCTTTGGGCCATGAAGTGCGCCACTGTTTTGAAGGCCACTTCCACAAATAAATCCTGGAGACTGAGAGCTTGGGGTGCTCAGTGCTTTGGCTTGCTCTGGCTCAAGTGCTGCGCAAGGCTTGGCGAAGCCCTTCGCCCACCTCGGGTTTGGCCGCAAAGGGATCGGGCGGGTTGTGGCCCATCACGATCGCTTCCATGCGGCTTTGCACGTTGCCCAGCCCCAGTGGGTGGTTTTACTGTGCATGGCCCGCTGTCGGTGCTGGGCACAAAGTCAGCGCACGTTAACCCTTGCCCGGATGTAGCGTAAATTAATAATCAATGCCCTGGCCGCAATTCGGTCCATGGCCGCGGGCCTGCCGGGCATAGCGTAGGGTGAGTTTTTGGGCATTGGCACCGACTCATGATGTGGATCATCGGCTTCAATCATGGCATCACTGAGAGCAGCTTGGTGCTGGCGACATTCCTTGATGAGTGCGTCAATGGTCGCAGCGGCCAACCTTTGATGGCCACTGGTGAGCGCGGGAATCAGTACATCAAACTGGCGATTCAATCGGACCTGCATTTCTACGTTGACATGTTCATATTTCAGCCATGTTTGTGTGTGGGCTTGCAAACTGCGGGCCAATTGCGCAGCGTTGTACGGATTGGGGATTGGAATGACGGGAGCCAGAACCGGAACCAAGACGTGATCACGACTTTGGATTTCTTGGATTTTGTTATTCCAAAATGGCGTCTCGGGCAAATGGTCCAGCCCCCAGGGCTCTTCGGTCGAACCGGTGAGCTTGGCTCTTGCCACGCCTGGCAATTCGGGCCTGAGCACCATGAAACCATCTTGTGAGCGACCTATGGCTATTCCATCCGGATCGCTGTCTTTGAGCCCCGGGGTCCAGACCAAACTGGTCTGGCCAACTTGCTCATCCACCCTGAGCGCGGCGGTCCAGCCCCTAGGGGCTTTGAGGATGCTTTTTTCAAAGTTGCGTTTGACTGCAAGTTGATCCCATTGCTGCTTATCTTCAATTTCGGGATCTTTGAATGCAGAGGCAGTCACTGGAGGGAGGTTTGGTACTTTGTAAATCAGTGGTATGCCCCAGATTCGGAATGAGTCCACCAGTTGTTTGGCGTCGCGCCGATTGGTCACCTTGTAGCGATAGACCCAAGTGCCCGACACTTGGCCACTGACGGTGCTTTGTATGGCTGGAGATACCGCATTTTGCTGAACGTAGGTTTTGCGGACCCATTGCAGCGTTTCCGGGTCTTGGTATTGCAAAAGCCAGGTGTTTTTGGCTGCATTGTTGACGCCGAGGGAAGTGCTTATTCCGCAGCGCCCACAGGATGGCCTTCGGCAGTGTGTGCAGATGCTAAAACATGGCGATCATCTGAATCAGGCAGCTCCAAGCCTACCGCCAACGCTGTACACGCAGATGTATGAACCACCCAATCGGTAGCCGGCTAACGCGCGCCCCTCACTCTCCACCGCAATAGATCCATCCGGTCCTGTCCGAAGAACGGCTCGTCCCTCAACACAAACAGCGGCACCCCCCAGTGCCCGGCGGCGCGCTGCTCCGTTTCATGGCGCTCAATGAGCGCGTCATAGGTCACCGGGTCTCGCGCGATGTCGCTTTCCATCTCAGCTAGGCTCATACCGGCGCGCGCAACCGCGTTGGCGAGATGACTGCCCGAGTTCCAGCCGTCGATTTGGCCGTCCCAGAGCATCGTCATCACCTCCTGCGCCAGCCCATGCGCGCGGCCGTGCGGCGTGGCCCACGCACCCAGGCGTGTTAGGCGTCGAATGTAGGGTTGTTCGGCCGAAATCGCGAGTGTGCCGTCGTCCTGAACGATCGGATCGGGCCGTGGACGTCGGAACGGGATACCGTGGTAGGCGGCCAAGCGTTGCGTATCGCGTAAAAGATAAGGCCGCTGCAGTGGCGCGTTGCGCTCAAAGTACGACGGCAGTCGGATCGCGAGCGGCGTCACGAACTTCACGTTCCAGCGGACTTCGCCTTCCGCCTCCATTTCCTTCATGCGCTTGAGCGCGATATAACTATAGGGGCTTCTAAACGAAAGGTAAACGTCCACGGTAGGCGCTGAAGCGGTCATCTGTTGTCCTTGTAAAAGCTGTAAAGACGGCGTGGGTTGTGTACGAGCACCTGCTCACGCGCCTTGGGATCGGGTACCCAGTCGGCGAGCAGGTCTAAAAGTTCGGCGACGTTCATCATCCGGTCCCAGTGTGCAACATGGGGCCAGTCGGAGCCCCAGACGCAACGCGTGGGGGCAGCGTCAAGACAGGCCTGCGCGAGCGGCAGGGTGTGATGCCACGGCGCGCTGTCTAGGCGGTACGCGCCCGATAGCTTGACCCAAGCACCGTCGGTCAGCAACGACAGCATGGTGCGCACGCCTAGCCCGTCGATTCCCTCGCGCGCCGGGTAGTGCCCCATGTGATCAATCACGATGGGTACGGGCAGCGCGGCTAGCGCCTGCGCATAAACCGCGAGCGTGCGGGCGTCCACCAGTAGTTGCAGGTGCCAGCCCAGTTCGCGTGCAAGCGCCCCGTAGTTATTCAGCTGCGAGAGGCCGATGCCACCACCATAGAGAACGTTGAGCCGCAGCCCCACCACGCCGGCATCTCGCGCCGCCTCGTACTCGGTAGAGGGCAGACCCAGCGGCATAACCCCGATGCCTCGCAAGCGCTTTGGGCGCCGACGCAATGTCTGGAGCATCAGCCGGTTGTCCGTGCCATGCACGCTCACCTGCACTAGCACGCCGTTCGCCATGCCGGTGTGGTCGAGCATGTCGAGGTGGCCGCCTCGGACGCGGCGGGTGGGGTGTATGAGCGCTCGTTGACGAAGGGATGCGCCCACGGCTGGCCAATCACGTGCGCGTGGCAGTCCACCGCACCCTCGGGCACTTCGAAGCGCGAAGGAGCGCGAGGATGGGGGTCGGGCGGCGGGCATGACGGTGCGGGCGGCGCGCTTGTAGGTACATGTTTCATGCCGCCTTCCTGTCGCCGCGCGATGCGGGCGGGCACTCAAGAAGCGCCTTGATCTCGCGCTCGATCATCCAGAGCCTATCCTGGCCCCAGGTAACCCAATCGCCAAGACGGTAAGTAGGTGCCGCGTATTGGCCGAGCTGCTCGAGCTCGGCGCGGTTTCCTGCGGCCCAGTCTCGCCAACTCTCGTCCGCAAGGTGGTGGCGCAGCGCGGTCCATTCCAGCCCCGCTCGCTCGACGAGCTGGCGCAAGCCCGCTTCGGTCGCAGTGTCGATGCCGTCAGCCCAAATGCCCTGCATCACAGATAGCAGGTACGGTTCGAGCCGGCCGGCTTCGCGCGCGGGCTCGACCAGCGCCATCGCTCGTTCCAAGCCAGTGCCATACGGGTCGCAAAAATTGCCAAAGCGCATGCCGTGGCGTAGCGCCTCGCGCGCCGGATCCGCCCGGAAATACGCGGCCTTGATGGCGGGGATGGTAAATCCCGCCATCTTCATCGGCAGGATCAGGCGTGGGATGATGCGCACTGGGTAGCGCCGCTGCAATTCAAAGCAGCGTTCGGCAGCGAGATACGCGTAGGGGCTGCGAAAGGAGCAAAAGAAATCTATCTCCAGCGGCAGAGCCTGCTTTGTTTCGGTGCCAGCGTCGCGACCGGCCGCTACGTCCCAAGGCCGGCGGCGCAGCAGACCCACGCTGGCGTCAGGCCGGCGCCGGCCCGCGGCGAGCAGGTCGTGCTCCAGGTGGGTGAGCCGGTCCACACCCCAATACCAGTTGTCGCCTAAGGCGATCATGGCGCTGTTGTAGTGGCCACTTTCGAGTTGCCGCTGTTGATGGGCCTCAAGCGCCGCATTCGCCTCGGATTCTGGCACGGCTCCTTCGCAAAGGGCCTTCACCCCGGCGGCATCGCCGGCAAAGAGCGCATCTCCCAAGCGCCGCGCCAGCGCGAGGTAGCTTGGCGCGTCGTGCTCGGCGGCCAGCAGCCGTCGGCTCGCAAGGGCTGTGAGCGCCTCGGGCGGCGGCTGCCCGTTGCTGGTAAAGTCGAGTTCGCAGTGCCGTGCGAGGTCGTGCGCGTCCCGAATCGCATGACTCGCGACGAGGTCGGGTCGCGGGAAATGCTCGCGGGGCGCAAGTGGGACAGTGATGCAGCGTAGCGAGACGTCGTAGACGGCGACTAGGCGCGGCAACATTTGCAACAGCAGGTGGCTCCAAGGGTCGTCCGGACGATGATGAAATCTCAACTCCACGCCAGGCTCACTTCAGCAGCAGCTGAGCGTCCCGCAGCACTAGGCGGTTGCGCGCGGCCTCGGCAAGCACGCCGGCCTTGAAGTCGGCGCCCGGCGCATACGCTCCTTGCACACCCAGCGTCTTGAGCGTAGCTAGGTACTGTGGCGCCTTCACGGCTTGCGCACACGCGGCCTCAAGCGTGTCACGTGCTCCCGCATCGGTGCCCTCCGGCGCGATGATGCCGCCCGAGACCGAGCGGATCACGGGGTATCCCAGTTCCGTGAGCGTCGGTGTGTTGGGTGAGGAGTCGACCCGTTTGTCCGCGGCCACAGCCAGTCGGCGTAGTTGGTGCGTCTCGGCCACTGCGCTGGTGCCGAAGTACGCCTCCACTTGCTTGCCCAGCAGCGCCATCACGGCCGGTGCCTCGCCCTGGTAAGGGATGTGCGCCATGTCAATGTTCGCCTTACTCGTGAAGTCGAGCGCGGCCAAGTGTGGCAGCGAGCCCCCGCCCACGGTCGCGTAGTTGAGCTTGCCGGGATGTTTTTTCGCAAAGTCGATCAGCGTCTTGGCGCTGTCAAAGGGTGACGCCGGCGCGACGAGCAGGTACACAGGCACGTCAAAAGTGCGGCAAACATAGTCCAGCGAGTCGATGCGGTAGCTGACCTCGCGCATCTGGGGCAGTGTCGTGAGTGCTGCAACTGCAACGAAGCCGGTGGTGTAACCGCTTTTGGGTGCCATGGCGACTGTGGACACGCCGATCGCGCCGCCGGCGCCGGCCTTGTTCTGAACCACCACCGGTTGCTTCAAGGCCTCAGACATGGCCTGTGCGAGCGAGCGGCCCATCATGTCGGTGAGGCCACCTGGCGGGAAATTCACAAACATGTTGACTGGCTGCATGGGAAAAGTCTGCGCGCCCGCGACGGCTGCGGATAAGGCCAGTGCGGCCACGCCGATTGAGGAAAAAATACGGTTCATGGGAGTCTCCTTTTTTACGGTAATGTTCTCCCGATTAGGGGAGATGGGCGATGAATTTTGTCGTGAGATAGGCTTGTAAGCCTTCGGTTCCGCCTTCGGAGCCGTAGCCGCTTTCGCGCACGCCCCCGAAAGGCGCCTCGGCCAGCGAGACGCCAAAGGTGTTGATGCCCACCATGCCGGACTGCAGGCCGTCGCCCACTGCACGCGCCGTGCGCGCGGAGTCGGTGAAGGCATAGGCGGCCAGGCCATAGGGCAACGCGTTGGCGCGCGACAGTGCTTCTTCAACCGTGTCGAACGCGGCCACCGGGGCGATGGGGCCGAAGGTTTCCTCGCGCATCATGCGCGCGCTGTCGGGCATACCCGTGACGAGTGTCGGCGAGAAAAAGTAGCCGCGCTCGCCGATGCGGGCGCCACCGGTCACGAGCGACGCGCCCTGCGCGAGCGCATCCTCGACAAAGCCGTCCATCGCCGCCAGCCGCCTGGCATTAGCCAGCGGCCCCAGCGTTGTGCCGCTGTCCAGGCCCGAGCCGACGACGGCGCGGCCTGCAAACTCGGCAAAGCGCTCGACGAAGCGCGCATGCACGCCGCGCTGCACGTAAAAGCGCGACGCGGCCACGCACACTTGGCCGGCGTTGCGCAGGCGCGAGGCCGCGCAGGCCTGCGCGACGGCATCGACGTCGCAGTCGTCGAACACCAGCACCGGCGCGTGGCCGCCCAGTTCCATGGTGCAACGCTTGGCACCGTGGCGCGCCGCGAGCGACGCCAGTTGCATGCCCACCTGGGTCGAGCCCGTGAAGGTGATCTTGCGGATCGCCGGATGGCGGATGAGAAAGCCAGACACTTCGGCCGGCACGCCGAAGACAACGTTGAGCACCCCCACAGGCAGGCCCGCGTCGACGCAGGCGCGCGCCAGCTCCAGTGCGGTGGCGGGCGTCTCCTCGGCAGGCTTGATGACGCAAGTGCAGCCTGCGGCTAGCGCACCGGCCATCTTGCGCGCCGGCGTGAGCGCGGGGAAGTTCCAGGGCGTGAATGCAGCGACCGGCCCGACGGCTTCATGCTGCACCCAGTGGCGTGCGTTGGGCTGGCGCGGCGGAATGACCCGGCCGTAAATGCGCCGCGCCTCTTCGGCGTACCACTCGAAAATTTCGGCGGCGCCGGTAACCTCGCCACGCGCCTCGGCCAGCGGTTTGCCTTGCTCCAGCGTCATCACATGGGCGATCAGCTCGGCCCGTTCGCGGATCAGCCGCGCGGCTTCCATGAGAATGCGCCGGCGCTCCATCGCACTGGTGCGCGACCAGGCGGGAAAGGCAGCCTGCGCGGCCTCGGCAGCGCGCGCTAGGTCGGCTTCGCACGCGAGCGGCAAGTCGCCGAGCGACGACTCGGTCGACGGGTCTATCACGGCTTCGGCGTGCGCGCCGCTGCCGCGCGTCCATTCGCCGGCGATGAGCATGCGCAGGTCGTGAAAGCGAGCCTGGGCCTGTGTCTTGAGGGAAGTAGGAGTGGTCATTGTTCTTGATGTGTCGCAGGAAAAAAAGGCGCTCGCGTTGTCAGGCGCGGGCGATGGGTAGCGGGCTGTCGTCGGCCAGGTCTTCCATCTCCTGCACGAGCTGGAACATGAGGCAAGCCTGGTCGGCTGCATGGCGCGGGTCGTCCCAGAGGTTGCTCATCTCGAGCGGGTCGTTGTGAAGGTCGTAGAGCAAGCCCCAGGCAACGCCCCGGTAGACGGTGAGGCGCCAGCGGTCGGTCACCAGAGTGCGCATGCGCACTGGGCGATCAAAGCCGAGAAAGACGCGCTGGTTGTCCTCCTCCACGACGATGCCCTGCCGCACCGAAGTCGCACGTTCCTCCACCAGCGGCAACAGGCTGCGCCCTTGCATACCATGCGAAGGCGCAAGGCCCGCACGCGCAAGGATAGTCGCGCCGATGTCCACCGTGCCGGCGAGCGCATCGCAGGCGACGTTGCGACGCGTGCCCTGTGGGTCGGCCCAGATAAACGGGACGCGGATCAGGCCGTCGTAATGGATCGGCCCCTTGAACATGAGCTGGTGGTCGCCCATGTAGTCGCCGTGATCGCTTGTGAATACCACCACGGTGTTGTCTGCCAGCCCCAGTCGCTCGAGCGTCGCGAGGATCTCACCGACGGCGTCGTCAATCATCGTGATGGAGCCGTAGGTGAGCGCGATGGCTTCGCGCACGTCCCTCTCGTTCACGGCTTGCAGCATCCATGAATCGCGGTCGGCGCGGCCTTCGTCGCGCTCGGCGATGAGGTGTGCAAGGGGTGGCGGCGGCACGCCGCGGCTGGCTTCAAACGCGGCGGGCAGTGGCATCTTCGCCGGATCGTACATGTCCCAGTAGCGGCCGGGCGGCGTGAACGGATGATGCGGGTCGTTGAAGGAGCAGTGCAGGAAAAATGGCTGTCCGCCCCCGCCCGCCTGATGCCGCTCGAGAAAGCCAAGCGCCTGCTCCTTGATGTACGAGGTGGAGTACAGCGCTTCGGGCACGGCCGTGCGCCAGGCCTGAAGCGCGCGGATGCTCTCTTGCGGCAGCGCGTTCTGCGGCCCGACGAGCTTGTCCGCGCCAGGGTGGCGCGCCTCGCGCCAACGCCCGTAGTGGCCGTGCGCACCGTCGGCATGCGACATGGTGAGATGCACCTCCTGGAAGCCGTAGTAGGGCAGCTTCAGGTCATGGTCCGGGTTGTCCTGCCAGCGGTTGATGCGCTCCTGGTCGTAGTCGCGCGGATCGGGGCCGTGCCACACGTCTTTTAGCGTGGGCGGAGGCGGTATTGCGCCCTCTGTACTTTTCTTCAGTATCGGGCCATCACCCAGCATGGGCTGCAGATGGATCTTGCCGCTGGAGGCCGTGTGGTATCCGGCCGCGGCGAGCAGCTCGACGAAGGTGGTTGCGTCCTGCGACAACGGGATGCCGTTCGAGCGCACGCGATGCACCGACGGCATGCGCCCGGTCATCAGGGTCGCGCGGTTGGGCATGCAGGCCGGGTTGGCCACGTAGAAACGGTTGGATCGCCAGCCGCGCCGGGCCAGCGAATCGATGTGGGGCGTTTGCACAATCGGATTGCCGTAGCAGCCCAAATGATCGGCTCGATGCTGGTCGGTGATGATTAAGAGGAAGTTGGTTGTCATGACGCAATACGGTGGTCGCCGTGAATGTTGTCCAGTGTGAGCGGGCAGTCGAGCACCTGCAACGTTGGCATGCTGCCAAAGCGCGCGCGGATCGCTTCGTTAAACGCAGGCGTGAAGAAGGCTTGCGCATCGCCGGGGCTGGCCCAGAGGTAGATGCCCCCAGCGAACAGGCTGCCCGGCTCTAGGTAGTAGTGCTTGGACAGCAGGCCCTGGGCGGCGCGGTAGCGCGGCAGGCTCTGCTCGAAGAGCGCGGCGATCTCGTCGCGCTTGATTGGCGCGGTGATTTCAAAACGGGTGATGGTCAGGTGCATGGGTCTTCTTATTGCAGAGGTGGTAGGGCGACAGTAAGCGCGGTTTCGAGTGCGAGCCCGACCGGCACCATCTTCGGAATCGTTACGTCGACAAACACGCGAAGGCGCTTGCGCAACGCGGCATCGACTGTGGCGGGCGCGGGCACGGGCATCATGACCGGGTGCACGCGTGCGATGGTGCGTGAGGTGTCGACGGTGAAGGCCAGCGCACGCGCGATGTCACACCGCGAATCCAGTTGCACGAGTGCCGCCTCCACATTGCCGAGCAGTGCAGGCCAGATCGCGAGATGTCGGTAAAGGCTAGCGACGATGGCGGGTTCATCCGGTTCACCGAGGCGGTTGAGGCGGCGAACCGTTTCGCTGTCAACCGGGCTCATCGCTGCCCAGGACGGAATCGCGGGTAGCGGGATTGCGGGACGTGTTGCCGCGCCGGCACTGCTTAGGAGCGCCGTGCCGGGGACCGGTGATCGGGCGCCTTCGTCTATCAGGTGGCGGAACGCCATCAGGTTGCGGCTGTTGTTGAGGTTGTAGACGTTTGCGAGCCGTGCGGCGCCAGCGAGGTCGGACGAATGACCGGGCACGAATTCGAAGGCCCTTGGCCATGCTTCGAAGGCTTGCTGCACGCGCTCGCGCAGCAAGTAGGCCTGCGCATCGATCTCACCCGACTTGAAATGCGGTCCAAGGTTGGCCCAGGCCCATTCAAGCGCACCCGGCACCGTTGCGAGATGCCGATAGACCAAGTTGACTAGATCGACACCCAGCACTGCGCGAATGTCGCTATAGAGCGCGGCCACCGAACCGGTCGCCGCGCTTTCTGCGATCTCGGCCAGCCCCTGCGACTGGTGTTCGTGGTTACTGTGCATTCGCGCCTACTTTTTTGATGAAGAACACAGTCGGATGTTAGGATTCAAGCTTCCAGCTGAAAAGAATATATTAAAGACCTATTCAATCTGTAAAACAGATCGATCATCAGCGTACACATGGACCACCGTCAACTTCGCTACTTCGCCAAGGTCATCGAGGCCGGTAACCTCACGCGGGCCGCAGCCGCACTGCATATCGCGCAGTCGGCCGTCAGCATGCACATGCGACATCTCGAGCAGGAGCTGGGCGTGGCCCTGCTGGTGCGCAGCCGCGCGGGCGTAAAGCCCACGGCCCAAGGCCAGTTGCTGTACGAGCATGCGCGAACCATCTTGCGGCAGTTTGAACAGGCGCGGCAGGAAGTGGTGTCACTGGGCAAGGAGCCGCACGGCGAAGTGGCCCTGGGCATCCCCGCCACCGTGGCGCCCGTGCTCGTGCGGCCGCTGCTCGAACATCTGCACCGGCGCGCGCCCAAGGTGACGCCGCACATCGTCGAGGCCATGAGCGGCTACCTGCTCGAATGGCTGCACAGCGGCCGATTGGATGCCGCCATCCTGTTCGACTCGCAGCAGCTCTCGGGCCTGCGCCGTACGGTATTGGGCGTAGAGAACATGTACCTCGTCGGCCCGCCAGACGCCTTTGCCGAAGGTCAGGTGGTGACGATGGCAGAGCTAACGCGCTACCCGCTCATCATTCCGGGTCGCATGCACGGCATGAACCTGCTGATCCGCCGAGCCGCGAGCCAGGCTGGTGTTACGCTGCATATCCGCGTGGAAGTGGATTCAGTTGCGGAGATGGTGAGCCTCGTCAAGGGGGGCTACGGCTATACCGTGCTTGCGCGCATGGGCTTTCACCGTGAACTGGAAGAAAGCAAGGTGAGCGTCGCACACATCGAAAGCCCGCAGATCGAACGCACGCTCATTAGCGCGACGGTCGAGTCACGACCGCTGACACAGGGCACGGTGTTGTTGATAGAGGGGGTGGAGACGATCTTGCGTGCTTTCACAAGTGGGCAGCGGTGGACTCATGGTGGGGACGGGTCTGACGCCCATTAAGCTTCCGTTTAGTAGCTCCCGGCGTGCCGCATCTTGAAAGACATAGGATTCCAAGCTGGCCATTTGGTCGCTGCCTCCGGCTGCACAAATTAGCTTTCATCCCCTCTAACTTCGCCTAGCGAATAGTCCTAGATCCAGGGATCCGCCCAAGCTGTAACCCTCAGACGAATTTAGGTTCTTGCCCGCCCGTTACGCCGACAGGCGACCGAACAACGTGACACTGGTCACGCTCGTGGCCTTGCCTATCATTTCCATGGTGATCACCTTCTTGCGCTCCTGCTGAAATATTCAGCAGAGCAGTTGAACACCCTGGTCAATTTTGAGTCGGCACTCCTAGGTTTAGATGGTCAGTTTTCGGTCGGCGTCAACACGTAATGGTGCAACAGCGAAAAAGGCACTTGGGCCGCCCGTTCTTCACAAAACTTTTTGTAGAAAGACTTCTGTTTACCCGCAGAGACTGGGTTCTGTGCACGGGTAAAAGAAATGTCTATTTCGCGCCCTTCCCGATGCCCCGCGTGGGGGGCTTTCCAGTCTGCTCGGATGTCGTAGCGACCGCCCCACGGCAGGCTTGCATCGTTCAAGGCCACAGTGCCCCAGCCATATTCCGAAAAAGCATCTATTAAAGTACGCAGATTCTTTCGGGAAAAATCAGTCAAATAATATTGATTGCGGTGATATCGGCCATTTCCCGCGTGTGTGTGGTCCACACTGGTCAAAGCATACACATACGAGCCATCTTGTTTTCGGGGAGAAATTGGCGAAATGGGCAACAGACCCGGCACTTTGACATCGATATTGGCACTGACCGTCGGGTTGGCACAAACGCCGCAGTTGGCCGTGATCGTGTGCGTGCCCGCCACATCTGGCGCTTTAACCCGAATTTGAATGTCGCCATTGGCATCGGTGAAACCGCTGTAACTGCTGAGTGTCCCCAATGGGCGCTGGTTGTCATGGTGTTCGTGCTGACCAGAATGGGCTAAGACATTGATGGCGAATGTAATAGGTACACCTGCAAGGGGTGCACCTGCCTTCTTGACGTTTGCAAGCAAGGGGGCATCTGTATAGCCAGATAAACCTAGGGGTTTCATACATGACCAGTACACCCCAGCCGATGCTCGGTTTCATGTGTTCCCTCTCTTTCACACCATGCTGCGCGACTGTGCAAAGTGAAAGCGATCAATTCAGACTGTTGATCAAGCTTTTCATCCAGACTGGAACATTTGCTCTGGTGCTCCATATTGGACGATGTTCACGGTGTCAATTTCTCATATCCAGAAAAAAAGTTAAAGAGAAAAAATCAAATTAATACCAAGGAATACACTTGATCCAAGGATGTCAAGTCCGGGTAGAGGGCACGCTTCGACTACTGATGCAAGGCCCGGCGCAGTCCTTCGCCCAATTCAGGCTTGGCGGCAAACGGGTCGGGCGGGTTGTGGCCCATCACGATAGCTTCCATGCGGCTTTGCACGTTGCCCAGCGCTTGCGGGTGGCTGTAGATGTAGAACTGGTCAGCCGCCACCGCATCGAACACTTTTTGCGCCACGTCGGCGGCCGAGACTTTGCCGCTTCCAACCGCTTTGTCGCTTTGCGCTTGGCCGATGAGTTGGCTGGCGGTAGGTTGTTCGGCAGGCAGGTCGGCTGGGCGGTTGCGGTGGCTTTGGCTGATGCCCGTGGGCACAAAATAAGGGCACAGCACGCTGGCGCTGACCTGATCAGACACCAGCTGCAAGTCTTGGTAGAGCGTTTCGGTCAAAGCCACCACGGCGTGTTTGCTCACGTTGTAGATGCCCATGTTGGGTGGCGTGAGCAAGCCGGCCATGCTGGCGGTGTTGACGATGTGGCCCCGGTAAGCCGGGTCGGCTTTGGCGGCTTCGAGCATCATTGGCGTGAACAGGCGCACGCCGTGCACCACGCCCCAGAGGTTGACGCCCAGCACCCATTCCCAATCGGCGACTGAGTTTTCCCAAACCAGGCCCCCGGCCCCCACGCCTGCGTTGTTGAAGACGAAGTGCGGTGCGCCAAAGCGCGCTTTGACGTCAGCGGCAAGTTGTTCCATGGCCTGCGCGTTCGACACATCCACCTTGCAGGCCAACACCTGAGCGCCTTGGGCGATCATTTCGGCAGCGGCTTTGTCCAGCGCGTCTTGCTGCACGTCCACCAGCACCAGGTTCATGCCCAGTTGGGCGCCAATGCGGGCGCATTCCAGACCAAAGCCTGAACCGCCACCCGTCAATACCGCAGTTTTGCCTTTGAAGTTGTCGATCATGCAGATGCCTTTTTGAGTGTGAACCCGACACGCGGGAAGTGAACATGCACCGTGCCCGCACGCTCATCGCTGCGGCGCAGGGTGAAACGGGTGCGTGTGGCTGCGACCAGCTCACCTTCGGTGGGCTCCAGGCCAAAGTGGTCGGCCGCGATCACCACGCGGTTGCCCAAGGCGATGGCGTGCTCGTCTTGAAACGTGTCGCTTTGCAGCGCGGTGGGTGTTGCACTGCGGGCCAACGCCAAGGCTTCGTCGGCACTGCATTTGCCAGGTGTGCCATGACCGATGGCTTTCATGCGGGTCATCCAGCTTTTGACTTCGGGCGTTGCATCCAAAATGCCCGCCAAGGCTGGCGTGCGGTCTTGCGTGAACCACAGCGGGTGGTAAACCGCAAAGTCGGCCACACCAGGCTGTGCGCCAAACAAAAAGTCTTGCCCGTGCAGCATGCTGGCGATCCGGCGCAAGTAGCTTTTGTAAGTGCCAGTAGCGTCTGAGGACGCCATGCGGGCCGCGCCACCGCGCATGGCCGTGCGATCGGCCACAAAGGCCTGCACGCCCTCGGCGGGCGCGCCTGCAAAGACCTGCGCCACACCCGCAGGCTGGAAGTTGTAGGCCATGGACGCCGTGAACAAGGCACTGTCGGCCCACTGCGCCACGATGCGTGCTGCACCTTTGACGGCATCAGGATAAATGGTGGGCGCGGGGGCCAAGTGCTCCAGCACATCGCAGATCAGTGCGGTGTCACAGTAAATGTCCGCACCGATCTGCAGAACCGGCGTTTTGCGGTAGCCCCCGGTGAGCGCCGTCAGATCGGGCTTGGGCATGATCATGGGAATGAACACGCTCTTCCAGGCCAGTTGTTTGTAGCCCAGGATCAGCCGGATCTTCTCGGCAAACGGCGAAGTCGGGTAATGGTGCAGGATCAGATCGGACATGGTGCAGGCCTCAGACCAGCTTGACCAATTGTTTGCCGAAGTTCTTGCCTTTGAGCAGGCCGAGAAATGCCTCGGGCGCCGCGGCCAGCCCTTGGGCCACCGATTCGCGGGGGCGCAGCTTGCCGGTACCGATCAGGGTGCCGAGTTCTTGCAGCGCTTCGGGCCAGATTTCCATGTGCTCGCTGACGATGAAGCCTTCGATCTTCATGCGGTTGATCAGGATCAACGCTGGGGTGGTCATGGGCAGCGGCGCGCCGTCATAGCCCGCGATCATGCCGCACACCGCGATGCGGGCAAACGCATTGGTGCGCAGCATCACCGCATCCAGCACCATGCCGCCGACGTTTTCAAAGTGGCCGTCGATGCCGTTCGGACAGGCTTCGCGCAGCGCCTTGGACAGCGAGATGTAGTCCTTGTGCTCCTTGTAGTCGATGCAGGCGTCAAAGCCCAGCTCATTGACCACGTAGTCGCACTTGTCCTTGCCACCGGCAATGCCGACCACACGGCAGCCGCGTGCCTTGGCTAAAGCACCGTAAGCACTGCCCACCGCGCCGCTGGCCGCGCTGACGGTGACGGTCTCACCCGCTTTGGGCGCGATGATCTTGCACAGGCCATACCAAGCGGTCACACCGGGCATGCCCACCGCGCCCAGGTAGTGCGACAGCGGCACATGGGTGGTGTCGACCTTGCGCAAAGCACCGATCACGTTGCCATCAACCACGCTGTATTCCTGCCAGCCGCCCATGCCCACCACCGGGTCACCTGCTTTGAACTTGGGGTGCTGGCTCTCTACCACTTCGCCCACGGTGCCACCGATCATGACTTGCCCCAGAGGCTGGGGCACCGCGTAGCTCTTGCTTTCGTTCATGCGGCCACGCATGTAAGGGTCCAGGCTCATGAAGTGGTGCTTGACCAGCACTTGACCGTCTTGCAATGCCGGAATGTTGGTTTCAATCAGTTTGAAGTTGGCCACAGTGGCTTCGCCCTGGGGGCGGTTGTCGAGCACGATTTGGTGGTTGATGGGCATGGTGTTTTCCTGGTTGATCAATGGTGAAATGGTCTTACATCACGGTCAGAGACCGCTGCTACAAAAATGGGGTATCGCGATCGAAAACCGCGCTTGCCAAACAACCCGTAGGAGCGGTCTCCGACCGCGAAAGCGTAAAAAAAGGGCATAGGGCTCAGTCGGTGGCGGGTTCTTGCGCCAAGCGCGGAGCCACGTATTTGAAGGTGCCGGTCGCCGTGGCGCACAACTGGCCTGTGCCGTCGAAGATGCGGCCCTCGGCGAAGGCCATGCTGCGGGTGCGGTGCTGCAGATGTCCTTTGCCCACCAGCGATTCGCCAGTTGGCACTTTGGCGGGGCGCATGAAGCTGGTTTTCATCTCGATGGTGACCACGCCCATCTCGGGGTCCACACTGCGTGCTGCAGTGGCCATGATCACATCCAGAAAAGTCATGACCGCACCACCGTGGGTGACGTCAAATGAATTGAGGTGTTCGGGGCGCGGCGCGAAATGCAGCTCGGACTCTCCGCCTTCGAACTTTTCCAAGGTGAAGCCCAGGTGCTCCACGAACGGAATGTGGGAGCCAAAAGGGATGCTCATGTCCAGACTCAAGTGGCGCTCAGCCGCCAATGATGGCGCTCACGCCACCGTCCACCGCCAGCCATTGGCCGGTGATGTGCTTGCCAGCCTCCGAGGCGAACAAGACCGCCAAGCCCTTAAGGTCCTCGTCATCGCCCAAACGGCGCAGGGGCGCGGCTTGCGCCATCTTGTCGGCCCCGATGGTGTCCAGCAGGCCTTGGCTCATCCTGCTGGGGAAAAAACCAGGGCAAATGGCGTTGACAGTGATGCCGTGCTCGCCCCACTCTCCCGCCAATGCGCGGGTGAAGTTGATGACGGCACCCTTGGAGGTGTTGTAGGCGATGGTTTTCATCGCGGCCGGGTTGCCGGCCAGACCGGCGATGGACGCCACATTCAAAATGCGGCCCTTTCCTCGCGGGATGAAGCTTTGTTTAGCCACTTCTTGCGACAACAGAAAATAGCCGCGCACGTTCAGGTTCATGACCTTGTCCCAAGCGGCCACGGGGTGGTCTTCGGCGGGGGCACCCCAGGTGGCGCCAGCGTTGTTGACCAGGATGTCGATGGGCCCCATGCGTGCCATGGTTTCAGTGGCCAAAAGGCGGATGTCTTCTTCTTTGCCGCAATCGGCAGCGATCCAGCGGGCATCAATACCGGCAGCTTGCAGCTCGGCTGCGGCTTCTTCCAGGTCGGCCGCCTTGCGCGAGCTGAGCATGATCTTGGCCCCGGCTTCGCCCAGGGCGTGGGCCATTTGCAAGCCCAGGCCGCGCGAGCCACCGGTGACCAGGGCCACCTGTCCAGTCAGATCAAAAAGTTGTTGAACAGTGCGTGCCATGCCGGAGCTCCTTTTATTCGACGATGAAATCCATGCAGCGGCGCTCGTGCAAGAGCGCTTTCATGAAAGGCTTGATGGCCAGATGATCGGGGTGATTCTGGTAAGCCGCTAGCACCTGCGCGTCATCCAGCAGCATGTGCAGCACCAAATCATTCGTGCAGTCCATGCCGGGTGAGGCCGTGGCTACTTCAAAAGCGCGGATGCCGGGCACGACCTGCGCACACGACAGCAACAGGGATTTGGCTTTTTCGAGATTGGCAGCCTTGTCGGCCCCTTCCGCCTGCGCGTGCAGGTTCCACATCACGATGTGCCGGATCATCAAAAGGCCTCCTCGGGCAAGTCGGCGCAAGTCGGGTCCCGGCTGGACACCACATTGAGCCAAGCGCCGATCTTGGGCAATTCGTAGCGAAAGAAATAACGGCAGGCGGCGCGGCGGCCCTGCGCGGCAGGGGTCTCGTTGCCCTCCAAGCTGGACGCGACATCGAGCCAGATCCAGGCGATCACGGTGTGGCCAAAGGCTTGCAAATACGGCACGGCATTGGCCAGGGCCTGGGCGGGTTCGGCACCATCCCAAGCTTGCTGGGTGGCTTGGCCGACTTGCTTCAGGGCAGCGCCCAAGGCCGCAGCTTCAGGCCCCCAGCTGCCTTCAGCCCTGGCTGCCGTGGCCAGCATGCGTTCGGCCAGCAGTTGCAAGCCACGTCCGTTTTCCATCAGCACCTTGCGGCCGAGCAAGTCCATGGCCTGAATGCCATGCGTGCCTTCGTGGATCATGTTCAAGCGGTTGTCGCGCCAGTACTGCTCCACCGGAAAGTCGCGCGTGTAACCGTAGCCGCCGTGAATCTGGATGGCCAAGCTGTTGGCTTCCAGGCACCACTCGCTGGGGAAACTTTTAACGATGGGCGTGAGCACTTCGAGCAGCAAGCGCGCCTCATCGGCGTCTTCAGGCGCACCGGTGTGCAGTTCATCCACCAAGCGGGCGCAGTACAAGGCCAGGGCCAAAGCGCCCTCGCTGTAGGCCTTTTGCGCCAGCAGCATGCGCTTGATGTCGGCGTGTTCGATGATGCGAACCTGCGGGCGGCTGGCGTCTTTGCCCCCTGCCCCGCTGGGTCGGCCTTGCGGCCGGTTTTTGGCGTAGTCGAGGCTGGCGTAGTAACCCGCCATGCCCAGCATGGTGGCGGCCATGCCCACGCCGATGCGGGCTTCGTTCATCATGTGGAACATGCAGCGCAGGCCCTCCCCGGGTTTGCCAACGAGGTAGCCCACGGCACCGCTTGCGGCGCCGGACCCGCCACGCACGGGGTACTTGCCCTCACCAAAATTCAGCAGTGTGTTGGTCGTGCCGCGCCAGCCGCATTTGTGGTTCAGGCCCGCAAGGGCCACGTCGTTGCGCTCGCCGGTGAGTTGGCCCTGTGTGTCAAGCAATTTTTTGGGCACGATGAACAACGAGATGCCTTTGACGCCCGGCACCAATTGGCCATCGGCACCGGGGATCTTGGCCAGCACCAAGTGGATGATGTTTTCACTCAACTCGTGTTCGCCTGACGAAATCCACATCTTGTTGCCCTTGAGGCGGTAGCGTGGCCCCAATGGGTCAGCTTCAAAGCCTTCACCATCGGGTGTGGCACGGGTCGTCACATCGCTCAGCGACGAACCGGCTTGCGGTTCGCTCAGGCACATGGTGCCCGAAAAGCGCCCATTGAATTCGTTAGCGGCAAACACCTGCTTTTGCAAATCGGTACCATGCACCATCAGCAAATTGGCGTTGCCACTGGTCAGCATGCCCGAACCGATGCTGACCGAGGCCATCGCAAAAAAAGCATTGGCTGCAGCCTCCACCGTATAAGGCAGTTGCATGCCTCCAATCTCGTAGTCTTGCGCAGCGCTCAGCATGCCCGATTCGGCATAGGCCTTGTACGCATCGTGCGTAGCCTGCGGCAAGATGACTTTTTCGCCGTCAAAGTGCGGCTCTTGCGTGTCCACCAGGCGGTTGAACGGGGCGTATTTCTCCCGCGCAATGCGCTCGCAGGTATCGAGCACGGCGTCAAAGGTTTCGCGTGAATGGTCGGCAAAGCGCTCGCGGCTTTGCAGGCTTTCGACCTTCAACCAGTCGTGCAGCAAGAAATCAACGGTGGGGCGAAGTGACATGGCAAATGGGTGGTTGAGGGTTTAGGTTCTTCCAGTTATGGGAAGTGGGTTGTGGGTTGAGCTTTGAGCGTTCAGCGTTCAGCGTGAATACAAAGACTCACGCACAACACTCAACGCAGCACGCTCAACGCTCAACGCTTAACGCAGCACGCTCAACGCTCAACGCTCAACGCAGCACGCTCAACGCCAAATCACAGCACTTCAAAAATGCCACACGCGCCCATACCGCCGCCAATGCACATGGTCACGGCCACACGCTTGGCACCACGGCGTTTCCCTTCGATCAGTGCGTGGCCCGTCAGGCGTTGGCCCGACACACCGTAGGGGTGACCCACCGCGATCGCGCCGCCGTTCACGTTCAAACGGTCGGCTGGGATGCCCAGCTTGTCGCGGCAGTACAGCACCTGCACGGCAAACGCTTCGTTGAGCTCCCACAGGTCAATGTCTTGCACGGTCAGACCCAAACGCGCCAGCGCCTTGGGCACGGCATACACGGGGCCAATGCCCATCTCGTCAGGCTCGCAACCGGCCACAGCAAAGCCCAGGAAACGACCCAAGGGCTTGAGACCGCGTTGCTCGGCCAGTTTCTCGTCCATCAACACGCAAGCACCCGCGCCGTCCGAGAACTGGCTGGCGTTGCCCGCTGACACCAGCCCGCCAGGCAGCGCAGAGCGCAGGCCGCTGATGGCTTCTACGGTGGTGCCTTCGCGCAGGCCTTCGTCCACGCCCACAGTCACTTGCTTGGTGGTCATGCCCATGACCTTGTCGATCACGCCTTGCGTGACGGTGATGGGGGCGATTTCGTCGTTGAACAAACCGGCAGCTTGTGCAGCGCAGGCCTTTTGTTGGCTGGCCGCACCATAAGCGTCCATCACATCGCGACCGATTTTGTAGCGTTTGGCCACTTGCTCGGCGGTTTGCAGCATGTTCCAGTAGATCTCGGGCTTCATCTTGGCCAGGGCCAAGTCCTGCAGCATGTGGGTGTTCGCTTCTTGCTGTACGCAAGAAATGCTCTCCACACCGCCAGCCACATACACCTGGCCTTCACCCGCGATGATGCGCTGCGCCGCCAGCGCAATGGTTTGCAGGCCCGACGAGCAAAAGCGGTTCACGGTCATGCCAGAGACCGATATGGGCATGCCGGCCCTGAGGGCGATTTGGCGAGCGATGTTGGCACCCGTGGCCCCTTCAGGCGTGGCGCAGCCCATGATCACGTCTTCGACTTCGGCGGCATCAATGCCAGCGCGGGCCACGGCATGTTGTACCGCATGGCCGCCCAAAGTGGCGCCGTGGGTCATGTTGAATGCGCCCTTCCAGCTCTTGGCCAGAGGGGTGCGGGCGGTCGATACGATAACGGCGTTGGTCATTTTGAATCCTTGGTTTGGCTCGTTGAGCGTTGAGTGTTAAGCGGCGGTCAAGCAGTTAACTGGTCTTATGAAACTGGACAACGAACACTCAACTCTGAACGCTCAGTTGAATGTTTTGCCTTCGGCCGCCAAGCGCACCAACAAAGGTGCGGGTTGCCAGAATTGGGCGTCGTCGAGTGGGTTCTTGGCAAAGCGCTTCATGGCTTCGACCACGTTGAACAGCCCAATCGTGTCGGCGTAGTTCATCGGGCCACCGCGCCAGAACGGGAAGCCATAGCCGGTGATGTAGACCATGTCGATGTCGCTGGCCTTGCTGGCGATGCCTTCTTCCAAGATGTGGCAAGCCTCGTTGACCAATGAATACACCAAGCGCTGCACGATTTCTTCGTCGGAAATCTTGCGGGGCGTTAGCCCCAAAGCGGCGCGGTGTTTTTCGATCATCTCGACCACCACGGCGCTGGGAATCGCGTCACGTTTGCCGGCTTGGTAGTCGTACCAGCCTGCGCCCGTCTTTTGGCCGTAACGCCCCATTTCGCACAGCAAGTCAGCGGTTTTGCTGTATTTGAGGTTGGGTTTTTCGGTGTAACGGCGCTTGCGAATCGCCCAGCCGATGTCGTTGCCAGCCAAGTCGCCCATGCGGAAGGGGCCCATGGCAAAGCCGAATTTCTCAACCGCCTTGTCCACTTGGGCTGGGGTGCAGCCTTCTTCGATCAGGAAACCGGCTTGACGGCTGTACTGCTCAATCATGCGGTTGCCGATGAAGCCATCGCACACGCCCGAGACCACCGAGGTTTTCTTGATTTTCTTGCCAATGGCCATCACGGTGGCCAGCACGTCTTTGCCGGTCTGGGCGCCACGTACCACTTCGAGCAGCTTCATCACATTAGCCGGGCTGAAGAAGTGCATGCCGATCACGTCTTGAGGGCGTTGGGTGAAGCTGGCAATCTGGTTCACATCCAAGGTGGAGGTGTTCGAGGCCAAAATCGCACCAGGCTTCATCACTTCGTCGAGCTTCTTGAAGACAGCTTCTTTCACGCCCATCTCCTCAAACACGGCTTCGATCACCAGATCGGCTTGGCCAATGTCGTCGTAGCTGAGCGTGGTGCTCAGCAAGGCCATGCGCTGCTCGTATTTGTCTTGCTTGAGCTTGCCTTTTTTGACTTGGGCTTCGTAGTTCTTGCGGATGGTGGCCACGCCACGGTCCAGCGCGTCTTGCTTCATCTCCAGCATCTTGACCGGGATGCCCGCATTCAAGAAGTTCATCGAAATGCCACCGCCCATGGTGCCAGCACCGATGACGGCAATCGACTGGATGGCCCGCATGGGGGTGTCTGCCGGCACGTCCGGGATCTTGGACGCCGCACGGTCGGCCATGAAAATGTGACGCAGTGCGCGGCTTTCGGGAGTGAACATGAGGTTGGTGAAAATTTCACGCTCCAAAACCATGCCCTCTTCGAATTTCTTTTTGGTGGCCGCTTCGACGGCGTCCACGCACTTTTCAGGCGCAGGCAGGTTTTTCGCCATGCCTTTGACCATGTTGCGGGTGAACTGGAAGTACGCATCGCCTTGCGGGTGCTTGCAAGGCAGGTTTTTGACCAAGGGCATGGGCGAACCATCGGCGTGGGCTGCGGCCACTTTGCGGGCCATGGCCAAGGCTTCTTCTGGCAGGCTATCGGCCGATTGGGCCATCGCATCAAACAGCTTTTGGCCAGGCAGCATGGCCAGCATCTCGCTCATGATGGCCTCGCCGCTGACGATCATGTTCAGCGCCGCTTCGACACCGATCACGCGGGGCAAGCGCTGCGTGCCGCCCGCGCCGGGGATGAGACCCAGCTTGACTTCAGGCAAGGCAATGGAAGTGCCCGGCGCGGCAATGCGGTAGTGGCAACCCAAAGCCAACTCCAAGCCACCGCCCATGGCGACCGAGTGGATGGCCGCCACAACCGGCTTGGCCGAATTTTCGCAAGAGCGGATCACGCTCAGCAAATTGGGTTCCTGCGTCGCCTTGGGCGAGCCAAACTCACGGATGTCCGCACCGCCCGAAAAAGCTTTGCCGCCACCGGTGATGACGATGGCTTTGACGGCCGCGTCGTTGTTGGCTTTTTCCAGCCCGTCGGTGATGCCGACGCGGGTGGACAGACCCAAACCGTTGACGGGTGGATTCATCAGGGTGATGACCGCGACATCGCCATGCACTTTGTATTCAGCTGTCATGCTGGACTTCCTTTGCGTGATAAATTAAAAAAGAACGACCGTTCGTTTTTGAACATTGTAGACATAAAAAAACCCTGCACGGCAAAAAATTGTCGCACCAGAGACGGGGCTAAGTTTGGATCAAACCTCCAACCATTCCTTGCGAATGTAGGTGTTGGCCCGCAGCTCGTCGGGCGTGCCCATGAAGACAATGGCACCATGGCCCATGACCAAGGCGCGGTCCGAAATGCGCATGGCAATCGTCAGTTTCTGCTCGATCAGCAACACCGAGACCCCTTTGGCTTTGAGGCTGAAAAGAAATTGGCCGACAAGCTCGACAATTTTGGGCGCCAGCCCCTCGGTGGGTTCGTCGATGATGATGAGATCGGGGTCACCCATCAGGGTTCGGCACAGCGTGAGCATTTGCTGCTCACCGCCCGAAAGCACCCCGGCTTCGTTGTGTTCGCGTTCTTTGAGGCGCGGAAACATGGCGAACATGTCGTCAAACGACCAACGGCCGTTTTGCCCATTGCGTTTTTGGCCCAATTGCAGGTTTTGGCTCACCGTCAGCTTGGGGAAAATCTCGCGGTTCTCGGGCACATAACCTACCCCCAGGTGGGCGATCTCATAGGCTTTTTTGCCCTGAATGGGCTGGCCTTTCCAGTCGATGCGGCCTTCGCACTCGACCAGACCCATGATGGCCTTGGCGGTCGTGGATCGGCCTGAGCCGTTGCGCCCAAGCAAGGCCACGATCTCGCCCTGCCCCACCTCAAAATTGACGCCATGCAACACATGGCTTTTGCCGTAAAAGGCATGAAGGTTGTCGATTTTCAGCATCAGTGGACTCCTGCTTGGCTGTCTGCGACCGGAGAGCCCAAATAAGCCTCCTGCACTTTGGCATTGGCCCGCACCGCCTCAGGCGTGTCAAAGGCGATGACTTCGCCGTACACCACCACCGCGATCTTGTCGGCCAGGCCAAACACCACGCCCATGTCGTGCTCCACGGTGAGCAGGGTTTTGCCCACGGTGACGTCCTTGATGAGCTGAATGAAACGCGAGGTTTCGCTCTTGCTCATGCCGGCCGTGGGCTCGTCCAGCAAGATCACATCCGCGCCACCCGCGATGGTCACGCCGATTTCCAACGCCCGTTGCTCGGCATAGGTCAGGTTGACCGCCAGCACGTCGCGTTTTTTGTCCAGATGGATCATCTCCAGCAACTCGTCGGTGCGTTCGTTGGCGTCTTTCAGGCCCGACAGGAATTTCCAAAAGCTGTATTTGTAGCCCAGGCTCCAGAGCACCGCGCAGCGCAGATTTTCGAACACGCTGAGCTTGGGGAAGATGTTGGTGATCTGGAAGCTGCGCGACAGCCCCATGCGGTTGATTTCGTATGGCGTCTTGTTCTGGATGGTCTGACCAGCCAGCAAAATATCGCCACTAGAGGGGCCAAAGCGGCCACTGATCAGGTTGAACAGTGTCGACTTGCCCGCGCCGTTGGGGCCGATCACAGCCACACGCTCGCCTGCATGGACGGCCAGATTCACGCCACGGATGATTTCGGTCTTGCCGAAATTCTTGCGCACGTCCCGGAGTTCTAAGGCGTAACTCATAAGGCCGTTTCCCTTCGCTTGATTTCTTTTTCGATGTCGGTCTGGATCACGCCCCAGTCGCGGGCGAATTGTCGCCTGGCCAGCTCGAACAGACCCAGGCCCGTCAGCATGACAAACGCCGAGCCGAACCAGCTGTCCAGGCTCTTGGCATTGAGGGTGGCGCCCATGAACTTGACCGTGTCCCCCAGGGCCGAATTGAGCTGCAGGTGGTAGACCATCTCGATCATGGCTCCCGCCCCCGCCAGCATGACGGTGGCCGTGAGGCCCAGGCCCAGGTAACTGGTCCAGATCTGGCGCAATTTGCCAAACTTGGCCACCCGCAGGTTCATCATGATCAGGCTGGCAATGCCGCCGGGCGCGTACATGACCATGAACAAGAACACCAGGCCCAAGTACAGCAGCCAGGCTTTGGTCAGTTCGGACAACAGCACAAAAGCGATGATCATCAGCACCGCCCCGATGATGGGGCCAAAGAAGAAGGTCGCACCGCCCAAAAAGGTGAACAGCAAATAAGCGCCAGAGCGCCCTGCCCCGACCACCTCGGCCGTCACGATCTCGAAGTTGAGTGCACCCAAACCACCCGCGATGCCCGCAAAAAAGCCCGAGATGATGAACGCCATGTAGCGCACGCGCTGGGTGTTGTAGCCGATGAACTCGACCCGCTCGGGGTTGTCGCGCACCGCATTCAAAATGCGTCCCAGCGGCGTTTGCGTGAAGGCGTACATGAGCGCCACACAAACAAAGGTGTAGGCGGCAATCAGGTAATAAACCTGGATTTGCGGGCCGTAGGTGATGCCAAAGAAAGGCTGACCCGCCACCCGGTTGCCTGACACACCCGCCTCGCCCCCGAAAAACTCTGAAAACATAAGCGACATGGCGAACACCAACTCGGCCACGCCCAGTGTGATCATGGCGAAGGTGGTGCCCGATTTGCGGGTGGTGACCCAACCGAGCAAGATGGCAAAGCCCATGCCGGTCAAGCCGCCAACGATGGGCAGCAAACTGACCGGAATGTTCAATTGGCCGCCGCTCACCGAATTGAGCGCGTGGATGGCCATGTAAGAACCCAGTCCGGTGTAAACCGCATGGCCAAAACTGAGCATGCCGCCTTGGCCCAGCAGGATGTTGTAGGACAGGCAAGCGATGATGGCGATGCCCATTTGCGCCAGCATGGTGGTCGACAGGTTGCTGGTGAACACCAAAGGCGAGACCACCAGCACCAGCGCGAACAGGCTCCAGATGACCCAGCGGCCGACGTTGTAGGGTTTGAATTTGTAAACAGCAGCCATGTCTTCAAGTCTCGCGTGTACCCAACAGACCCTTGGGCCGGAAGATCAGAATCAGCACCAAAAACAGGTAGGGCAAGATGGGCGCCACCTGGGACAAGGTGAGTTTGGCAAAGGAGTTTTCTTGGGTGGCTGCCGACAAAGCCCAGCCCATGTCCTTGGCCAATGTGAGAAAAGAGTAGTCAATGGCCACAGCAAAGGTCTGGATCACACCAATCAGCACCGAGGCCAAAAACGCGCCAGACAAAGAGCCCATACCACCCACCACCACCACCACAAATATGACCGAGCCAACAGTGGCGGCCATGGCCGGCTCGGTCACAAACGTGCTGCCGCCAATCACACCCGCCAAACCGGCCAAACCTGTACCTGCACCAAACACCAGCATGAACACGCGGGGTACGTTGTGCCCCAGCGACTCGACCATTTCGGGGTGGGTCAATGCGGCCTGAATGACCAAACCAATGCGGGTGCGCGTGAGCAACAGCCACAAAGACACCAGCATGAGCAGCGCCACCAGCATCATGAAGCCCCGCGTGGCAGGAAACGGCGAGCACACCACACGGATGGTCGCATCGGCTGCACTGCACATGTCGGCAGGCGCGGCACCCCAGATGAGGCTCAAGCCATGGGTCGAGTGATTGATCAAGGTGAAAGCTGAACTGCGCAAAATTTCGGGCGGCGGAAAATCTACCGCTGTTCGGCCCCAAACCAACTGAACCAACTCCAGCACCACGTAGGACAAGCCAAAGGTGACGAGCAATTCAGGCACATGGCCAAAGGGGTGGACCTTGCGCAGCGTCAGGCGCTCGAACAAGGCACCACAGGCCCCAACGAGCAGCGGGGCAATGACCAGCGCAGGCCAAAAACCGACCCACTGCGAAAGGGTGTAGCCAAAATAGGCACCCACCATGTAGAAGCTGGCGTGCGCAAAGTTGAGCACACCCATCATGCTGAAGATCAGCGTCAGCCCGGAGCTGAGCATGAACAACAACAGCCCGTAACTGAGGCCGTTGAGCATGGAGATGATGAAAAACTCCATCACAAACCTTCCAGACCCTTGGGGTCTAAAGCATTACCGAAAGTGGAATTGCGCATGCAAATCCGGTCTCAATGGGGCCGAAAACCCATAAAAAAGCCCGATGAACCCTCAGGTGATCGGGCCTTGGCCCATCCGCCCAACCCTGAGCCACCCTTTCGGGTCGCTCAGAGATGGGCGGCGGCAGGCGTCGCGCCTCAACCAGGACGCTTCATCTGGCAGCTGGTGGGCGTGCTGGACACATACGATGGGAAATCTTTCACGGGCGCCAGCGTCATGCCGGTGTTTTCCGGGCTGTAGGGGAACTTTTTGTCCGCTTTTTGCCAGACGGTCATGTACAGAGGTTGCTGCAACTGATGGTCTGCTTTGCGGATTTCGACTTCGCCGTTGTGGGTCGAGAATTTCAGACCGGACAATGCCGCGGCCACTTTGACCGGATCGGTGGACTTGGCTTTGGCCATGGCATCACCCAGCGCCTGGTAAATCCTCACCACGGAGTGGGTGTAGAAGTCGTCGTTGAACTTTTGTTTGAATTCGGCGGACCATTTGTCCATTTGGCCGCCCATGTTGTAGTGGCCATAAGCGATCTGGTAAACGCGGCCAGCACCGCCTTGGCCCAAAGCGGTGGGCGTTCCCGTGACGCCGGTGTAATAAGTGTAGAACTTGCCATTAAAGCCACCTTCGTTGGCCGCCTTGACCAGCAGCGCCAGGTCAGAGCCCCAGTTGCCAGTGATCACAGTGTCGGCACCCGAAGCTTTGATCTTGGCGATGTAGGGCGAGAAGTCGCGCACCTGGGCCAGGGGATGCAGGTCTTCGCCCACGATCTTCACGGCCGGCATCTTGCGCGCAATGTTTTCCTTGGCAAACTTGACGACCTGATGGCCGTGCGAGTAGTTCTGGTTGAGCAGGTAAACGTTCTTGATGTCTTTCTGATCCTTCATGAAGGTGGTCATGGCCTCGATCTTCATGGAGGTGTCCGCGTCAAAGCGGAAATGCCAGTAGCTGCACTTGCTGTTGGTGAAGTCTGGGTCGACCGCAGAATGGTTCAGGAAGATGATTTCCTTTCCGGGGTTGCGCTCGTTGTGCTTGTTCACGGCCTCAATCAGGGCGCCCGCAACCGATGAGCCGTTGCCTTGGGTGATGTAGCGCACGCCTTGGTCCATGGCGGCCTTGAGCGCGTTCAAGCTTTCAGCGGGGCTGAGCTTGTTGTCGATGCCGATGACTTCGAACTTGACACCGGCTGGGTTGGTTTTGCTGAATTTTTCGGCAAAAAACTGGAAGCTCTTGAGCTGGTTGCTGCCCACGGGGGCCATCAGGCCAGACAAGGGGTCGATCCAAGCAATTTTGACGGTTTCGCCCTTTTGCGCATAGGCGCCCAAGGAGCAGGCAGCCAAGGCGGCTGCGGCGATCAAACGGGTGGTGGTTTTCATTCAAGGTCTCCTGCGTTGTGAATCTGAACACGTTTAGCGTAACCGCTGAAATCACGAATGGGCTCGGGGTTTGCACCTAAGGCATATCACCCAAGCGACTGCCCTGCACAACTTGTCTGAGCGCGGGCTTGCTGGGCATCAAAGTCCGGGCAAAACGTAGTCGGCCAATTGCTCGCGCAATTTGGTCTTGAGCATCTTGCCGGTGCCGCCCAAAGGAATGGCGTCGACAAAGACCACATCGTCCGGAATCTGCCACTTGGCGGTCTTGCCTTCGTAAAAAGCGATCAGCGCTTCACGCGTGACCTCGGCCCCGGGCTTCTTGACCACGCACACTATCGGGCGCTCATCCCATTTGGGGTGGCGCATGCCGATGCAGGCGGCCATGGCCACGGCCGGGTGGGCCATGGCGATGTTTTCCACATCGATCGAGCTGATCCATTCGCCGCCGGACTTGATCACGTCTTTGCTGCGGTCGGTGATTTGCATGAAGCCATCGGTGTCGATGGTGGCCACGTCACCCGTTGGGAACCAACCGTCCACCAAGGGGTTGCCGCCTTCTTGTTTGTAGTACGACTCAATGACCCAGGGACCTTTGACCAGCAGATCACCTGCGGCTTTGCCATCGTGCGGCAAGGCTTTGCCCTCGGCGTCCACGATCTTCATGTCAATGCCGAAGATGCAGCGGCCTTGCTTCATGCGCAGCTTCATTTGCTGTTCGGCTGGCAGGCTCAGGTGCTTGTTTTTCAGGGTGCAGACCGTGCCCAGCGGGCTGAGTTCGGTCATGCCCCAGGCGTGCAGCACATCCACGTTGTAGTTCTGACGGAAGGCGTCGATCATGGCGGGCGGGCAAGCCGAGCCGCCAATCACGGTGCGGCCAAGTGTGCTGAACTTCAGGCCTGCGGGTGCCATGTGGCCCAGCAGCATTTGCCACACGGTGGGCACGCCGGCCGCAAAGGTCACGCCCTCGGCCTCGATCAACTCGTAGACCGACTTGCCGTCCAGCGCAGGGCCAGGGAACACCAGTTTGGCCCCCGCCATGGCCGCGCTGTAGGGGATGCCCCAGGCGTTGACGTGGAACATGGGCACGACCGGCAAGATGGCATCGCGGGCAGAAATGCACATGGAGTCGGGCAAAGCAGCGGCGTAAGCGTGCAGCACGGTGGAGCGGTGGCTGTACAAAGCGCCCTTGGGGTTGCCGGTGGTGCCGCTGGTGTAGCACAAGCTGCAGGCGGTGTTTTCATCGAGCTGCGGCCAGGCGTAGGTGCTCGGCTGCTGGCCCATCCAGGCCTCGTAACTCACCAGGTTCGGGATGCCGGTGTCCGCAGGCAGCTTGCCTGCGTCGCACAAAGCCACATAGTGGGTGATGGTTTTGCAATGGCTGTGCAGCGCCTGCACCAAGGGCAAAAACGTCATGTCAAAGCACAACACCTGGTCTTCGGCGTGGTTGGCGATCCAGGCCATCTGCTCCGGATGCAGGCGCGGGTTGAGGGTGTGCAGCACGCGGCCCGAGCCGCTCACGCCAAAGTACAGTTCCAGGTGGCGGTAACCATTCCAGGCCAGCGTGGCGATGCGGGTGCCCTGAGGCAGATTTTGCGCATCCAGTGCGTTGGCCACTTGGCGCGAACGGCGGGCCACTTGGGCCCAATCACTGCGGTGGATGTCACCTTCGACGCGACGCGAAACGACCTCGCTGTCGCCATGGTGTTGTTCGGCAAATTCAATCAACGCAGAAATCAAAAGCGATTGCTGTTGCATCAGTCCCAGCATGGGGTGTCTCCTGTCAGGTGGGTGGTTCTCAATCGGTTCATTGTGCACCCGAGTTCCACGCCAGTCGGGCCTAAAACCCGCCAAACCGCGGGTGCTTGTCAAGGGCGTGACAATCCATCCCCATGTCATCTTCCCCTTTGGCCCCGCCCGTCAGTCATCCGCACGACTTGCCTGTGTTGCACTGGACGCACCGCCTGGCCCAACTGGGTCCCCGATTTTTCACCCCCTTGCAGCCCACACCCGTGGCCGCGCCGCGCTGGGCCGCGCGCAACGAGGCTTTGCGCGCCGAGTTGGGCTGGCCCAACGCGCTGTTTGACGACGATCACTTGCAAGCCTTTGCGGGCAATGCGCTGATGGTCGGCTCTCAGCCGCTGGCCACGGTTTACAGCGGGCACCAGTTTGGCCAATGGGCAGGCCAGCTGGGCGACGGCCGCGCCATCTGGCTGGGTGAAGCCCAATCGGCGCAAGGCCCACAAGAAATCCAACTCAAGGGCGCGGGCCGCACGCCCTATTCGCGTGGCGGCGATGGCAGGGCCGTGCTGCGCTCCAGCATCCGCGAGTATTTGTGCAGCGAAGCCATGCACGGTTTGGGTATCCCGACCACCCGGGCCCTGAGCTTGGTGGCTTCACCCGAGCCCGTGCGGCGCGAAACGGTGGAAACCGCCGCCGTGGTGGCCCGCGTGGCCCCCAGCTTTTTGCGTTTTGGGCACTTCGAGCATTTTTCGGCCCAAGGCGACACGGAAAGCCTGCGCGTTTTGGCCGACCACGCCATGACCCACCACCTGCCCGAATGCCGCGAGCGCGCTGCGCTGTGGCAGGGCAATCTGTATGCAGCCTTGCTGGACGTGGTGCAAGAACGCACGGCCAAACTGCTGGCGCAGTGGCAGGCGGTGGGTTTTTGCCACGGTGTCATGAACACCGACAACATGAGCCTCTTAGGCCTGACGATCGACTATGGCCCTTTCCAGTTCATGGACGGCTTTGATCCCGGTCACATTTGCAACCACTCGGACCACCAAGGTCGCTACGCCTATGGCCGCCAGCCGAATGTGGCTTACTGGAACCTTTACTGCCTGGCCCAGGCCCTGGCCTCTTTGATCGACGACCAGGAGATGACGCTGCAGGTGCTGGAGGGTTACAAGACCCTGTTCCCGCGCTGCCTGGGCGACGCCATGCGGGCCAAACTGGGACTGGTGGGCGAATTGGCCCACGAATCCGAGCGTGAAGCCGACTGGACTTTGGTCGAAGACGTGATGCAGCTCATGGCCGCAGAAAAAGTGGACTTCACGGTGTTCTGGCGACAACTGAGCCAAGCGGTGGTGCAGCAATCGACAGCTTCTGCTTTGACCGATGCGGGCTGGAGCGCCGTGAC
The DNA here is from genome assembly GCF_945901735.1 of Limnohabitans sp. Rim8. GTDB lineage: Bacteria > Pseudomonadota > Gammaproteobacteria > Burkholderiales > Burkholderiaceae_C > Limnohabitans_A. Next base: position 37,456 of record NZ_CAMDLM010000029.1, read on the forward strand.
CGACTTGGTATTGGACCGCCCTCGCCTGCTGGCCTGGCTGGCGCGCTACACCGAGCGGGCAGGTCAAAGCCACTTCGCGGCCATGGGCCAGCAGATGCTGCGCACCAACCCCAAGTTTGTGCTGCGCAACCACCTGGCCGAAATGGCCATCCGCCAAGCCCAGGCGGGCGATTTTTCAGAAATTGAGACCTTGCACAACTTGTTAAAGTCCCCCTTTGACGAGCATCCAGGCTTTGCAGCCTATGCCGACCTGCCGCCCGACTGGGCGGGTCAACTGGAAATCAGCTGTTCATCATGACCAAAATTGAAAAATCCGCACAAGCGTGGCGCGAGCTGCTGGCCGCCAAAGACGCTGAGCCTGTGGCCTTTGCCGTCACACGCCAAGCCGCCACCGAGCGCCCCTTCACCGGCAAATACGAAGGCCACTGGTCCAAAGGCACTTACAGCTGCATCTGCTGCGATGCGCCCTTGTTCAGCTCCGACACCAAATTCGACGCTGGCTGCGGCTGGCCCAGCTTTTCGCGAGCGGCCAGCGACAACGCCATCGAAGAGCGTGTGGACGTCAGCCATGGCATGCGCCGGGTCGAAACCGTCTGCGCCCAGTGCGGCGCGCACTTGGGCCATGTGTTCGAGGACGGCCCCGCCCCCACGGGCTTGCGCTACTGCATGAACTCCGCTTCGTTAGACTTCAAGCCTTCCTGACCGCATTCGGCCGCGCCCTGTTGACGCGGCCCACTCACGCCCCACATGAAACTCATCCTCGACTTTTTCCCCATCCTGCTGTTTTTTGGCGCGTACAAGATGGCCGACATCTACACCGCCACGGCGGTGCTGATGGGTGCGACCGTGCTGCAAACGGCCATGATCTACAAGATGGACGGCAAACTGCAGACCATGCACAAGATCACGCTGGTGCTGGTGCTGGGCTTTGGTGCCTTGACGCTGGGCTTGCACGACGAGCGCTTCATCAAGTGGAAACCGACCTTGCTGTATTCGGGCCTGGCGATTGCCCTGGCCGTGGCGCACTGGTTTTTGAAGAAAAACTTTTTGCACATGCTGCTGGGCACGCAACTGCAACTGCCCCACGCCGTGTGGAACCGCCTGAACCTGTCGTGGATGCTGTATTGCCTGTTCATGGCCGCCATCAACGCCTATGTGGCCCACTACTTCAGCACCGAAGACTGGGTGAACTTCAAGCTCTGGGGTTATGCCTTCCCCTTGGTCTTCATCCTGGGACAGGGCTTGTACATCTCGCGCTATTTGCCCAAAGACGAGGACAAGCAGCCATGATCCAAGCCACTTTGCCCCTGAGCGAACAAATCCACGCCCGTTTGAGCGAACGCCTGCAACCCACCGCGCTGCGCGTGATCGACGAAAGCGCCCAACACGCGGGCCACATGGGGGCCAACGACAGCGGCGTGGGCACCCACATGCGGGTGTGCATTGCTTCGCCTTTGTTTGTCGGCATCGGCCGCGTGCAGCGCCATCGCCTTGTGTATGATGCGCTGCAAGATTTCATTGATCAGGGCTTACACGCCCTGGCCATCGAGCTGATCTGAAACCGGGCGGTCACCCTTTGGTGACAGCCCCTTTTTTTGAACCCTTGACCCACACCTGACACCCCGTCTCTTAGGAAAACACGATGAAAAAGCAACTGCTCAGCGCCGCTTTGGTGGCCTTGCTGGCGTCCCCCGTTCTGGCGCAAAACCTGGCTGTGGTCAACGGCAAACCTGTGCCGACTTCGCGCGTCAAAGCGCTGCAACAGCAAGTCGAGGCCTCAGGTCGCCCCGTCACCCCTGAAGTGCTGGACCAAATCAAGCAAGAGCTGATCGCCCGCGAAGTCTTCATGCAGGAAGCCCGCAAACGTGGCCTGGACGCCAGCGAGGACTACAAAACACAGCTGGAACTGGCCCGCCAGACCATCCTGATCCGCCAGCTGTTTGCCGACTTCCAGAAGAAAAACCCGGTGACTGACGCCGACATCAAGGCCGAATATGACAAGTTCGTCAAAGAAAACGGCGGCAAGGAATACCGCGCCCGCCACATCTTGGTGGAGACCGAAGCCGATGCCAAGGCCCTGATCGCCGACATCAAAAAAGGCGGCAACTTTGAAGAATTGGCCAAGAAAGCCTCCAAAGACCCAGGCTCTGGTGCCAACGGTGGCGACCTCGATTGGGCTGCTGCGGGCAGCTACGTGGCCGAATTTTCCGGTGCCATGGTCAAACTGGACAAAGGCCAGATGACCGATACGCCTGTGAAGACCCAGTTTGGCTTCCACATCATCCGCGTCGACGATGTGCGCGACGCCCAATTGCCCAAACTCGAAGAAGTCAGACCCCAGATTGCCCAGCAGTTGCAACAACAAAAGCTGAGCGCTTACCAAGAAGGTCTGCGCAGCAAAGCCAAGATCCAGTGATCGGGTCTTGGCTCACTTGAAAAACGCGACTTCGGTCGCGTTTTTTGCTTGGGCGGTGGTCGCAAGGAAAGTGCGTTGACACACCGAAGATGTCGGACCTGAAGGCACCGACCTACGAAAAACGGCATGCCCCCGCATTGGCGCGACGCACCCCGTAGGTCGGGCCTTTACGGTCCGACAGCCATCCCTTCGCGAAGCGACATTTTCAAAAGGCGGTGGCGCACCGAAGATGTCGGACCTGAAGGCACCGACCTACGAAAAACGGCATGCCCCCGCATTGGCGCGACACGCCCCGTAGTTCGGGCCTTTACGGTCCGACAGTCATCCCTTCGCGAAGCGACATTTTCAAACAGCGGTGGTGAACAACGTCGGACCATAATGCACCGGCCTACGAAAAACGACATCCCCCGGCGAGCAAGCTGGGATAATCCCGAGCCATGCAGCCTCACCACCTCGAACTCCTCGCCCCCGCCCGCACCTTTGACATTGGCATCGAAGCCATCAACCATGGGGCCGACGCGGTCTACATTGGCGGCCCTTCTTTTGGGGCGCGCTCCGCGGCCGACAACAGCCTTCAGGACATTGCCAAGCTGGTGCAATACGCCCACCGCTTTCACAGCCGCATCTTTGTCACGCTCAACACCATCTTGCGCGACGACGAATTGGAAGGCGCGCGCACACTGGCCTGGCAGCTCTACGACGCAGGCGTGGACGCGCTGATCATCCAGGACATGGGCTTGCTGGAGATCGACATGCCACCGATCCAACTGCATGCCAGCACCCAGACCGACATCCGCACGCCCGAAAAAGCCAAGTTTTTGCAAGACGCGGGGTTGAGCCAGATCGTGCTCGCCCGAGAGCTGACGCTGCCGCAGATCAGCGCCATCCGTGACGTGATCGACACCGAGCGGACGGTGATCGAATTCTTTGTGCACGGCGCTTTGTGCGTGGCCTACAGCGGCCAGTGTTTCATTAGTCATGCGCACACCGGGCGCAGTGCCAACAGGGGCGATTGCTCGCAAGCTTGCCGCCTGCCCTACGAGGTCAAAGACGCACAAGGCCGCATCGTGGCGCACGATAAACATGTGTTGAGCATGAAAGACAACAACCAAAGCGAAAACCTGCGCGATCTGGTGGATGCGGGCATCCGCAGCTTCAAAATCGAAGGTCGCTACAAGGACATGGCCTATGTGAAAAACATCACGGCCCATTACCGCAAGCTGTTTGACGAGGTGCTGAACGAGCGCCAAAACTCCTCAAATCCGCTGGCTGCCGCTTCGCATGGCCACACCACCTTCAGCTTTGAGCCCGATCCGAACCAGAACTTCAACCGCGAGTTCACCGACTATTTTGTGCAAGGCCGCAAGGATGACATTGGTGCTTTTGACACACCCAAAAACCCCGGCCAACCCATTGGCTGGGTGAGCAAGGTGACGGCTGAGCACGTCGAGATCACCACCGACGACCCGACGACCGAGCTGCACAATGGCGATGGCCTGTGCTACTACGACCTGCAAAAAGAATTGGTGGGCTTGCAGATCAACCGCGCCGAAGCACAAAAAGCCAAGGGTGTTTGGCGACTGTTTCCCAAAGACCCGATGGACGGTTTCAAAGACTTGCGCAAAGGCGTGCAAGTCAACCGCAACCGCGACATGAGCTGGGTGCGCACGCTGGACAAAAAATCCGCCGAGCGGCGCATGGGCGTTTGGATGCAATTGGTCGAAACCGAGAATGGCCAAGGTGAAGGTCTGCAACTGACCCTGACCGACGAAGCGGGCCACACCAGCATGGCGCAACTGGCCATCGCTTGGCAAGCCCCAAAAGAAGCCACCCAAGCCCAAGGCAAACTCAAAACCGCTTTAGGCAAACTGGGCGACACCCTATTCGAGCCGCTGGATGTGCAAGTGGCCCTGCCCCGCCCTTGGTTTGTGCCGCCCTCACAGCTCAACGCCCTGCGCCGTGACGCCGTGCATGCGCTTGAAGCCGCACGCGCCCAAGGCCTGCACCGACTGCCTCGTGCGGTGCCGGTGGAGCCGCCTGTCGCTTACCCCGAAGACACGCTGAGCTACCTGGCCAATGTGTTCAACCAAAAAGCCCGCGACTTTTACGCCAAGCATGGCGTGAAGGTGATCGATGCCGCCTACGAAGCGCAAGAAGAGTTGGGCGAAGTCAGCTTGATGATCACCAAGCACTGCGTGCGCTTTAGCCTGAGTCTGTGCCCGAAACAAGCCAAAGGTGTGACCGGCGTGCAAGGCACGGTGAAGGCCGAGCCCATGCAGCTGATCAATGGCAAAGAAAAGCTCACCCTGCGCTTTGACTGCAAACCCTGCGAAATGCATGTGGTGGGCAAGATCAAAAAATCGGTTTTGAACGCCGTGCCCGAAAGCCCGCTGCAGTTTTACAAATCACGGCCCGTGGTGGGTTTGCACTGAACAAGCTTCAGCGGCGCATTTTGCGCACCCACTGCAGCACCCCTACCAACACCGCCCCCGCGAACAAGCCCGCCAAGCCGCCAGCCAGGTTGCTGACCAGCGCACCGCCAAAAGCCAAGCCCTCGGCCCAGTGTTCCACCGCATGCCCCAGCGCAGGCACGCCGTGCAACAAGATGCCACCCCCCACCAAAAACATGGCGGCTGTGCCCAGCACCGACAGGGCTTTCATGAGCCAGGGTGCAAACACCAAGAGGCCCCGGCCCACGGCCTGTGCGGCGGCGTTGCTTTTTTGGGTCAGGTAAAGCCCTGCGTCGTCCAGCTTGACGATGCCGGCCACCAAGCCATACACCCCCACGGTCATGACCAACGAAATGCCCACCAGTACCGCGACTTGCTGCGCAAAGCTGGCCGCAGCCACAGTGCCCAGGGTGATGACGATGATTTCGGCCGACAAAATGAAGTCGGTGCGCACCGCGCCTTTGATTTTGTCTTTCTCAAAAGCCACCAGATCGACCTCGGGATTGGCTACGGCCTGCAACCGTTCGGCATGGTCAGCTTCAGTGGCTTCGCGGCTATGCAACCAGACGTGCAGCAGTTTTTCGGCCCCTTCAAAGCACAAAAACAAACCACCCAGCATGAGCAAGGGCGTGATCAACCACGGGGCGATGGCGCTGATGGCCAAAGCGGTGGGCACCAAGATGGCTTTGTTCAGAAGCGAGCCTTTGGCCACGGCCCAGACCACCGGCAGTTCGCGGTTGGCTTTGACGCCTGAGACCTGCTGGGCGTTCAGGGCCAGGTCGTCGCCCAGCACCCCGGCGGTTTTTTTGGCGGCCATTTGTGTCATGGCCGCCGCATCGTCAGCCGCTGCGGCGCTTTGGCGGGCAGCCACTTTGGTCATGGTGGCCACATCGTCAAGCAAGGTGGCGATGTCGTCGATCAGGGTCAGCAAACTGGAGGCGGCCATTGGGTGTCTTTTTAAGGGTTTTCAAAAGCGCGTCAGCGCAAGAGGTTTTGCAGGGCTTGGCCCTTGCCGTCACGGTAGACATCAAAGTCTCGGTCTATCGACACCACGTGGCGAATGCCCAGGCGTTCGGCGGCTTCGGCCACCGAGGCGTCGGCCAAGTCCAGCGGCAAGTCGGCAAAGCGCTGGCAGATGGCCAGCACGCTGGTCAGGCTCCAGTCGGCCGGCGCATCAAGTTGCACCGCGCCGCGCTGCACCCATTGCAAAAAGTCCAGCGCCGCCCCGTTGTGGATGCGCCGTGCCAGTAAGGCACACACCTCGGTCAAAACAGGCCAGGTGCTGTGCAAGCGCACTTGCGGGTGGGCCTGCAACCAGGCCACGGTGGGCGCGTGCCATTTGTCGCTGCGGTTGAACAAGGCCAACAAGGGGCCGCTGTCAATGAGGGCGTCTTGCACAGGCAGCTGATGCCAAAACGGGGCATGCGGTTCTTGCGCGGTCAAAGCCTCCGGGGGGGTGGCCAGTTGGGCGCTCATGTCCGTCGCCCCTGTTTGTCCTCCCAAACGTCAAGCAACTGGCTTTTGCGGTTTTGGGCCAGATCCATCGGGCCACTGAATCGCCCAAAAACGCCCTCGCCCAATGCAAATGCCGAGGCGGTAACCGCAGGCTGGGCAAGGTAGGCGGTCAGGGCGTCGCGCATGACTTCGCTGATGCTGCGGCCTTCTTGGGCGCAGCGCTGGCGCAAGGATTTTTCAAGAGGGTCTGGTAACTTGACGGTGGTGGTCATGGCGGCATCTCCGAGTAATAAAATTATTATTACCGATCCAGGCGCTCACGTAAAGCGCTGCATCAGTCCAACCAATTCCACGAGTCAAGGCTATACGCACCATCGGGTTGCCGCCACACCTTGGCCTTGACTTGACGAGGTGTGCCATCCATTGTCACTTGGAGATGCAGTTCAAAGTTGAGACCTGCCACCACTTGCTGGCGCGCTTGCTTCACGTCTTTGTAAAGTACCCTCGCCTTGTTTTGAACCGCGAAAGTTTGCACCGCAAAGCGGGCCGCTTCTTGCACAGTGGCGTCGAAGGGGTCGGTGGGCGACCATCCGCCCGGCACAGGGTAAGTCGCTGAAGGCGCAATGGAGGACGAAGCGCCCGGATGTGCCGACATTGGCACGACGGCGGGTACATCAGGCTTGCAAGCGATCAACAGCCCCAGCATGAGAACAGACAGGGATTTTGGCCGCATGTCCAAGCCCCCTGTTCAGCCCAGCGGCTTGAAGAGTTCGTTTAAGTCCGACTCGCCAAACAGCGGTTCTTTGCGCTGCACCGCCCCCGAATACATGTCTTGCGCCAGTTGGGCTTTGCGCTCTTGAAGGGCCAACATGCGTTCCTCAATGGTGCCTTGGGCCACCAGTTTGAGCACCCACACGCTTTGGGTTTGGCCAATGCGGTGGGCCCGGTCGGTGGCTTGGTTTTCGACAGCGGGGTTCCACCACGGGTCGTAGTGGATCACGGTATCGGCTTGCGGCAGGTTCAACCCCACGCCGCCCGCTTTCAGGCTGATGAGAAACAGCGGCACCTCGCCGCTGGTGAACCGGTCAATGATCGTGTCGCGGTTTTTGCTTTGGCCTGTGAGCTTGACCCAGGGGATGCCCAAGCGCAGCAGCTCTTGCTCGATCAGGCTGAGCATTTGGGTGAACTGCGAGAACAGCAAAATTTTGCGGCCCTCGGCCACCATCTCGGGCAGCATGTCGAGCAACTGCTCGAGTTTGGCCGATTGCTGCACTTGGCTGGCCGCGCCCAATTTGAGCAAGCGCGGGTCGCAACAGACTTGGCGCAGCTTGAGCAGCGCATCCAGAATGGTGATTTGCGATTTGGCCAAACCTTGCGCATTCAAGGCGTCACGAACGGTTTTTTCCATGCCCAAACGGATGGTTTCGTACAGATCGGCTTGCTTGCCTTGCAGGGGCACCGGCATGAGGGTTTCGATCTTCGGTGGCAACTCGCTGGCCACCACATCCTTGGTGCGTCGGAGCATGAAGGGCGTGATGCGCTTGCGCAATTGGTCCATTTTCTCGCTGTTGCCCTGGCGCTCAATGGGGTTGCGAAACAGCACACCAAAACGCTTTTGGCTGCCCAGAAAACCGGGCATCAAAAAGTGGAACAGGCTCCACAGCTCACCCAAGTGGTTCTCCATGGGCGTGCCCGACAAACACAGGCGGTGACGGGCCGGGATGTCGCCCACCGTTTGCGCCGCATGGGTGTTGGCGTTCTTGATGTTTTGCGCTTCATCGAGCACCAGCAAATGCCAGTCGGTGGCCAGCCACAGCTCGCGGTCACGGTGCAGCAAAGAGTACGGCGTGAGCACGATGTCAAAACCACTGAGGTCTTGCGCGGCCCCATGCCGCAGCAGACCATGGTGAATGTGGGTGCGCAGACTGGGACAAAAGCGGGCCGCTTCGCGTTGCCAATTGCCCAGCAAGCTCACCGGGGCCACGATCAGGGCCGGATGCGTCAGGCGACCAGCCTCTTTTTCGGTCAGGATGTGCGCCAGGGTCTGCAGAGTTTTGCCCAAGCCCATGTCGTCGGCCAGGATGCCGGCCAGTTGGTGCTGCCGCAAAAACTGCAACCAGTTCAGGCCCTGATGTTGGTAAGGCCGCAAGGTTGCTTGCAAACTGGTGGGCACGCTCACCTCGGGCAAGCTTTCAAGGCCACGCATTTGCTGCAACAAATTCATCAGGCTTTGGGCACCCGCCCAGGCCACACCCTGGCCCAAGGAGGCGGCGGTGCGCAAGGCTTCCAGGCGTGACAAGCGCAGCCCATCTCCGCTCCAATCGCGTCCGCGCTCGGAGACCAACTCCATCAGGGTGTTCAGCCAAGGTTCGATCTTGGCGGTGGGCAACTTCACAAAGCCCTGGCCTTGCAGCTCGGGCAGGTACAAAAACGGCGGCAAAGTGGCGCTCTCTCCCTCGGCGTTGCGCACGCTGATGCGGGCCAAAGCCGTCAAAATGGTGGGCACCCAAGGCAAGATGTTGACACGCTGGCCATCGATGTCCATGCCCAGCGACAAATCAAACCAGGGGGAAGTTTCGGGCGTTTCGGCGTTGCCCGACAGGTCGATGTGCACATCGTCGGCCTCGCGCAGCCAAGTGACCTCGCCTGATACAAACCGCACGTCCAGGCCCGCTTGGCGCAGGGGCGCGAAGTCTGTTTCCAGCCATTCCAACCACTGCTGAGATCTGCTGGGAGGCAAGCCCAGCATGTTCCCTTCGAAAGCGACCATGCCCAAGGCCTCCAAGGCGGTCCAGGCTTTGAGTTCGCCAGGCAAGTCGCGCACCAGCATGCGCGCTTGCGTGCCATGACCGAGCAGGACGCGTTGGGCGGTCCCCGTCCAAAAGCCGCTGTGACCGGCGTAATCAAAGGTCAACTCGGCCATGAACAGGCCGTGTGTGTCACGCTCACGGGGATGGACCGGTGCGATGTCGAGCACGGCACGGGCTGGGACATCCCGGATTTCGGGCGTTTGCGCGATCACGGGCGGCAGGGGCACGGGCCCCAAACGCGCCATCAACTGGTTCTGGAACTTGAACACCACGCTTTCAGGCAGCACGGGCGCATTGGACATCACCTGCAGCTCGTTGGCGCTCAGGCCTTGTGTATTCAGGGGGCCGCAGTGGCCTTGCAGCGTGTCCATGTAAAAAGGCGGCTCGTTCAGGCCATAGAACACACCCGCACGCTGGGGTTGCATGCTCAGCTTCCAGCCGCCGGGCAAATTGTCTTGCGCAGGCACTTCCTGCCAAGCGCCGACCAAAGCTTCGGCAGCGTCGCTCCACTGCAGGCTGACCGCCGCCTCGGCAGACATCAGGCGGCCGGTCTGGCTGCACAGCTTGAGCAGCAGTTGCCCGGGCATGCCGTGCAGTTTGACCTCTCCCTGAAACCCATAAGAGCTGAAACTGCTGGCCGCCGGACAGGCTTTCATCAGGTCAAAAATATCCCGGTCCAGCGGGCTGCTGCTGACCCAGATCGGGTCATGCGGCGAGGGTTCGTTGCTGACTTTCTTGGGTTTGGCCCACTCGCCATTGCGCTTTTGTGCGGCCCGCTTGACGCTCAGGTGGAACAAGGGCTTGTGCCCCAAATAGGCCACCGACAACAGGTAGAGAAACTGGTCCTGACTGGCCCCGGGCAAGCTGTAAGCGGCCGGACCGTTGGCGTTTTCTAGCCGGGTCAGCCATTCGCGGGCCTGGTATTCGGCATGGCTCAGAGCCCGCTCTTTTTCCATCTGGTTGCGGCGCACCTGCACCTCGGGCGAAGGCCCGTCGCTGCCCCATTCGTCGAGCAAAGCCAGGCCTTGCATGGACGCCAAAATGCCCAAGGCCGCGCCGTGTTTGCAATAACGCCCGACCGGGCAGGTGCAGCCGCTGCGCCATTCACTCAGGTTGCCGCCTGGGCTGACGCGCAGCTCGGCGTTCACGGTGTAGGGACGCGCCTCGCTGCCTTCCACCTGGCCTTGCAAACGCCAGCCTTCGCCGTCGGGCGTGAGCTGCGAAGAAATCACCTTGTTTTGCAGGTACAGCGTGGTGCCACGCGACCAAGCACCCTGGTCAAAGTAAAAGGCCAGTTGAGAAGGGGGGAACCACTGCCGTGGCGTGTCGGACTTCATGCGTTCACGGACTTAGCCCACCCACTTGCGGGCGTTTTGCCACACGCGCAGCCAAGGGCTGGTGGCGGCGATATCGCCGCTCGTCCAGCTCATCTGCACGTTGCGAAACACCCGTTCGGGGTGCGGCATCATGGCCGTAAAACGTCCATCGGCAGTGGTCACGGCCGTGAGGCCGCCCGCGCTGCCATTGGGGTTGAACGGGTACTGCTCAGTCGCTTGGCCATGGTTGTCCACAAACCGCATCGCGCCAATGGCCTGCGCTGGATTGCCCCGGTGCTTGAAGTTGGCAAAGCCTTCACCGTGCGCCACGGCAATCGGCAAGCGGCTGCCCCCCATGCCTTGCAAAAACAGGCTGGGCGATTCCAGCACCTCGACCATCGACAGACGCGCTTCAAAGCGCTCGCTCTGGTTGGTCGTGAAGCGCGGCCAGTCTTGCGCGCCGGGGATGATGTCGGCGAGTTCCGCAAACATCTGGCAGCCGTTGCACACGCCCAGACCGAAGGTCTCGGTGCGGCCAAAGAAGCCTTTGAACTGCTCGGACAGTTGCGGGTTGAAGGTGATGCTGCGCGCCCAGCCGATGCCTGCGCCCAAGGTGTCGCCGTAGCTGAAACCACCACAAGCCACCAGGCCCTGAAAGTCGGCCAAGTGGGCACGGCCAGACTGCAAATCGGTCATGTGCACGTCGTGCGACTCGAAGCCCGCTTTGTGGAAGGCGTAGGCCATTTCCACATGGGAGTTGACGCCCTGCTCGCGCAGGATGGCCACTTTGGGGCGCGACAAATTCAAGAATGGCGCGACCACGCTCTCTGCCGGATTGATGGCCGGGTCAAAGCTCAGCGCCACGTGCATGCCGGGGTCGCTGGCCAGACCTGCGGCGGCGTGTTCGGCATCGGCACAAGCCGGGTTGTCGCGCTGCTGGCAAATCTTCCAGCTCACGCTGTCCCAGACCTGGTGCAGGTCTGGGAGCTTGGCGACAAACACCTCTTTGGTGTCGCGCCAGATGCTGAGTTCGCCTACGCCTTTTTGGATGGTGGAGTTCGATGGACGGGTCTTGCCAATCACATGCGTGTGCTTGGACAAGCCGTGTTCGCGCAGGGTTTGCAGCACCGCATTGCGCTCTGCCGTGCGCACCTGCAGCACCACGCCCAACTCTTCGCTGAACAGGGCTTTGAGCGTAAGTTCTTCGCGGCGGGCGCTAACCTGCCCTGCCCAATTCTTGGCGTCGCCGTGGTCAGCGCGGCTGTCGGTGATGCCGTCGCCCTCCGTCACCAGCATGTCCACATTGAGGGCCACACCCACATGGCCCGCAAAAGCCATCTCGGCCACAGCAGCCAACAGGCCGCCGTCGCTGCGGTCGTGGTAGGCCAGAATTTGGCCCTTGGCGCGCAAGGCGTTCACGGCATGGACCAGGCTGACCAAAGATTGCGGGTCTTCGAGGTCAGGCACCTGGTCGCCAAACTGTCCCAACACCTGACCCAGCACACTGCCGCCCATGCGGTTGCGGCCTTGGCCCAGGTCGATCAGCAACAAGCTGGTGTCGCCCTCTAGCGCATCGAGCTGCGGAGTCAGCGTGCCACGGACATCGGGCAAGCTGGCAAAGGCGGTGATGATCAGGCTCACGGGCGAGGTGACCTTGTGTGTCTGACCGTTGTCGGTCCACTGCGTACGCATCGACAAACTGTCTTTGCCCACGGGGATCGAGATGTCAAGCGCTGGGCACAACTCCATGCCCACGGCCTTGACGGTTTCGTACAGCGCGGCGTCTTCGCCCGGCTCGCCGCAAGCGGCCATCCAGTTGGCCGACAGCTTGACTCGGGGCAGCTCAATCGGCGCGGCCAGCAAATTGGTGATGGCCTCCGCCACGGCCATGCGGCCAGAGGCAGCGGCGTTGAGCGAGGCCAACGGCGTGCGCTCGCCCATGCTCATGGCTTCACCGGCAAAGCCTGCGTAGTCGGCCAGGGTCACGGCCACATCGGCCACGGGCACTTGCCAGGGGCCAACCATCTGGTCGCGGTGCGTCAGGCCCCCCACGGCCCGGTCACCAATGGTGATCAAAAAACGCTTGGAAGCCACGGTGGGGTGGCTCAGCACGTCGATCACGGCCTTTTGCAAGGACACGCCAGTCAAGTCCATGGCGGGCGACTGGCGCGCCACGGTCTTCACATCGCGGTGCATCTTGGGTGGCTTGCCCAGCAGCACGTCCATGGGCATGTCGACGGGTGATTCTTGGCCTTTGTCTTCCAGCACCAGTTGGCGCTCGTCGGTCGCCACACCGATCACGGCAAACGGGCAGCGCTCGCGTTCGCAAAAGGCTTTGAACTGCGCCAAGGACTCGGGCGCGATGGCCATCACGTAGCGTTCTTGGCTTTCGTTGGACCAAATTTCTTTGGGCGACAAGCCAGATTCTTCAAGCTGCACGGCGCGCAAATCGAAACGTGCGCCACGGCCCGCGTCGTGGGTCAATTCAGGAAAGGCGTTGGACAAACCGCCTGCACCCACGTCGTGGATGGCCAAAATTGGATTGTGGGCCCCTTGCGCCCAGCAGTGGTTGATGACCTCTTGCGCACGGCGCTCGATCTCGGGGTTGCCGCGCTGCACCGAATCAAAATCCAGTTCGGCCGCGTTGGTGCCGGTGGCCATGGAACTGGCCGCACTGCCGCCCATGCCAATGCGCATACCGGGGCCTCCCAGTTGGATCAGCAAGCTGCCCGCCGGGAATTCGATCTTTTGGGTTTGCTCGGCGTCGATCTGACCCAGACCGCCCGCGATCATGATGGGCTTGTGGTAACCACGCACCACGCCGTCCACCGTTTGTTCGTATTCACGAAAGTAGCCCAACAAATTGGGGCGACCAAACTCGTTGTTGAACGCCGCGCCACCCAGCGGTCCTTCGGTCATGATCTGCAGCGGGCTGGCGATGTGCTCGGGCTTGCCACCCGCTTGGTCGGACATACCCCCCCAAAGTTTGGACACGGTGAAACCGCTCAAACCCGCCTTGGGCTTGGAGCCGCGACCGGTCGCGCCTTCGTCACGGATCTCGCCGCCTGCGCCCGTGGATGCGCCAGGGAACGGCGAAATCGCGGTCGGGTGGTTGTGGGTTTCCACCTTCATCAGCACATGGTGCAGGGCTTGTTCTGATTGGTAAGCCGCACCCTGCTCACCGGTTCTAGCCACAAAGCGCTCAATGTTGTGGCCTTCCATCACCGAGGCGTTGTCTGAATAGGCCACCACCGTGTGCTGAGGGCTTTGCTGGTGCGTGTGGCGGATCATGCCGAACAGGCTCTTGGGCTGGGCCACGCC
>NZ_CAMDLM010000030.1 GCF_945901735.1 Limnohabitans sp. Rim8
AATTAACCCCCCCTAGGAGATCATGATGTCCGGTATCAACTACAGCGAAAAAATTCCCAACAACGTCAACTTGAGCGAAGACCGCACCTTGCAGCGTGCGCTTGAGCAGTGGCAGCCCAACTTCATCAACTGGTGGGACGACATGGGCCCTGAGGGCTCGACCGACATGGACGTTTACCTGCGCACCGCCGTGAGCGTGGACCCGCAAGGCTGGGCCCAGTTTGGCCACGTCAAGATGCGCGACTACCGTTGGGGCGTGTTCATGAACCCCGGCGAGCAAGACCGCAAGATCCATTTCGGTGACCACATCGGTGAAAAAGCTTGGCAAGACGTGCCTGGCGAACACCGCGCCAACCTGCGCCGCATCATCGTCACACAAGGCGATACCGAGCCAGCGTCTGTGGAGCAGCAGCGCCACCTGGGCCTGACTGCGCCCAGCATGTACGACCTGCGCAACCTGTTCCAGATCAACGTCGAAGAAGGCCGCCACCTGTGGGCCATGGTGTACCTGCTGCACAAATACTTTGGCAAAGACGGTCGTGAAGAAGCCGATGCCCTGCTGCAGCGCAACAGCGGCAATGAAGACAACCCCCGCATCTTGCAGGCCTTCAATGAGAAGACCCCAGACTGGTTGAGCTTCTTCATGTTTACCTACTTCACCGACCGGGATGGCAAGTTCCAGCTGTGTGCCTTGGCCGAGTCGGCTTTTGACCCCCTGGCCCGCACCACCAAGTTCATGCTGACCGAAGAAGCGCACCACATGTTTGTGGGCGAGTCTGGCGTGAGCCGCACCATCCAGCGCACAGTCGATGTGATGAACCAGCTGAAAACCGACGACGTGGGCAAGCTGCGTGCAGCCGGTGTGATCGATTTGCCGACCATCCAGCGTTACATCAACTTCCACTTCTCGGTGACCATCGACTTGTTTGGTGCCGATGAGTCGTCGAATGCCGCCACCTTCTACAGCTCGGGCCTCAAGGGCCGTTACGAAGAAGGCAAGCGTGGTGACGACCACATCTTGAAGGGCAACAGCTACAAGATCCTGTCGGTTGAAAACGGCAAGCTGATCGAAAAAGAAGTGCCAATGCTCAACGCTTTGAACGAAGTGCTGCGCGACGACTACATCACCGACTCCAAAGGTGGCATCGACCGTTGGAACCGCGTGATCACCAAGGCCGGCATTCCTTTCACGTTGAAGGCACCGCACAAGGCGTTCCACCGCAACATCGGCTCTTTGTCGGGCTCCAAAATCACCCCCGATGGTCAAGTGGTGACCGACGCGCAGTGGATGGCGCAAGTGGGCGAGTGGTTGCCCACCAACGAAGACCGCGCTTATGTGGCCAGCCTGATGGGCCGTGTCGTCGAGCCAGGCAAGTTTGCCAATTGGATCGCACCTCCTGTGATGGGCATCAACCGTCAGCCAGTGGACTTTGATTACGTTCGCTTTAACTGATGTTTTGAGTGAACTGCTGCCTCCTTTTTTGGGGGCGGCAGTTGACACAGGAAGGGGCGGGTTCCTCATGCTGGGGTACCAGAAATCGTCACCCGCCCCTTACCCCATCAACAGCATGGGGTTCGCTCGGCTTCTGAGTTGTTTGACTTGCCCACATGTTTTGCCTTGATTGAAGGCGGTCATTGAAAGGGCAAGGGGCGGGTTCCTCATGGCGGGGTACCGCAAATCGTCACCCGCCCCTTGCCCTTTCAATGACATGGGTGCGCTGTGCACGCCGGGTCCCAGTAGACTCAGCACTTCAAAAAGGGCACAGAGCGACGGCATGGCTGTGGGCCGGGCGCCGATTTCTGGTACCCCAGTATGAGGCGCCCGGCCCACAGCCATACCGTTGCGGACCACGCATACCCAAGCCATACCGTTGCGGACCACGCATACCCAAGCCATACCGTTGCGGACCACGCATACCCAAGCCATAACGTCGTGGACCGCGCGGACCACCAACAAGATAAGACAAACAAACACAAGAGAGCCAAGACATGAGCACCGAAGCGACGCTGATCAAACAACACCTGATTGACCCGGAAATCTGCATTCGCTGCAACACCTGCGAAGCGATTTGCCCAGTCGGTGCCATCACGCACGACTCGCTCAACTACGTGGTCAAGGCCGATATTTGCAACGGTTGCATGGACTGCATCTCGCCATGCCCCACTGGCTCGATCGACAACTGGCGCATGGTGCCCAAGGCCAAGGCTTACAGCATCGAAGAACAACTCAAGTGGTACGACTTGCCTGCTGAGCTGAGTGCCGAAGAACTGGCCGAAGCAACAGGTGACACGGGCGGAGGTAATGCCGCAGTCGCAGAACAAGAAGCGCAAACCGCTGTGCAATCTGCCGCCTCTTCGTCATCCGCTGCCAGCACAGCAGCGGCTTCGGGTTTCAACTCCGCCCAATTCGGCGCGACCATCCCACCCTGGTCTGCGGCCCACGCCTACACCAACCTCTATGGCCCCAAGGCGCAAGACAAAACCATCACCGCCACCGTGACGGGCAACCTCCGAGTCACCGAGGTGGGTTTGCAAGAGGGTCAGCAAGACTACGACACGCACCACATCGTGCTCGACTTCGGCAACTTGCCCTTCCCGGTGCTCGAAGGCCAGTCGATCGGCATCATCCCGCCCGGGGTGGATGCCAACGGCAAGCCGCACCATGCGCGCCAATACTCGATCGCCAGCCCGCGCAACGGCGAGCGCCCCGGCCACAACAACCTGTCGCTGACCATCAAGCGTGTGCTCGAAGACCATGACGGAAAATCGGTGCGCGGCGTTGGCTCCAACTTCATGTGCGACCTGTTGGTCGGTGACAAGGTGCAGGTGATCGGGCCGTTTGGCGCGAGCTTTCTGATGCCCAACCACCCCAAGAGCAACATTGTCATGATCTGCACGGGCACAGGTTCTGCCCCCATGCGGGCCATGACCGAGTGGCGTCGCCGCCTGCGGGCCAGCGGTAAATTTGAAGGTGGCAAATTGATGCTGTTCTTCGGTGCCCGCACCCCTGCCGAGCTGCCATATTTTGGTCCGCTCAACAACCTGCCCAAAGACTTCATCGACACCGAGTTTGCGTTCTCGCGCGAAGTGGGCAAGCCCAAGCGTTATGTGCAAGATGCCCTGCGCGAGCGCGCCGCCGACATCGCGCTGCAGCTCAAAGACCCGAACACCTGCTTTTATGTCTGTGGCCTCAAAAGCATGGAAGAGGGCGTGGTCATGGCCCTGCGCGACATCGCGCAGAACGCCGGTCTGGACTGGGAAGCCATCGGTGGCGCGCTCAAGAAAGAAGGCCGCTTGCATCTGGAAACTTATTGATCCAAGCGGATACTGTGCGCTTAGCGGTCATGTCGGGGCTTAAGCCGCCGACCTACAAATCAGCGCAATTGTCTTTTGTAGGTCGGAGGCTTCAGCCCCGACATCACGCGTTTGCCGACGGCTGACATGAATTTCACCAACGGATGTGACCCATCGCATGCAAACCGACTCCACTTCTGAAACCCGCATCGGTTTGAATGCCTTGCGCGAGCAACTGCGCAAGCCCCGTTCGCAACTCAAAGGCCGACAAGTTTCGGACGAGGCACGGGCCGAAGTGCAGGCCCTGATCGGTGCCAAGCCCACAGAAGGCCACCGCCGCGATGTGCTGATCGAGCACCTGCATGTGCTGAACGACCGTTTCCGAGGTTTGTTCGAGCGCCACATCGTGGCGCTCGCGGCCGAAATGCGCCTGCCCGTGGTCGAGGTGTTCGAGGTGGCTTCGTTCTACCACCACTTTGAAATTCTGAAAGACGATGCACTGGCCCCGCGCATCACGGTGCGGGTGTGCGACAGCTTGAGCTGCAGTTTGGCGGGCAGCGACAGCTTGCTGCGCCAATTGCAGCGGGATCTGACAGGCGACGTGCAGGTCGTCAATGTGCCTTGTTTGGGCCGCTGCGAGCAAGCACCTGCGGCGCAAGTGGGCCAGCAGGCCGTGGCGCAGGCGACGGCCGAGGGCGTGACCCTTCTGGTGGGAGAGAACAACATCCAGCCTTTGGCCTTGCCCCATGCGCTGCGTTACGACGATTACAAAAAAACCGGGGGCTACCAGCTGGCCTTGCAAGTGGCCACAGGCCTGAAAGGCCACGAATCGGTCATCCATGTGCTGGAGTCTTCTGGCTTGCGAGGCCTGGGTGGCGCAGGTTTCCCCGCTGGGCGCAAATGGCGCATCGTGCGCAGCCAACCCGGCCCGCGCCTGATGGCCGTGAACATCGACGAAGGCGAGCCCGGCACCTTCAAGGACCGCACCTGTCTGGAGGCCGACCCCCACCGTTTTCTGGAGGGTGTGTTGATTGCAGCGAGTGTGGTGGGCTGCGAGGCGGTCTACATCTATCTGCGCGACGAATACCACGAAGCCCGTGTCTTGCTGACCCAAGAATTGGCCGCCCTTAAATTGAACCCGCCTTGCGCTTTGCCGCGCATTGAGTTGCGCCGTGGTGCGGGCGCCTATATTTGCGGCGAAGAGTCGGCCATGATCGAAAGCATCGAGGGCAAACGCGGCGAGCCGCGCATGCGCCCGCCTTACATTGCCGAGGTGGGCCTGTTCGGCCGCCCGACCCTGGAGCACAACTTTGAAACCCTGTTTTGGGTGCGCGAACTGATCGAGCAAGGTGCGCAGCGCTTTGCATCGCAAGGTCGCCATGGCCGCCAAGGCCTGCGCCGCTTCAGCGTGAGCGGTCGCGTCAAGCACCCGGGCGTCAAGCTTGCGCCTGCCGGCATCACGCTGCGCGAACTGGTGGATGAACACTGCGGCGGCATGGCCGAGGGGCACACGCTGTACGCCTACCTGCCCGGCGGAGCCAGTGGCGGCATCTTGCCCGAGCGCCTGGCCGATGTGCCGCTGGACTTTGACACGCTGCAGCCGCACGGCTGCTTCATCGGCTCGGCCGCCGTGATGGTGCTGAGCCAACACGACAGTGCCCGCGAAGCTGCGCTGAATGTGATGCGCTTTTTTGCACACGAAAGCTGCGGCCAGTGCACACCCTGCCGTGTGGGCACCGACAAGGCGGCGCAACTGATGACGGCTGCGGTGTGGGATGCCGAGACTTTGCAAGATCTCGCGCAGGTCATGGGCGATGCGTCCATCTGCGGCTTGGGGCAGGCCGCGCCGAATCCGATACGGTGTGTGCTGGATTATTTTCCGCACGAAGTGGGCGCAGGGGTGAAAGCATGAACACCGTTGAATTCACCCTCAATGGCCAAAGTGTGCAAGCGCCAGCCGGCAAAAGCATTTTCAACATCGCCAAAGAATTGGGCATCGCCATTCCGCACCTGTGCCACAAAGAAGGCCTGGCCCCGGACGGCAATTGCCGCGCTTGTGTGGTCGAGGTGGCAGGTGAGCGCACGCTGGCCCCGAGCTGCTGCCGCAGCGCCACGCCCGGCATGCAGGTGCAGACGAACAGCGAGCGCGCGGTCAAAAGCCAGAAGCTGGTGCTGGAGATGCTGCTGGCCGACCTGCCCGAGCAGGGCCACAAATGGCTCGATGACCGTGCCGAGGCCCCGCATGGCGAGCTGAGCCAGTGGGCTGAGCACCATGGCGTACAGGTGCGCCCGCAATTGGCGGCACTGCGCCGCGAAGCGGTGCCTGCCGACCTGTCGCACCCGGCCATGGCTGTGAATTTGGATGCCTGCATTCAGTGCAACCGCTGCCAACGCGCTTGCCGCGACCTGCAGGTCAACGACGTGATCGGTCTGGCCTTCAGGGGCGCACACACCCAAGTGGTGTTTGACTTGGCCGACCCGATGGGGGGCAGCAGCTGCGTGGGTTGCGGCGAATGTGTGCAGGCCTGCCCCACGGGGGCGCTGATGCCCAAGAGCCACATGGGTCCGCAAAAGGTGGACCGCGAGGTCGATTCGGTGTGCCCTTTCTGCGGTGTGGGGTGCCTGGTGACTTTTCAGGTCAAAGACGAAAAGATCGTCAGCGTCCAAGGCCGCGAAGGCCCGGCCAACGCAGGCCGCTTGTGCGTCAAGGGACGCTTTGGCATGGATTACATCCACAGTCCAGACCGCATCACGACACCGCTGATCCGCAAGCCGGGCGTGGCCAAAGATGTGTCTTTGTTGGACGGCCACACCGACTGGCGCGAAGTGTTCCGCGAAGCGAGCTGGGAAGAAGCACTCGATCTGGCCACCCGGCCGCTCATTGCGCTGCGCGACCAACACGGCCCCAAATCCCTCGCCGGTTTCGGTTCGGCCAAAGGCAGCAACGAAGAAGCCTACTTATTCCAGAAGCTGGTGCGCACCGGCTTTGGCAGCAACAACGTGGACCACTGCACGCGCCTGTGCCACGCGTCCAGCGTGGCGGCTTTGCTCGAAGGCTTGGGCTCAGGGGCCGTCAGCAACCCGGTGCGCGATGTTGAGCACGCCGACCTCATCATCGTGATTGGCGCCAACCCCACCAACAACCACCCGGTGGCCGCCACCTGGATGAAAAACGCTGCCAAATGCGGCACCCGCATCGTGCTGGCCGACCCGCGCATCACCGACATCGGTCGCCACACCTGGCGCAACCTGCAGTTCAAGGCCGACACCGATGTGGCGCTGCTCAACGCGATGCTGCACGTCATCGTCACCGAGAACCTGTGCGACGAGCAGTTTTTGCGTGAGCGTGCCGACAACGTGGCCGCACTCAAGGCCCATGTGCAGGGCTACACACCCGAAGCCATGAGCACGGTGTGCGGCATTCCGGCCGACACCCTGCGCGAAGTGGCGCGGGCCTACGCCAAGGCCAAAGCCGCCATGATTTTGTGGGGCATGGGCGTGAGCCAGCATGTGCACGGCACCGACAACGCGCGCTGCCTGATCGCGCTGGCCTGCATCACCGGGCAGATCGGCCGCCCCGGCACCGGACTGCACCCTTTGCGGGGTCAAAACAATGTGCAGGGTGCGAGCGATGCGGGCCTGATCCCGATGATGTACCCCAACTACCAGCGCGTGAGTGACCCCTCTGTGCACGACTGGTTCGAGAAATTCTGGAACACGAAGCTGGACGACCAACCCGGCTACACCGTGGTTGAAATCATGCACAAAGCCTTGGCCCTGGACAGCGATCCGCACAAGGTGCGCGGCATGGTCATCATGGGCGAGAACCCGGCCATGAGCGACCCGGATTTGAACCATGCCCGCCACGCCTTGGCCAGTTTGCAACACCTGGTGGTGCAAGACATCTTTTTGACAGAAACTGCCTGGCTGGCCGATGTGGTGCTGCCGGCCAGCGCCTGGCCGGAGAAGACGGGTTCCGTGAGCAACACCGACCGCACGGTGCAGATGGGCCGCCAGGCCGTGCTGCCACCGGGCGATGCCAAGCCCGATTTGTGGATCATCCAGCAGATCGCGCAACGCATGGGCCTGAACTGGGCTTATGCAGGCGAGCAAGAGGGCGTGGCCCAGGTCTACGAAGAAATGCGCCAGACCATGGCCCCGGCCATCGGCGGCATCGATTGGGCGCGCCTGAATGCGGGCTCGGTCACTTACCCTTGCGTGAGTGCCGACGATCCGGGTCAGCCGATCGTTTTTCATGACCACTTTCCCACAGCCGATGGGCGGGTGCAGCTGGTGCCCGTCGGCTTGATCCCCGCCAACGAGCAGCCCGATGGCGATTACCCGATTGTGCTGATCACCGGTCGGCAACTGGAGCACTGGCACACCTGCAGCATGACGCGCCGCGCCACCGTGCTTGATGCGCTGGAGCCTGCGGCCACGGCCTCGCTGCACGGGGGCGATCTGCAAAGGCTGGGCCTCAAGCCCGGTGACTTCGTGAACATTGCCTCGCGTCGGGGTCAAGTGCTTTTGCAGGTGCGCCAAGACGACGGCACGCCGCAGGGCACCGTGTTCATCCCCTTTGCTTACCACGAGGCCGCAGCCAATTTGCTGACCAACGCGGCGCTGGACCCGTTTGGCATGATCCCAGAATTCAAATACTGCGCCGTGCGGATCGAAACGGCGACCCCGGTGAACGCATAATCGGCGGCTGTTTGAGCCCCTGGGCCGGCGATCCGGCTGCGTCCACGGCGGGCTGTCCGATCGGGCCAAGGAGGCTGATTTGAATTTCAATGTGCAAACCATCTTCTGGATGGATGCGTTTTTGTACCTGATGCTGCATGCGGCCATCTGGTACGGGCTGGCGCGCTTTCGCAGCCCGGTGGTGGTCATGTGGAGTGTTTCGGGCATTCTCAGCGCACTGTCTTTGTGCGTGATGGGCAGCCGGGGTTGGCTCAGCACCGATGTGGTGGTGTTGTTGGGGCTGTTTCTGATGACAGCAGGCAACTGGGGCCGCCAAGTGGCTTTGCGCTCGCTCAATGGCCCGGCATCGCCCATGTGGCTGTGGGCCTCGGGCGGGGCGAACGTGGCCTTTTTGGTGCTGAGCTATGGTTTGCAATTTTCGGGCTCACCCGAGAGCACCATCATGCTGGTGTTTTATGGTTTTTACACCTTCAGTTGTTTGGAGTACTTTTTTTCTGGCAAGCGCATTGCCCTGACCCATGACAAAAAGGGTGCAGATTCGGTGATGTGGGCAGGTTTGATTTTGTCGGTGACTTTGGGCGTCAAGGCACTGGCCATGATCGCGGGCGTTGGGGCTGAAGATCTGTATGAACCCTCCTGGGATCACGCCTTGGTGTTCATCGGTCAATTCACGGCCATCATGTTGCTGTGTGTGGGGTTCATGCAGATTTTTGTGGACCAGGACCACCGCAGCAAAATCGCCACGGAGCAGCAACTGGCGCGTGAGCAAGAACATGCCGCTTTGGCCTTGCAACACGCCCAAGATCTGGGTGCCTTGTTGACCGAGCGCGAAGAGATCATTCGGCAACTGACGCTGTCCAACAAGAGTGCTGGCATGGGTGCACTGGTGGCCAGTTTTGCTCACGAATTGAACCAGCCGCTCACGGCCAACTTGCTGCACGCCGAACTATTGCAAGCCAAATTGGAAGAGGCTGAACGCGAGCAGTCCATGCCCAATTTGGCGTTTCTCATCCAGGTGGCCAGCGCCGTCGCGCATGACACGCAGCGTGCGGCAGACATCATCCGTAAACTGCGCAATTTGTTTCGCATGAGCAAAGGCGAGTACACGGCCTTGAAACTGAACGAGGTGGTGCAGGATGTGCTGGACTTGGTCCAGTCGAACATGAAACATGCCGACATTGGCTGCACGGTGGAATGGGATCCCCACTTGCGCGTGCATGGCGATGCCACGCAGCTGCAACAAGTCGTTTTGAACCTGCTCAACAATGCCATCGATGCGCTGACCGATTCCGGGTGTGTCAAGCCTGAGCTGCGCATACGGGGCAAGGCTTCGGGTGATCACCTGAGCTTGGAGGTGCAAGACAATGGCCCAGGCATCGCGCCAGAGCGTGCGGAAGATGTGTTCAGTCTGTTCAAAACCTCGAAGTCGCAAGGCATGGGCGTGGGATTGTGGCTCAGCCGTTCTATCGTTGAGATGCACGGCGGTCGTTTGACTTTCCAGTCCGAGCCCGGTCGCCGCACGGTGTTCACTTTGCGTTTACCCTTGCTCAACGAAACCATGCTGGGTTGATGAAGGGGCAAGCCCCGCTGAAAGAAAGTGCCTAATGTCTGTTCATGTCGTGTCTGAAATGGCGGTGCTGATGCGCCGTGAAGCCGTTCAAGGGGCCATGGCCCGCTGGCAGTCCCACCGCTGGGTGCTGGCCGATGTGGTGCCGCATGAAGTCGGGTTTGGTGAGACCCCGCGCTGCCTGCGTCAAACCGATGACGAAGCCCTGTGGCTCTACCCCGCTTGGCGGCTGGAGCTGTTCAGTGACGACGCCGAAGGTTATTGGCTCAACCTCACTTCGCCCACGCCCAGTTTTTTTGTCATGTGGCGTGTGCAACAAGGGCTGGAGGGCCAGGCGGAGCTGGCCGTGCCCCAGGCCCTGAGCCTGAGTTACCACGATGCGGGTCGCTGGCTCGATGCCCAGGAAACCGTGGACAACGTGCCCGCCTCGCCCGAAGTGGTGGCCAGGTTGCAGGCCTTCACCGACGCCTTTTATGTGCCCGAGGTCAAGCGCCGGCAGCGCCCGCAAAGCTTTCAGGGCCTGACCGATCGTTTTGGCCAGCCGGCGTCGGTCAGCACCGTGGACAAGCGCAAAGGCGGGAGGCAGGGCTCATGAGCGAGCACTTTTTCAGCCGCTGGTCGCAGCGCAAGCAAGCCGTGGCCAAGGGCTTGCCGGTGGCCGAACCTGCCATCCCAGCGAGTCCGGTCGAATCGTCTGAATTGACGGGACCATCCGAACCCTTACAGCGTTCCAAGCCTGCGCCCCAAGAGCTTGATTCGGTTGCAAACGAAGCGAAGCCCAACGAATTGGCCACCCAACCCTTGCCCAGCTTGGACGACGCACGTGCCTTGACGCCGAACTCGGATTTTCAGCCTTTCATGCGGCCCGGCGTGACCGCTGATGTGCGCAATGTGGCCATGAAAAAGCTCTTCACTGACCCGCATTTCAATGTGATGGACGGGCTCGACATCTACATCGGCGACTACAACACACCCGACCCCATGCCAGCCGGCATGTTGCAAAAAATGGTGGGCGCGCAACTGCTGGGTTTGTTCGACACACCCGATGAAGCGGCGGCCACAGTCGAGCCCGTGTTGCCAGCGCTCAGTCCTGCTGCTGGCCTCCGTGAAAACCCTGTGCCAAGTCCTGCGGCACCGCAAGGCGCGCCAGTTGTGGCACAGTCTGCGCCTCCCCTGTCCGATTTGGCAGGATCGGTCAGCCCCGTGCTGCAGCCCCACGACAAAGCGCATGCCGAACATGACCACCCTGATTTGCAACTGCAACCAAACCATGCCCCTTCAAGCCCAAGCGCTGGGCCAGGCGCTGGGTGAAGACCTGATCCTGCACACCACTTTGTGCCGCCGCGAGGCGGTGCAATTTCAAAAAGCGATGAAAACCGGCGACACCGTGGTGGTGGCCTGCACGCAAGAAAAACGCCTGTTCTCTGAACTGGCAGAGCAAACCGAAGGTGCTGTATCTCCGATCCGCTTTGTCAACATCCGCGAAACCGGTGGCTGGGGCCGCGAAGCCGAATTCGCCACACCCAAAATGGCCGCTTTGCTGGCTGCTGCCCGCCTGCCCGAGCCCGAGCCGGTACCCACCGTCACTTACAAAAGCGAAGGCCGCGTGCTCATCATTGGCGCTGTGGATGCCGCCGAACGCGCCGCCAGTTTTTTGTCAGATGCGATGCAGGTCACGATTTTTACGCAAGGCCCGGGCAACGCCGGGGGCAGCCAGGAGCGGCGCTTTCCCGTGGTGGCCGGTCGCCTGCAAGGCCTCAAGGGCTGGTTGGGGGCATTCGAGGTGTCATGGGATGCCAGCAACCCGATTGACCTGGACCTGTGCACCCGCTGCAACGCCTGCGTGGCCGCCTGCCCCGAGCAGGCCATTGGCCTCGATTACCAAGTGGATCTGTCGCGCTGCACCTCGCACCGAGACTGCGTGAAGGTGTGCGAGGCGGCCGGTGCCATCGACTTCAGCCGCGCTGCCCGACCGCAAACCGAGCGTTTTGACGTGGTGATGGACCTGCGCGGCGACCAAGCCTCGCCCACCTTCTCATCGCACGCCTTGCCGCAGGGTTACTTCCGCTGGGATGGGCAAGACCTGCAAACCTTGCTGAAGGTGCGCGAACTGGTGGGCGAGTTTGAAAAGCCCCGCTTTTTTGCCTACAAACAAAAGCTATGCGCGCACAGCCGCAATGAACAAGTGGGCTGCAGCGCCTGCATTGACATCTGCTCGGCCGAAGCCGTGCGCTCGGACAAAAGCCGCCAGCAAATCGTGGTCAACCCCAACCTGTGCGTGGGTTGCGGTGCGTGCACCACAGCTTGCCCCACGGGCGCACTGACTTACGCCTACCCGCGCGCGGCAGAGCAGGGCGCCAAGATCCGAGCCTTGCTCTCGGCCTACCAAGCCGCTGGCGGGCGCGATGCTGTTTTGCTTTTGCACAGCCAAGACAAAGGCCAGGCCCTGATCGACGAACTGGGTCGCGGCGCGCAGCTGGGCGTGATGCAAGGCGTGCCCGCCCGCGTGATGCCTGTGGCGTTGTGGCACACCGCTAGTGTGGGCCTGGAGCTGTGGCTCTCGGCCGTGGCCTATGGCGCTCGCCAGGTCATGGTGCTGATCACCGCCGAAGAAGCGTCGCAATACCGCGCTGCGCTTCTGCAGCAGATGGCCGTGGCCCAAAGCTTGCTCACTGGCCTGGGCTACACCGGGGTGCATTTCCAGCTGATCGAGGCTAAGACCGCGTCTTCTCTGGACGCCGATTTGCAACGCCTGTGCGCCCGCAGCCTGAAGACCGCCAGCCTCCCCACAGGACCAACTGTGGCCGCCCGCCACGCGGTGCAAGCCGAAAAGCGCAGCAACCTGGAGCTGGTCATCGACCACCTGATGGCCCAGTCGCCCGTGATGGCGATGGACGAGGCCTCGCGCCCCAAGGCTTTGGCCTTGCCGGCCGCGGGGTCGCCCCTGGGCAGCATCACGGTGGACGGCAGCAAGTGCACCTTGTGCATGAGCTGCGTGGGCGCTTGCCCCTCGTCGGCGCTGCAAGACAACCCTTTGCAGCCCGAGTTGCGTTTTGTCGAGAAAAATTGCGTGCAGTGCGGTCTGTGTGCCACGACCTGCCCCGAAACCGCCATCACGCTGCAGCCACGCCTGTCGCTGCTGGCCGAGCGGACGCAGCCGCGTGTGGTGCACAGCAGCCCGCCGTATGCCTGCATCCGCTGCGCCAAACCCTTTGGCACCCTCAAGGCCATCGAAACCATGCTGGGCCGCCTGACAGGCCACAGCATGTTTCAGGGCCCGGCCCTGGAGCGACTGAAAATGTGCGGTGACTGCCGCGTCATCGACATGTTCACCGACCAGAACCAGGTGCGCATCACCGATGGCCAAGTGCCTCCCAAAACCCGATAAATGCTTATCATGAGCCCAGACCTGAACCTGTCCGCCAGCAGCCACGCGCTGGACGAAGAAACCGCCCGCGCCGAGGTGTACGGCCTGCTGTCGCAACTGCTGTATGCCGCGCCATCGGCCGATTTGCTGAGCCAACTGCAGGTGGCCGTGACCGAGGCCCCCGATGCCGGTGGCTTTTTGGAGGAGCCGTGGCGCGACCTGGTGGCCAGCGCCCGCAGCCTGAACCACGATCAGGTGGCGGCCGAATACAACCGCCTGTTTGGTGGGGTGGGCAAGCCCGAGGTTTACCTGTATGGCTCGCATTACCTGAGCGGTTTCCTGAACGAAAAGCCCTTGGTGCGCCTGCGTGACGACTTGGCCGTCTTGGGCCTGGGCAAAGGCGAGTGCATGTCCGACACCGAAGACCATGTGGCATACGTCTTCGAAGTCATGCGCTACCTAATTGCCGGGGACGATGTGACGGTGGCCAACCTCACGCAACAGATGGCGTTTTTCAGCCAACATCTGCAGCCGTGGGTGCCGCAAATGTGTCAAACGCTGCAGGCGCATCCAGCTGCCGTCTTTTATGCCCACTTGGCCGCATTCACCGAAGCTTTCCTGAGTGTGGAAACGCAGGGCTTCGATTTGGTGGTTTGATTGAAATTTTCAACATTTCAACATATCAACTTGAAATTTTTGACAAGGCGTCCTAGGGTTTTCACTGACGGGTGAGCCTTTGGTGCGCTGCATAATCAATTACCAAGCGGTAATTTTTCGCGCTTGAAAGTTCAACAGGAGACAACATGACCCGAATTCAACAAGACGTTCAATCCCAGACCATCGAAGCCCCTGAGGCCAGCCGTCGTCGCTTCTTTGGCAAGGCTGCCACCGCTGCAGTGGCTTTGCCGCTGGCTGGCGTGCCCATGATCGCCGTGGCCCAAGCCCCCATTGTGTTCAAGATGCAAGGTTCCTGGGGTACCAACGAAATTTTCAGCGAGATGGCGCAGCAGTACGTCACCCGCGTCAATGAAATGTCCGGTGGCCGCTTGAAAATCGAGTACCTGCCAGCAGGTGCTGTGGTCAAGCCGTTCGAAATCATTGACGCCGTGAGCAAAGGCGTGCTTGACGGTGGTCACCACGTGTCCGGCTATTGGTACGGCAAGAACAAATCGGCTTCTTTGTTCGGCACAGGCCCCGTCAGCGGCGCCACCCCCGATATCGGTTTGAGCTGGATTCAGGCCGGTGGTGGTCAGCAGCTGTGGGACAAACTGGTCGCCAAGATGAACCTGAACGTGGTCGGCTTCTTCTCCTTCCCCATGCCTTCCCAACCTCTGGGTTGGTTCAAAAAGGCCCCGCCCAAGAAAGCTGCTGACTTGAAGGGCTTCAAGTACCGCACCATTGGTTTGGCTGCCGACATGCTGCAAGAAATGGGCATGGCCGTGGCGCAGTTGCCAGGCGGCGAAATTGTGCCTGCCATGCAGCGCGGCGTGATCGATGCCTTTGAATTCAACAACCCCACAGCCGACATGCGCTTTGGTGCACAAGACGTGGCCAAGTTCTACTCCATGGGTTCCTTCCACCAGGCTCAGGAATTCTTTGAAATCATCTTCAACAAAGACAAGTACAACGCTTTGCCTGCTGACCTGAAGGCCATCCTGAAGTACGCCGCTGAAGCCGCATCCACCGCATCGACCGCCCTGGCTCACGAAAACTACTCCAAAGACTTGCAGGAGTTGATCGTCAAGCACAAGGTGCAGGTCTCGCGCACCAGCGCCGATGTCTACAAGGGTCAACTGGCTGCTTGGGACGTGGTCACGGCCAAGCTGGAAAAAGAAGTCGACATGTTCAAGGAAGTGAACGATTCGTTCAAGGCCTGGTCACGCCGCGTGGGCTTCTACCACTTCACCAACGAAGCCAACTACCGCATGGCTTACGAACACGTGCAGAAAACCAAGCTGCCAGTCTGATCATTGGGTCCACTTGAAGGCTGTCGGAATCAATTCCGGCAGCCTTTGTTTTTTCTGTCTAGAGGTAAATCGCATGGAAGTCTGGATTCGAAGGATTGACATCCTCAACAAGTCGATTGGTCACGCTTTTTCTTGGTGTGTATTGATCTTGACCGCATCCACCTGTTTTGAGGTGTTCATGCGTTATGTGCTCAACAGCCCCACGGTGTGGGCGTTTGACATGAGCTACATGCTGTATGGCGCCATGTTCATGATGTCAGGTGCTTATGCTCTCTCGCGCAACTCGCATGTGCGCGGCGATTTCTTTTATCGCAATTGGTCTAACCGCACACAAGCCAAAGTGGATTTGGCTTTGTACTTCCTGTTTTTCTTTCCAGGCATTTTTGCCATGGTGTTCACCGGTGGCCAATACGCCTACGAAAGCATGCGCATTTTGGAGTCCAGCGTGAACAGCCCGGCAGGCGTGCCGGTGTGGCCTCTGAAGTCCGTTATTTTTGTGGCCGGTGTCACGCTGCTGATTGCGGGTGCCGCAGAGGTCATGCGTTGCCTGGTGTGCATCCGCACGGGCGAGTGGTTGTCGCGCGGCAGCGATGTCGAAGAACTTGAACAAGTGTTGATCAAACAACACGCTGAGAAAGCCCCATCATGAGTGATCCGTTTGTCGCCCTCTTCATGCTGGGGCTCTTCATTGTCTTTATCTTTTTCGGTTTCCCGATCGCCTTCACCATGATGGCCATGGGCATGGGTTTTGGCTTTTACGCCTATTTCACGCCCGACCAGTTGATTTGGGACAACCGCATCTTGTACCTGTTCACACAAAACACCTTCAGTGTGATGAACAACGATGTGCTCATATCCATACCCTTGTTTTTGTTCATGGGTTACATCATCGAGCGCGCCAACATTCTGGACAAGTTGTTTTTGAGTTTGCAAGTCGGCTTGCGAGGCGTTCCTGGCTCTATGGCCGTGGCTGCACTGGTCACTTGTACGCTGTTTGCGACCGCCACCGGCATTGTGGGCGCGGTGGTGGCCCTGATGGGCCTGATCGCCTTGCCGGCGATGCTCAAAGCCGGTTATGACGAAAAACTCGCCAGTGGTGTCATCACGGCAGGCGGCACTTTGGGCATCTTGATTCCACCTTCCATCTTGCTCATTGTGTATGCGGCCACAGCCAGTGTTTCGGTGGTCAAGATGTACGCTGCGGCCATCATCCCTGGCTTCACATTGGCGTTTCTGTACCTGCTCTACATCATCGTTCGGGCCACGCTCAACCCCTCTTTGTGTCCCAAGCCCAAAGATGTCTACGATTATTCCGTCTGGGAAAGCATTGTCATGGTGTTGAAGGCCTTTGTGCCTTTGGCCGTCTTGATCATGTCGGTCTTGGGCTCTATTTTGTTTGGTTTGGCGACACCCAGCGAAGCAGCCGCCATGGGTGTGTTAGGCGGCATCATCTTGGCCATCGTCTACCGCGCCTTCACTTGGCAGCGGCTGCGCGAGTCGGTTTACCTCACGGCCCGAACCTCGGCCATGGTGTGTTTCCTGTTTGTCGGTTCGGCCACTTTCGCCTCGGTTTTTGGTTACTTGGGCGGTGAGCATTTGGTCAAGGACTTCATGCTGGCATTGAACCTGTCGCCTTTGCAGTTCTTGCTGCTGTCCCAGTTCTTGATTTTCATCTTGGGTTGGCCTTTGGAGTGGAGCGAGATCATCATCATCTTCGTGCCCATCTTCCTGCCTTTGCTGCCCTTGTATGGCATCGACCCGATCTTGTTCGGCATCTTGATCGCCGTGAACCTGCAGACTGCTTTCTTGACCCCGCCGATGGCGATGTCGGCCTATTACCTGAAAGGGGTTGCACCCAAGAGTCTGCAACTGAACACCATCTTCAGTGGGTGCATGCCTTTTGTTTACATCATTTTGTTCACACTGGCCCTGACCTATGTCTTCCCGGCCATGGTGACCTATTTGCCAGACCATTTCTTCAACCAGTCGGTTGAGATGGAGCGCGATCCCAACGACGAGTCGGTGGTCAACCCTGATTTCTTCAAGCCGCAGTGATGAGCGCCCATCCCCTCAGCGTTTCGGAACTCACGGCCCTGCAAATCCGTGAGCACCTGCTCAGCGGCCAAGAGACGGTGGAGGAGTTCACCGTCAAACTGGGTCAGTTTGTGGATGCGGCCGATGACAAGATCCAGGCTTTCGCCCACCGCGATGACCGGGTGGTGGCGCTGCAGGCAGACAACCTGCAACGCGACCGCACGGCCGGCCATTTGCCTGGTCCTTTGTACGGCGTGCCGGTGGCGGTCAAGGACATCATCGACACCATGGATTTCCCTACCGAGTACGGCAGCGCCATCCACACGGGCCGCTATTCGGTGGGTGATGCCACCGTGGTGTCGCGTTTGCGCGCGGCGGGGGCCGTGATCTTCGGCAAAACCGTCAGCACGGAATTTGCCACCACCCAGGCGGGCCCGACCTGCAACCCTCACAACACGGCGCACACGCCTGGCGGCTCGTCCAGCGGTTCGGCCGCTGCCGTGGCCGCTGGCATGGTGCCGGTGGCCCTGGGCACCCAAACCAACGGTTCGGTGATCCGCCCGGCCTCGTATTGTGGGGTCTATGCGTACAAGCCCTCACGCGGACTGCTGCCGCGTACTGGGGTGCTTGACCAGTCCCCTTCGCTCGACGAAGTGGGCGTGTTTGCGCGCAATCTGGAAGACATCGCTTGGGTGGCCGAAATTTTGACGGGTGACGACGGCCATGACGCCGCCACCGCACGCCAGGCCCCCCGCCGTTTGTACGATGTTGCGGTTTCGGAGCCACCGCTGCCACCCAAGTTTTGCTTTGTCAAAACCCCTTGGTGGGACCAGGTTGACCCCGAAGCACGCGAAGCCTACGAGGCTTTTGTGGACCACTTGGGCGACTGCGTGACGCACGCTTCCTTGCCCGACATCGTGCGCAATGTGGCGCCTTGGCTGGCGACCATCAACGAGTCCGAGCTGGCGTTTTGCCTGCAAAAAGAATGGCTCCACAGCCGCGAACTGTTGAGCGAGCCATTGCAAGCGCGCATCGAAAAAGCCATGGCCATCCCGGTCACCGATTACCTGGTGGCCAAAGACCGGCAGTTCCACGTCATGACTGCTTTTGACGAGTACTTCGCCACTTATGACGCCATCTTGTGCCCGGCTGCGCTGGGCACCGCCCCTGTGGGGCTGGAATCGACGGGCAACCCGATCATGCAAACCACCTGGAGTTTTGCCGGTTTGCCCAGCCTCAACTTGCCGCTGATGAACCTGTCCAATGGCTTGCCATTGGGTGTGCAGGCCGTTGGTGCTCACCAAAACGATGCCCGCTTGCTGCGCTCTGCGCGTTGGCTGGTGGCTGAATTTGTCAAAAGGAATCTGGCATGAAATCGCTTGAACGCTTCACTGGCCTCGTGGGCCTTGCCCTGATGGCGGCTTTCTTGTTGCCCTACATTTTCAAGCTGCCCCAGCTGGACATCACCCTCATCTTGTTGGGGGGCTTGGGTTTGGCTGTGTTTGATTATTTATCTTCGGGCAAAGACGACAAAACCGAATGATCGCGCCACAGGGCCTGAGGGTCCTGTGTGCGCCAGCACACATCGGCTGGTGCATGGGTTGAGGTGCGCGTCAT
Organism: Limnohabitans sp. Rim8; assembly: GCF_945901735.1. Classification (GTDB taxonomy): domain Bacteria; phylum Pseudomonadota; class Gammaproteobacteria; order Burkholderiales; family Burkholderiaceae_C; genus Limnohabitans_A. The sequence goes on from NZ_CAMDLM010000030.1 coordinate 18,548, forward strand.
CAACTTGACTCGCTGACCCATCACCTAAGGGTATTCACCCAGATTGCTTTGACATGTAGCAGTAACATCACTGCCTATGCAACCATTTGCATGAGATGGCTTTTTTTGAACTTGCCCTGACTTTTCTTTTTCCGGAGCGCTTGATGTCTTCCAAAACTTCAACCCTTTCACGTCGCACCTTGTTCTCGGGTGCTGCCACCGTGGGCGCTGTGGCTGCAGCCACTGCCGTGTTGCCCGGTGTCGTCAAGCAAGCCGCGCCAGTGGCCACAGCCCTGCCCAAGCCCACACGTGGTGGGGGCTACACCCTGAGCGAACACGTTCAGCAGTACTACAAGACCACCCGCGTCTGATTTTTCTTCTCTCTTTCCTGTTCTCCCCCAACTGGAGCCCTCCATGTTGCTGACCAAAAAAACGCCCGGCACCACGGGTGCCACCTCATCCCCCTTCATCCACAGCTTGCGCCGTGGTTTGTCGCAGGCTTTGCCCACCTTGGATCGTCGCAGCTTTTTGCGCCGCTCTGGTTTGGGCGTGGGCGTGGGCTTGGCTGCATCACAGCTGAGTCTGGTGCAAAAAGCACAGGCCGCCACCGCCAAGTCCATCACGGGCGCGGGCAAGGTCGAAGTCAAACGCACCATCTGCACCCATTGCTCGGTGGGTTGCGCCATCGACGCGGTGGTGGAAAACGGTGTTTGGGTGCGCCAGGAACCCGTGTTCGATTCGCCAATCAACCTCGGTGCGCATTGCGCCAAGGGTGCGGCCATCCGTGAGCACGGCCACGGCGAGTTCCGCCTGCGCTACCCCATGAAGCTGGTGAAAGGCAAGTACGAGCGCATCAGTTGGGACGTGGCGCTCAACGAAATCAGCGCCAAGATGCTGGAACTGAAAAAGGCCAGCGGCCCAGACAGCATTTATTACGTGGGTTCATCCAAGCACAACAACGAACAAGCCTATTTGCTGCGCAAGTTTGTCAGCTTCTGGGGCACCAACAACTGCGACCACCAGGCCCGCATTTGCCACTCCACCACGGTGGCTGGTGTGGCCAACACCTGGGGTTATGGCGCCATGACCAACTCGTACAACGACATGCAAAACAGCAAGGTCGCTTTGTACATCGGCTCCAACGCGGCCGAAGCCCACCCGGTGTCCATGCTGCACATGCTGCACGCCAAGGAAAACGGCTGCAAGATGATCGTGGTTGATCCCCGCTTCACCCGCACGGCAGCCAAAGCCGACGAGTTCGTGCGCATCCGCTCGGGCACCGACATTCCTTTCCTGTTCGGTGTGCTCTATCACATCTTCAAGAACGGCTGGGAAGATAAAAAATACATCAACGACCGTGTCTACGGCATGGACGCCATCAAGACCGAAGTGCTGGCCAAGTGGACACCTGACAAGGTGGAAGAGGCTTGCGACGTGAAAGAAGAGCAAGTCTTCAAGATCGCCAAGATGTTGCACGAGAACAACCCGGGCACCATCGTCTGGTGCATGGGCCAGACCCAGCACACCATTGGCAACGCCATCGTGCGGGCTTCTTGCATTTTGCAATTGGCTTTGGGCAACGTCGGCAAGACCGGCGGCGGCACCAACATTTTCCGTGGCCACGACAATGTGCAAGGCGCGACCGACGTCGGCCCCAACCCCGATTCTTTGCCCGGCTACTACGGCCTGGCCGAAGGCTCGTGGAAGCATTTCGCCAACACCTGGGGAGTGGACTTCGAGTGGATCAAAAAGCAGTTTGCCAGCCCCGCCATGATGGGCAAAAACGGCATCACCGTGTCGCGCTGGATCGACGGTGTGCTGGAGAACAACGAGCTGATCGACCAGGACAGCAACCTGCGCGGCGTGTTCTATTGGGGCCATGCCCCCAACTCGCAAACCCGGGGTCTGGACATGAAGCGCGCCATGGACAAGCTGGACTTGTTGGTGGTGGTTGACCCTTATCCATCGGCCACAGCCGCCATGGCGGCCATGCCCGGCAAGGCCGAAGACCTGAACCCCAACCGCGCTGTGTACCTGTTGCCCGCTGCAACGCAGTTTGAGACCAGCGGTTCGTGCACCGCCTCTAACCGGTCGATCCAGTGGCGCGAGAAGGTCATCGAGCCCCTGTGGGAAAGCCGTTCGGACCACATGATCATGCACCAGCTGGCCGAAAAACTCGGTTTTGCCAAAGAGCTGTCCAAGAACTACAAGATGCAAAAAGTCGGCGGCATGGACGAGCCCGTGCCCGAGGACATCCTGCGCGAGATCAACAAGTGCGTCTGGACCATTGGCTACACCGGCCAAAGCCCAGAGCGCCTGAAGGCGCACATGAAGAACATGAACCTGTTCGACGTGAAAACCCTCAAGGCCAAGGGCGGCAAGGACAAGGAAACCGGCTACGACTTCACCGGTGATTACTTCGGTCTGCCATGGCCTTGCTACGGCACGCCCGAGATGAAGCACCCCGGCTCGTCCAATCTGTACGACACCTCCAAGCACGTCATGGACGGCGGCGGCAACTTCCGCGCCAACTTTGGCGTGGAACGCGAAGGCAAGAGCCTGCTGGCCGAAGACGGTTCGCACTCGATGGGCGCTGACATCACCACTGGCTACCCCGAGCTTGACCACATCTTGCTCAAGAAATTGGGTTGGTGGGATGAGCTGACCGAGGCGGAAAAAGCCAAGGCCGAAGGCAAAAACTGGAAGACCGATTCATCGGGCGGCATGATCCGAGTCTTCATGAAAGGGCATGGTTGTCATCCTTTTGGCAACGCCAAAGCGCGTGCAGTCGTCTGGAACTTCCCTGACCCGATCCCGCAACACCGCGAGCCTTTGTACGGCACCCGTCCGGACTTGATGGCCAAGTACCCCACACACGACGACCGCAAGGCTTTCTGGCGTCTGCCCACCTTGTTCAAGACCGTGCAGGACAAGAACATCGCTGACAAGGTGCACGAGAAGTACCCGCTCATCCTGACTTCTGGTCGTTTGGTCGAGTACGAGGGTGGTGGCGAGGAAACCCGCGCCAACCCCTGGCTGGCCGAGTTGCAGCAAGAGGCTTATGTCGAGATCCATCCCAAAACGGCGGCCGATCGGGGCATTCGCAACGGCGACCGGGTCTGGTTGACCGGTGCCACGGGTGCGCGCCTGGACGTGCAGGCCATGGTGACCGAACGCGTGGACACCGCCACGGTGTGGATGCCTTTCCACTTCTCGGGCCGTTGGCAAGGGGCCGACATGCTGGCGCACTACCCCAAGGGGGCGGCGCCTATCGTGCGTGGCGAGGCGGTCAACACCGCCACCACCTACGGTTATGACAGCGTCACCATGATGCAAGAGTCCAAGACCACCATCTGCAACATCGAAAAAGCCTAAGCGCTCCAGGAGAACACGATGGCACGAATGAAATTCATTTGCGATGCAGAGCGCTGCATCGAATGCAACGGCTGCGTCACCGCTTGCAAAAACGAACACGAAGTCCCGTGGGGTGTGAACCGCCGCCGCGTGGTCACCCTGAACGATGGCGTTCCTGGTGAGAAGTCGATCTCGGTGGCCTGCATGCACTGCTCGGATGCGCCTTGCATGGCGGTCTGCCCGGTCAATTGCTTTTACAAAACCGAAGAAGGCGTGGTGCTGCACGACAAGGACATCTGCATTGGCTGCGGCTACTGCTCTTATGCCTGCCCGTTTGGTGCGCCTCAATTCCCCTCCAGTGGCACCTTTGGCTTGCGCGGCAAGATGGACAAGTGCACCTTCTGCGCCGGAGGCCCCGAAGAGCACGGCAGCCAGGCCGAATTTGAAAAATACGGACGCAACCGCCTGGCTGAGGGCAAGCTGCCCGCCTGCGCCGAGATGTGCTCGACCAAAGCCTTGCTGGCGGGCGACGGCGATGTGGTCGCCGACATCTTGCGCGGTCGCGTGCTGGCCCGAGGCAAAGGCGCCGAAGTTTGGGGCTGGGGCACCGCTTACGGTAACCAAGCCAAGCCAGGAGCCTGAGCATGAGAAAAACCATTTTCACCATCGGGTGCGCGGCTTTGCTGGTGGCGTGCGGCGAAACTTCGCAAGACAAACCGGGCGTGCGTTCTGACAAGCCCGTGCAAAACGGCACTGGTGTGGCGGTCTACACCGCCCAGGGCTGGAAAGCCGGCGACAAAGACGGCTGGGCCAACCACCTCAAAGCCCGTGCCAGTTATGGTCAAGACGACCACGCCCGTGCTCCCAAGTGAGCCACAAGGAGAAGTTCATGCGCCGCTTCTTACTGAGCATCGGTCTGGCCCTGTGGACCTGGGGCGCTGTGGCCCAAACGCAGGCCCCGGCCTCTGCGGCCCCACCCACGGCCGCTGTACCTGCTGCCGCAGCTGACAACAGCTTGGGCGTGAAAAGCGCCAACATCTTCCAGATCGCGCCGGGTGCCGATGCCGATCCGAAGTACAAGGACCAGACCAACGCCGAACGCGGCCAGGTTCAACCCGGCAACAACGCGCCCATGTGGCGCGCGGTGGGGCAGGGCGCGACCGGTTACATCAGTTTGCCCAAAAGCCAGGCGCCTGAAGCGGGCAACCTGATCCAGCCCTTCGTGCAATACCCCGGCTCGCGTCTGGCATCAGCCGGTGAATCCTGGCGTCAGGTGCGCAACAACATCATCATTCCGTACGGCGCAGCCTTGCTGCTGATCGCCGTGGGCGCAATGGCGCTGTTTTATTTCTCTAAGGGCACGATCGAATTGCATGGCCAGGAAACTGGCCGCAAGATCGAACGCTTTACGCCGTTTGAGCGCTCGGCCCACTGGGCCAACGCCATTGCGTTTGTGTCGCTGGCCATCTCGGGCATCGTCATCGCCTATGGCAAGTACTTCTTGCTCCCCATTTTGGGTAGCACGCTGTTTGGTTGGCTGAGCTATGGCCTGAAAAACCTGCACAACTTTGCGGGGCCCTTGTTTGCGGTGTCTTTGGTGGTGGTTTTCATCACCTTCCTCAAGGACAACCTGCCCAGCAAGGACGATGTGGTTTGGATGCTCAAAGGCGGCGGCTTGTTCTCAGGCACCGAGGTGCCTTCTCACCGCTTCAATGCCGGTGAAAAAGTGGTCTTCTGGGGCGGTGTGTTGTTCCTCGGTTTGATCGTGGTGGGCTCGGGCCTGGTACTCGACATGCTGATTCCCGGCCTCATTTACGAACGCGGCACCATGCAAATCGCCAGCATGATCCACGGCGTGGCGGCCTTGTTCATGATGGCCATGTTCATCGGCCACATCTACATGGGCACCATCGGCATGCGCGGTGCTTACAAAGCCATGCGAACAGGCTATGTGGACGAAACCTGGGCCAAGGAGCACCATGAGTTGTGGTACGACGATGTGAAAGCGGGCAAGATTCCAGCGCACCGTACAGCCACCACGACCCCCCCTGCCGCCTCGAATGCTTCCACCGCTTCGGCTTGAGCCTGGAGAAACTTCATGAAAAAAACCCTGCTTGTTTTGTCCGCAATGGCCATCGGCTTCAGCGCTGCCGCCAAACTGCCCGCCCCAAGTGACGAAGCCAAGGCCAAAGCCGCCGAGGCTGCGGCCAAAACCGCGCACGGTAACAAAGTGGCCGACTTCCAGTTGTGCAAGTCCCGCGAAAAAGTGGCAGCGCACTATTACAAAACCAATGGCAAAGGCAAGGCCGAACCTGTTGCCACGCCCGCTTGCGTGGACCCTGGTGCCTACAAGCCTGCAGAAACCACGGCAGCAGCGCCTGCCGCTGCGCCCGCAGCAGCACCAGCTGGTGCCAAGCCCGCTGCTGCGCCTGCCAAAAAAGGCTGATCGCCTGTCCAGCGTCACCACAAAATCCCCCGTCGGCAACGGCGGGGGATTTTTACGTTAGGCTCAAGCCATGTCTGTTGCTCTGAACGCCCCCGAGGCGCCACCGTTGCCCAAGCCCGCTGTCACCCATGCCCGAGCGTCCCTCACGCGCAGCGTGACCGTGCACAACGAATTCGGCGAAGTCTCCGAGACCCAAATCCCCGCCGAGCGGGCGCTGACCATTTACCTCGACAAAAAAGAGCTGGTGACCTTGATGACCCTGGGCGCCGAGCCGGAGTGGCTGGTGCTGGGCTTCTTGCGCAACCAACGTCTGATTGATTCGGTGGACCAGATTGAATCCATCACCGTGGACTGGACGATTGGCGAAGGCGAACTGGGTGAGCCCGGTGTGGCCGCTGTCAAGACCCGCGCCAATGCCCAGGTGGTGGTCGAGCGCAGCGCTGACCGCGTGGTGACCACCGGTTGCGGCCAGGGCAGCGTGTTTGGTGATTTGATGTCCCACATCGACGAGATCGAACTGCCACCAGCCCAGATCACGCAAAGCCAGCTCTATGGTTTGGTGAATGCCATCCGCTTGCAAGAGACCACCTACAAATCGTCCGGCTCGGTGCACGGCTGCGCCCTGTTTCAGGGTGAAGAGATGCTCATGTTTGTGGAGGATGTGGGGCGTCACAACGCGGTGGACACCATCGCCGGTTGGATGTGGATGCACGACGTGCTTGGGCAAGACAAGGTGTTCTACACCACCGGGCGCTTGACCAGCGAGATGGTCATCAAGTCGGCGCAAATGGGCGTGCCCGTGGTCGTCTCGCGCAGCGGCATCACGCAAATGGGCCTGGACGTGGCCCAGCGCCTGGGCCTGTGCGCCATTGGCCGCGCCACTAACAAACGCTTCTTGTGCTTCAGCGCGCCCGAGCGGCTGGTCTGGCAACCTGAGTGCCTGACAAGTTGACGGTTTGACAGGTCCTATTTCGCTCAGCGACAGTTTCAACGTTCAGTGGTGCACAAGCACCGCGTCGGACCTAAAGGCACCGACCTGCGAAACCGACATGACTCCCGTAGGTCGGGCCTTTACGGTCCGACATGCCATCTTCTCGCGAAGCGCCAGTTTTAAAACCATGTGGCCCATCAGCCGTGGATGAACTTCGGCGCGCGTTTGTTCAAAAAGGCGTCCATGCCTTCTTTTTGGTCGGCGGTGGCAAACAGGCCGTGGAACAGGCGGCGCTCGAACATCACACCGTCGCTCAGCCCACTTTCAAAAGCACGGTTCACGCTCTCCTTCGCCGCCATGGTGGCCAGTTGGCCATGGCCACAAATCATCAGCGCCGCGCCCAAGGTTTCTTCCATCAACTTGTCCAAGGGCACCACGCGGCTGACCAAGCCACCGCGCTCGGCCTCGGCGGCATCCATCATGCGGCCTGTGAGCACCAAATCCATCGCCTTGGACTTGCCCACCGCACGCGGCAGGCGCTGCGTGCCGCCTGCGCCGGGGATGATGCCGATCTTGATTTCCGGCTGGCCGAACTTGGCGTTGTCGGCGGCGATGATGAAGTCGCACATCATGGCCAACTCGCAGCCGCCACCCAGCGCAAAGCCGCTGACGGCCGCGATCACGGGTTTGCGGATGCTGCGGATGGTTTCCCAATTGCGGGTGATGAAGTCGTTCTTGTAAACGTCGTGGAAATTGAACTTCGCCATGGCCGAGATGTCAGCGCCTGCGGCAAAGGCTTTTTCGCTGCCGGTGATGACCATGCAGCCAATGGCCTCGTCGGCATCAAAAGCCTTGAGGGCGGCGCCCAACTCGTCCATCAGCGCGCCGTTCAAGGCGTTCAGGGCTTTGGGACGGTTCAAGGTGATGATGCCAACCTGGCCGCCTTCGACGCGGACTTCGATGTTTTCGTAGCTCAAGGGTTTCTCCAGCAGTGGGGTCAATTCAAAATGCGACTATAACCAGGTCGGCTGTCCCGAGTCTGTCGCTCTGGCGCTGGGGCTGCTCAGGGAAAACAACAGGGAAAACATTCACCAACCGTGCGGTCGGCTAATGGTACAGTCATGGATTCAGGAGACCTCCATGACCGAATCGACCGCAACGGTGTTGTACGAAACGCGAGGCGCTGTGGCGCTGATCACACTCAACCGTCCGCAAGCCCTCAACAGCTTCACCCGCGCCATGCACCACGACCTGTGGGCCGCGCTCGATCAGGCCGAGGCCAACCCGGCCATCCGCGCTGCGGTCATCACCGGTGCAGGCCGAGGTTTTTGCGCGGGTGCCGATTTGTCCGATTTCGATTTCACACCCGGCCCCAACAGGGTCGAACGTGCCGACCCCGGCCCCATCATCGACCAGGCCTTCAACCCCAGCACGCGTCGCTTGCAAGCGCTGCGCATGCCCACCATTGCGGCCGTCAATGGCGTGGCTGCCGGTGCCGGTGCGTCCATGGTCATGGCCTGCGACATCGCGATTGCAGCGCCCAATGCCAGTTTCATCCAGGCCTTCAGCAAGATCGGCTTGATCCCCGATGCGGGCGGCAGCTGGTTGCTGGTGGAGCGCTTGGGCCTGGCCCGCGCCATGGCGCTGGCCATGACGGGCGACAAATTGACCGCCGAAAAAGCCAAGGAATGGGGCATGATTTGGGAGGTGGCCGAAGACCCATTGGCCAGTGCTTTGGCCCTGGCCGAGCGCCTGGCCAACATGCCGACCAAGGCCTTGGTGGCCACCCGCGCCTTGCTCCAGTCGGCCACCACCCGCAGCCTGTCTGAGCACCTTGATGCAGAGCGCGACACCCAGTCGACCCTGGGCCGCACGCACGACTATTTCGAGGGGGTGCAGGCCTTCCTCGAAAAGCGCCCAGCGCAATTTAAAGGCGAATGATGAGCGACCTAAAAGCACTGGCCCAGAAAGTGGGCGAGACCATGTTCGCGGTGGATGTGGCTTCCAAAGACACCATGGGCATGGAACTGCTGGCCTGCGAACCTGGCCGCGCCCTCATGCGCATGGAGGTCAAGGCCTTGCACCTGAACGGCCACCAGATTTGCCACGGCGGCTTCATCTTCACACTGGCCGATTCGACCTTTGCCTTTGCTTGCAACAGCTACAACAAGAACGCCGTGGCGGCCGGTTGCAGCATCGAATTCTTGAAGCCCGGCAAGCTGGGTGATGTGCTGACCTGCGAAGGCATTGAGCAGACTCTCAGCGGGCGTCATGGCATCTATGACATGAAAGTCAGTAACCAAAACGGCGAGGTGATCGCCATGTTCCGCGGCAAGAGCGCGCAAATTGCAGGCACCGTGATTCCGGAGTAAGTGAATGAATGGGGGGCTGGTCTTCCGCCCTGTCCCCCGCTGATCAAGTGGAGTTTTGAATGAGCCCTAAAGCCTTCCCCCTGGAGCCGATTGAAAAGGCCAGCATCGACGAGCTGCGCAGCTTGCAGCTCAAGCGCCTGCAGCAAACGCTGCAGCACGCCTATGCCAACTCGCCCGTGTACCGGGCCAAGTTCGACGCCGCAGGCGTGCACCCTGACGACTGCAAGAGCCTGGCCGACATCGCCAAGTTCCCGTTCACCACCAAGTCAGACCTGCGCGACAGCTACCCCTTTGGCATGTTCGCCGTGCCGCGTGAAAACTGCGCCCGCATCCACGCGTCCAGCGGCACCACCGGCAAACCCACCGTGGTGGGCTACACCCTCAAAGACATCGACACCTGGTCCACCGTGGTGGCCCGCAGCATCCGCGCAGGTGGTGCCCAACCCGGCGACATGGTGCACATCAGCTATGGCTATGGCTTGTTCACTGGCGGCATGGGTGCGCATTACGGTGCCGAAAAACTGGGCCTGACGGTGGTGCCTTTTGGCGGTGGCCAAACCGAGCGCCAAGTGCAGCTGATCCAGGATTTCAAATCCAACATCATCATGGTCACGCCCAGCTACATGCTGGCGATTGCCGACGAATTTGAGCGGCAAGGTATCGACCCCCAAAGCAGCTCGTTGCGCATCGGCATCTTCGGCGCTGAACCGTGGACCAATGACATGCGTGCCGCCATCGAAAAACGCATGAACATTGACGCGGTGGACATCTACGGCCTGTCCGAAGTCATGGGGCCGGGTGTGGCCAGCGAATGCATCGAGACCAAGGACGGCCCGACCATTTGGGAAGACCACTTCTACCCTGAGATCATCCACCCCGAAACCGGGGAGCCGGTGGCCGATGGCGAAATGGGCGAGCTGGTCTTCACCAGCCTCACCAAAGAAGCGCTGCCCATCGTCCGCTACCGCACGCGCGACCTGACGCGCCTGCTGTCTGGCACCGCCCGCAGCATGCGGCGCATGGAAAAGATCACCGGCCGCAGCGATGACATGATGATCATCCGGGGCGTGAACGTGTTCCCCAGCCAGATCGAAGAGCTGATCCTGAAGCGCGCCGAGTTGGCCCCGCACTACCAATGCGTACTGACCCGTGAAGGCCCGATGGACGACCTCAAAGTGCTGATCGAAACCAAGCCCGGCGTGTCGCCCGAGAGCATCGAAGCGCGTGCGGCGGCCAAGCTGCTGCAGCACGAGATCAAGGTCTACATTGGCTCGAGTGTGGCGATCGAGCTCAAGGCCGAAGGCGGCGTCGAGCGCAGCCAGGGCAAGGCCAAACGCGTGGTGGATTTGCGCGGCAAGTGAACCCGGTCCGCAAGGGTGCTGCATCCTGTAGGTCGGTGCCTTCAGGCCCGACATGGCGTATGTGATCCTTGCAGGATTTTCAAGCTGCAGGCCACGGATGGCCCGCACGTTCCTTGGGCACGCTCAGCTGCCAGTGGCTCGCTTGCGCAGGCACCCTGAGCGGCAAGCGCAGCAAGCGCCTGTCGCGTGACACCAGTGCGATCAGTTTGCGTTCTTTGCCCAGCAGAGCGGGCAGTTCGGCGAGCTTGCTCAGCCGCCAGCTTCCGCCTTGGCCTTTGGCCCCGACCTCCAGCCCCAGCCATTCGTCGCCAGCAGCCAGGCCCGCCGCTTCGCCCGCGCTGCCACGCAGCACCCCTTTGACCTGCACACTGCCTGCGGCGTCGCTCACGCGCAAACCCAAGCGCTCGGCCATGCCCGCAATCTCGGCGTCGACCTGAATGCCGTGCGCCGTGAGCAACTCGCGCAATGGCAGCTCTTGCGTGCTGTGCGCCCAGCGCTGGATCTCGCCCGTCCAACTGCGCCCGGTCAAGGCTTGCAATTCGTCCAGCAAGTCCTGCTCGCGCAGGGGCCCGGCCTGGCAGCGTTTCCACAGGCCGCGCATCACGGTGTCGAGCGTGTGACCTGCTGGCTTGAATTCCCTGCGCAGCGTCAGGTCCAGGCACAAGGCCACCAGCGCGCCCTTGGTGTAATAACTCACAGTGGCGTTGACGGTGTTTTCGTCCTGGCGGTAGTACTTGACCCAAGCGTCAAAGCTGGCCTGCGCGACGCTTTGCACATGGCGACCTGGGGTTTGCTGCACTTGTGCGATGGTCTTGCCCAGCAGCTGGATGTAAGTGGCGTCGTCAATCAGCCCTGCGCGGCGCAAGAGAATGTCGTCGTAATAGCTGGTGAAGCCCTCAAAGAACCACAGCAACTGCGTGTAGTTTTCCTGGCTGTAGTCGTAGCGGGCAAAGGCATCGGGGCGCAGCTGCTTGACGTTCCAGGTGTGAAAGTACTCGTGGCTGATCAGGCCCAGCAGCGTGGTGTAGCCCTCTGGCTTGCGCGGGCTGGTGGACAAGCCGTTGAGGCGCGGCAAATCATCGCGTTTGCAAATCAATGCGGTGCTGTTTTGATGCTCTAGACCGCCATAGCCGTCGTGCACGGCGTTGAGCATGAACAGGTAGTTGGGATGAGGCGTTTTTTTGCCCGCTGCCTTGCTCGATCCGTGCCAGAAATGAATCGCCGCCTCGCAAATTTTTTGCGTATCGGCCAACAATCGGTCACCGTCAAAGGAGGGCAAAGCCCCCGCCACCACAAAGCGGTGCGGCACGCCGCAGGCGTTGAAGCTGCCGCTCCAGAACGCGCCCAACTCCACCGGGCAATCCACCAGGGAGTCGTAGTTCTTGGCCTGGTACAGGCCAAAGCCTTTTTTGTCGATTTTGAGCGGCGCCAGGCCCGTGGCAGCCTGCCAATGGGGTTGGCTCTTCACAGTTTGCAGTTGCAGCTGGTGCGGCGCTTGTTCTTGTCCGTGCACCCGCAGGCACAGGCTGGTGCCATTGAAAAACCCCCTTTGGCTGTCCAGCCAGGCGGTGCGCACCGAGTTGTCAAGGGCATAGACCTCGTAGCTCAGCACCAGGGGCTGCCCGCTCTTGCAAGCGATGGCCCAGCTGCACTTGTCTTGCTGCTGTGTGGGCAAACTGCGCCGGCCTTGTTTGGCGCTCAGGTTTTGCAGGTTTTTGGAAAACTCACGCACCAGATAACTGCCCGGAATCCACACCGGCAGCGACACGGTTTGCAAGGTCTGCGGTTGCGCAATGGTCAAGGTGACGCGGAACAAATGCGCATGCAGGTCGGCGGCTTCAACGGTGTAGTGGATGGCGGTCATGCGTGTTGTGACTCAAGTTGCACCCGCCGCCAAAAAGCAGCACAAGCTGGCCACGAGGGTCAGTTGCAAGCGCATGGGCAGCCACGGGGCCAGGCCCGCGGCGGGCCAGGTGCGGCGGTCCATCAGGTAGCAGCCGATCAGCACAAAGCCCAGCAGGGGCAAACCTGCGAAGGCGGGCATCATCACGCCCACCCAGGCCAAGAGCGAGGGCACCACGCCCCAAGTGAAGTGGATGCGCGGCGCGTTGGGGCGGATCAAGGCGTTGCGAAAGCCCACGCCCCAATGGATGCCACCCAAAAACGAGACGATCACCGCGCCATAGCCTTGCATGGACAGGGCCACATAGGGGTGCAGTTCAGGGCCGACCAGCCACAGGCACAGGGCCAAAAACACAAAGGGAATCAGCCCGGCGTAACCCAAGCGGCGGATCAGCCGCCAGGTCGGGTCTTCGGTCATGGGGGTGGCGTGTGGGAAAGTCATTTGATCTCGGCGAGCATTTTTTCAACTTGGGCCATGGGCACGGCACCGGGCACGCGGGAGCCATCGGCAAACAAGAGCAGGGGGGTGCCGGTGATGCGGTTTTTCTGGCCAAAGGCCACGATCGAATCAATGGCCGAGGCGTCGCAGTTGGCGGTGGGCGGGGTGGTGCCGTTGATCATCCAGTCGTTCCAGGTTTTGGCCTTGTCTTTGGCGCACCAGATGTTTTTGGACTTGGTTTTGGAGTCCTCGCCCAAGATCGGATAAAGGAAGTGGTAAATGGTCACGTTGTCCAGCTTTTGCAGGTCTTTTTCGAAGCGCTTGCAATAGCCGCAGTTGGGGTCGGCAAACACGGCCAGCTTGCGTTTGCCGTGACCGCGCACTTGGGTGAAAGCATTTTTGATAGGCAACTGGTCAAACGGGATGGCCGAGAGTTTGTCCATGCGCTCTTCGGTCAAGTTGCGCTTTTGTTTCACATCGATCAGCGCGCCCTGAATCAGGAAGTTGCCTTCGGCATCGCTGTACATCACTTCGTTGCCCATGCGGATTTCAAACAGCCCGTTCATCGGTGTTTTGCTCACCTCGTCGATCTTGGGCAAGTTGGGCAGGCGCTCGCTCAGGTTTTTGCGGATGGCCGCTTCTTGGGCCATCACGCTGCCCAGCGACAAAGCGATGGAGGTCACGATCAGGAAAAGTTTGGAGAGAGAGAACTTCATGGAGAGGACTTTCGGGATCAAAAAAGACAAAGACGCATCAACGTGTGGCCTTGGCAGGCTTGGGCGGGGTGCTTTGGCCCATGGCACGTTGCGTCACCCAGTGTTTGAGGGGGCCGCTGCAGTCAAAGCCGCGCATGCCCCAGTTGCGCAGGTTTTGCCAGACCGGACCGGGCTGGGCAAACAGGCGCTGCAGGCCATCGGTCACGAAACCCATGGCCTGCACATCGGCCTGGCGTGCGCGCTCGTAGCGGCGCAGCAGTTTGAGGTCGTGCAGCGGCCGCCAAAATTCTTTGGCGCGGATCACGTTGACCAGTTCAGCCACATCCGCCAGGCCCACGTTCAGGCCTTGACCAGCGAGCGGGTGCAGGGCATGGGCTGCATCGCCCGCCAGGGCAAAGGCTTGTTTGTGTTGGCCCGGCATGGCACCTGTCCAGCGCTCGGCACGGGCCAGTTGCAGTGGCCACACGGCACGCTCGGCTGAGAGCTGCATGCCGCCCAGGGCATGGCCGCAAGCCTGGGCCAGCGCAGCTGAAAAGTCTTCCGGCGACATCGCCATCAAGGCTTGCGCCCGCAGCGGGTGGACCGACCAGACCAACGCGACTTCGCGCCCACCTTCGCCCCCCAAGGGCAGCAGGGCCAGCACTTCGGCTTGGGGCCGCGCCAGGCCGGGCGCGGGGCTCCAGCCAAACCATTGACGGGCGATGCCCTCATGCGCCCGCTCGCACACCAGGCGGGTGGCCAGGGCGTGTTGCTCGTAATGCGTGATATCAAAGCCCACACCCAGCTCGGCACGGGTCTGGCTGGCGCGGCCTTCACACACCACGGTCAAGGGCGCGGACACCGGGGCCTGCACCACTTGAATCTGGGGCTGAAACTGCACGGCCTGGGCCAGCAGCGCTTGCAGCACAGGCACATCCACCATCCAGTTGAGCTCACCCACGCCGTGCTCGCGGGCACCGAAGTTGAGCTGGCCGCCATCGTCGCCCCAGACTTGCATTTGGTGCACGGGCGTCACGGCGGGGGCCTCGGGCCAGCAGCGCAGGTCTTGCAGCAAGGCCTTGGCCGCGCCATTGAGCGAATAGGCGCGCACGTCGGGGGCGGTGTTGGGCTGGGGGGACTCGACCAAAGCCACGTTCAGCCGTTCGCGGGCCAGCAGCAAAGCCAAAGTCCGGCCCACAATGCCAGCGCCACGGATGCAAATGTCAGGGGATAGAGCCATGCGCGCATTGTAAGGAGGCTGCTCACCGCACGGGGCCGCCGGGGACTTTGGGGCCGGGCCGCTGCTTTGGGGCTGTGCCGTTAAAATCGCGGGTTGATTTCTGAATCTCCCCCCCGAATCACCGAAAGCCTTCCATGAGCCTCAAATGCGGCATCGTGGGTTTGCCCAACGTTGGCAAATCCACCCTGTTCAACGCCCTGACCAAAGCGGGCATTGCTGCAGAAAACTACCCCTTCTGCACCATTGAGCCCAACACGGGTGTGGTTGAGGTGCCCGACCCGCGCCTGCAGCAGTTGGCCCAGATCGTCGAGCCCGAGCGCATCGTGCCCGCCATCGTCGAGTTTGTGGACATTGCCGGTCTGGTGGCCGGGGCCAGCACGGGTGAGGGATTGGGCAACAAATTTTTGGCGCACATCCGCGAGACCGACGCCATCGTCAACGTGGTGCGCTGCTTTGAAGACGACAACGTGATCCATGTGGCCAACAAGGTCGATCCGATTGCCGACATCGAGGTCATTCAGACCGAGCTGTGCCTGGCCGACCTGGCGGCTGTGGAAAAAGCCATTCACCGCGTCAGCAAAATCGCTCGCTCGGGTGACAAAGAAGCCGTCAAACAAATGGCGATTCTGGAGAAGTGCCAAACCGCTCTGAACGACACCCAGCCGGTGCGCACCATTGATTTCAGCAAAGAAGAGCGGGTCGAACTCAAGCAGTTCTTCTTCATCACCGCCAAGCCCGCCATGTTCGTGGCCAACGTGTCCGAAGACGGCTTCGAGAACAACCCTTTTCTGGACCGTTTGAAAGCCTTTGCCGCCAAGCAAAATGCGCCCGTGGTGGCCATTTGCGCCAAGATCGAAGCCGAGCTGTCCGAGATGGACGATGCTGACCGCTTGGAGTTCTTGAAGGAAATTGGGCAAGACGAGCCTGGCCTCAACCGCCTGATCCGCTCGGCTTATGGCTTGCTGGGCCTGCAGACTTATTTCACCGCGGGCGTGAAAGAAGTGCGCGCCTGGACCATCCATGTGGGCGACACTGGACCGCAAGCCGCAGGCGTGATCCACACCGATTTCGAGAAGGGCTACATCCGCGCCCAGACCATCGCGTTTGACGACTACATCACCTTCAAGGGCGAGCAAGGCGCCAAAGACGCGGGCAAGATGCGCGCCGAGGGCAAGGACTATGTCGTGAAAGATGGCGACGTGATGAATTTCTTGTTCAGCTCCTGACACCATTCGCTGCCCAAGCCCTTTTCACGCAGCGTGCAAGTCTGGACTTTGTCCGATTTGCATTGATATCAGCCAGGCTGTGAATTAGTCTTGTCTGCAGGGTGTGATCGTTAAAGTAAACACAATGAGGTCCTCGGTGGGGCAGTAATTCACCGAATAGTTAAATTTTTCAGCCAACGACTTCACTAAAAATAGCCCTAAACCTGTACCGCTGCGGTAGGTGGCAGCAGGACTTCTGTAATACTTTTCAAAAACCTTCTCTGCATCTGGCCAACCAGCTCTGCCAGGCCGATTGGCGACACCAATCACCCAATTGGTGGATGTCATGGCCTGATTCAAGGTGACCACAATATTCGAATTCGAGTCGCCATATTTCAGTGCGTTATCAAGCAAATTGCGAATGATGATGGTCAACAAATAAATATCGGTATTGATTTTCCTGGCGTGTAAATTGAGAATTTGAAGGGTCATTCTTTCGGGGTTTTGCATCGACTCGATCAGACCCTTCAGCAAGTCCGGTAAATCACAATCCATCAGCTGAACTTCAATCGTTCTGTGGTTGACTTGTCCAATTTGAATGGTTCGCTCAATCACATTGGACATGTCAGCGACTGATTTGGTCAATTTTTTAGATAAATTGACTGACAGTTGGGGGTCGTTCACTTGCAAAAGCAAAGTCGCAAGCGGAGTCTTCAACTCGTGACCCAACATGGTCAGGAGTTGTTCAGTTTCCTGTCTGAATAGCCGTTCTTTCAGGGCTTCTTGTTCGGCTTGGTCAGCTTTGGCCGTCAGCGCAGTGTGGTCCTTGATGTTTTGTATTCCCCGGTAATGGATCACCATCATCATTAAAAAACCACTGCAAACACTGTAAAAAGAAACAATGTAATGGCTGAGTTCGGTTGCAGGAACCAGATTGAGAGCTGGCATAGAAGTCAAAAGAGTAATGACAAGGGTGATCGAAAAATAAGTGATATTGATCCACTGCGGTATAGGATGCTGCCTTTCCTTGAACATTTTTCGAGGTGTCAATAATGCAATTGCGAAATGAAAAATTGGCAGTATAAAAATCAATAACATATTGATCTGAAGGCCAATTCTTTCCTCGCCAAAAATAATCATGAAGAAACAAATTGCAAAAATAAGATAAACAGGAAAACTAATCAAGACGCGCCAAAAAAATTTCCGTAAATCCCCTAAAACTTGCTGAGCGAAAACAGATACCAAAAAAGTTGAGGTAATACCCAAAAAACTGGTCATGAAATTTATGGCCGACGGTTCCAGCCAATTGGGAAGGTACAAAGATGCATATCCAAAGAGACAAAAACCGAACAAAAGAGCAGCAATTTGATAGAGAATAAAAATCAATGCCAGACGTTCCTTCTGGACTGTGAGTTGAATCAGTCCCCAGACGACAAACATAAAAATTGAGCTCAAGTAGAGCGCGCCCAAATGCTCAATTTTTTTATTGCTTTTTCGCATTGACTGCTCATCCATCACGTCGACGTGAGCCATGCGCGTACTGCTGGTCTCTAAACGCACCCAGACCTCACGGCTGGATGAGCCCGCTGGCAGTGAATAGCTCAATGAAGAGGACGGATCCACAGAGTTCGGTTTGGGGTGTGTATCCCCAATCATGGGCCTCATCGCAGGCGTCTGTAAGGGATCAAACAGTTGCAGTTGATCAAGATAAGCAGGGCGAATACGCATCACCAGCTTCGCTTCGGGCGGTAAATCTGTTGATGTTGGATCGATGCGCAGTCGAAACCATACAGCGCCTTTGCCATAGCCGGCACTGATGACAGGGCTGTCTTTTTTTATTCGCCAATCTTTTGATTGTTGAACTTCTTCCCAAGTCATCAGACCACCTTGATCGATCAGCCAGGCTCTCTCGGCGATCAAGTCGTGAGATGATCCAGCCCAAGCAGATTTCGCCTGTCCAACAAAAATGGTATATAAAAAAATAAATGTATATAAAAGTATAAATTTATTGATCGACTTGAATGAAGACATAAATTCTAGTTAAAGCGTGCGGTTTTGTTGAGCGTGTTCATGCAGGACAACCCGCACGGACCATAACGCAATTTGTTGGGCACCCATGCGATGAACACCTTGTATCATGGATTCAGTCATGGCGGGAACTTGCAATGGCGTGACTTGAAGATTTGATTTTCGTAAGACGGAAAAACTAACAACGTACTGAATGAGGATATCGATGTTTTTCAATGGCTTGATCAGGTTCATTTCGTTGTTCATTTTATTGTCTGGTTTGAACATCAACGTCCTTGCCAATAAGCCCCTTCAAGGTGCGCTGCTACCGGTAGACAGTTCAAATACTGCTACCCATCAAGTCAAAATAGGAATTTATCCAATAGCTATTTATCAGTTGGATATGGGCAGCAATACCTTTTATGCTGACCTGTATTTGTGGCTGCGTTGGAAGGGAGACATTGATCCTGTTGCCTCTCTTGAATTTAAAAATATGGTTGAAAAATGGAACAAACAATATGAAAGAATTAACCCGAACCCCAAAATAATGGCGGACGGATCGAAGTACCAAATTCTAAAGGTCGAGGGCAGATTTTATCAACCTTTTAATCTGACCGACTATCCTTTAGATCAACAAAAATTGACCATTCAGGTGGAGGATGCCTTATACAGTGCGGAAGAGCTCTCATTTGTAATTGATCAAGAAAACAGTGGTTTAGGCAGTAACTTTGTTATACCTGGTTGGTCCTTGACGGGTTGGTCAGGCCAGGTTTTTCACCATGATTATCGGACAAATTTTGGTGAAGACAAAGCCTCATCGCTGTATTCAACAGCACACTTCAATATTCACGTGGAGCGGCCAACCAGTTACTTTTTCTGGCGGTTGTTATTACCAATATTCATTGTTTTGTGTGTGGCACTTTCTGCTTTGATTTTATCGCCACGGAGTATAGACGCCCGCACCGGTCTCGCAGGGGGGGCCCTATTGACGGCCATTTTCTTGCAAATAGGATATTCCGACGCGCTGCCTGAATTAACTTATCTCGTACTGATCGATAAAATTTATCTGCTGGCATATATATTGATTGTTTTGACACTGGTGCGGACGATCCTTGTATTCCAAAAATGCAACCAAGCCACCGAACAAAGCATGGAGAGCTTATTGCAAATGGACAAGAGGCTGATCGCTCTGCAGCTGTTGGTCTTTGTGTTGGGAACGGCCGTGTTGGTTTGGGTGCACTGAATCTGGACTGAGATCAGGTGCCGGTCGCATGCGCAGCAAGCCGCAAGTCGCATGCCGCATGTTGCCGAGTGCCGCCTGGTATCTCAAATACAGCCATGTTGACGTGTGGGTCCATCCACAGACGGCAAGGCTTGCTCTGACAGCGCAAAGCCATGTTCAGTTTTGTTAAGTTTCGAGCTTTTTCATGTGATTTAATGTCAAAAATATTTTTGTCATTTAATCGTTGCGCCTGCGCGACGAGCACCCTAATTGTTTCGGAGAAAAAGCATGAGTCAAAAGAAGTCTGCAGGCCCTGTCAATACACGCAGCCCTAACAAATCTCAAACCGATCGTGACGCTCTATCAGCATTGATTCCGAATGGTGAGGTCGCAGGCGGGGGCGATCGGGTGGTGAATCGCGCAAGCAAGCGCGTACAGATGCCTCAGGATGACTTTGAGACGGCCGATAAGATCGTGCAAGACGAAATCGTTTCTTTGAGCGATGCTCCAGCGGCTGAACCGTCTCAAGTCTGGACCTTGGCGCAAGCCAACACGTCTGCGGCCAACTCATCGGCGGCAAACACTTCGGCCACGGCGGTAGATTGCAAGCTGCCTGAAAAAAAGAACAGTGAAGAGTGCGATGACGACAAAGGGCTTTGGTGGAACCACGGCACGGGCTCGTTGATAAAAATCGGTCTTGCGGGCGCAGGTATTTTGATGGCGCTGAACGGCAAGGACAAGGCGGCCCCCACAGCCAGCCTCGAAACCGCGATGGCCGCTGGCCCCTTTGAAGCCAAAAACATGACCCTGGCATTTTTTGGCAACCGGGGCTTGCTGCTTGAATTGACAGGGAACGATCAAGGCGAATTATTGCCCAGCGTAGGCTCGGCCTACAAAGGGAAAATTCAAGTCCAATATTCCAAAGTGATGGATGCTGGCGTCGAAAAAACAGTCGTTTCAGGGGTCATTGTCGATTTTGGCGATTACAAAGGCGCCGTGATGGGGGTGTTGTATGACCGCCTCCCGGATGATTTGAAACCAGTCCAGTACTACGACGAAGTGGCAGGACTGATTGCATTGGAATCGACGGCTTTGCGAGCCGTGACCACCATCAATCCTGGCCAAAACTACATGGCCATCACGCCATTCACAGAAATGGCCTTCCGAAAAGCCGCTGTGGGTGATGTGGCTCTTACACCTGAGGCCGTTTCGGCGCTCCTCAGTGACCAGGGCAAGCTGACAAAAATCGCAGATGCCAACAAGGCTGTCAGTGCATGGGTTGGCGTGCCAGACATTGTCGGCGTGTTGCCAGTGGCTGTGAACGATGTGGGTTTTTCGACAGAGAAAGACAAGCAAGCCAAAACATACGGAGAAAAGCTCGCCGCACTCTCGCGCCTGGTGCCAGGTAACCTGGAAGAAGGCATCGAACGTCTTTTGCATGCGAGGCCTGCTGATGTGCCGGGTGCACTCAATGAGGCGTTGGAGGACTTCAATGACGACAATTTGCCTGGCGCAGTCCTCACACCACCATCGGTGCAGATTGAACGCAGTCCCTGGGTCAACGCTCAGGAAACCCAGCCCCTGCGTATCCAGGGCACATCCACCGACGCAGATGAGGGCAGTGTCGTCCGCATCAGCGTACTCAAAGACGGCGTGGTGCTGGCCTCGCTTAAGGCAGAAGTAGGTCCAAATGGTGCTTGGCAAGTGCAACTGCCCAGCACATTCAGCGCCATGGGCATCCAAGACGGCCAGAGCTTTACCATCCGTGCCCATATCGACCCTGATCATCCCGATAGCGTGACGGCCCAATACGATGCGACCGCACCAGCGGCGCCCCAGTCGGCCCCCGACTTGCTGGCCATGCATGACACCGGCAGCAACAATGACGACGATGTGACGGGTCAGGCGCGTCCTGGTTTTACCATTGGCGCTTTGCCAGAAGCTGGCATGACCGTCGAAGTTCTGGTGAATGGCGATGTGGTCCCCGCCACCTACGATCTGTTTGCGGGCACTGTTCGCCTTCAGAACATCCTGACGGATGGTAGTCACAGCGTGACATACCGCTATGTGGATGCAGCGGGTAACCGCGGTGACGCAAGCCTACCTCTCCAACTGATTGTCGACACATCAGCACCCCAAGCAACCCTGCTCTCGCCATTGCTCAGCCAAGACACGGGTGCCAGTGCGACCGACTGGATCACCAACATCGCAGACCAGAGCATTCGCGGACAACTCAGCCAAACGCTTGAAGTGGGCGAGACCCTGCGTGCCAGCCTCAATGGCGGCATTACCTGGACTGACATCACCTCTTCAGTCAGCGGCACCAGCGTCAACTGGAACCAAGTACCCCTCATTTCGGACATCATCACCCGAGTGCAGTTCCAGGTTATTGACCAAGCCGGCAACAAGGGCCCCTTGGTAGAAAAAACCTGCTTCATCGACACACAGGCCCCATTGGCGCCCAGCCAAGCGGCCGATCTGCAAGCCGCATCCGATTCGCAACTGAACACTGACAACGTCACCAACAACACACGCCCTGTGTTTGACGTAGAGGGCATTCCGGCAGATGCCGTGGCTGTAGAAATGTGGGTCAACGGCAGGCTGGTTGCCTCCACATTCAACCCCAACACCCAGACCCTGCAACCCAACGCAGCCCTGTCGGACGGCGTGTTGCAAGTCAGCTACCGTTTTGTAGACGCAGCCGGCAACCGCAGTGACCTCAGCACCGCATTGCCGGTCACCATTGACACCCGTGCGCCTGTTGGTTCTGCCATCACGGGCGTGACAGTGGGCAGCTTCAGTGGCACTTATGAGGCGGGCAGCGCCGTACAACTGAGCATTGCCGGGCAGCCAGCCACAGGGCAAGTCGTGCTCAACAGCAACGGCACTTGGCGTTATGAACCCAGTCCAGATGAGCTCAATACCTTGCGCACGGAAGGCGCTGTCAGCGAACTGCGGATCACCGTCACCGATGTGGCTGGCAACATTGCACAAGCCAACCGCACGGTCACAGCTGATGACTTGCGTGGTCCGTATGTCAAGGAATTCATCCCAGCGGACAACGGTTTTTTGGCCAATGACGCGACAGGCCACGCCACCCTTAACTTGGTGTTCTCCAAACCCATCACCAAAGGCACAGGATCACTGAAGGTCTTTGACCTGAACAACAACCTGATTCACACCGTGTTGGTGAGCAGTGCAGACGTGAGCATTGATGGCGAAGGTCAAAACGACGTATTTGTCCGTTTGCCCGGCTTGAACATGGCCACCCAGTATTACGTCACCCTGGATGCAGGCAGCTTCGTTGACAGCAACCAAGAAGCCTACCTTGGGCAGACCTTGACAGGGCTGAACGGTTGGAACTTCTCTGCAGTCACGGCATCGATTGCGCCCGATTTTGTTACCGCCGATGACATGATCAACCGGGTGGAGAGTGCTGCGGTGGTGCCGGTTACAGGCCGGGTCGTCAGCAACGGTGGCGTGCTTGCTGCCATTACCACCAATGACTTGACGCTCGATGTGCGCGATGCCAACAACAACCCTGTGTCGGCCACCATCACGGGCTACAACACCAGCACTGGTGAGTTCACTTTCAACATCGCGGCCAATGTGTGGCAAGAAGGCCGTTACAGATACACCGTGACCTTGAACGGTGCGCAAGGCGCAGCCCAAGGGGTTCAGGCTCAGTACGTCTTCACCAACCTGACCATCGATCTGACCGCGCCCACCATGAGTGCCAGTTTGCAAAGCGCAAGCGATGACGCCGGTGTTGTTCAGGGCGATTTGTGGGCTGCTGGGGCCAACACGGGCGTCAGCGACGACATCACCCCATTTGTCAGCGGTACCCTCAGTGCGGCTCTTTCGGGTGATGCCCGCGTGGTGGTGTACCGCCGTGACGTGACCAATCCTAATCAGCCGGGTCCTGAGGTTGAAACCACGGGCATCGAAGGCCTCAAGCCCACCGGCACCACTTGGAGCATGAGCGACAGCGGTTTGCAAGACGGTCGTGCCTACGAGTACGTCGCCTTTGTAGAAGACGCTGCCGGTAACCGCAGTGCGGCCACAACAGGCCGCACCATCATCGTGGACACCAGCCCACCCACCACCTTGGTGTCGGCCCTGAGCTTGAGCCAAGACAGTGGCCAAAGCGCCACTGACCGCATCACCAATGTGGCCAGCCAAACCGTGACCGGCACGCTGAGCGCGCCATTGGCTGCTGGCGAAACCCTGCGCGCCAGCTTGGATGGCGGTGCCACATGGGCAGACATTTCTGTTGTGGTGAACGGCACATCGCTGGCTTGGCCAGGCGTGACATTGCCTCAGGGCCCAGGTCAGGTGTTGTTCCGCGTGCAAGACGCTGCGGGCAACCAAGGCCCCATCAGCACCTGGAGTTTCACTCTGGACCAAATGCCGCCGGCCGCGCCCACCAGCCCGCTCGATCTGCTGGCTGCCAGCGACAGCGGCAGCAGCAACAGCGACAACATCACCAACAACACCCAACCCCGTTTGGTGGTGGGCGCTTTGCCAGTGGGCATGGCGGGCGCGCAGCTGCTGGTTGATGGCGTGATGGTGGAAGCCGCCTATGACGCCAACGACGGCACTTTGCGCCCTGTGCAGGCGCTCGAGCATGGCGAGCGCAACTTCAGTTTCCGCTGGGTGGACACAGCGGGCAACATCGGTGCAGCTGGGACCGCTTTGGCGGTGCAGATTGACACCATTGCCCCCTCACTGCGCGTGACCAACATCGACATCAGTGCCGACAGCGGCAGCAGCAACAGCGACTTCATCACGCGCACACCGGCCCAAACCATTACCGGGCAACTCAACAATGCCCTGACAACAGGGGACAAGGTGTTTGGTTCGGTCAATGGCGGCACCTCTTGGACAGATGTGACCAGCATGATCAACTCTGGCGGCCAACTCAGTTGGACGGGAGTGACCCTGCTCGAAGGCAACAGCAGCGTGCAGTTCCGGGTGGTGGATGTGGCGGGCAACATCAGCCCCATCAGCAGTCAGGATTACAGCCTGGACCTGACCCCCCCCGAGACCATGGTCCGGAACATCGACATCAGTGCCGACACCGGCATCAGTGATTCTGATTTCATCACCAAAGAGGCCACGCAAACCGTTACTGGACGTCTGATGGATGGTGACGAACCGCAAGCATTGCAGGCAGGGGACCGTTTGTGGGCTTCGTCCAATGGCGGGGCCAACTGGCAAGACATCACCTCCACCGTCAGTGGCGATGAATTTACCTGGGCCAATGTGAACTTGACCAACGGCGCCAGCAGCTTGCAGTTCAAAGTGATTGACGCTGCAGGCAACGAGGGGGGGGTCAGTCGCCAAAATTACACCTTGGACATGGTGGCGCCCGCTGCGCCCCAGAACTTTGCCTGGGCCACTTACCCCAATGGCATCAACACCAGCACCAACGTCGTCAACGGCACCATTGGTGATGTGCCCTTCACCTACACCCTGAAAAAGCTAGACCAAGCTGCGCTTAACCTCACCTCTACTTCAAACATGTACAACCAGGGGCTGTTCCCGGTGTCTTTCGGAGTGCCCAACACCACGTCGATTCGCAACGATGTGGCCTCCATCAACCAATTGACGTTTGATTCGCCGATGAGCAACCCCGTGTTGGCGTTCTCTTCAATTGGTAACCCAAACAACCCTGTCACCATTTCTTTCCCTGTGCCAGTGGAAATTCTCTGGTCAACTGACGTCACGGTTAACCAAGGCACAACGGCTGCTGCGACCCGATTGACAGGCCGTGAAGGCTTCATGGTGGTGCGCCTGAATGGCACCGTGGATGACATGCGATTTGACTACTTGTCGAATGAAACCTATGTGAACTTTGCCTTTGGCGCCGCTGTGTTTGACCTGCTCTCGCCAGAGCAGGACAGCGGCATCAAGAGCATCGACGACATCACGAACATCACGCGACCTGCCTTCATGCTGCAGAACAAGCCTGCGGATGCTGTGTCTGCTGAATTGTTGATCAACGGTCAGCTGGTGAGTGCCGCCTTCAGTCTTGAAGACAACACCCTGACTCCCAATGCACCGATCTCAGACGGCGTGTACCAAGTGGCCTACCGCTATGTCGATTTGGCCGGCAACGTCAGCGCTCCAGGGCCTGTGACCCAAGTGACCATTGACACCCTTGCGCCCGTCAACACCAACCTGACCACCTTCACCCCGGCCAGCATTGGTGGCAACTACGAACCTGGCACCGCCCTGAGCCTGAAGATCAATGGCGTCAGCATTGCCTCCAACCGCATCGTGCTCAACGCCGCCAACGGCACCTGGAGCCTGGTGCCCACGCAGGCCGAACTCACCACCGCAGGCACGGGTTGGCTCAACAAAGCCACCAGCACATTCGATCTGACGGCCACTGACCTGGCTGGCAACGTGAGTGTTGCCAGCCAAACCGTGAGCAAGGACGTGTTCAATGCGCCGTATGTCAAGGAATTCATTCCTGCAGATGGTGGCTTTTTGGCCAACGACAGCACTGGAAAGGCCACACTCAACCTGGTGTTCTCTAAGGCCGTGCAAGCCGGCACTGGCAAGATCAAGTTGTTCAACGTGTCAGGTGACGCCCTGGTGGCCGAGATCGATGTGGCCAGCAACGCCGTGCGTATCGAAAATGGCACCGACGTCTATGTGACCCTGCCGACCCTGACCACCGGCACGCGCTATTACGTCACGCTGGATGCTGGCACCTTTGTCGACAGCGCTAACCAAGGCTATGTGGGTAAGAGCGAGACTGGCACCTCGGGCTGGGACTTCACGGGCGCTTTGGCCTCGATCGCGCCTGACTTTGTGGCTCAAGACGACATCGTCAATGCCAGCGAAAGCGCCGCCGTGGTGCGCATCACCGGCAAGGTGGTCAGCAGCACTGCCATGATCGAAGACATTGTGGCGGGCAACCTGACCGTGACCGTGGCCGTGCCGCAAGGCGCAGCCGCCATCACGGCCACGCTGCAAAGCTACAACAACCAGACCGGAGAGTTCGTCTTCACGGTGCCCGCACAAGCTTGGGCCAATGGCAGCTACGGCTACACCGTGCGTTTGCGCGGCACAGCGGGAGACGCTGCAAACGTCAACGCCGATTACAACTTCACCAACCTGGCGGTGGATCTGGTTGCACCCACTGGCATTCTGGGCAGCATTGATGCGATCACTGACGATGTGGGGCTTGCACAAGGCAACCTGTTGTCAACGAGCCTGAAACTGCTCGAAAGCGGCTATGCCTCCAAGACCGGCACCAACAAAGTGACAGAGGTAAATGTCACCGACCTCGACTTGTCTCAGTTGTCTGCCACTTTTGGTGGGGTTTTTATTTCAGCGGATGGTACTCGGCCAGGCGTGTACAACAGTGGGTCGACGGTTTACAACGCAAACCGCTCACAAGTTTCTTTTTGGATACAAGCAGAATATGACGGTAAGTACACCAAAGCCGTTCAGCTTCAATTGACTGATTCGTCAAATGGTATTGAGCTCAAAATCGTCGATGCTAAATATTCGAACGATTACGTTAATTTGCCTACAACCCACAACTGGAACATTGGCGGGAATCCCATAGCCATCGCCACACATGCAGGGGCTAATGGATATGGTATTTCAAGCTTGCAATTGGTGAGCAACAGCAGTTCAGCTAATGGTCTAACTGACGACAACACCCCCACCCTGACGGGCTCCCTGACCCGTGCACTGGCTCAAGACGAACGCATCGCGATTGACCGCACCAACGGTCAAGGCCAAACCGTCACCATCACCGGCAAGGCGGGTCTGATCGTGGACGGCACCACTTGGACGGTGAACGACGGTACCCTGGCCGATGGCCAATACACCTACCGCGTGTTTGTGGAAGACGTCGCTGGAAACCGCAGTGCTTCCGGTGCAGCACGCACCATCACGGTGGACACACAGGCACCCACGGTGACCGTTACGGCCGCTAGCCTGAGCCAAGACACCGGGGTCAGCAACACCGACCGCCTGACCACAGTGGCGGCGCAAACCGTCAGAGGCACTCTCAGCGCGGCTTTGGGGGAAGGCGAAAAGCTGATGGCCTCGCTCGATGGCGGAACCACCCTCATCGACATCACCGCCATGGTCAATGGCACCAGCTTCAGTTGGACTGGGGTCACCCTGAAACCAGGTGAAGGCAGCATCCGCTGGCTGGTGATCGATGCCATGGGCAACCGCGGCACCTCTTGGGATGTGAGTTACACGCTCGATACCACAGCGCCCGATAAGCCCGCTGCTCCTGCAGCCTATGTTGACGATGCAGGCGCTGAAACCTCGAACAACAGCGCGGCCAGCAGCACCGACGATTTCACGCCCGGCATTCTGGTGCAAAGGGGTTTGGCCATTGCGCCTGTTTTGTTTGTAGACGGCCAGCAAGTGGCCTCTAACTACAACGCCAGCACCGGCGTGCTGACGCCCAGCAATGCGGTCAGTACTGGTTTGCACAAATACTCTTACGCCCTAGCGGATGATGCTGGAAATATCAGTGCTCCCAGCGATGCCCTCTCTATCACGAGCGCAGTGCCGGTCACTTTTGCGGCGACACCAGAACCGATACGAATCACAACTCCTGGGGCGTCTCCAAGCATTTTTCAGCCGAACAGTGGCGCATTTTTTGATATTGCAGGGGACCTGAATTCTGATGGTTACTCTGACATTGTCATATCTGACTGGTCCAAGACTTATGTGGTCTGGGGGCGGCCATCAGGATTACTGACCGCGGTCAATCCTATAAGCGCCACTACATTGGGTCAAAACGGCAAAATTGTGTCGTCAGTCGTTTCGGTTTTGGACTACGCGCCGGCCTTTTTGGGTGACGTGAACAACGATGGCAGGGATGATTTCATTGCGCTGGACATTCGCGCCCCCCAAAATGGCCAATTGGTGCTGGACGTTAACTCCAGCTCGCCGGCCATTGTCATAGACGGCCCCAACACGTTTCAAGATAACTGGCAAAGCAAATCTGTTGGAGACATCAACGGCGATGGGGTTGATGATTTCTTGATAATCAACTGGGACTATCAAAATCGCCCATCTGTCATTGTTTTTGGACGTACGGACATCACAGATCTGAACACAGGTTCTTTGGGCAATGCCGGCTACACAATTGCCTTGGGAAATGGCATGTTGGCTGGTGACGGTGTAGGCGACTTCAATGGTGACGGTATACCTGACTTTGTAGTGGCTGACAAAGCAACCGCTTCAAGAGTGGTTTTCGGCCAGGCCAACCCCACCAATATTTCAGCTGCTTCGCTACCGGCTCAATCTATTTCCATTTCAGCATTCACGACTAACAGAAGCGAGAGTTACGACACACAAATGATCCCTAGTCAAAACCACGTGAGTGCGCTGGGTGATTTCAACGGCGATGGTTATGCCGATTTCATCATCGGTGGTGGGGCTAATGGAACAAGTGATGCTTTTGTGGTTTTTGGTCGCGCCGACCGAACCGCCATCGATTTGCAGAACTGGACTTCTGCTCAAGGACTCAAAATTACTGGCGAAAGCTCTGCCTTTGCTTGGTCTGTATCGGGTGCTGGCGATGTCAACGGCGATGGTCTTGCGGATGTGCTGTTGGGTGACTTCAACAGCAACAAAGCCTATGTGGTTTATGGACGTGCGGATGGGGGACAGCTAGCAGTATCGTCTTCCATGGCCGCCTCCGACGGTTATGTTCTCAGCGGTGGTACCAACACCAATAGCTATGGCAATCAAGTCAAAGGGGGAGGAGACTTCAACGGCGATGGCATTAAAGACTTTGTCATTGAAGCACCAAGTGGCGTTTTAAGCGGTACGTATGTGGTGTACGGCAAAGCCACATCTCAGGGTTCTGTGTTTGATGAACTTGGGGATGCACAAAACAACACTTTTGCCGATGCTGGTGAGTCGCGTTCAATGGCTGGTGGTGCCGGTGATGACGTATTTAAATTGGATGCAGCAAGTGTGGCCTATGGCGGTGCTGGTAATGATGTGTTCATCCTGGGCGCAGGAATGATTGAGGCGCTGGCCAATCCGCTTGGTCTTGGCGGCAATCTGGGCAAACTGTCGCGTATTGAAGGTGGCACAGGTAAAGACACGATCCAGCTCGCGGGATCGGCCACTTTGGATTTGACTGCGATATCAAATCAGGCGGCTTCGCAAAATTTCGGCGGCAGTCGCATTGACGGTGTGGACGTCATTGATCTGAACACACAGGGCGAAAATACCCTCAAGCTCGTTCTGCGTGATTTGATTGATATGGCTAATGCAAACACTTTTGAAGCCACCGGCCGCAAACAGCTGATGGTCAAAGGCAGCGCAGGCGATACCGTGCAGCTTATGGACACCAACGCCGTTGGCGTCTGGACCAAAGCTGCGAATACAGTGACTTTGGATGGCGCTCAATACCATGTCTTGAACCACAACACAGCGGCCGCAACGCTGTATGTGCAAGTCGGTGTAGCGGTCACCGATTTCGTTGCTGGAGCCCCTGGCGTTCAGGTCATTGACCCGGCCTGGGCAGTGAACACGTCGCGTCTGACCATTGACTACTCCTCTGCGGACAAGAGCGGTTGGATCGATGCGGATGAATATGTCAACAATCGCTGGGATCACATCAACAGTTACATAACCGACAATGACAATGTTTTTGCCTATGATTTCAGCCGAATTGTTTGGGAAGACGATCAGTTCACAGACGAATCACCAGACTATCGCTGGGAGTTGAAATCTTGGCAAATTGGCCAGGGAGATCGCATCCAGGGTGCCACAGTCTTGAATGGTTTTGATGGCAACCAGAAGATCGCTGTGCCCAGCAGCTTTGGCTCTACGGCCGGTGGGGATGACCAAATCGACAATGGTCAGTTTGAGGTTTACTACGGGACCTGGGCCAACGGTGTCTTTACCGTCACCAGTACCGAAGAATTTACCAACTCCCAAACTGAGTTGATTGGTGGGGATGGTCCCACCAACAACACACTGACCGGTGCAACACACACGCTGATATTGTTTGACAACGACACCCAGAAACGAAGTGGTAACAACACATTGAACGACTTGTTGGCACAGAGCAACCACGCCAGTTACCTGCCTGATCAAGGGTACCGCGAAGCCTATGGCGGATCGGAAATTTATCTGAGCCACCCCTATTGGCTGGAAGCGGCCGTGGTCAGTGGTGTCTATCACGAAAAAGGCTGGTCATTGTCCAAAGATGCCGATGGCAAAAACCAAAAATTGGGTTGGGAGGCACGGCCTGACTACATCTCGATTGGCCGTCTGGATGCCGAAGCAAATGCATTTGGCGCCTGGTTTGACACAAACGAGAACGGTGTGTTTGATGACGGTGAAGACACAATAGAACTGTCGAACTCCGTTAGCTTTGACCCCGATGCACAGGAGTTCTCTTA
The DNA here is from genome assembly GCF_945901735.1 of Limnohabitans sp. Rim8. GTDB lineage: Bacteria > Pseudomonadota > Gammaproteobacteria > Burkholderiales > Burkholderiaceae_C > Limnohabitans_A. The sequence goes on from NZ_CAMDLM010000030.1 coordinate 49,115, forward strand.
CTCTTACACATTGAGTGACGTCGATTTTGCTGCGGGCAACTACACAGTGCGCTTTGTGGATCCGGTCCTGTCCGTTGACGGCGACCTCGATAAGAACATGACAGTGCCTGAATCCTCAAATGTTGATTACGGCACTCTGAATCTGGACGAGATGGCCTTCAGAAACGATGATTTGTTGATCATTGACAAGCGAACCAATCCGGATGCTTGGACAGGTTGGCAGGTCGAAGGATTGGCCGGTGATCATGAGGTCACACTGAGTTCAGCCGGTGTGGGTGTTGATGCACCCATCGCGCATCTCGGCTTACCCAGGGTCCTGAACGACAACGTGACTGTCTTGGTGTGATCGTTTGGCCGTCAAAGCCATGCCGGGCTGCGCAAGTGTGGAGCCCGGCATGAAAGTGTTGGCGTATTTGCGTGAGCCTCGTTTAGAGGCGACTCGTGTCGCCTTTGCATTTCAAGGCGTACGCCTGAGCCGTGGCGAACTTTTAGAGAGAGCCCTGCAGTTTGCACAGGCGATGCAGGCGCGAGGGCTGCGCCCGGGTGATCGTGTGGGTTTGCTCATGGACAATCCCGCGATACATGTGACCAGCCTTTTGGGCCTGTCACAAGCGGGCGCAATGGGTGTCGCGGTGCAGGCTTCTTGGTTGCAGCAGTTTGGCAGTGGGCCGTTTGCGCGTCTTGGCTTGTCATGGTTGGTCCATGATCGGCGAGATGCGGCTACGCTGCAGTTACCCCCAAGTTGCCAAGCCGTGTCAGCACGCGAGGTGTTTGCGCCCCACAGCGCCGAGGGTTTGGCCGCCACTGGCTACCAGGCTTTCGACTCGTCTCAGCCATGGTTGTTGTCCATGTCTTCGGGCACCACGGGTGAACCCAAATGCGTGGTGACATCGCAGTCGGCGTTCATCGCGTCACTGCAGATGGGCGAGCAGTTTCAGGCTGAAGATCGTGTGGTGCTGTTTTTGGAGCACAGCATGTATTGGGCCTTGGCCAATGCCTGCAGGGCACTGTGGGCCGGGGCCGAGGTGGTGTTTCAGCCGCCATCCATTTTGCCGGCGCAGCTCTTGCAATTGCTCCAGGCTGCACAAACAACGGTGCTGGTGTTGTCAGCCGATGCGGCCAGCAAGATGGCCAATTTCCTGCTGGATTTTCCGGGCCAAGGCCCGTCTTTGCGTTTGTCTCGTGTCATCGTGGGCGGCGGCCGGGTTTCCAGCCGTGTGCTTGAGGTTTTGCGCGAGCAGTGGGGCGCCAAAGTGGTGGTGCTGTATGGCTCCACCGAGATGGGGCCCATGGCCGTTTGGCGGCAAAACGCCGAGGGCGGCGGTGACCATGACGCCAACCGTTTGGCCATTTTTGAAGGGGTGGAGGCCCAAGTGGTGGATGGACTGGCGCATCCACTGTCACCGCTGGAGGTGGGTTTTTTGCGTTTGCGCTCGGCCGCCATGTTCAGCGGTTACATGGATGAAGATGGGCAGCTGCCTCAGCAAGCGCCTGATTGGTTTTACCCCGGTGATATGGCCAGCTTCACCACCGGTGGGCACCTGGAGCTACACGGTCGTGCAGACCACGTGTTGAATCTGGGCGGACTCAAGGTGGACCCTGAGCGCGTCGAGCAGACCATTGCGCTGCAGCCGGGCGTGGCGGATGTGGCGATCACGGTGGCGACCATGGGTGTGGCCGAGGTGCCCGTCTTGGTGGGCGTGGTGGTGCTTAAGCCCGGTCATGCCATCGGCTCACTGCGCGACCATTGCGCCAAGCACTTGCCTGCAGCAC
>NZ_CAMDLM010000031.1 GCF_945901735.1 Limnohabitans sp. Rim8
CAGGCTTGCAGGCACACCCAGGCTGTGAACAGGGCCCATTTATTTGCGCACATAAGCCATACCTGAAGCGCTGAAAGTCACCGTATCCAAACGTTCATCGATTTGAAAACTGAATTTGTCCAGCGTGAAGTGGCTGCCCAAAGTGGCAAAGATGTCGCGGGTCAAGGACCAGTCAACCGCCGCCACACTCCAAGGCAAGGCATAAATGGCGTTGGGGTGGTCGCTCACTTGTAGCGCGGTGAGCCCGGGAGGGATGGCTTGTTGCGTCGCAGTGCTCAGTTGCAGGGTCCATTTCAGGGCTTTGAGTTTTTGCATATGCACGCCCATCTGAAACACAAAATCATCGCGGCTGGGCCATGAGGACGGCGGGGGTAATTTTTCCGGCTTCAAGGACAGCTTTAAGCCGTGTTGCAAGGTTTTCAGATCGCCCAGGGGCGTTTTATCTGTGCCGCCGATAGACAACTTGCCCCATTCTGTGGGCGCTGCACGGCGAAAGTCTTCAAAGGTGCCGCCGATGGACTGCCAGGTCAGCTGACATTGGGCCAGGGTGCAGTTGATGCCGCTCAAGGTCCAGCCCTCGACTTGGACCGGGAGTTGGCGCAACAGATCGTTGATGGGCTCAACGACCATGGGCACCAGCAGGTAGTCTTGCACCAAAAACGTTTTGATCGAGGTGTCATAGAGGTAGGCTGGTGCTTTTAAGGCGCTACTGAATTGGTCTTCCAGTTTTTTTTGGTTGAGCTGGTACCAGTCCCAGGCCCAAAAAAGCAGAAGAATTGCCACCAGAGCGATGGCTGCAGAAAGAGCGAGCAAGGTTTTTTTGTCGTTTTTCAGTGTTCCCAGTTTGATTTTTTTGCCTTTACCGCCTTCAACCAATTCGGTCAGGGTGAACGGGTGATCCAGACGCATGCCTTCGGGTGCGATGTCGCCGTGGGTGACAAAGTGCCGACCACTGCTTTCGCACAGGCCCACAAATTTGACGTAGTGGGTCGCTATGTCGGTGATGGCCAGTTGTTCGTCCATGACCACGTTGCCATCGACCAAGCCGATGGCATAGGCCATGGGCTCCTCGGTGTGCTCGATGCGCAACAGCGCCAAGGTGGTGGTGCGCTTGAACCGAGGGTGCGTCGCCATTTGGGCCGCCACGCTGTAGACGCGGTATTTTTTCAGGGCTTCGTGCGCGATGCTGCTGGTGATGCCCATGTTGACGTCGGCCCCATTTTTGTATTGCAAAAAATAGCGGTAGCCTTCGGTAATCATTTGATTGACCTGCTCGTGAATCAGCAACTTGTTGGCAAAAGGGTCCAGCACCTGCCAGTGCAAATTGCTGACAAGCACCTCTTTTTTATGGGGCCAAGTTAGGAGTTCCATGTCGCGTATGCGTTTACAGGCTTTTGAGAATGCGTGGTGTCACGATCACCACAAACAGGCTTTGGGTGTTCGCTACCGAGGTGGATGCGCCGCCAATGCCGTTGTTGGTGCGCGCGGTGGCGTTCTCGCCACTCGAGCCCACGATCACCATAGACTCTTCTTGGTTGAGCAACAGGTTGCCAATGGATTTGGTGCCTGTGGTGTTGGCCCACTGAATTTGTTGTAAGGAGCTGCCAGATCCTGTGCTGGCCGAGCCAATGTCCACGAGATCGGAAATGTCCACTGACATATTGATCAAGATGGTGTTGTTTTCGCGGATGGTGGGCAAGATGCGCAAGAACGAACCCGTGGTGATGGAGCCGGGCAAAAGGCCCGGTGTGCTGGTGCCCCCCGCCACGGTGCTGGGCACTGAGACGGTTTGGGCCAAGAAGCCCACCGTTTTGAAGGAGCCCGTCATGGCCGGCACGCGGTTGGTTGTGATGACCGATGTGCTGCTGTCGCCTACAACGGTGCCAAATTGATTGAGGCCTTGGACGACGAATTTGCTGCCATTGAAGCGGGACAGCGGATTGTTCATGCTAAAGGTCAAATTGCCTGCCAGCGAGGTGGTGCGGGTGGCTGGAGCGGTGACGTTGAAACCGGAGTTGTCGATGCCGTCGGCGCTGAGCACTTTGTACACGCTGCTCAGGTCAAAGCCAGCTTCGGAGGTTTTGTCCAAATTGACGCGCAAAATGCGCACGTCAATGATGACCTGTTGACCCAATACCGAGGTCTCGTTTTGGATGATTCGCTCTATTTTGTTCAGGGCGTCGCGCGTGTCTGTCACCGTGACCACGCCGGTGGATTCGTTCATGGTGACTTTGCCCAAAGAGCTGCTGGCCGACTCCAACATCGGCTTGAGTGATTTCCAAAACGAATACGCGACCCGGATACCCACCGACGCATTGCTGCTGAAGCTGCCCGTGGAGCCGCTGTTGGCCGCGCCAGTTTGACCTGTGCTGGCCTGCCCTCCCTTGGACATGGTGTCGTTCAAGTCGACATCGCCAGGACTGATGTTGGACAGATTGAAGGTTTTGGTGAGCAGGCGATAAAAATAGATGGCGCCGTCTTTGTATTCCCACTCCACGCCAGCGGCATTGGCCACCTCTTTGACATAAGCGTGCAGCGTGCCCGTAAAGTCCAACCGAACTTGCAAGCGGTTATTTATGGGCACCACGCTGGCGGTCGGGGGCTCGTTGGCGTCTTTGGAGGTTGGCGCTGGCGCAGCGGCTGCCCCCGCACCTTGCCCCCCGGCAGCCGGCATGGGGACCAACTCGACATCAGGGTTGATGCGTACCGGGATGCCCGTAGCCAGATAAATATTGCGCGCCGCTTGCGCGACGGAGCCGAAACCCACGCCCCTGGACTGCAAAGAAATGGTTTCAAAAAATGAACTCGGTAAACCGGCGGCGTAAGGCAAATCGATGGGCTTATCGCCCAAGTAGTTGCCCTTGATGTAGGTCATCTTGGCTTCGCGTTGCATTTGCGTTTTGCCCGCTCGCACAGCTTGTTCAGCTTCTTGATTGACCTTGTCTTTGGTTTTTGTCACTTCAGCCGGCGTGACGGCGCACCCACTGAGAAGCCCTGAGCACAGGATGCTCAGACACAACTGGGCTGAATGGGGCAATTTCAAAACCTTTGGCATGCATGAGAGACATGAAGAATGCGGATGACTCGGTTGGCGTAGGAACACGCATGCAGCGGGTAACTGGAGCGCTCGGTGTCGGCCATGACCATTTCAATGGCGTCATGCAGGTTTTTGGCGGGGTAGGCCGTGTTGCGCGCTGGAAAATCTTTGCCCGCATCCCAGATCAACTGCACGCCCTGCGTGGTCGTCCAGCGGCGCAGCGCTAAAAACAGGGATTCATCGGTGGCCAGAATTTCATAGGCAAAGAGCTTGGGTGCTGTTGTTGGGGGGCGTTCCAAGTCCGGCGGGTCGCTGGGCCGAGGCAGGGGGGTGGGATTCGGCGCCAATTTCAGCATGTGGACTTCAGGGGCAGGTTTGGCCGCTGGCTCGGGATGTTGGAGACTCAAAAGACGGTTCAGAATCAACTTCATCGCGGGGGATCTTTCCAGCTTCTCGCCGCCTTGCTCTGTGGGGGCGGAATCCCCTGGTTTCGCTGGCGCCGGCCGCATTTTCAAGATGTACACAGGTTGTGTGAGCTTGTCGGGCTCGGCCCTGCTCAATGGGCTCACGCACAGGAGCGCGATGATGGCGATGGACTGGATGCCACCCAATGACGAAAAAAAGTCCGGCAGAAACCGCAAGTGATGGGGCGACAAGAGCAAAAGCCCTGAATCAAATTCGGACGGAAGGCATGAGCGAAAACCCTGTGAGGAATTCATAAATGAAACCACCAATTAATTTTAAAAGTTTCAAATTTAATGAAATTTTAATTCATTAAGGTTTATCTTACAGAAGAAATAGTTACAACCCAGTGAATGGCTGACATTTCATTGAAATAACCATTTTTGGAGTGTGAATGCAACAGTAAATTCACTGTCCAAGCTGCCAGTGCCACTGCCAGTGCCTTGGTTCGGCGGCTCAGGGGCTGGTCTTCTCAGCGGCGCCGGGCAAGGTAATTTGGTGAAGACCTCTTGAAATGAGGGTGTCCTAAATTTGTGTAAAAGGTCAAATGGCAGGAAACTGCCGAACATCCAGAAAGATGAACCATGACCGCAAGCCACGAATTGATCGACCAGCTGCTCACTGGCTAAAAGAACCCAGCGCCCGGTCGAGCGTGCCTTGGAGGCCGAGATGACAGAGCACATGGGCCACACCAAGAACGCCAGCTTGGCCAACGCCGCTGGCAACGCCTGCAACGGCAAAAGCAAAAAGGCCCTCAAAGGAGACTTTGGCGATCTGCCCATCGACGTCCCCCGTGACCGCCATGCCAGCTTTGAGCCTCAGATCGTGCCCATGCACCAGACCCGCTGGACGGGCTTTGACGACATGACAGCTGTGTCTGGCGCACATGGTGCGCCACAGCCTGAACTATGTGAGCTGGGAGATGCGCAAAGTGGTGGCCGCAAACTTGAAGACCATCTACAGCGCCGCAACCGCGGATGCGGCCGTGCTGCGGCTGCAGGAATTCGAAGAAAAATGGGGCGCTGACTACCCGGCCATTGTGAAATCATGGCGCAGCAATTGGGAGCGGATCGTGCCGTTCTTTGAATATCCGCCGGAGATTCGGCGGATCATTTACACGACCAAGGCCATCGAGTCGGTGAACATGAGCCTGCGCAAGGTGACCAAGAGCCGGGGCTCGTTCCCCAGCGATGAGGCATTGCTGAAGTTGTTCTACCTGGCGCTGAACAACATCAGCAAGAAGTGGACGATGCCGCTCAGAGATTGGAAAGCCGCATTGACCCGGTTTACCATTCAGTTCGAAGGCAGGATGCCCAAGGACTGATCGCAGCCCCGTTTACACAAAATGCCGTACACCCTCCAATCTAATACGAGTCAGATCTTTAGTTGCTACAAGTGAAATTTTTCAAGGGCTGATCGCAATTGCATAAGGGTTGGAGCCAACTGGAATTGTTGCTGAGATTGTGTTTGTCGTAGTGGTAATGACTGCAACAGTTTTATCGCCGGAGTTGGAAACATAGACCTTGCTGCCATCGGGCGAAATTGCCAATATGGAAGGCAAAGAGCCAACTGGAATTGTTGCCGTCACTGTGTTAGTTGCAGTAGCAATGACTGAAACAGTGTTGTCGCTAGAGTTGGAAACATAGACCTTGCTGCCATCGGGTGAAATGACCAATCCGATGGGTGAGATGCCAACTTGAATTGTTGTCACTGTGTTAGTAGCAGTATCAATGGCTGAAACAGTGTGGTCGCCAGAGTTGGAAACATAGACCTTGCTGCCATCCGGTGTGACTGCTATTGCATCTGGGGAATTGCCAACTGAAATTGGTGCTGAGCTTGTGTTGGTCGTAGTGGTAATGACTGAAACAGTGTTGTCGGCAAGGTTGGAAACATAGAGCTTACTGCCATCGGGCGAAATTGCCAATCTGGAAGGTAAAGAGCCAACTGAAATTGTTGCTGAGCTTGTGTTGGTCGTAGTGGCAATGACTGAAACAGTGTTGTCGGCAAAGTTGGAAACATAGAGCTTACTGCCATCGGGTGAAATGACCAAGCCAGCGGGTGAGCTGCCAACTGGAATTGTTGCCGTCACTGTGTTAGTTGCAGTAGCAATAACTGAAACAGTGTTGTCAAGCTGGTTGGAAACGTAGACCTTGCTGCCATCGGGTGAAATGACCAATCCGATGGGTAATCTGCCAACTGGAATTGTTGCCGTCACTGTGTTATTGACAGTAGCAATGACTGATACAGTGTCGTCGTCAGTGTTGGCTACATAAGCAACCCTAGGAAGTAATGAGGTTGCGGTAACTGATGCAGAACCATTGATTGCACCAGTTTTTGTAGTTGTAATCGTTGCTGTGGAATTTGTGTTGGTTGCTAGACCAGTGACTGTGACTAAACCAGTGCCACTGACAGTAACTGTACCTGACGATGTTGCAGTTCCTGAGTAGGTGTAAGTGGTGTCATAGTTGGTGATTTGGACAGTGAAGCCATCGTGCGTTGATGATGGAGTTCCAAAAGTCGGCGTTAATGTCGCAGGGTTGTTCGTAGAGCCTCCGCACGCTGTAAGCAAAAAAAAGCCGAACAAGACCGAAACGAATAGAAAAAAACGACGGACCATAGGACCTCCAGACAAATATGTACTCAACAACTGTATCGCGAAAATGAATCGCACCCGGTTTCAAGGGCGCTGGTCATTTAATTTGAGCTGGCAGTCTCGGCCTGTTGGGCGAGTTACCTCCAGCAGTTTGCCTCAGCTTCGGCAGGTGGGATGTGCCCATTGGGTTCAAGCAGTGGGATCTTGCTGAACCAGTGCACCCATTGCAGCGTAGCCAGTTTCACGGACTCCCTGGATTTCCAGGGCGCCAGACGGTGTATCAACTCGGCCTCATATAGCGCGTTGTCGTAGCTGTCGCCTCGACTGACCAGCAAGGGTGAAAAGAGCAAAACCCGTCCAGCTTTCACAGAGCAAGAGATTGAGCAGTTGCTGGCGTTCATGCCTGCTTGGAGCCAGCAAGGCAGGCTGTCAGTAGAGCGCGAGATACGCCCCTTGTTGCGTGACTACATTGAGATGCTGCTCTACACGGGTATGCGGCACGGCACAGAAGCAATGGGCATCTGCTGGCGAGATTTGGAGTGGCGCACAAAGGATGGTGTGCGTTATCTGCGTGTGTGGGTGGATGGAAAAACGGGCGGACGCTGGCTGATTGCCAAACACAAGGCAGTGGATGTACTGCGACGGCTACACGCAAGACAGAAGGACATCTGCGAAATGTCGTTTGAAACGACACTCACTACACCCTCTGTGATCAATGCTTCATCTGCTGCAACGCACTCGCCACTTCGGTGACCAGCGCCGGGCCTTTGTAGATGAGGCCGGTGTAGATCTGCACCACGTCGGCCCCGGCTTCGATTTTTGAAATCGCGTCGTGCCCGCTCAGAATGCCGCCCACGCCAATGATGGGGAAGTTTTTGCCCAAGGCGGTGCGCAATTGACGGATCACGCGGTTGCTGCCTCGCATCACGGGCGAACCTGACAGGCCCCCCATTTCTTCGGCATGGGGCAGGCCGCTGACGGCGTCACGCGCCAGCGTGGTGTTGGTGGCGATCACGCCGTCCATGCCGTGCTTTTGCAGCGTGGCGGCAATCACGTCCACTTGGGTCTCGTCCAGATCGGGGGCGATTTTCAGGAACATGGGCACGCGTCGGCCGTGTTCGGCGGTCAGTTCTTCGCGCCGCGCTGCGAGCCCGCCCAGCAGGCCATCCAGCGCTTCGTCGCTTTGCAGAGCGCGCAGGTTTTGGGTGTTGGGGCTGGAAATGTTCACCGTCACGTAGTCGGCGTGCGGGTACACGCCGGCCAGCGCGATCAGATAGTCGTCGGTGGCGTTTTCAATGGGCGTGGCGGCGTTCTTGCCGATGTTCAGGCCCAGCAGGCGGCCTTGCTGGCGGAACTTGGAGCGCTTGACGTTGGCAATGAAAGCATCCAAGCCGTCGTTGTTGAAGCCCAGACGGTTGATCAGTGCGTTGGCCTCGGGCAGGCGGAACATGCGGGGTTTGGGGTTGCCGGGCTGCGCTTTGGGCGTCACGGTGCCGACTTCGACAAAACCGAAGCCCATGGCGCCCAATCCATCGATGCATCGGGCATTTTTGTCCAGGCCCGCAGCCATGCCGACGCGGTTGGGGAACTGCAGACCGGCCAGCGTGATGGGTTGTGCCACAAAGGGCTGGCGGTAAGCGCAGTCGAGCGGGGTGTTTTGGGTACGGGCCAAGCCTTCGATGGTCAGGTCGTGGGCCGCCTCGGGGTCCATTTTGAATAAAAAGGGGCGGGCGAAGGCGTAGGGGATCAGGGACATTGGATAATTCCGGGCTGGTGCAGGGGGCGTGGTTATCGGTGGCTCCGATTGTCGCAAACCCTGGCCCGCCTTTTTGCCTGTTCAACCGAGCCCCTTTCATGACCCAAGACGAACTCAAAGCCCTTGTGGGCCATGCCGCCCTGAAATACGTTGTTCCCGGGGAGATCGTTGGCGTGGGCACCGGCTCCACGGTGAACAAATTCATCGACGCCCTGGCCACGATGAAAGACCAGATCCAGGGCGCGGTGTCCAGCTCCGAGGCTTCCACCGTGCGCCTGAAGGCCCTGGGCATCCCGGTGTTTGACAGCAACGACGTCGAACGCCTGTCGGTTTACATCGACGGCGCTGACGAGATCGACCACCAGGGCCACATGGTCAAAGGCGGTGGTGCGGCCTTGACCCGCGAAAAAATCGTGGCGGCCCAGTCCCAGCAGTTTGTCTGCATTGCCGACGAGAGCAAGCTGGTCGACGCTTTGGGAGCGTTCCCATTGCCCGTTGAAGTGATCCCCATGGCGACTGCCCGCGTGATGCGCCAGTTTGCGGCCATGGGCGGCCATGCCGCTGTGCGCCTCAAAGACGGCCAGCCCTTGGTCACCGACAACGGGCAGCACATCATCGACGTGAAAGGTCTGAAGATCACCGACCCGGTGGCTTTCGAAACGCAAGTCAGTCAGTGGCCTGGCGTGGTCACGGTCGGTGTGTTTGCGCTGCAAAAAGCGCAGGTGTGCCTGTTGGGGACATCTTCCGGAGTGAAGACGCTGAGCTTTTAAACGGATTTGGGGCGGTGCCAGTGATGTCGGCGCTGAAGCTGCCCACCTACGGGATCTAGGGTATTTGTAGGTCGGCGGCTTTAGCCCCGACATTGCGCGCTTTTGCGCAGCAGTAAGCGCAAATCCGGCCCCACGCTATCCACCGCATGAAAAGCCAGCTGCACAGCGCCACTCAGGGTGGTGAGCGCAGGCAAATTGGCCATCCCTTGGCCGGGCCCCAGCAGCTGTGGGGCCAGGTAGACCAAAAACTCGTCCACCAGCCCTTCGCGGATGAACGAGCCGTTGAGCTTGTGCCCGGCTTCCAGATGCAACTCGTTGATCTCGCGCCGGGCCAGGTCTCGCAACATCGCCGCCAGATCGACTTTGCCGCCGGGGCTGGGCATGTCGATCACGTTGACGCCGCGTGCGCTCAGGGCGGTGCGTTTTTCTGCCAGCTCTGAGTTGGAAGGGTCAACTGCCGTGTAAACCCAGATTTGCCGAGCTTGATGGCCTGCGCCTTGCGTGTCCAGCAGTTGGGCGCTCAGCGGCATGTCCAGGCGGCTGTCCACCACCACCAAGTGCGGCTGGCGCGGAGTGTCCACGCCGCGCACATTGAGCAAAGGGTCGTCTTCGAGCACGGTGCCGATGCCGGTCAGGATGGCGCAGGCCCGGGCACGCCAGGCGTGGCCGTCGGCGCGGGCTTCGGGGCCGGTGATCCACCGGCTTTGGCCGTTTTGCAGGGCGGTTTGTCCGTCCAAAGAGGCGGCCACCTTCATGCGCACCCAGGGCAGGCCGCGTGCCATCCGGCTGAAAAAACCGATGTTCAGCTCACGCGCCTGAACGGCGATGTCGTCCTGCGCGTCCAAGATGTCAGTCTGCACACCCGCTGCGGCCAGCCGCGCCATGCCCTGGCCCGCCACTTGGGGGTTGGGATCGGTCAGGGCCGCCACCACCCGGCCGATACCCGCCGCAGCCAGCGCGTCGCAGCAAGGTCCAGTGCGGCCCTGGTGGGCGCAAGGCTCCAGCGTCACCCAAGCGGTGGCACCTTGGACGCTGTGCCCGCGTGCGGCGGCATCGCGCAGCGCCATGATTTCGGCATGAGGGCCACCTGCACGCTGGGTGTGGCCTTGGCCCAGTACCGTGCCGTCGGCGGCGGTGATCACACAACCGACACGCGGGTTGGGTGAAGTCAACCACAGGGCCTGGCGGGCCAGGTTCAGGGCCAAGTTCATGGCTTGGGGAGTCGGTTTCGAAAGGGTCACGGCGAAAGACGGGTGCAGCAAATCATGGCAAGGATACGCCAAGCCAAGCGGGCACCGCATCGCGGCTGCTGTGCAGGGTGAGTTCGCCCATGCGCGGCTGGGCCTGACTGGGCGAGTCCCCACCAAAGCCGCCACCCGTCAGCCGCATTGCCGGTCCCACGGTGGGCCACTGCACGCGCACCTGCAGATCCTCCAAGGCCAAACCGGGGCGCGTTTGCACCTGGCTTTGCAGGTGGTAGGTCGTGCCTTGCACCGTGGTGGAGGCTTGCAAGGCGCAGCCTGTGCGGCCCGACTGGTGGCAGTCCATGGCATCCAGGGCCAGAGCGATGGCCAAGGTGTGTTGGCGGGTGTCGCTGGCCGTGAGCAGGGTGTGCAGGGTCAGGCGCGTGGCAGCGGCCAGCCCAATGCCCAGCACCGCCGAGGCCACCAGCGCCTCGATCAATGCCATGCCTTGCGCTGTGGCTCTTGAATGGCTGTGGGGTGGCCCGTTTGGAGGGGGGCGTTGGCAGGGTGGGGTTTTCACGTGCCACCCTCGCGCCAGCTGCCAGGCACACGCTGCACCTGTCGTGCGTCTATGCCGGGGGGCCAGGGCAGTCGGTGAGGGCTTGCGGTGAGTTCGCGGGCCTCGATGCGGCTGCCGCTTTGCAGCTCGGGCAAGCCCGACTCGACCACCAGTTGTCCTTGGATGTGACCGGCGTGCCAGGCCCGGGCCTTGTCGTCCTGACATTGGGTTTGCAGGACCACGGTGCCCACCACACGCACACCCGGGGCGAGGGACGGGCAACGTTGGGCACAGGCCTGACCCGAAAACACCAGCAGCACCGGGGCCTCTGGGGTGCCCAGGCTTTGGCTCCAGGTGGTGGAGCTGTCCACCCAGTAGACGCTGCGTGCGGGTTGGCTCAAGGCGTGCAGGCCATGGCTTGCCTGTGCCTCAGACCAAGCGCTGATTTGTTCGGGGGTGATGTCGCCCAGCACGCTGACCCAGGCGGAGGCGGTGCAGGCGGTGCTGCTATTACTGGTGCTGCTGCTGGGGCAAACGCTGGCCGCCATGTGGGGGGTCGCCACTTGTGTCGCACCCTTTGCTGCAGAAGCGCAGCCTTGGAGCACCACCGCCGCCGTGATGGGCTGGGGTGGGGCCGGTGCCACGGCAGGTATGAAAATCTGAGCCTGGACGCGTGCTTGGCTTGTGCCCTCGTTCAGTTTGGCGCTGGCCAGCAATTGGACCACATGGGGCGAGCTGATCAGGTCGCGCACGGCCAACACCTGCGCTTGGGCATCGGGCAAGCTCGGGTGTGCAGGCGGCTGCAGGGTGGCGCACTGCCAGCGCGGCCCGTTGTAGGCCGCAGGGCAGGGCGAGCGGGTCGGGCCAGCGCCCCAGACGGGGGGCGTCGGGTGGGTCGCGTATTGCCGCTGTAACTCGGCCCGTGCCCAGGCCAAGGCCGCTTCGGCTGCCAGCCGCGCCTGCGCGGCCTGGCTTTGGTTGTGACTGGCCAGCCGGTCCATCAGCACGCTGCGGGCGCTGTAAAAACTGGCCAGACTGGCCAGCAGCCCCAAGCTGATCGCCACCAGCAAGCTGATGGCACCGCCTTGATCCTTGGGCATCGACGGGCTGCTTGGGGTGCGCAGTTGGCTTTGCTGTATCACGGGGCGGCTCCACAAACGGCAGGCCAAGGCGAGGCGGGCACGTCGTTGCGCAGCGACACAGTTTGCGACAGACTCAAAGTGCGTGTGGCGTCGCGCGGCCACTGTGCACTCAGCTGCACCGTGACCCAACGCGCCACCCAGCGCCCGCGTTTTTCGCAGTGCACCTGCCAAGCTAAGCTGGTCATTTTCAGGCTGCCTGCGTCCGTCAAATCGGTCCAGACTTCGGGTACGCAGGCCGTGCGGATCTGCAGCTCATGGTTCTTCACTCGAAAGCCTGAACATTCGTTGTTGTCCAACAGCCCGTTGAGGTTGCGGTCCTGACCAAAGCTGATGCGCTGACCTTGCACCAGCAAGTCGGCTTGGCCGGTGCAAAAAGCGTCTGCGCAATCGGCTTGGACACGCCCACGCCAAGCTTGTCCAAGCGATTGCGCTTGGCGCAACTCCCGGGTGAGGGTGTCCAGCGCCGATCGCAGGTCGTGGTGCACATGGCTGTCTTGCAAGGCCAGTCGATGCGCTTGCAGGTACTTCGCCAACATCTGGCTGCCTGCGGCGAGCACGACCAATCCCACGCTCAGACCCACCAACAAGCCCACCAGGGTTTCGCCTTGTTGCGCGCTGGTTGCGAAGGTGTTCGCGCTGCACCGTGTTGGCATGATCAACTCATTGCCGCCAGCAGCGACCTGGATCGCCCGCAAGATCGGTTCCGCTGCTGAGCACCACGGTGGCCAAGTGCCGCAGTTGCAGGCGCATGGGGGCGCAGGCGCTGTCGCGCGCTTGCGCTCCGGTGGGTGTGGCGATCAAGGTGTAACCCTCGCTGTTGGCGTCTTCGATCGCGACGCGGTAATGACCGCCAGGGGACAAGTCGCTGGCCCAACCCAAGTTGGCCAAATCGCTGGCATGGCTGCTTTGGGAGCCACGCCAGCGGGCTTGGGTCAGTTGCAGTTGCTGCAAGGCGCTTTGTGCATCGCTGCGCCGGGCCTGGCGCTGCTGCCCCTGAAACGCGGGCAAGGCCACGGCCGCCAGAACGGCCACCAAGGCCAGGCTGACCAGCAGTTCACTCAAGGTCCAGCCCGAGGACTGGGCGGCAGCACCCGTGGTTGGGCGGCTTGCGGGCGTCTTCATGTCCCTCTCCTGTTAGAAGATTGATATTGTGAATACTTAATAATGACTTGTACAGCCGAAACGAACGGGTGTTTGGGCAAGACCAAGCGGCTGCAGGTTTTCACGGATCAAACAGGAGGGCAGGTCATGCGCAACCGGGGATTTACGTTGATCGAAGCGCTGGTGGTGCTGGCCCTGCTGGCGGTGCTGCTGTCATTGGCGGCCCCTGGCCTTCAAGGCTTGCGGCAAAAGCACCAGATGCAAAGCCATGCGGAGCAATTGCAGGCCAGCTTGCTGCTGGCGCGTTCTGAGGCCATGCGGCGCCAGCAGCGGGTGACCCTGTGTGTGCGTGCGTCCGCAGTTGGTGCGGGAGAGGACTGCGCGCTGGCCGGATCTTGGTCGCAAGGCTGGGTGGTGTTTGTCGACGGCAACGACAGCGGTCGTCGCGAGGCGGCTGAGACCGTCTTGCAGTTGAAAGAGGCGTTGCCTGGCTTTTTGACGCTGCAAGGCAATGCCACGGTAGACCGCTACATCTCTTACGGCCCGCAAGGTCGCAGCCAAAGCACATCGGGTGCTTTTCAGGCGGGCACCGTGACCCTGTGTGGGGCAGAGCAAGCCCATGTTTGGCGGGTGGTGGTCAACGCGGTGGGCAAGCCCCGACTGGAAAAAGCCGATCGCGAGGAAGGTGCGAATTGCTGAGGGCAGTGCAAAGGCTTAGAACCAGGGCTTGAAAGCATGGCTCACGCCCAAGTGCAGGGCAATTTTTGAACCTGCGCACCAGCGCTGGCGTGGGGCGGTTTGTTAACGCTGCACTTCGTCGACCAGCGTCTTGAACGCGTCGATGTCTTCAAAGTTGCGGTACACGCTGGCAAAGCGCACATAGGCCACTTTGTCGAGTTTTTTCAACTCGCGCATGACCAGCTCACCAATGCGGTTTGAGGCCACTTCGCGAATGCCCAAGTTGAGAAGCTTTTCTTCGATCCGCTCGATGGCTCCGTCGACCTGTTCGGTGCTGACGGGCCGTTTGCGCAAAGCCAAGTTGAGGCTGGCGCGCAGTTTTTCGCGTTGGTAATCGATGCGCCTGCCGTCTTTCTTGACGATGGCCGGAAAGTTGACCTCCGGTTTTTCGTAAGTGGTGAAGCGTTTTTCACACGCGCCACATTGGCGGCGACGCCGAATGAAATCCCCGTCTTCGGCCAAACGGGTCTCCACCACTTGGGTTTCAAGGTGGCTGCAAAACGGGCATTTCATCGCGTGGGCCGATCAGCCGTAGACCGGGAAGCGGCTGGTCAGCGCGTGCACCTTGGCACGCACAGCGGCCAAGTTGGCTTCGTCGAGCGGGTTGTCCAGCACGTCGGCAATCAAGTGAGCGGTGGCGCGGGCTTCTTCGTCCTTGAAGCCGCGGGTGGTCATGGCCGGGGTGCCGATGCGCACGCCGCTGGTAACAAACGGTTTTTCAGGGTCGTTGGGGATGGCGTTCTTGTTGATGGTCATGTGCGCGCTGCCCAATGCGGCTTCGGCCATTTTGCCGGTGATGCCTTTGGCGCGCAGGTCCACCAGCATGACGTGGCTCTGGGTGCCACCACTGACGATGCGAAGGCCGCGTTGGGTCAAGGTGTCGGCGATGATTTGCGCGTTCTTGATCACTTGGGCTTGGTAGGCCTTGAACTCAGGTGCCAGGGCTTCCTTGAAGGCCACGGCCTTGGCTGCGATCACATGCATCAGCGGGCCGCCTTGCAGGCCAGGGAAGATGGCGCTGTTGATGGCTTTTTCGTGCTCGGCCTTCATCAAGATGATGCCGCCGCGCGGGCCGCGCAAGCTCTTGTGGGTGGTCGAGGTGACCACGTCGGCGTGCGGCACGGGGTTGGGGTAAACGCCTGCGGCGATCAGACCGGCGTAATGGGCCATGTCGACCAAAAAGATGGCGCCAACTTCTTTGGCCACCTTGGCAAAGCGGGCCCAGTCGATGTGCAGGCTGTAGGCCGAAGCCCCCGCGATGATCAGCTTGGGTTTGGTTTCGCGCGCCTTGGCTTCCATGGCCTCGTAGTCGATGGCTTCGTTGGCGTCCAGGCCGTAGGAGACGACGTTGAACCATTTGCCCGACATGTTCAGCGGCATGCCGTGCGTCAGGTGACCGCCTTCGGCCAGGCTCATGCCCATGATGGTGTCGCCGGGCTTGAGGAAGGCCAAGAACACGGCCTCGTTGGCCGACGCGCCGCAGTGCGGCTGCACGTTGGCGGCTTCGGCACCAAAAATTTGTTTGATGCGGTCAATGGCCAACTGCTCGGCCACGTCCACATGCTCGCAACCACCGTAGTAGCGCTTGCCCGGGTAGCCTTCGGCGTATTTGTTGGTGAGTTGGCTGCCTTGTGCGGCCATGACGGCGGGCGAGGCGTAGTTTTCGCTTGCGATCAGCTCAATGTGGTGCTCTTGGCGGGCGTTTTCGGCATGGATGGCGGCGAAAATTTCGGGGTCTGTTTGTTCAATCAGGTGGTTGCGGTGGTACATGGCAGTCCTTTGGATGGCGGTGACCTTGACCCGAACCGGCGGTTCATTGACAAGGGCTGCCCAGGCGAACGGCTTAAAACCTGGCCCGCCATGCAAGATAAGCGGTCAGGCTGTGCGCTTCCCAGTGGTTCGGCAGCGACTTGGGTCACCACGCTCCACGTCAGAGTGCCCTGTTTTGCAGTCAAAACAAGCTCCTATCGCCAGTTGCGCACCCAGTAAGTGTAGCCCAGCCTGTTGCGCAGTCCGGGCCATGCAATCACAGTTGGGCTTGCGGGAATTTGGGCAAGCCCCCGTTGTTTTTGTTGGACAAGGCGGTTTTTTGGCCCTTGCTGATGTTGTCGAGCAACTTTTGCTCGGCCAGCACACGGTCCACATACTGGTCGTTGTTGCCTTGTCCGGAAGCAAGTGCATATTGGCGCAGCGCAGCTTCGAGCGTCCCTGTATCGTGGATCAAGCCCTGCAGCAGGCGTGTGCCTACCCGAAGATTGGTCAGTGGGTCAAAGGCAGCCAGGCGGCCGCCAAAAGATGACAGTGCGCTGCTGTGGACTTCTGGTTCAATTTTCATCAGACCCAAGCCCCCTTGGTTGCCAGAGGCAAAAGGATTGAAGCGGGACTCGATGGCCATCACGGCCAGGATCAAGGTGGGGGCGATCTGGCTGCGCTCACCCAAAGACCAGGCTTCCGAAACCAAGGCCGCCAAGGGCTCTTGAGAGACTTTGTATTTGCTGCTGAGCCAACGGGTCACAGCCACTTGATCGCTGCTCAGGTCCTGCATTGGCGCGGCGGTTGATCGGGCTGCTGCTGTGGGCGTTGGCGATTCCACAATTGCAGTTTGCTCCACTTGGCGCAGCTCGAGCCAGCCCATCAGTGTTTCGCTGG
The DNA here is from genome assembly GCF_945901735.1 of Limnohabitans sp. Rim8. GTDB lineage: Bacteria > Pseudomonadota > Gammaproteobacteria > Burkholderiales > Burkholderiaceae_C > Limnohabitans_A. The sequence goes on from NZ_CAMDLM010000031.1 coordinate 15,992, forward strand.
CCTGCTGTTGCAAACCGGGGCGTGCCAAAAGTGTCAACGCTATACACACCACGGCCAAGCCAATCACAGCCAGACTGTGCCGGGTGATTTCCACGAAGCCTTCTCGCACATCGAAGGCCACAGTCGACATGGCCTGTTTGAGGTGGGGCCAAGACAAAGTCGGTGTCATCGCACTTTCTCTCATTGCAAGAACCGGTAGCATGTGCCAGAGGCTCTTGAAGGTTTGGGGTAGGCAAGCCGCAAGATGCGACCAGCACTTTTGCGGGTTGAGCCGGTGACGGCAGTGGTGTCGGGTTATCCCTGATGGTCAGCAAGTGGGGCGAATTTTAGGAATTTTTCATAACCGGTCAAGTATATAAAACATTAAAAACATTTAAAAATATAATAAAACAATCTTCTGTGTCTGTAATTCATCAGAGATTTCGTCCGAAAACAGGCCAACAGGCAGTCCAGCCCAAATAACAGCGAAAATAGCAACTTCACGCCTGCGTGGCGCACTTGTCGATTCAAGTGCCGCCGTTTCTGCCTGTATGCCCATTTGGCAACACCGTGCTTTTAAAGTTTTAACTGTGACTTCTTCCAAGCCTTTTGACATCGCCGCCCTCGATCCCTTGACGGCCGGCATTTTCAATGCCCCTACTTCTGGCGAGCGCAGTGCCCGCTTGCGCGATTGGTTGCTCACCGAGCCTTCTGGTGATTTGATGGCCGAGGTCTACCGTGAACTGTCGGGTCGCGACAAGGGCGTGGCCAAACTGCTCAAAGAAAAACTCGACGAGCTCAAGCGCCTGCATGGCCAGGAAGCCTTGGCCACCGAATGGGCCCAAAAAGCCGAGCAGTTGCTGCAAGCGCCGCGTCTGAACATGGCCGATGCGCTGGCCTGGCAGCGAGATGCCGCCAAAGCCGGAGCGCCGCTGTCCCGCGAACCCTTGGCGGGCCTCAAACATCGCTTGACCGAAGTGGTCAAGGGCGTGGAGGACCTGCAACACCAGGTCATGGTGCAGCGCGAAGCGGCGGTGTTGCTGGCCCAGCGCATTGAGGTCCTGTCCACCAAATCGCTGGCCGAGGCCTTGGGTGGTCAAACCGGCCTAGAGGCCGATGTGGCGCAGTGGCAAAACCAGGCCCAGGCCCTGACGCAGAGCAGCGTCTGGCCCAGCGTGGAGCTGAAATACCCCCCTCAATTGGACGCTGCGGGCAAGCAGCTGCAGGCGGTTTGGGACGGTTTTTCGGCCGCAGCGACTTTGGCTGAGATAGCCCAAACCGACGTCACAACCGCTTTGCCCCCCGTGCCCGTGTGGGCCGACGAGATCCGCCGCTTGCGTGGCGAATCCTCGCAACAGGTCGCTGCTGCAGCCGAATCAGCCAAACCCGCCAAAACAGAGCAAGCCGAAAAAGCGGTCAAACCCAAAATCGACCCCGCCCAGCGCCAGGCCCTGCGAGAGCAAGCCATGCTGGCTGTGACCCAAGCTTTGGAGCTGCTGGAAAAGCGACTCACCGAAGCCCAGGAAACGCCGCCTGCCGAGGCCACCGTCGCCTTGCGCAACGTGCTCAAAACTCACGGCAAGCAGTTGGACACCAGTCTGGACGAGCGCCTGCACAAGTCATTGACGGCCGGCGGCGATGCCGAAGGCTGGCAACGCTGGCTGGCCGATCAGGTGCGCACCGACCTGGTCACGCAAGCCGAAGCCCTGCTCGATGCCAACAAAGCCCCCACCGTGGGTGGCCGAAAAATGCAGGACAAGCTGCGCCATCTGCGCGACAGCTGGAAGCAAATTGACCAGGGCGGCCTGCCCAACCACGCGCTGTGGAAGCGTTTTGATGCCGCTTGCAATGAGGCCTACAAAGCCGTGCTGGCCTGGCTGGAGCAAATGAAAAAAGACTCGGCCGAACAGCGTGCCCAGCGCGTGACGCTGATGGACGAGGTCAAGGCCTGGACCGCAGAGCATGCCCAAAGCGAGGACTGGCGTGCCCAGTTGCGCGCACTGCACCAATTTGCCGACCGTTGGCGCAATGCCGGCCACCTGAGCGAGAAGGCCTTTGGCGAAATGCAGGGCCAGTGGAAAGGCATTTTCAAAGCCGCCGCAGCCCGCCTCGAAGCGGCACAAAAAGCCAGCATTGAGCGCCGCCAGGCGCTGATCAACGAAGCCGTTGATGTGGGCGCAGCACCGGCCTTGCGTGTCGACGCCGTCAAAGCCTTGCAGCAACGCTGGCAAGTGGAGGCCCAGTCGGTGCCGCTGGACCGCAAGACCGAACAAAAACTCTGGGAAGTGTTCCGCGCCCCGCTGGACGATGCCTTCCAACGCAAAGGCACAGACCGCCCTCAGTCCACAGGTCCTGTCAGTGCCCACGATCGTGCGGTCCTGGATGCCTCCAAAGCCTTGGATTTGGCCAACGCCAGTGGCGATGCGGCCAAAATCCGCGCTGCCATGGCCGCGCTTGACGCTGCCTTGCGTGGGCAAGCCTTGCAGGCGCAAGCAGCCCAGTCACCCGTTGGTGCACCCACTTCCAGCACGGCGGCTGTGGTGCCCCCTCAAGCGGTGGCGCAGGCACAAAGTGATGGGGCCTCAGCTGCTGCCGACGCAACCACAGCGGCTCCGGCAGATGAACAAGCCAGCGACACGGCAACTGCCGAAGCGGCGCAAGCCGCGCCCGATTCGGACAGCGTGCTCCCAGAAGAGCCTGCGCCGCCCGTGGTCGTACCCAAGCCCGCCAAACCCGTGGTGGCGGTGCGTGGCGACGACCGGCCCGGCCAAAAGCGTGCCGAAGGGCCTGTCGGCCGCGATGGTCGCCCTGGCGAGCGCGGGGCGCGCCCCGGTGGCGACCGGGGTCCAGGTGCCGGCCGCTTTGGTGACCGAGGTGCTGAACGCGGTGGTGATCGTTTTGGCGACCGTGGACCGCGTGAAGACCGCGGCCCGCGCCTGGGAGATGCGGCTTTCCGCGCCCAACGCGAAGCCATGGAGCGGGCCGAAATGTCCCTGCGCAAGCTGGCAGCACAAGCGCATGGCGAAACCCTTGGCCGTGTGATGACGGCTTGGCAAGCGCGCCAGGCCGAGGCCTTGCCGACAGTGCAAGAGCTGGGCAAAGGCGTCAACGCCACCACCCGCCAAGCCTGGGTACAAGCCGTGAGCGCCGAGCCCAAAACCGCTGGAGCCACCGCCTTGTTGCGTTTGGAGATGGCGGCCGATGTGCCGACGCCCGCTGACCATCTGATTGAACGCCGCGCTTTGCAGTTGCAGTTGCTGACCCAGCGCAATCAACCTGGCCCGAATGAAACCTGGGCACTCGATGTGGCTCAAGTCCTGTCGGGTCCGCACGACGAACCCACCGCAAGACGCTTGCAAAACGTGCTGAAGAACTTGTTGCGTACTTGAGTCCAGCACCGCTTGTGGGCACCCCCGCAAGCGGATTGGGCTGTGCGACAGCCATGCCCTCGCGTTGGCGCAACCTCTGTGCGCAGGTCGGACCTGAAGGTGGCGACCTACAACGTGTTGTGGGTGGTTGGCGTCAGGTCCAAACGGGTGTCATCACCACCGCGCTGCAGCCTGAACACTTGGGCTCTGTGCGGCGCGTGGTCCAGCGACCAGTCGCTCAGCACATGCCTTTGCCCTGAGCCCAATGGGTGGTCGGCGGGCTGGTGGGTGTGGCCATGCACCAGGCGATCGGCCCCGGCGGCGTTCAACCAATTCAAAGCCATGTCCGAGTCGGCATCGGCATAAACGGCGCTGCTTTGTTTTTGGGATTCGCTTTGCGTGCGCATGGCGCGGGCCAGGGCCTGGCGTTCGTGCAGGGGTTTGGCCAAAAATTCAGCTTGCCAGTCGGCACTGCGCACCTGCTTGCGAAAGGCTTGGTAGGGGCGGTCCTCCAGGCACAGCGCATCCCCGTGGCTCAGCAAAATGCGTTGCTCGCCCAAGAGCAGCAAGCAGGGGTCGCTCAAGGCGTGCACGCCGCAATTGGTCAAGAAGCGCGGCCCCACCAAAAAGTCCCGGTTGCCGGGCAGGAAGGCCACATGCAATCGCTGCGCGCTTTGGCGCAAGACCTGCGCGCAGCGCTGCAAAAAGGGGTCAGTTTCGGCGGCATCGTCGCCCACCCAAACCTCGAACAGGTCACCCAGAATCAGCACCGCATCGGCCGGCGTACTCGCCATGTAGTGGCGCCAGGCTTCGAAAGTGGCCGGCTCTGAGGCCTGGAGGTGCAGGTCCGAGATCAAGTCCACCGTCTGCCATGCCGCTGGCGCTGTCAGCCGACCGAAGGTCGGGGCTGTGGTGCGCGAATCAGCGGACACGGCTCAATCCATCACAGTGCGACGGCTTTTTCGATCACGACGTCCTCTTTGGGCACGTCACCGTGGCCACCACGGTTGCCGGTTTTCACGACCTTGATCTGGTCGACCACATCGGTGCCCTTGACCACTTTGCCGAACACGGCATAACCCCAGCCTTGCATGGAGGGCGCGGTGTGGTTCAAAAAGTCGTTTTTGGCGACGTTGATGAAGAACTGCGACGAGGCGGAGTGGGGCGCCGAGGTGCGGGCCATGGCCACGGTGTACTCGTCGTTCTTCAGGCCATTGTTGGCTTCGTTTTCGATGGTGGCGTCCGTGGGCTTTTGGGTCATGCCGGGCTCAAAACCACCGCCTTGGACCATGAAGCCGGGGATCACGCGGTGAAAAACCGTGTTGTCGTAATGGCCCTTGTTCACATAGGCTAAAAAATTTTCGGTCGACTTGGGGGCTTTTTCGGCGTCCAGTTCGAGGGTGATGACGCCGTAGCCGGTGATGTGCAGTTCGACTTGTGGGTTGCTCATGGTGTTACTTCAACAAGGTGATGGATTGGATGACGACCGGCGTGCGGGGAACATCGGTCGGGAAGGGGCCGCCTGCGCCCGTGGGCGTGTTGCGGATTTTTTGGACCACGTCCATGCCGGACGTGACTTTGCCAAAAACGGTGTAGCCGAAGCTTTGAAAACTGGGATCTAAAAACGCGTTGTCTACCACGTTGATGAAGAACTGCGCGGTGGCCGATTGCGGATCATTGGTGCGGGCCATGGCCAGTGTGCCGGTGGTGTTTTTCAGGCCAGCAGCCAGGGCTTGGCGGCCCTCATGCGCGACTGGAGCGCGGGTTTTCTTTTCTCGGTACTGGCCATCGTAGCCCCCGCCCTGCAGCATGAAGCCAGGAATCACGCGGTGAAAAATCGTGCTCTCGTAGTGTTTGTCATTGACATACTGAACAAAGTTGGTCACGGTTTTTGGGGCTTTGTCGGCATACAGCTCGGCCTCGATGTCACCCATGGAGGTGCTGATGCGCACTTTGGGGGTGCTGGCGCTCGCTGGGGTGGGAGCGTTTTGCGCCTGCGCAACCCAAGGGGTCAACAAGCTCAGGCTCAGGGCCAGGGCGGCCCAGCGGCGGTGGTGCTTCAAATGGGTCATGTGTTTGGGCAGGAGTGGTGGGACTGTCATGGGCAGGAGGGCATCAAGGGTACGGCAAGGCGTCACGCATGAGGGCGTTTTCAGGGCGAGCGCATCAGCCGTTCGGCACCGTCTTGCTTGTTTTGCAAGCGGGTTTGGGCAGGTGTGACGCGTTGGGCCCGCGCGAAGGCTTGTGCGGCCATGGCCAGGTGCAGATCGCCCAAGTTTTCCAGGGCCAGCGCATAGTCCGGCCGGGCTCTGATGGCCGCTTGCAAGGCGGCCAGCGCCTCGTCGTGGCGGTTCTCGCGCACCAGCAAGGCCGCCAGGTTGTTGTGCGGCTCCGGCAATTCAGGGAAGGATTGGGTCAGGGCCCGCAGGGTGTCCATGGCCGCCTGAGTTTGCCCCATGCCGGTCTGGATATGGCTTTGCAACAGGCGCATTTGCGGGTCGGTGGGCACGGTTTTCAGCCTGGCTTCGGCCAAAGCCTGGGCTTGTGCCCATTGGCTGGTTTGCACCAAGGCATTGACATCGGTGTACACGTCGGCCCGCACGCCCAGGCTGCAAGTCCACAGGGTGCAAAAAGCCATCCAACGGAGCCAGGTTCGCATGCGTGCCCAAAGAAAGAGGGGGGGGTGAAAAAAATACGCTCCCGAGCCGCTGGGGTTGGCTCAGGCCGACTCAAAAAGAGCACCACAGGCCTTGGCTCGGGGATATACTGATTGGTCATTGTAGCGGAGCCCCTTGTGGTTTTCCGTGCACCGAAAGGTGCCGCCAGCCCCGTGCGCGCTGGCTTTTTTTGAGCCGTTGTCGCGCCGTTGTCTGAACTGACGGCCCTGGGTGCGCAGCGCCCAAAGCGGCTTTTGTTGACTGCCATTTTTTTCGATTTGACATGAGTTTGCGCATTTTCAACACGCTCAGCCGTGCTGTTTCCGATTTTTCTTCGTCCGAGCCCGGCCATGTGCGCATGTACGTCTGTGGCATGACCGTATACGACTTGTGCCACCTGGGCCATGCCCGCTCGATGATCGCGTTCGATGTGGTGCAGCGCTGGCTCAAGGCCAGTGGCTACCAAGTCACCTATGTGCGCAACGTGACAGACATCGACGACAAGATCATCAAGCGCGCCCTGGACAACGGGGAAACTATCCGCCACCTGACCGACCGCATGATCGACGCGCTGCACCAGGACGCAGACGCCTTGGGCATTGAGCGTCCCCAGCACGAGCCCCGGGCCACCGATTACGTACCCCAGATGCTCAGCATGATCGGCACGCTGGAGCAAAAAGGCTTGGCCTACCGTTCGGGAAATGGCGACATGAACTATTCGGTGCGCAAGTTTGCGGGTTACGGCAAGTTGTCGGGCAAGTCGCTCGACGAATTGAACGCCGGAGAGCGCGTGGCCGTGGAAACCGATAAGCAAGACCCGCTCGACTTTGTGCTTTGGAAAAGCGCCAAACCCACCGAGCCCGAAGACGTGAAATGGGCCAGCCCTTTTGGCACGGGCCGTCCCGGCTGGCACATCGAGTGCTCGGCCATGGCTTGCGAGCTGCTGGGCCAGACCTTCGACATCCATGGCGGCGGGGCCGATTTGCAGTTTCCGCACCACGAAAACGAGATCGCCCAAAGTGAGGGCGCCAACGGCCAGACCCTGGCGCGCTTTTGGATGCACAACGGCTTCATCAATGTGGACAACGAGAAGATGTCCAAGAGCCTGGGTAACTTTTTCACCATCCGTGATGTGCTCCAAGCGTTTGACGCTGAGACGGTGCGCTTTTTCATCGTGCGCAGCCACTACCGCAGCGCGCTCAATTACAGCGATGTGCACCTGAACGATGCCAAAGGGGCCCTCAAGCGCCTGTACACCGCATTGCAAACCGTGCCGGCCGCTGACGTGAAGCTCGATTGGACTGACCCCCTGGCCGCCCGATTCAAGGCCGCCATGGACGAAGACTTTGGCACACCCGAAGCGGTGGCCGTGTTGTTCGAGTTGGCGGGCGAAGTCAACCGCAGCGGCTCGGCCGAGCGTGCAGGTTTGCTGAAGGCTTTGGGTGGCTTGCTGGGTTTGCTGCAAACCGACCCCACGGTTTACCTGCAAGCGGGTGCAGGCTTGGACGATGCCGCCATTCAGACCCAGATCCAGGCCCGGGCAGGCGCCAAAAAGGCCAAGAATTTTGCCGAAGCCGACCGCATCCGCAACGACTTGCTGGCCCAAGGCATCTTGCTGAAAGACTCGGCCGCTGGCACGACCTGGGAGTCGGCCCCATGACGCTCAGCTCAAGCCTTGAGGTGATCCCCGTCACGCCCGCTTATTGGGCCGAGGCCTGCGCGCACCTGGCCAAAAAAGACCGGGTCATGAAAAAGCTCATTCCCCAGTTTGGTGATGCCATCCTGGAAACCCGGGGAGATGCGTTCGTGACCTTGGCGCGTTCCATCGTGGGCCAACAAATTTCGGTCAAGGCCGCACAGTCGGTTTGGGACCGTTTTGCGTCTTTGCCCAAACGGATGTCGCCGGCTGCCGTGCTCAAGCTCAAGGTCGACGACATGCGGGCGGCGGGTTTGTCGGCGCGCAAGGTGGAGTACTTGGTCGATCTGGCGGTGCACTTCAGCTCGGGCGCGGTTCACGTGCAGGCTTGGCAAGAGATGGACGACGAGGCCATCATCGATGAGCTGGTCGCGATCCGCGGCATTGGCCGGTGGACAGCCGAGATGTGCCTGATCTTTCACCTGCTCAGGCCCAATGTGCTGCCACTCGATGATGTGGGCCTGATCAACGGCATCAGCCGCAACTATTTTTCGGGCGAGCCGGTGAGTCGCAGCGACGCCCGCGAGGTCGCTCAGGCCTGGAGCCCATATTCGACCGTGGCAACTTGGTATATTTGGCGCTCGCTGGACCCCGTGCCGGTGGCGTATTGAGGGGCTGGACATCACGTCCACCCGGAACCTGAACAGAGGAGTCAAACTTGGCCAAAAAAACATTTCTCGATTTTGAGCAACCCGTTGCCGAACTCGAAGCCAAGATCGAAGAGTTGCGCTATGTGCAGACAGAATCCGCGGTGGACATCACCCTCGAAATTGATCAGCTGAGCAAGAAAAGCCAGCAACTGACCAAAGACATTTACAGCGACCTGACCCCTTGGCAGGTCACCAAAATCTCGCGTCACCCCGAGCGTCCTTACACACTGGACTACATCCACGGCATCTTCACCGACTTTGTGGAGATGCACGGTGACCGCCACTTTGCCGATGATTTGTCCATCGTGGGCGGCCTGGCCCGCTTCAATGGCCAGGCCTGCATGGTGCTGGGCCAACAAAAAGGGCGCGACACCAAAGAGCGCACGCTGCGCAACTTTGGCATGAGCAAGCCCGAGGGCTACCGCAAAGCGCTGCGCCTGATGAAAACGGCCGAAAAATTCAAACTGCCGGTCTTCACCTTTGTGGACACGCCTGGCGCTTACCCTGGCATCGACGCCGAAGAGCGCGGCCAGTCCGAAGCCATTGGGCGCAACATTTTCGAAATGGCCCAGCTTGAGGTGCCCATCATCACCACCATCATTGGCGAGGGCGGCTCAGGCGGCGCATTGGCCATTTCGGTGGCCGACCAAGTCTTGATGCTGCAGTATTCGGTCTACTCTGTCATCAGCCCGGAGGGTTGTGCCTCTATTCTTTGGAAAACCAGCGAAAAAGCCGAGGTCGCAGCCGATGCCCTGGGCATCACCGCGCACCGCCTGAAGGCGCTGGGTTTGGTCGACAAGATCGTCAACGAGCCTGTGGGCGGCGCCCACCGCGATACCGACCAAATGGTGTCCTTCCTCAAGCGCGCTTTGGGTGATGCCTGGCGTCAGGTGGCCGACCTCAAGCCCAAAGAGCTGCTCGAGCGCCGCCACGAGCGCCTGAACAGTTACGGACGCTTTACAGACACCAAAGCAGGTAAATAACCTGCTGGTGAGCCTCCAGGCTTCACGCATGGCCCTCCCACCGATGCTGTCCATCGAACAGGCCCTATCTAATTTCAGCCCGGGCCTTCCTTTTGCGGTGGCCTTCAGCGGTGGGGCCGACTCCACGGCATTGCTGTTGGCCTGCGCCCGCCGCTGGCCTGGGCAGGTGAGGGCGGTGCACATTCACCACGGCCTGCAAGTGGCGGCTGACGCGTTTGAAACGCATTGCCGAGCGCTGTGCCAACAGCTGAACGTGCCTTTGGCCGTGAGAAGGGTGCAGGCGGGCCATGCCCCGGGTCAAAGCCCCGAAGACGCTGCCCGCAAAGCGCGTTATGCGGCCCTGGCCGAAGCGGTGCAAAGCGAGTGGCCCGAGGTGCATGACATCGCGCTGGCCCAGCATGCCGACGACCAGGTGGAAACTTTGCTGATCGCCTTGTCGCGAGGCGCGGGCTTGCCCGGCTTGGCCAGCATGCCGGCCCATTGGCAGCGGCAGAGCCTCGATTGGCATCGGCCTTTTTTGTCGGTGCCCAGCGCGGCCTTGCGCGCTTGGCTGCAAAACCAAGGCCATGGCTGGGTCGAAGACCCCAGCAACACCGACGAAAGCTTCACCCGCAACCGCATCCGCGCCCGCGTGCTGACCGCCTTGGCTGAAGCCTTGCCCGCTTTTCGAGAGACCTTTGCCCGCAGTGCCAAGCATGCTGCGCAGGCGCAAGAGGTTCTCAACGAGGTGGCTGCGCAAGACCTGGCACACATCGGCGTGCCGCCCCGCATCGAGGCTTTGCAGCGCTTGAGCCGAGCCCGCCAAGCACTGGTGCTGCGCCATTGGCTGCGGCTGCAGCACGCCACCACGCCCAGTTCAGCGCAACTGAACGAGCTGCTGGACCAACTGAGCGCTTGCACCACCCGTGGCCATCGGATCCATTTGAAGGTGGGTGTGGGCTTTGTGCAGCGTGATGGCCAGCATCTGAGCTGGCAAGCCGCCTGACATTCACCTTAATCAGCCGTCTGAACCGACATGGTTGGGGCGGTTAGGGGGCTCAACGGGTCAAGAAAGTGTCAGCCTGGTGGCTACAATTAAAGGCTTTGCCAGTGAAACACCCTTGGTAACCCTTGACGATGTGGCCTTGACAGAGCGCATCCGCATTCTTTTTCTATTCATCACATCACATGGCTTTGATCGTTCACAAATACGGCGGCACCTCGATGGGCTCCACCGAGCGCATCCGCAATGTCGCCAAGCGCGTGGCCAAATGGGCGCGCGCTGGCCACCAGATCGTGGTGGTCCCCAGCGCCATGAGCGGCGAGACCAACCGCCTGCTGGGTTTGGCCAAAGAACTGGCCCCCGCCAAACCCGGCCATGATTACAACCGCGAACTCGACATGCTGGCTTCGACCGGCGAGCAAGCTTCGTCGGCCCTGCTGGCCATTGCCCTGCAATCCGAAGGCCAGCCCTCGGTCAGCTACGCAGGCTGGCAAGTGCCCATCAAGACCAACAGCGCTTTCACCAAGGCACGCATCGAGTCGATCGATGACATGCGTGTGATGGGGGACTTGAACGCCGGCAAGGTGGTGATCATCACCGGCTTTCAGGGCGTGGACGACAACGGCAACATCACCACGCTGGGTCGTGGTGGCTCTGACACTTCGGCCGTGGCCGTGGCCGCTGCCCTCAAAGCGGCCGAATGCCTGATCTTCACGGATGTGGACGGCGTCTACACCACCGACCCCCGCGTGGTGCCCGAAGCGCGCCGACTGCACACCGTGAGCTTTGAAGAAATGCTCGAGATGGCGTCGCTTGGCTCCAAGGTCTTGCAAATCCGCTCGGTCGAATTTGCAGGCAAATACAAAGTGCCCATGCGCGTGCTGTCCAGCTTCACGCCCTGGGACATCGACATCAACGAAGAAGCCGCATCCGGCACCCTGATCACTTTTGAGGAAGACGAACAAATGGAACAAGCCGTCGTTTCCGGCATCGCTTTTAACCGCGACGAAGCCAAAATCTCCGTGGTGGGCGTGCCCGACAAGCCGGGTATTGCGTACCAAATTTTGGGCGCTGTGGCCGATGCCAACATCGAAGTGGATGTGATCATCCAGAACCTGAGCAAAGACGGCAAGACCGACTTCAGCTTCACCGTGCACCGCAACGACTACGCCAAGACCATCGACCTGCTCAAGGAAAAAGTGCTGCCCTCATTGGGCGCAGCTGAAGTGTTGGGCGACGCCAAGATCTGCAAAGTCTCCATCGTGGGCATTGGCATGCGCAGCCATGTGGGCGTGGCCAGCAAGATGTTCAGAAGCCTGAGCGAAGAGGGCATCAACATCCAAATGATCTCGACTTCTGAAATCAAAACCTCGGTCGTGATCGACGAAAAATACATGGAACTGGCCGTACGCGCCCTGCACAAAGCCTTCGACCTTGACGAAGCCTGAGTTATAATTTGACCCACTGGAAACGTGACCGAGTGGCCGAAGGTGCTCCCCTGCTAAGGGAGTATGGGGTGTAGAGCCTCATCGAGGGTTCGAATCCCTCCGTTTCCGCCAATACAAAGACCTCAAACCTGCTCAGCAGGCCTTGAGGCAGCCTCAGGCCCCGCACCACGCGGGGCTTTTTGCTTTGGGCTCCTGACTGCGACCTGCTGCAGCGGCCCGAGAAAGGCGTCTCAACCCCCTTTTGTCTCAAAACCTCATGACTTTTTCGGACTTGGTTCCGAGCCGTGGATTTGCGGTTGAAGGCAAAACAGGCTTTGAACCAAGCTGAATGAAAGTTGGTGGCTCGGTGTGGGACCAGTGACTGGGCAATTGAGTATCGTCATACAGGGCCAGATAAACGGCTAAGTGTTCCGTCTGTAATCAGGGCATCGAGGTATGTATTTATCGAACTCAAGAAGTCCGCGTTATTGATCAGCACGCCAACCTCCAAGTTACGATTGAAAGCGTCGTCTGTTAGGTTGGCACTTGATATCAAAGTGGTGTCATCAATAACCGCCACTTTTGCGTGGAGTTTTCCGGGCCGACCGGCCTGGTTTCGCTCCCGTTTTTCGACTGGCCAGTGATAGACGTTGACCGCTTTTATGAGTGTTGAAGGGAAGGCTTTCATCGCATCAAAGCTCAGTTGGCCCTCGGAAGACTCCTCAAATTCAAGGATCAATCGAATTTGTACGCCACGCTGCGCTGCCTTCCAAAGCTCATCGGTCAAGCGCTTTATCTTTGCCGCGGCAAAGGTGATGAGCAGGATTTCTTGCTTGGCGTTCGCAATAAGGTCGTACAGCGCCTGGTCAATACGGCGCGCAGGTACTTTGTTGGCTGGTGTTGGTCCAGCCCACAACAATTCAATGTGCTGCTGAGCGCGCAAGCGATGAAAAGAGCTGGATGCAGTTTGAATTGCCCAGCTCAAAGCCTCCCACGACATTTGACTGGATGCTGAGCGCACCGCCGAGGCCATAAGGAACGATACGTCTGCGTTAGCTGTAGCTGGCAATCGCTGGAGAACAAATTCCGGATTGGCATCGGCTGGCAGACTACGAAGAGTTTCGCATGCTGATATCAGCCAAGCTGTAGGTGCCTTGCGAATTAATTGTTCGACTGTGGTCAAGAAATCGTCGAACATCAGTATCAATCGAAGAACGCAGTACCGCGAGCAGAGAATGTATTCACCAGGACAGACCGGTCTAGGTATCGATTGCCACGCTCGCAAGACGTTTCGGGTGCGAACTGGCAGGCATGGCAGCAGGCACCCTGTATGCCGCGGCCAAGCGTATCAGGGCGATGCTCTGAACACAGCGGATCGGATGCGCAGAGGCGCATGCTTTCTAACCCTTGTAGCATGTGCCTGCCCAACGACAGAGGATCGCCAAGCTCAACCAAACCACCCAAAGTCCCTTCGCTGTCTGGCGCGGCCGTGTAAATCAGGATGCCCGCCATTGGACCACCTTCTTCACCCGGTAGTCGAGAGTACAAGCGTTCCCGCACACTGGCGGATGTGTACCCACAGTCCAGCACGATTTGCCGCATCAGCGTATGCGCGAGCGAATGCAACAGAACCAACCTAATTCCTGGAAATCCTTCTTCCAAAGGTTGTAGTTTGCGCAGTTTTCGCCACGCCTTGTGTGACTCAAGAAACTCATGCTCAAGCTGCTGAACTTCTGGCTTCTCTTGCCAGGCTAACAACACTTCTTCTCGAATGCGCAAAAAGATACCCTCGCCCCGAACCTCAGACGCAGGGAGCCATTTGGGATTTTCGCGGCTGAGCTTGGTTAGCCGACCATCCATGGTGACAGTCGCTTCTGCAAAATCTGCGTTCGATTCAATACGGGTGAAGCCAAGCAGTGCACGTACCTCCCGGATGCGTTCAACCAAAACGGTATCTTCAAAGAAGGCCTCAAATCCTTTTGGGGGCGCAACTCGGGTGAGTTTGAAATCGCGATTTTCCGCGGCGGAATCAGGCTTTGAAAAAACCTGCCACTCCGGAAGTTTCAGATCTTCGGGTGGGGCATTGCCGCCCTGAATGCCAGAGCGTTTGAGTTCGATTGCAGTCCAAATTTCTTCATCGCTAAATTCAGAAAACAACGGAATTAAGGACTGGTAGTTCTGCTGCTCCTCACGGTAGAAACCCAATTTAGAGATGCTTGTGGCATTGGTCAGCTTGGACCACTGCTCTTCAACCAACTTTCCAATTTTATCGACAGCACGCGGGATGGATAACGCTGAAAAGGCGGTGGGAAACCAGCTGTTGGATGAGCCAAGCAAAATTGCCTTTGCCGGATCGGTACATCCTTGTTCAATTAGGCGTAGATGCGGATGATGCCCCGTGCAAGCAAATGGTGAATCTGGATCAAATGCATCTGCCATGCGTCGTTCAGCACCACATCCACAACTAACAATAATGTCAGAAGCATCACCGGACGCGCCAAATTCGCGCATAGTCATCTGAGAACCTTGGCACGGAACATTACCCTTGTGAACAAAGGCACGCCATGGAAAGTCTGATAAGTGCCCTTCGCGGCACGCCACTAAAAAGCGAACTGACATAGCCGAGGGGGCTCGCCCACCCTGGCTCTTGAGGCATCCCTGATGGACATAGGCGGTCTTGTCAGGTCGATAGGGGTCTTGAACCAGCTTGAAAACACCGGATTCCACAGAGGACAGCGTGTCGCAAAGGGAGCAGCGCATCCACCGAGGAAAAGGGACTACGGGCACGCCTACTGCTGGGGCCGCAGGGTCACGCTCCATACTTTCTAGCTTGATTGGCGGCAAATAAAGTTTACCCATCTGCGCGCCAAGACGCTTCTGAATGGCTGCTACAAGACGGTCTTCATCGACCTCCTTGCAGTAGCTGGTATCCCAATCGTCCAGACCCATGACCAAGGCTGAGATATTTGGTAAATCAACCAACGATCCGATACCAAAGGTGAAAATCAGTTGGCTAGGGCGGAGTTCTCCGAGTTCGTTCATATTCTTTTCCTCAATCGGTCCGCAAACCAGTGGACCTCTGGTCTAGCACTAAGTCAACCGTGCCTTCAACATCGCGCAACGAGTTAAGACAGGTAAACATTTCCCAATCCTTGTCGCTAGCATCTTCCAGCAAGCCAACTGTGGCACCACCTTCAGACCGGTAACCTAACTTGTGATCAGTCTGTTTATGCACCCGACTGAGCCATGCATCACGCCTGCGATCCAGCATGTCTTTTATGCGTACAGCAACCGCGGGATCATGGGTGGCATTGGCCCCACGTTTACTAAGCACATCGAACACTTGTGCCCAGATGGGGTCAGTGTCTGTGACTTCTCCGGCCTTCATGTTGGCATTGAGGTGGTCATCTGCCAAGCGCATTAGCCCCACCATGACACCAGTTAAGCCGCGGTCTAACGCCCGTGCTGAGAAGGGAGTGACAGAAAGGGCTTCTACGTGTTTATAAAAAGTCTCGTGATAGTGCTCAAAGCGCTCATAGTGAGACAGATCGCGAGGTCGAGCCCAGTTGAATACCGTACTCACAAAGCCAGGCCCATCATTGGAGCGGCCAACACGGCTGGTCGCCTGGATGTATTCAGATGTGTTTTTGGGCTGACCAGCGACCAGCATCAAACCTAATCGCTCAATATCAACGCCAACAGAAATCATATTGGTGGCTAGCACGACGTCATAGGGCACTGATGAAGTCATTGGCGTACCTGCCTTGCGCTCAGCAGCCCTTTGAGCCTCTAGCGTCTTGTCAAAGGTTGCCTCTAGCCGTTCAAGTATTTTTGGGATATCAATGCCGGATTTACGGGAAGTCAATTCTTCTACCGCACCCATTCGAATCCGTCGCTTGGCCAGACCACGTTGATCAGCATCACGAAGACGTGCCCGAATATCGTCACCAACCAGTCGCCGCGTACCCGCAAGCTCACGGATCGAGTTGAAGTACCCGGTAAGAGTCATCCACGGATCAGCTAGGCGGTCGTACTTTTCAAATAGAACCTGAGAGGAAGCCATGTGCGCAACATAGCTTCGAATCAAAGCCACTGGATAACGACGGCCGAAGGCGCTGATACCGATGTAGCGCCTGCCAGGGTATTCAGCTCCCGTAGGTCGCTGAATGGCGAAGAAGCTGTCGCGAATGCTGGTACCTTGTGGCGGAAACACTTCCAGCTTGCGCACAAATAGATTTTGAACCTGGTCGGGGGCGCGACGAATCGTTGCCGTAGATGCCACAACTTTGGGGCGTACCTTCTTGCCATCGACCACCCACGAGCAGAGTTCATCTACCGCTGCTTCATACAGACCCACCATCGAGCCAAGTGGGCCGCTTATCAAGTGCAGTTCATCCTGAATGATCAAATCAGGCGGCCTTAGGAACGCGTGTGCTCTATTGATGACGCGGGGCAGACCATTGCGTGACGGATGAGACTGAGCGTCATCAACCTCGGGCGATAGAAAGCCATGTCGATCGCATACCGCATTAACCTTGCCAAACAACATTTGTGTTTGGCCCTTCCAGGGCATCTGCGCAAATTTATCCACCGTCGCTATCAGCAGGGATGGGGGCCGACGATAGATTTCTTCGTCCACCACCATCACCGGCAAGCCCTCTTTGGGCGCTTGTTTTGCTGTGAATTCGCAGCGGCCCAGACTGTCACCACAGTACGTCACGCAGCGACCAATATCACTAGGCGCTTCATAGACATGAAGGTGTTGCTCCCTGATCGAACTGCCACACCAGGGGCAGGACGTAATTTGATGCGGCGTGCCAGATGCTGATGGGCGGCCACCTACATTGTGTTGGCGCAACGAGTTGGCAGCCGATGCCAGCGTATTCGGGGTGGTTTTGTTACCAACCCACAGCCCCAAGCGGAAAGGAGTATCACCCCATTTAGCGACATCAACACGACGTATCGTTTCACAGGCGCACATCAAGGCAGCAGCACGCTGGAATTGTTGCAAGGTCAACAAGCGTAGGGTATAGCGCATCAGGACCGCAATTCCATGCTCACCGCTTCGGCCTTCAATCACCCCTTGAAGCCGACGCAAGGCAAGGGTGTAAGCGGTCAAGCCTAAATAAGCTTCAGTTTTACCGCCACCGGTGGCAAACCAGAGCAGGTCAGCAACGGCATCGGTTTCATGACTTCGATCGGGATGGTGCAGGTCGGTAAGGCTCGGCAGGTTGAGCAACACAAACGCCATCTGGAAAAGACGCCAGCTACGGTTCTCAGGCTGGTCGAGCGAACTCGTGCCATCTTCAATGGTTAACGCATTCTTGCGAACTTTACGGGCAAAGATGGAGTGAATACGCTGCTGCCACATGGCGCGATTGGCAAATCGGAAAGCCTCCTCCGCTAGCGAATTTGACTCAATCAGGTTCACCCCTGCATTGATTCGCTCCAATGCCCGGCGGCAGCTCTTGACGGATCGTTGTGCCGCTTCTTCATGTCCTTGCAATCGCTCTTTGGGCAATTGCAGCTTGACTTCTTCAACGTTGATCCAGACTCGATAAGCCGTCTCGATATGGCGAAGGCTGGCAATCAAACCTTCCTTGGGTAGTTCGCTCAAGGCCTTCATGTCCATGGTCAGACCAGCAAGGTTTTCGTCATCTTTGACAGAACGTGGAGTTTGCTGGGGAACTTCAAACATTGGCACCCATTCGGTTTCCACCATCACGGCACGCTCAGCAAGGGGCTCCGGTAATGTCGAATGAATTGAAATCCCGTGCCCAACTGCAAACTCGCGTTGGTGGCGATAGAGCATTTCAAGCGTTTCTGTCTCTTCACGTGTCAACGGATCCATGCGTGAAAGGTCCACCTTGGAGTTCTTGCGCTGAACGAAGATAGGCACGTTATCAGCACCATGCACGCGCAGTTTTGGCTGGAACAACCAGACCTCGTCTTTGGGCTCGTTTCGGCCTTTACGCTCTTCCTGCAGGTTGACCATGAACAGCGTTGCCACCCAACCATCAGCAGTCAGACGCATGCGCCCTTGCATCACAACCAGCGGATGGTCAGGGTGCAGGGTCACAGGCGCGATAACACCATCTTTCAGTTTGAGCGTCATTGCTGGTGCTACGACTGGTGACCGCTTCCAGACTCTGGCGGGATTCCCGTCCTTTTTGAGTTGAGCTTCACTTGATACCTTGAGGTATTGCCCCCATTCGGCCTCAACCACAATTTCTTGTATGTCCGTGGCAACTACAAAGCTCAGACCCATTGATGACGGGAAATAGGTGCTGCCAGCAGGAACGCCCGAATCAGTTGGGCCTTCTTCACCGTCATCACCATCGCCAGTTGCTAGTTCGTCTAATTCTCCACCGTCAACTTCCTTGTCTTTCGGTGCAAGCATGCCTACCAGATAACGCTGGTAGGCATGGTCTTCGTATTGATTCAGTTCTTCACTAGGGCCACCAGCTGGGCCAAGCAGGTCACGGACGACCATATCGGTGAGCTCATCTCGGATGGCGGACGGAGTGGCTGTTGCCAGCGCAGGGGCTGCAATGGACGTTGTTGCGTGCGAATTGGATGTGGTCATTGATGATTCCCTGTCACAAGTCCATCGTGATTTGGCCGCTAGCGTCTTTCAACTTACGACCGCGTTTGGCAGATATATATTCCGACTGCACTACCTGCTCGTTTTTTTCGGCAGCGTAGCGTTGATGGTTCAGATCAAGCAGTCGGTCGAGGATTTCCCGTCGGGCGTCTTCGGAAATCGTGTATCGCACTCCATGTTTCGTATCATAGAAATTATGGCCAAGGATAATGTCACCCCATCCATATGCATCCATCACACTAAAATCCATTTGGGATTGTAAATTTCTCAGCTCTACTAATCTTTTATCGAAGTCATTAGAGTTATGGAATTTTCGATAAAAATTGGTTAGTCCCGACTGAAATTCATCAAGAAATTCCTGTCTACCTGCATGAAAAACTTTACCGATATCATTCATAGACATTAGTGATCCTACGGGGAGAGGAAAGGTTTCAAAGCAATCTGTCGGAATATATCTAGGTGCAGATCCAAGTGTTGACGAAAATCGCGCAGTCCAAGCCTCGTGAATACTGGATTGAAGGATAGAGAAATCTGACCATAGACTTTTCTTAAAAATTACAACACCATCTGTATGAATCCAATTAGATGGCACAAATCTAATGCCGTGATATGAAGAAACTCTGGTTTTTACTAACCAGTTAGATTCAGTCGTTTTGTCTTTGTAAAGCTCATTTCGAGAGTGCCAAAACTTCCACCACTCATTAACCATGCGCGGATATTTCTCTTTATTTTTCTTTTGCCTCTCAGGAAATACAACATTTTTTAAATAGTTAAATGGTTCAGTATATTGTTCTGCTTCGCTATGATTCATTTCCCCAAAACTTATAATCCAACTAGGCGCAGCTTGTAAATTGTTAGCTCCAATATCCTCACCTCTTATAAATGGAAATAATATATTCTTGTTTTTTATATTGTTCTTAATCCACTCTTGAGCCTGAATTTCTGAAACAATGAATCCATCAGTTCCTCCAAGATGAACACCTATGAAGCATATGCGATCATTTTCATGGAGTATTTTGGGTAAGCTATTTCTAGACCCAGTAAGCAAACTATCAATATTTTCAACTAAAGCATCGTTTAGGTATCGAGTACCTTTCCAACCGGGATCACTAAATACAACAACTACTACTTCGAGCTGAGCTTGCCCAGGCCACTTAAGACCAGTTTTTGCATATGAAATACTTCTTTTGGATGAAATAACTTCAATAGTCCCTCGGCGGGAAGCGCCTTGGGTAATTGTGTTTGTTCCAATCAAACCGATAGACCCATTGATGCCAGTGAGTACATCAGCCCGTCTGAAGAAATGGCAGCAAAAGTCAGTTTTTTTGGTCAGTAAGCTATGAAGGGTAACCAGGTAACTCGCGTATTCATCCCCAAATACTTCAACGGCACGAGATCCACCAAGAAAAGGGGGGTTTCCAATAAATGCATTAAACCCTCCTACTGACGAAATTTCTGGAAACATTAATGCCCAGTGAAAGCAGCGCTTTTGACCTATTTCAAGGCGGGCATAGTCTTTTAATTCATGTGTCCCTTTGACCCAGTGCTCTATCATGAGTTCGGATGTTTTCTCCCTTAAAGCCTCATAAGCTTTTCCTTGCAACCCTTGCAATTCAACAGCCATGAGAATGTCTGCTGCTGCATTCAGTTTAGTCACCGCATCCTCAGCCTCGGCAAACAACACGGCTTTAGCTGCAATTTGCTCTGGGGTATCCGAGGGCATACACCCCAAAGCCTCCCGTTTCTTCTTTGCTTCGTCGATATGCCGCCTAAGATGCAATGAGCTAAAAGTTTGCTGCTTGACGCCACCCGGACGAAGGCTGAAATTCTCTAGTTGCTCAAACGAAGTTATTCCTAGAAGCGAATCGCCGCATTTGAAGGCGTGATCTAAAAAGGTGAAAGGCCGATGGGCATCGACGGTGATCAGCCACAGCGACAACTTGGCCATTTCCACTGCCATTGGATTAATGTCAACACCGTATAGGCAGCGGTCAGCTACCACACGCCGCGCAACAGCGATGCGTTCTGCTGCTTCAGTAGGTACCAATCGTTCACTGGGTGAACCTTCAGAAAATTTTCCATCCGGCGTTATAAGCACCTGACCAGGATGCAACTTCTCTTCGCCTTCCCAGGCTTCAACCAGCCGTTCTGCCATATAACGGCACACCTGCACAAGAAAAGCGCCTGAACCCATCGCCATGTCACAGACCTTAAGGTCAAGAATATCCTTGGGAGACTTGAGCGTCCATCGCTCGCGTGGCCAGCCATCCGCTGGGCCTTGATAGACCAGTGGCTCCAGCGTGTGCTGGACGATAGGTTCGGTAAGGGTTGGTGGCGTGTAATGGGTACCAGAACTGCGCCGGTCGGTGCCTGCGGTGACGTAGACACTTCCAGTTAGCACTACCAAGGGGCGCTCAAACGAATCTTCGCGAATCAGCCGGGCAAAGGGCGACAGTCGGTTTAGCAAGGCATGGTCGTAACCGCAGGCGACCAATATCTTGTGCTCATCTAGCAGACTGCCATCGTCGAGTGTTTTGCGTATCGCAGATAGTGAGCGACCAGTAATGTCCTTGAGAAATTCGACGAGCTTGTCCTGACCTTGGGCCAACAAGGACTCTAGTTTTGACAGTGGAATTTCAGCTTCTTTGTTGCGCGGGCCTTTGATGCCGAGCACCGGCTCTGCGGCGAGAACACACGTGTGGTCAAGCAAGCCCTCATAAACGTGACCAATCTGTTCAACACCGAGGGCGCGAAAGGAAACCCGCCGTGTCTCAGCTACGCCACCAGCGCTGGGTTTGATACGCAAGCGTTGCAAAGAGTTGAGCAGATGCAGCACCACTCGGTTATTTACGCTTAACGGTTCGGCAGCCGTCTCGCGCCAAAGGCTACCAGCCGTACGGCCTTCAAGGAAAGGATAGCGGTCTGGGTCAAACAACGATCCGCCATAGGCTTGCATCAGCAGATCTTGATGCTTAACTCCGCCATGGACTGCCCGAAAACTGGACAACAGTCGCGCCCATGCGTCGGTCCGGCGCTCCAATACCTCTTCACCATAGAGGTCAGCAACTTCCTGCAGTTGCTCCTGCAATGTTGAAACCGCGTAGTTGTTGTCATACAGCGGCTTGCCGAGGTGCAATAACCCACGTTCCTCCGCCGAAAACAAGAAAACCAGCCGCATCATGATTGTGAGCGCGGCTTCGTACTGCTCATTTGGTCTAACGCCCTTCAAGAGGACTCGACCGCTATCTTTGTCAATCGCGTCAAAGGACTGGACCAGCACCTCGACAGCTTCACGCACCTGAAAACCAAGCTGATCGGTAACCTCTTGCTGGTCATTAGCACTTTCCTTGAGCAAAGCCAAGAGCGTGCTGTCATCGGCAACGCCAAAGAAGCGGCGCACACCCAGAAGGGAGTGGAAAGCCCGCAGAGTGATGGGTTCATCCAACCAAAGGGCACCAAACCATGATGCATACCCTGTAATTTCCCCGCGGGGTGCATACACAAGCATCCATTGCTCGCCGTTTGTGACCAGACCCAGCGGAACACCCGCGCCATGCAACAATTCCATCATCCGGGTTGCTGGCGTAGCCTTCCAGTGCTTGCCGATGACTGGTCGATCAAGCTTCTGCTCAGCGGGGTAACTGGAGATCAGCAATTGAGCCTTGCCACTTGTATCTGTACCGGCTGGACCAGTCAGAGCAAAGTCAGGGCGTAAGGTTTCACCCATTTCTGGCATCTTGGCTTCCAACCCAGCAGGAAGAGCTTGCCCTTCAACAACTTGATTTGCAGGGTAACCAAGCACCGTTGTTAGGACATGGAGCACCCACGCGCGCTGCTGTCCGGGTGCTGCAGGGTTGTCCTGCCAATCCTCATATGCGGCGCGCAGAGCCTTTGCCTGCGTTGGATCTCGCGGCTCCAGACCTTGCGAAAAAACTCGAAGCAATACCGGCAGCGAAACAAACGGCCCTGATATCTCAACAAGGGATAACCAGTCAGAATGGTGGCGAGAAGCGGTGGGGGCGCTCATGTCCGGCTCCTTGTGATTTCAAGTACCGCTTTACGCGGGATCAGCCAGGTGACAGCGACTGGAAAAAGCCTCGCACTCGGATTGGAAAAGCGAGATCGGATGTGATCGGATTCACGCTGAATTTCTTCTGGAATTTCCTTGATCCGGCGGTGCAGGGCTGCGAGATCATTTTCCCGCTGACGTTTGCCAGGCTCATCTGCTCCAAGGTCCAACACCATTTGCGGACCATCTTTGCGATCCAGCTCGGCTTGTATGGCGCGTTGGAGTTCCGTCATTACGGTCTTGATCTTGTTCACTTCCTTTTCGGCCAGCTCCTCAAGGTTTTTTTCCAGATTCTTTGTGCGCTCGACACGACGGGCATCCAGTGATGCCAGCAATGCATCCCGATTTTTAGCCCATAGGGCCTGAAAACGTTCCTCAATAGCCGCCGGTGCAGGGTTGTCTGTCGCGGCTTCTAATGCAGCTTTCGTTTCGCCCACGTTCAATCGACTGAAACGGCCTTCGATCAGCGC
This sequence comes from Limnohabitans sp. Rim8, assembly GCF_945901735.1. Taxonomy (GTDB): domain Bacteria; phylum Pseudomonadota; class Gammaproteobacteria; order Burkholderiales; family Burkholderiaceae_C; genus Limnohabitans_A. The sequence goes on from NZ_CAMDLM010000031.1 coordinate 38,877, forward strand.
CCCACCAGCGGTGATGACTTCTTCGTGAAGACGATGGTTGTCACCTCCCAGTACGACGATACGGCCATGGGCGATAACTACCGGATGGCTCAAGGCTGAGTCATCAACAATGCAGGCCGATACCCTTGATAGGTGCTTAGCTTGAGTCCCCAAGGACCAGATTTCAGCACGCAACAAACGCAGGCACATTTGAACCAACCTGTGGTTCAGGTGGGCGAGCACAACATCATCGCGTCCCGTGGCAAGGGCAGCGTCGAAGACGATTGGGCGCACCCTCTTGTTATGCGGATGGGCAAGCCCATCGGCACATTGGGCCCAACTGTTTGAAAGAGCTGGTAAGCGAAAGACTGGGCAGCTTTTACGTACACCGGTGGGATCAGGCCAGATGCCTTCAACGTTGACCGGAATTAGCGCTGGTTGCTCGGCCAGTTCAAGACCAACACGGACCACATTTTCGATGTGCTCAGGTGTCAGGTTCAGCTCATGCTGGGTTTCATGTAATTGGGACGCGAGTTTTTCCAACTGCTCACGCAGCTTACGCTCAAACTTCAGCATTTTGCGTACTGGCTCAGCTTCCAGTTCGGCGCGCGTGGTATCAAGTCTGCTACGTCGTCCAAGCATGGCTTCTTCAACCTGGCTGGCAATAACGGGACCCACTTTGCCAAGGTCTTCTCGTATAGTCTCAACCTTGAGGGCAGCCCGCATCAGGAATTCAAGGTCACCTTCTAAATCACCTACCTTGCCGGTAACACTTGCGTCGGCAAAGCCGCGGCCAACGAAATGGTGAATGTGGACTTCATCAGTTTTTTGGCCATGGCGATCAACACGGCCATTGCGCTGCTCCATGCGGTTCGGGTTCCACGGAATCTCAAAGTGAATGAGCTTTGAGCAGTGGTTCTGCAAGTTGACACCTTCGGATGCGGCGTCGGTGGCCAACAGAATCCGCACCTTGGATTCTTTTGGGTTGGATTGAAACGCCGCCTTGATGGGTTCGCGCAGGTCATTCATCATGCCCCCAAAGATCATTTCCAGGCGTCCATCCGCGGCCAAACCCTCACGGGCCAGCAAATCAAAAAGCCATTTTTGTGTGGCGCGGTATTCGGTAAAGATGATGACGCGCTCGTCATTCCACTGACCACCGGTTTGCAAGGTAGTTTTAATCCAGTCGATCAGCGTTTGTGCCTTGCAATCAGGTCGCTGCGTGCTCTTGGCGGCAAATTCGCTGAGCTCACGCAGTAGCGCCTTTTCTTCGGTGGATATGGGCGACAGAGCCTGGCTGACAGAGCTAACAACTTCCCCGGTTTCGACTTCGTAAGCTTCATCATCGGCATAGTCATCCGAAAAATCTTCAATCTCACGATGGAGGTTGCTGGCAAGCTTGCGACGGCCAACCGTGGCAATGTGCTTTTCCAATGTGATGCCAAAGGCGGCAGGCGATGAAAACAGCCGCTTTTTAAGTAGCTTCAAAACAAATTCGGTGGCCATGCGTTCGCCGTCCGTCGTGGCCTGCTTCAAGCGCAACTCAGAATATTGGCGCAGAGCTTGGTGAGCCTGACGCTCTTCGTCGGTGTGGGGTACCTCAATGTGTTTGACCATGCGCTCAGCAAAGCGACGACTCCCATCCCAGCGCAGCTTGAGTTCGGACTTCATTCGCCGGACCATGACTGCATCGAGCTGGTTGCGGTCAGGAGTGACAGCCCGAGCAAAGCGTTGGTTATCAAGCAACTCCAGCAGTGCCGCAAAACTTTCGCGATAACCGTTATGCGGGGTAGCAGACAAAAAGAGCTTGTGCTCAAAATGCGGGCCAAGAGAACGGATTGCCGTGGTGCGCTGTGAGTCCGTGGCGTACTTGCCACGGCCAGAGGGCGCAACGTTGTGCGCCTCATCCACGATCATTAGGTCATACGCGCGCGGGTAGGTTGGCTGGTCACCTGCAGGCAGCGTTTCGCGGAAGGTGCGCAGCGGTCTTTCGCGCTTGAGAAAATCGATTGATGTGATCAACCGCGGGAAATGTGACCATGGATTGACATGGATACCCCGCTTACGACGCAGCTGGCTAATGGTTTCACTGTCAATGATGCGAAATTCCAGGCCAAATTTGTCGCGCATTTCTTCCTGCCACTGCACTTGCAGGGAAGATGGGCAGATGATCAAAACTGAGCGCACCCGGTGGCGCAGGATCATTTCCTGTACCACCAAGCCAGCTTCTACCGTTTTTCCAAGCCCGACGTCATCGGCAATTAGCAGATTCACCCGCGGCATGGACAGGGCGCGGACCACCGGATCCAACTGATACTCGTCAATTTCAATGCCACTGCGGAAGGGTGATTGCAGGGCTTTGTCGTCAGCCTGGGAGACTGCTCCCCAGCGGACTGCATCTAAAAAGGCCTGTAATCGCTTTGGATGGTCGAATGAATCAGGGTCCGGTAGCGTGGACTTTTCGTGCACCTGGGTGCCGGGTTCCAGCTCCCAAATGACATTCAGTTCTTCGCCAATCCCGTCATCCTCGACAGAGGACAGCTTGATTAGGTGGGTGGGCCGTGCACCATCGCCGCCCAAACCAGGAGCGGAGGGAATTATTTCCGTTACGACAAATGGTCGTTTCCGAACGATAGCAAGTTGACCAATTTCGGGAGTCATTGCTGTTTCCTGTCAAAGTGGCGCACTTTGTCGCGCTTGAATGAGAAATTCAAAGGATGCATTTTGGTGAGGCTCTCCAGTTCTTGAAGTTCACCTGAACTGCTTATTAGGTTAATTTCATAGCCTGACCTATAAATTCTCTCAACACGCCATTCTTTCTCCCGAATGACTGTTTGAGAGCCAGGTGTGTTGGCCAACATGTGGTTCATTCAATGTTCCTTAACTCACTAACCGACCTACTCGAGGGATACCCGGGAGCAAGTGCAGCGCTTTCAACGCCGTAAAGTGTTTGTGAATTCTTCAACCAAAGATGGTGCTCTTTGGGGTCCAATGTGTGCTTGGATGAGCAATCAACTGACCATCGCCGCAGTGCATATCCAACCAATGGAGCTCGCATGTCAAGCGCCAGCATGCCGTTGTGCATCATGAAGTCGGCCTCGATCGCCTTGGGGTGGGCAATGCCTGGGTGGGGCACCAGCTCGATATGGACCAGTCGTGCCCACTGCACATCTGACTCAATTTGTTCTTCGACTGGGATGGGCTGGTCAATCGGCTTTGCCTTGACGATCCGTGTCAATGCAAAGTCCGCAAAGCGGCCCCGCTCACGGTCATACGCGCGCAAGTGCCAACGTAGGCCAGTGTCGGCCAAGGCTAGGGGGCACAGCGTCTTTGTTGAGGCTCCAGAGGTCAACGACAGGTAGTTGACCTTGACTTGGCGTCTTCCGGCAATGGCGCGAGTGAGCGTCGCCAGTGTTTCGATTTCGGGTTTAACCAGGTCGCTGGCGCTTTCGCAGGGGACAGAGCGCTTGAGCTTTTGGTCCATGTTGTCGCCAAAGCCTGCTCGGAACCAGGTGAGAACGCGCTCTGCTGAGTGTTCAAACAAGGGTGTGAAGCGGTCGGTCGTTGCGTACTTGCGTTGACCGGCGTCGTAGAAGAGGTTGAGTGGTGCCAGGCGACGGTAGGTGCTTAGGTCGCGTGCTGAAGCAGCAGGCTTGACCCCAAAGCGTCTCTCAATATCCGCGCGGGTCAGATCGCCACAGAAGAAAGCTTTGACTTCAATGTAGAAAAGTCGCTCTCTTTGCGTCTGCGTCAGGTCGTCAAGTGCAGCAGCGACTCGTTTGTTGACCACGTATTTGTCTCCATCTTATCTGCTCGTGTTCCACTCTAGCATATTCAATGACTGCACTTAATCATTTTGATGCAGATAAGCGTCATTGGTGCTAGAATTTTTAGAACGACCAGGTTGGATCCGGTCGCCTAGCCCGAAATCATCACTTTTAGGAGATGAACATGTCTTTTTGGCAGATCTTGGGGCGACTCGCTGTGTCTGACACCGGTGAAACTTTGCAAAAGGTCTCGGACACCACCAGCGTCTCGTCTGACGGTACGACCTACACAAAGATGGGCTCGACCACCGTTGGGTCAGATGGTTCTGTCTTCACTCAGATGGGAAGTTTCAGCAATGACGGAAGCACCCGCATGGGTAGCACGGCCACTGGAATTGGTGCGGTTTTCAATAACCCGAGCGACGACTTTGGGTTCGGCTCCAAAAAATCCAGAAATGACTTTGACGATTTTTAAGGTACTTGAACTTCATGCAGATTGAAATCGTCGTCGGCAACATCGTCCAGCAACCGGATGTTGATGCCCTGGTTAACTCGGCCAACGCAAATCTTCGCTTTGGATCAGGCGTGGCCGGGGCCATTCATACTGCAGCCGGGCCAGAACTCGAGCAATATTGCCGCCGCCATTCGCCGATTGCTTTGGGTGAAGCGGTTGTGACCCCCGGCTTTGAACTGCCAAACCCTTTTGTGATTCACGCTAGGGCTGCCAGCTTCATCAATGACGACCACCCCGAGAAATACCTCGACCTTGCCGTTGCTCAGACTCTCCGTGTGGCTAAAGAAGCAGGCATCAAATCAATGGCTATGCCCGCAATCGGAACTGGGGTTTTTAAGTTCCCACCAGAGTTGTCTGCTGAAATCATCATCAACGGACTACTGAGTCGGAGTGAGGGCCATCGTAAGGCGCGTTTCAAAAGGCAAAATTTCAGGCCAACCTTGCCACTTAGCTGGTTTAAATATCAATGCGCCACCACTCTCCATAGCTGGGCGCATCCTTAGGCCATTGGCTGGCGCTGCTAACGCTTCGGAACCCTTGTGACAGCAAGCGCACGGAGCGCGCCACTCCGGCATGGGTAATCCACACCTGGGGTGCATCAGGATGTTGCCGCGCGGCATCCCACAGGTCTGTAACCCGGGCCAATACCTGGTTAGCGCTTTCCACACCGCCAAAGCGGTGTGCGCCGAAATCATCGGTCCAGGCTTGCATGGCTGCCAGGGGAATCGCGTCCCAGGCCACGCCCTCCCATGTGCCG
>NZ_CAMDLM010000032.1 GCF_945901735.1 Limnohabitans sp. Rim8
TCGCGTGAGACGCACGGCCCGCTGCACCGCACCACTTATGCCGAGACCGCCAAACGCTCGCGCCAGCTGGCCAACGCGCTGGCTCAGATGGGCCTCAAAGCCGGCAGCGCGGTCGGCTCGATCGCCTGGAACAACCACCGCCACCTGGAGGCCTATTACGCCGTCTCGGGCAGCGGCATGGTCATGCACACCTGCAACCCACGGCTGCACCCGCAGCAGCTGATCTATGTGATCAACCACGCCGAAGACGCAGTGGTGTTGTTTGACGCCACCTTTGCGCCGCTGGTCAAAGGCATTGCCGCGCATTGCCCCAAAGTGCGCGCCTGGGTGTGCTTGGCCGACGCAGCCAACACGCCCGCCATCGACGGTGTGAGCGTGATGAATTACGAAGGTCTGATCACCGGCCAAAGCAACACCTTTGACTGGCCCGAGCTGGACGACCAAACCGGCGCTGCGCTGTGCTACACGTCGGGCACCACCGGCAACCCCAAGGGTGTGCTGTACACGCACCGCGCCATCGTGCTGGACGCCACCACCGCCTGCCTGCCCGATGTGCTGGGTTTTTCCACGCAAGAGACTGTTCTGCCGGTGGTGCCCATGTTCCACATCAATGCCTGGTGCATCCCCTATGCCGCGCTGGTGGCGGGCACGAAACTGGTTTTGCCTGGCCCCAAACTGGATGGCGCCAGTTTGTATGAGCTGATGGACACCGAGCAGGTCACCATCAGCGCGGGCGTGCCCACCATCTGGATGGGCCTGATCCAGCATGTGGAAAATAACAACTTGCGCTTTGCCCACATGAAGCGCACCTGCGTGGGCGGCTCGGCCATGCCGATGGCGCTGATCGCCAAGTTCATGGACCACTACGGCGTGGAAGTGCGCCACGGCTGGGGCATGACCGAGACCACCGCTGTGGCCACCATGAGCAACCTGAGCCGCGCTGACAGACTGCGCCCCGCCGCTGAGCAACATGCCATCGTGGCCAAGCAAGGCAAAACTGTCTCGGGTATCGAGATCAAAATCGTCGATGAAAACGGCGCGACCTTGCCTCGCGACGGCACCTCTCAAGGCGAGCTGATGGTGCGCGGCCAGTGGATCGTCGAGCGCTACTTCAAGGCCGAGAAAACCGCGCTGGTGGAAGGCTGGTTCCCCACCGGTGACATCGCCACCATCGATGCGCAGGGCACCATGCAAATCCGTGACCGCACCAAAGACGTGATCAAGACCGGTGGCGAATGGATCAGCTCGATCGACCTGGAAAACGCGGCCGTGGGCCACCCGGCTGTGGCCATGGCCGCCGTCATTGGCGTCAAGCACCCCAAGTGGGACGAGCGCCCGCTGCTGTTCATCGTGCGCAAGCCGGGCCAAGCCGTGGAGAAGCAAGAGATCCTCGACTTTTTGGCCACCCAAGTGGCCAAGTGGTGGGTGCCCGACGATGTGGTCTTCCTCGAATCCCTGCCCGTGGGCGGCACCGGCAAGGTGCAGAAAAACGACCTGCGCAAGGACTACGGCGGCGTGTTCAGCTGATCACACTTTGGCGCTGGGCCGCTCGTTCATGCGGTCGCGCCAGGCTTGCAAGGCGTGCATGTCCTCGTCGCCGGGCACAAACTTCATCAGGCCCCGCGCAAACTCCAGCGCGCAAAACGCGGTGATGTCGGCAATGGTGAAACGCTCGCCCGCGATGAAGGGTTGGCTTTGCAGGCGCTGGTCAAAGCCCCGCGCCACCGCCCGCACCTTCTCGGCCTGAGAGCGGCCAAACTCGGGGAACTGCGGTTTCTCTAAAGCCGCCAAGCCCGGGTGGCTGTGGCGGATCGCGTTGGCAATGCCGCCCAGCAAATACAGCTCCACCTGCCGGTCGGCCATCTCAATGAAGCCGCGCTCGTCGCCGTCTACGCCCATCAGGTTGGGCTCGGGAAAGCGGCCTTCCAGCAAGGTGCAAATCGCCCGCGTCTCGGTGATCACGCGGCCGTCGTCCAGCTCCAGCGCGGGCACTTTGGCCAGTGGGCTTTTGGCCAGGTATTCGGGCGTGCGGTGCTCGCCGCCGTTCAGGTCCATGTTCACCATCTCGATGCCAGTGATGTTTTTCTCGACCAAAAACATCAACACCCGGCGGGGGCTGGGGGCGCGGTGGGCGGTGTAAAGCTTCATGGTTCTTCCTTTATTGGGCAGCGGCATGGCTTTGCATCACAGCCATTTTGAACAGACTAGCACTCACCCGTTTTTGGGCATGCCACACAGATGACAGCCCGTTTCAGAATTCAAGAGAAGACACCCGTGCGACACCCAGTCACGGGCCGGACAGAGCCAGGTCGCCGCTACCTGTCCAATCCTGACCAGACACACGGCTCAACGCTTTAAGAAAACACAATCTACAAAGCGCAGCAGACGGCAAAAGCAGCGCTGCTCTGAAGGCAGCCCAGACAATACCCCTCCATTGATGCGAACATCCAAATGACCCCCTCGCTTGAATCGACCCTTGAATTCATCCAATCGTGCGAAACGCCCTGGTCGCGTAACACCTCACCGCCTTGGGGCATCCATGATGTGGACCCACCGCCCTACAACCGCTTGTATGGCCCGGTCCATGGGCGAGGGCCTGTGTCGGGTGTTTTGTTTCACCAACACCAGTTGTTGGCCCAATGGGGCGAACCGCACAAGGCGGACCTGACTTTCAGTGTGGCCAAAACATACCTGGCCTTGCTGGCCGGTCTGGCGTTTGACCAAGGGCTGCTCAAAGACGTGCACACCCCCGTGGTTGAGCAATGCCCCGGCATTGGCTTTGAGGGCGATCGGCTCTCGCGCATCACCTGGCACCATTTGCTGCAACAAACCAGCGAATGGGAAGGCACCTGCCTGGGCATTCCCGAACAAGTCGACCGTTACCGCTGGCTGCCTTACCAAACCGGGCAAGCGGACGGCACCAAAGGCGATGCCAGACCGCTGGGCGAGCCGGGCTCGCGGTTTGAGTACAACGACGTGCGCATCAACCAACTGTCCTTGGCCTTGCTGCACTTGTTCAAGCGCCCGCTGCCCGACGTGTTTGAAGAATTTTTCCGGCAACCTCTGGGGTGTTCGGACGCGTTTCAATGGGTGGGCTACGAGCAAGGCTGGACCGAGGTCACCGGCCAACGCATGATGTCGGTGCCCGGGGGCAGCCACTGGGGTGGCGGCGTGTCCATCTCGGCCATGGACCAAGCGCTGATTGGCCTGATGCTGATGGGGCAAGGCCAGTTCAAGGGCCAACAAATTTTGTCCAAGTCATGGCTGCACATGATGCAGCAGCCCTGCGACATCGCGCCCTATTACGGCTACCTGATTTGGCTCAACAAAGACGGCGCGTTGTTCAAAGATGCACCGCGCACTTCGTGGTTTGCCATTGGCGCGGGTTCGTCCATCACCTGGGTCGATCCCGAGCTGCAATTGGTGTGCATCATGCGGTGGATTGACGCTACAAGAACAAACGACTGCATCGCCCGGGTGATGCAGTCGTTGAAACCCTGAAAAAGGCGCTGAGGTCTACTTGGCGAAAAGGCTCTCGGGATTGGCAAACGCCTTGAACTCCACCGCATTGCCGCAGGGGTCCAAAAAGAACATGGTGGCCTGCTCGCCCACTTGACCCTTGAAGCGGATGTGTGGCTCAACGACAAATGAAGTACCCGCTTTTTTGAGCCTGTCGGCCATGGCCTCCCACTGGCCCATCTCCATCACCAAACCAAAGTGCCGCACCGGCACGTTGTCGCCATCCACCGCACTGGTGTTGTGGTGACCGGCCTCTGAGGGGCTCAGGTGCGCCACGATTTGGTGGCCGTAAAAGTTGAAGTCGATCCAGTGCTCACTGGAGCGGCCTTCTGAACACCCCAAAAGATCACCATAAAACGCTCTGGCCTTTGCCAAAGAGGTGACCGGAAAAGCCAAGTGGAATGGTTGCATGGTGGGGTCTGCCTGAAATCAAAAAAACCAATTTTGCACCAAACGCCATTTGGCATGCGAGCATTGGCTTGACAGCAGGTGTTAAGAGACTGGGCGCAAAGGCCTTGTCCGCTTGGAGTGGAAGCTGCACAACGGATGGTCAACTGATTGGCCATCCAAAAGCTAAGTCCCATCTCAGCCTGCAAGTGGGTGGCTTGTAGGCTTCAACGCAAAGCCTGACCCCGCGCTGCGCGTGACTCGGGGCTGGATGCGGCCAGGGCGATCTGGTCGTGTGCCATGTACGAGGTGGCGTGGTTCAGGGCTGTGGCGGCTGCGTTGACCGACTCTTTGCTCATGCGCATCGTGGCGGCAGGTTGGGCCAGGGTTTGCGCGGCCAAGGCTTGTGCACGGACCATGGCTTGGCCTTTGTCGCTGACGTAGTCAACCAGCCCCAGGCTCAGCGCTTCGGGCGCAGCCACGCGTTCGCACAAGATGGTCAAACGTTTGGCTTTGGCGGGGCCCAGCAGGTTGACCAAGCGGGGGATGGTGCCCCAGGTCAAAGGGATGCCCAAGGCGATTTCGGGCAAGGACACAAAGGCGTCTTGCGCCAGCACACGCCAGTCGCAGGCCAAGGACAGCGCCAGCCCACCGCCCACCGCATAACCCTCAATGGCAGCAATGGTGATCTGCGGCATTTCTTCCCAAGCCTTGCACATCCGAAACCCCGTGCCTGTCATGTCGCGCCGCTGCACCGTGGACAAGCTGTCGTCGGCCCAGGCTTGCGCGTCGTTCAAATCAGCACCCGCCGAAAAACACCGCGCATCGCCCGTGAGGATGACCACGTCGATGTCCGTGCGTTCGCTCAGGGCGCGCGCCACTGCGGTGATCTCGCGCATCAGGGCGCGAGACAGGGCATGCCGAACTTGGGGCCGGTTCAAATGAACTTCAACCAAGCGGCCTTGCTCTTTGAGGACCAAATGTTCGTACATGCGGGTCTCCTTTATTGGGGCTTGGCCGCTTGCAACTGGTCGCGCGTTTGCAGTGCCACGCGACGCGCTGCGGCTTCAAAGTCATCACCGCTCGATGCGTACAACACGGCACGCGATGAATTGACAATCACAGTCCCCGTGCTCACACCGCCTTGCCCGCGCCAGCCGGCCTGCACCGTGGCTGCGGCATCGCCGCCTTGCGCGCCCACGCCCGGAATCAGCAAGGGCAGGGTGGGCGCAATGGCGCGCACACGCTCGATCTCGGCCGGGTAGGTGGCCCCCACCACCAGGCCGAGTTGGCCGTTCAGGTTCCAGGGGCCTTGGGCCAAGCGCGCCACATGTTCGTAGAGCAAGGGCTGGCCTTCGACCGAGGCCAGGCGTTGGTTTTGCAAATCGTCACCGCCGGGGTTGGAGGTGCGGCACAGCAAGAAAGCGCCTTTGCCTTCGTACTTGAGGTAGGGGGCCACCGAGTCCCAGCCCATGAAGGGTGAGAGGGTCACGGCGTCGGCGCCATAGCGCTCAAAAGCTTCTTTGGCGTATTGCTCGGCCGTGCTGCCAATGTCGCCGCGCTTGGCATCCAGAATGATCGGCACATGCGGGGCCACGCGGCGAATGTGCTCCATCAGCCGTTCGAGCTGGCCTTCGGCGCGGTGCGCGGCAAAGTAGGCAATTTGGGGTTTGAAGCTGCTGACCAAGTCGGCTGTGGCGTCCACGATGGCGGCGCAAAAGTCGTAGATCTTGTTGGCATCGCCTTTGTAGCGGTCCGGAAATTTGGTGGGTTCGGGGTCCAGGCCCACGCAAAGCATGGAGCCGTTTTGGCGCTCAGCGGCGCTCAGCATGTCAAAAAAGTTCATGCAGAGGATTTTAAGGGGCGCTGCGTGGCAGCCTTCATGACTTGTTTTGTAAGAGCTTTTGTGACAGCGGGTCGGCTCGCCTCCATCTAAGATGCGTCAGATGCACAAACTCTCTTCCACGCAATGGACCATTTTGGTCTTGCTGACCTTGGTCTGGGGCATCAATTGGCCCATCATGAAAATGGGCGTCACGGATTTTCCGCCGCTGACATTTCGCGCGCTGTGCCTATGGCTGGGCACACCCGTGCTGGGCTTGGCGCTCTTGGCCATGAAGGTGCCGTTTCGCATTCCGCGTGCGCATTGGCGCGAGTTGCTGGTCCTGTCGGTGTTCAACATGTTCATCTGGCACGCGTTGATCATCATTGCAGTGCAGTCGCTGTCCAGCGGCCGGGCGGCCATTTTGGGTTACACCATGCCCATCTTTTCTGCCATTCTGGGGGCATGGGTTTTTGGCAATCAGTTGTCCAAACGCTCCTGGGCCGGGGTGGCTGCGGCCAGTGTGGGCGTTTTGCTGCTGCTGTGGCACGAATTGTCTAATCTGAGCGGGCGTCCAGTAGGGGTCTTGTTGGCGCTGGCGGCGGCGGGCACCTGGGCTTTTGGCACGCAGTTGCTGCGCCGCACCACCATGCCGGTGCCCACTTTGGCAATTTCGTTCTGGATGACGCTGTTAACGGCGTTGGTCATGGCCGTGCTGGGCTTGCTGTTCGAAACAGACCGTTGGGTCAGCCCCTCACCGAGCAACTGGTTTGCGATCGTTTTCAATGCGGTGCTGGTTTTCGGCTTTTCGCATGCCGCCTGGTTTTACCTTGCGCGCAGCTTGCCACCCGTGGCATCGACCTTGAGCGTGATGCTGATCCCGGTGCTGGGGGTGTTCAGTGGGGCCATTGGACTCAATGAAATCTTGCACTGGCAAGACTGGGCGGCTGTGGCGCTGATGATGACCTCGATTGCATTTGTCTTGTGGCCCGCCAAGCCTGTGCAGGCTTGATTCCAATCCGGCAAACGCTGGGTTTCATCGCCCAAGCCTGCGGTCAAGCCCCACCCGCCACTCACCAAGCCGGTTGCAGGGCTGCAAAACCTTTGGGGGCCTGGCTGGCTGTGTCAAATGTCACGATCTCGTAGGCGTCAGGCTGGGCCAGCAAGGCGCGCAACAGCTGGTTGTTCATGGCGTGACCCGAGCGGAAGGCGCTGTAGGCGGCCAACAGGGGTTTGCCCACGATGTACAGGTCGCCCATGGCGTCCAGGATTTTGTGCTTGACGAACTCGTCGTCGTAGCGCAGGCCGTCGGCGTTGAGCACCTTGTAGTCGTCCATGACGATGGCGTTGTCCAGACCGCCGCCCAAGGCCAGGCCATTGGCGCGCATCATTTCCACGTCTTTGGTGAAACCAAAGGTGCGGGCCCGGGCGATGTCACGCGAGTACACGCCCTCGGACATGTCAAACACCACCTGCTGACCGGTCGAATCGACAGCGGGGTGGCGAAAGTCGATCTCAAAGCTGAGTTTGTAGCCGTGGTAGGGCTCCAATTTAGCCCACTTGATGTTGTTGCCCACGCCTTCACTGACTTGCACGGTTTTGAGCACACGCAAAAACCGCTTGGGCGCGTTTTGCTCGACGATGCCCGCGCTTTGCAACAAAAACACAAACGACGATGCTGAGCCATCCAGAATGGGCACTTCTTCGGCGGTAATGTCCACATACAGGTTGTCGATGCCCAGACCGGCGCAAGCCGACATGAGGTGCTCGACGGTGAAGACCTTGGCCTGCCCGACCGAAATGGTCGAGGCCAGTCGGGTGTCGGTCACCGACTCGGCGCGCACCGGAATGTCTACAGGCTCGGGCAAATCCACCCGACGAAACACGATACCGGTGTCGGGTGCTGCGGGGCGCAGCGTCAATTCGACCCGCTGGCCGCTGTGCAAACCCACGCCAACGGCACGGGTCAGGGTTTTGAGGGTGCGTTGAGCGAGCATGCAAGCATTTTAAAGGGCACCAGACCAGTGGGTGCTGGTCTGGCCTTTGTTCACATCGTCCGCAAAGCGAACGGCTCAGTCTGCTTGCTTGCGCAAGAAGGCCGGGATCTCGATGTCGTCCATGCCTGCGGCCGACATGCCGTCCACACGCGTCGCGGCATGGGTGCGGTTGTTACGCCAGTAAGCTGGAATGTTCACACCATTGGTCGCCGCTGGCGATGCTGTTTTGAGCGTTGGGGCCACCGCTTCTTTCCCGCCCATCATGAAGGGGGCGTTGTCGGTGCCGGTGCGCAGCACTTGCAAAGGAGGCGACGTGCGGCGAACACCGGCCTTGGTCAGGCCTGTGGCCACCACAGTCACGCGGATCTGGTCGCCCAGGCTCTCGTCGTAAGCAGTGCCATAAATGACGTGCGCATCTTCCGAGGCGCAATCGCGGATGGTGTTCATGGCTTGCTTGGACTCGGACAATTTCAAGGAGCCCTTGGCGGCACTGATCAGCACCAGCACGCCGCGTGCGCCCTTGAGATCCACGCCTTCGAGTAGCGGGCAAGCCACGGCTTGTTCGGCCGCAATGCGCGCGCGGTCCGGGCCGCTGGCAGCGGATGTGCCCATCATGGCTTTGCCAGGCTCACCCATCACGGTGCGCACGTCTTCAAAGTCGACGTTCACATGGCCAGGCACGTTGATGATTTCAGCAATGCCGCCTACGGCGTTTTTCAGCACGTCGTTGGCGTGCGCGAACGCCTCGTCTTGCGTCATGTCTTCACCCCCAGGCAATTCCAGCAGCTTTTCGTTGAGGACCACGATCAACGAGTCCACGCTGGCTTCGAGTTCCTTCATGCCTTCGTCGGCATTGTCCATGCGGCGCTTGCCTTCAAAGTCGAAAGGCTTGGTGACCACGCCCACGGTGAGGATGCCCATGTCTTTGGCAATGCGGGCAATCACAGGCGCTGCGCCTGTGCCAGTGCCGCCGCCCATGCCAGCGGTGATGAACAACATGTGCGCCCCTTCGATGGCCGCACGGATGTCGGCCTCGGCGACTTCAGCGGCTTCACGGCCTTTGTCGGGCCTGCTGCCAGCGCCCAGTCCTGTTTGGCCCAGTTGCACAAAGCGGTGCGCCGCGCTGCGGGCCAAGGCCTGTGCGTCGGTGTTGGCACAGATGAACTCCACGCCTTGCACTTGGTGCTCGATCATGTGCTCCACGGCATTGCCGCCGCCGCCGCCCACCCCGATCACTTTGATCTGAGTGCCTTGGTTGAATTCTTCTGTCTGGATCATTTCGATGGTCATGTTTCTTCTCCTAAAAGGTTTGCAGTTGCCTGAAAGTTTTCTGAATTTCTTGTTTCGTTTCAAAGTGCTGTCAACATCGCAGCGGCCTTGACAAAGGCGGGCTGCTTCTGGCCTGAAAAATTTGGCTCCAGTTCATCAGAAGTTCCCCACAATGAAGTCTTTGAATCGGCCAAAAGCGTTGTTCACCGAACTCTTCTTTTGGGTCACTTTGTAGCCGCGCAGGCGGGCCAAGCGGGCTTCTTCCAGCAGCCCCATCACGGTCGCTGCTCGCGGCTGGCTGACCATGTCGGCCAACCCCCCTGAATACTTGGGCAAGCCCCGGCGCACCGGTTTGAGGAAGATGTCCTCGCCCAATTCGATCATGCCCGGCATTACTGCGCTGCCGCCTGTGAGCACGATGCCCGAGGACAGCACCTCTTCATAACCCGACTCGCGGATGACCTGGTGCACCAGAGAGAAAATTTCTTCGATGCGCGGCTCGATCACGCCGGCCAGGGCCTGGCGACTGAGCATGCGCGGCCCCCGGTCACCCAGACCCGGCACTTCCACCTGCGCATCCGGATCGGCCAGCAGCTGTTTGGCGTTGCCACTTTCGACTTTGATGTCTTCAGCATCTTTGGTGGGCGTGCGCAAGGCCATGGCAATGTCGCTGGTGATCAGGTCACCGGCAATCGGGATGACGGCGGTGTGGCGAATCGAGCCGTTGGCAAATATGGCTACATCGGTGGTGCCTGCGCCGATGTCCACACACACCACACCCAGTTCACGTTCGTCTTCAGACAACACGGCCAGGCTCGACGATTGGGGATTGAGCAGCAGCTGGTCTACTTCAAGCCCGCAGCGGCGCACGCACTTGATGATGTTTTCTGCCGCGCTTTGAGCCCCCGTGACAATGTGCACCTTGGCCTCCAAGCGCATGCCGCTCATGCCGATGGGCTCCTTGACTTCCTGGCTGTCGATCACGAATTCCTGCGGGGCCACCAGCAGCAGCCGCTGGTCGCTGGAGATGTTGATGGCACGCGCCGTTTCCATCACCCGGGCCAGATCGGCTTGGGTGACTTCTTTGTCCTTGATGGCCACCATGCCACTGGAGTTGATGCCCCGAATGTGACTGCCCGTGATGCCCACGTTCACTCGGGTGATCTTGCAGTCGGCCATCAGCTCAGCCTCTTTGAGCGCCTGCTGGATGCTTTGCACCGTGGCGTCGATGTTGACCACCACGCCACGCTTGAGCCCATTGCCAGGCGCAATGCCCAGCCCGGCAATCTTGAGCTGACCGTCGGCCATCACCTCGGCCACCACGGCCATGACCTTGGACGTTCCGATGTCCAGGCCCACCACCAAATCTTTGTACTCTTTTGCCATGTTTACCACCGTTTCCGTTTGATTCCTGCGCCTTGATCGCTCAAGGCTTTTGCTTGTTGTTCGCATCCACCGTGCTGACGCCGTGCAAGCGCAAGGCATAAGCATCCTTGTGCCGCAGATCCGCACTGGCCACAGCTGAAGCACCGCGCCCATAGCGAGCGGTCACCTGCTTCAAGGTTGTCAAAAACATATCCAGCCTTTGCAATATTTCAGTGCGGCTGCCACGGCCCAGCTCGATCTGAGCACCCTGTTGGGTTTGCACCCGCCAGCTGCCACGGGGGGTCAGCTCCAGCAGCTCGATCGCCATGTCCAGCGCCTGAAAGCGCGGGCTCAAAGCCAGGTACATAGCGGCGACGGCCTGCGACTCGGCCGCAGGCCCCTTCATGCGCGGTAGGCGCTCGGCATCGGCATCGTCCAGAGTGGCTTCAAACACCTGACCTTGTTCGTTGATCAAAGTGCCTGCATCCTCATCGCCCCACAGGCCCATGGGTCGGTGCTCCAACAAGACCGCCCGCAAACGGTTGGGGAAATCGCGGTGCACCACCGCGACCCGCACCCAAGGCACCGCCTCAAATGCCAGCCGCGCTTTGGCCAGATCGATGGTGAAAAAATTGCCTTCCAGCTTGGGCAGAACATGCGTGCGGAAGGCAAACGCGTTGTTGCGGTTCACCTCGCCTTGCACAGTGATGGTCTGCAAGGCAAAGCCCGGGTGGCGTATCAACCACCATGCCCATCCACCCAGTGTCAGCAGCACAAAAACCGCCACCAGCAAAGCTGTGGCGATGTTCATGAGCCGGACATCGGCTGGCAAAGGCATGGGTTTTTTCATGCAGCAGCGCCCTCATAGTCCAATGCAGCAGAGGCCAGCAAATGGCAGCACAGCGCCTCGTAGGGCATGCCATCGGCCGCTGCCGACATGGGCACCAACGAATGCCCAGTCATGCCGGGCGAGGTGTTGATCTCCAGCAAATAGGGCTGCCGCGTGACACCATCGATCATCACGTCGATGCGGCCCCAACCCCTGCAGCCCAGGGCTTGGTAAGCCCGGCGCACCAAAGCCTGGATGGCGGCTTCTTCTTGGGCAGGCAAACCGCAGGGCACCAGGTATTGCGTGTCGTCGGTGAAGTACTTGTTTTGATAGTCGTAATTGCCTTCGGGGGCCACGATGAGAATCACAGGCAAAGCGCGGGCCCCGTCGCCTTCACCCAGCACGGGGCAGGTGACCTCATCACCCACGATGCACTGTTCGCACAGGATGTCATGGTCGCAAGCGGCCGCTGCGCGCAAAGCCGGGTGCAGGTCTTCGGCCCGCTGCACCTTGCTCACGCCAATGGAAGAGCCTTCGCGCGCGGGCTTGACGATCAGCGGTAGTCCCAAAGTCTGGATGAGCTCGTCGGCCGACAAGCTGTCGATTTGCGCGGGGTGCACCAGCACATGGCGTGGCACTGGCAAACCTTCGGCCTGCCAGACCCGTTTGGTCATGACCTTGTCCATGGCGATGCTCGACGCCATCACACCCGAGCCGGTGTAGGGAATGCTCATCAATTCCAATGCGCCTTGCACCGTGCCGTCCTCGCCAAAGCGACCGTGCAAGGCGATGAAGCAGCGCTGAAAACCCTCTTTCTGGAGCTCGCTCAGCGCGCGCTCAGCCGGATCAAAAGCGTGGGCGTCCACCCCTGAAGCCAGCAAGGCTTGGAGCACGCCCTGACCCGACATGAGGGAGACTTCGCGCTCTGCCGAGCGCCCACCCATCAGCACAGCGACTTTTCCCATGTTCATCCGCTTGGCGTTGTTCGTCATGCGATCACCTCGATGGCCGCATCTTTGACGGGCCCGGACAAGGCCACCACCTGCGCAGGGGTTGCGCCAATGGAGCCTGCCCCCATGCAAATGAGCACATCGCCGTCGCGGGCGTTGTTCATCACGGCCTGGGGCATGTCGGCAATCCGGTCAACAAACACGGGTTCGACCTTGCCCGCCACGCGCAGCGCCCGGGCCAGCGAACGGCCGTCGGCTGCCACGATGGGTGCTTCGCCTGCGCCGTACACCTCGGACAACAAGACGCTGTCACAGCCTTGGCCAATGACCTTGACGAAATCTTCAAAACAGTCACGCGTGCGGCTGTAACGGTGCGGCTGAAAAGCCAATACCAAACGGCGACCCGGGAATGCGCCACGGGCTGCTGCCAACGTGGCCGCCACCTCGACCGGATGGTGTCCGTAATCGTCAATCACGGTAAAGCGCCCTTGGCCGTCGGTTGTGGCCACTTCGCCATAGTGCTGAAAGCGCCGGCCCACGCCCTTGAACTGGGCCAATGCGCGTTGCACCGCGCCATCGTCGACACCTAACTCGACGGCCACGGAAATGGCGGCCAACGCATTGAGCACGTTGTGCACGCCGGGCAAATTCAGCACGATGGGCAGGTCGGGCAAGGTCACGCCGTTGCGCCTTTGCACCGTGAAGAGCATCTGGCCGTTTTGTGCCTGCACATCAAGCGCGCGTACTTGGGCCCCTTCGTTCAGGCCATAAGTGGTGACGGGGCGCGCGATGTTGTCCACGATGGACTGCACGCCAGGGTCGTCCGAGCACACGATGGCCGTGCCGTAAAAAGGCATGCGGTGCAGGAACTCAACAAAGGCCGACTTGAGCTTGGCCAGGTCGTGGCCATAGGTTTCCATGTGGTCGGCGTCGATGTTGGTGACCACCGCCATCACGGGCAACAAATTCAAGAAAGAAGCATCCGACTCATCGGCTTCCACCACGATGTAGTCGCCCGTGCCCAACTTGGCATTGGCGCCGGCGCTGTTCAAGCGGCCGCCAATCACGAAGGTCGGGTCCAGCCCGGCCTCGGCCAACACGCTGGCCACCAAGCTGGTGGTGGTGGTTTTTCCGTGCGTGCCCGCAATGGCCACGCCCTGCTTCATGCGCATGAGTTCGGCCAACATGACCGCCCGCGGCACGATGGGAATATGGCGCGCCCGAGCGGCCAGCACCTCGGGGTTGTCGGCTTTCACGGCGGTCGAAGTGACCACGGCATCGGCGTCTTTGACGTTTTCAGTGCTGTGGCCCACATGCGTGTGGATGCCCAATCCCGCCAGTCGCTGCAACGTGGCGCTATCGGACAAATCCGAACCTGAAATCTGGTAACCCAGGTTGAGCAACACTTCGGCAATGCCGCTCATGCCCGAGCCGCCCACGCCGATGAAATGAATTTTTCGAATGGCGTGTTTCATGCCGCCAACTCCTCACAAGCCATCACAAGCTCCCGGGTCGCATTTGTTTTTTTCTGTGCATGGGCTTTTTGCGCCACGTCCTGCAAGGTGTCGCGGCTCAAGGCCGTCAGCCGTTCGGCCAGGTTCTGCGCCGTCAATTCAGCCTGGGGCACCAGCCAGCCAGCGCCATGGGCCAACAAAAACTGTGCATTGGTGGTTTGGTGGTCGTCAACCGCAAACGGAAACGGCACGAACAAGGCTGCTGCGCCCACCGCCGCCAGTTCGGTCACGGTGCTGGCACCTGCGCGGCAGATCACCAGATCGGCCTGTGCGAAAGCGCTGGCCGTGTCGTCAATGAACGGTGTCAACTCGGCCTGCACGCCCGCGGCTGCGTAGTTGGCCCGCAGCGCTTCAATTTGCTTGGCGCCACTTTGGTGGATCACCAGCGGGCGTGAGGCCTCTGGCATCAAAGCCAAAGCTTGCGGCACGATGTCGTTCAAGGCCTTGGCACCCAAGCTGCCGCCCACCACCAACACACGCAAGGGGCCGCTGCGTCCGGCAAAACGCTCAGCGGGCGTGGCCTGTTCGGTGAAGGCACGGCGCAGGGGATTGCCCACCCACTGCCCGGTCTTGAAGACCCCGGGGAAAGCGGTGAACACACGGTCGGCCAATTGCGCCAGCACCTTGTTGGCCAAGCCCGCCACCGAGTTTTGCTCGTGCAGCACCAAAGGCTTACTCCACAGGCTGGCCATCATGCCGCCCGGGAATGAGATGTAGCCGCCCAGGCCCAGCACCACATCGGGCTGCACGCGGCGCACCACCTGCAGACTTTGCCAAAAAGCGCGCAGCAAACGCAGCGGCAGCAAGGCCAGGGTTTGAATGCCCTTGCCGCGCACGCCACCAAAAGCCACGGGCTCGAATGCGAAACCACGCGGCGGCACCAACTGGCTTTCCATGCTGTCTGGCGCACCCAGCCAATGCACGCGCCAACCGGCTTCGCGTAAGGCTTCTGCCACAGCCAAGCCCGGAAAAATGTGCCCGCCTGTGCCGCCCGCCATCACCAAGGCGGTTTTGCGCGTGTCCGTCATGGCCGCCCTCCCCGCATCATTTGTTTGTTCTCGGCGTCGATGCGCAGGACGATGGCGATCGCGATCAGGTTCATCATGATGGCCGAGCCGCCGTAACTCATCAGCGGCAAGGTCAGGCCCTTGGTGGGCAAGGCCCCCAGGTTCACGCCGATGTTGATGAAGGCCTGAAAGCCGATCCAAATGCCCACGCCTTGCGCGACCAGACCAGAAAAAACTTTTTCCAGTGCAATGGCTTGCCGCCCAATCACCATGATGCGGCGGCTGAGCCACAGGAACAGGCAAATCACCAGCGTCACGCCCACCAGGCCAAATTCTTCACCGATCACGGCCAACAAAAAGTCGGTGTGCGCCTCGGGCAACCAATGCAGTTTTTCCACACTGCCGCCCAGGCCCACGCCCCACACCTCGCCCCGACCAATGGCAATCAACGAGTGCGTCAGCTGGTAGCCCTTGCCCAGAGCATGCTCGGCGCTGAAGGGGTCAAGGTAGGCAAAAATCCGCTCCCTGCGCCAAGGGGAATCGGCGATCATGACCACGAAAGCCAGGATCAAAATCCCCAGGATCAGAAAGAACATGCGGGCATTCACACCGCCCAGGAACAAGATGCCCATGGCGATGGTGGCGATCACCATGAACGCGCCCATGTCCGGCTCGGCCAGCAAGAACACGCCCGCCAGACCCACGGCAGCGCCCATGGGGAGCACGGCTTTGAAAAATTTCTCCTTCACGTCCATCTTGCGCACCATGTAATCGGCGGCATAGATGATGGTGGCGAGTTTGGCCAACTCGGAGGGCTGGAATGTGATCACACCCAGTGAAATCCACCGTCGTGCGCCATTCACACCCTTGCCGATGAAGGGAATCAGCACCACCGCCAGCAGCACCAGTGAAAACACGAACAAAGGGCGAGCCGCTTTTTCCCAGGTCTCCATTCGCACCTGAAAGGCCAGTAAGGCCATGATGCAGCCCACCACCATGGAAATCACATGGCGAAAGAGGAAATGGGTATGGCTATAGCGAGAAAAACGCGGGTTGTCCGGCATCGCAATCGAGGCTGAGTACACCATGACCATGCCCCACAGCAGCAAGGCCACCGCCACCCAGACCAAGGCCTGGTCCACGCTTTGTATGCGGGCCGGGCGACCATGGACCCGACCAGTCATGCCGTAGTCACCCAAATTGACCGGCAAGCCCTGTGCACCGGACCATCGACCACCGACGAGCCCGCCAGTCATGCGGTGGAGCAGGCCCGCTGCGGACTGCTGCAGGCGTTGTGGGAACGTGATGGCTTGTCTCACCGCCCACCCTCCATGGCCACACCTGCCGCTTCGGCCACGCGGGCCACGGCCTGGCAAAACACTTCTGCACGGTGGCCGTAGTTGTCAAACATGTCAAAGCTGGCGCAAGCGGGCGACATCAAGACCGCATCGCCACTGCGGGCCATGGCTGCAGCTTGCTCGACCGCGTCATGCATGTCGCTGGCGTCGTGCATTGGCACGTCCGTGCCTTGAAGCGCTTGGCGGATGACAGGCGCATCGCGGCCGATCAAGACCACGCCCCGAGCAAAGCGTTGGACGGGTTCGGCCAAGGGCGTGAAGTCCTGGCCCTTGCCTTCACCACCCAAAATGATCACCACACGGCGATCTGCACCCAAGCCTTGCAAGGCGGCCACGGTGGCGCCCACGTTGGTGCCCTTGCTGTCGTCAAAAAATTCCACTTCATGGATGATCGCCACCGGCTCGACACGGTGCGGCTCACCCAGGTATTCGCGCAGGCCGTAAAGCATAGGCCCCAGGGCGCAACCAGCGCTGCTGGCCAGTGCAAGAGCCGAGAGCGCATTGACCGCGTTGTGCCGCCCTCGGATGCGCAAAGCATCGGCGGGCATCAGGCGCTGGATGTGCAGCTCTTCTTTAGCATCCTTGCGGCGGCGGCGGGTTTCATCGGCCTCCAAGGCGCGCACCAACCAGGTCATGCCGTGCGTCACTTCAATGCCGAAGTCCCCTGGGCGTTGAGGCATGTCACCACCAAATTGCACGCAAACACGCTCAACAGGTTTTTGCAACTTCACGCGCACAGGCTCGGGCCGCATGGCCATGACCTTCGGGTCTTCGCGGTTGAGCACCATCAAGGCCTGCGCACCAAAAATACGGGCTTTGGCAGCGGCGTAGGCGGCCATGCTGCCGTGCCAGTCCAGGTGGTCCTGCGAGAGGTTGAGCACTGTGGCAGCCGTGGGCTCAAAACCCTCGCTGCTGTCAAGTTGGAAGCTCGACAGCTCCAGCACCCAGACCTGAGGCAACGCCTGGGCCATGGGGTCCAACACGGCAGGAGGAACGGGCAGCGGCTGCACTGCCTCGGTCTCGCCCTCTAAGCTGTCCAGCGTTTCGTCTGGTTCGGATGCCGCTCTTGAAGGCTCATCCTGCGGTTGCGCTGGGGTGACAGTTTCTTGGGTGGCAGTCACCGATGGCGGCTCACTGTGCCGTTCTTGGTTTTCAAGTTCAGCGGCGACACGTTCAGCTGCTTCTTGTTCGACTTGTGCTTGTGCTTGGGCCATGGCCTCGGTCAAGGTGTCGAGCAAGGTGGGGCCAATGTTGCCCGCCACTTTCACGGTTTTGCCCGCACGCGCCACCAACTGCCCGGTGAGCGATGTCACCGTGGTCTTGCCGTTGGTTCCGGTGATCGCCAGCACCTGCGGGGCGTAGCCAAAGCGCGCCTTCAAATCCTGCAAACCTGCTGCAAAAAGACTCAACTCACCGCCTTGCCACAAGCCCATGGCGTGGGCCGCATCCACCACCGGGGCGACCACGTCAGGGGCCAGGCCTGGGCTGCGGAACACGGCACGCACAGCAGTGCCTTCCACCAGACTGGCCACAAAAGGCCCCGCCACAAAATGCACACCAGGCCACTCGGCCTGCAAAGCGGCCAACTGGGGCGGCGTGTCGCGGGTGTCGGCCACGGTCACGTCGGCACCGGCCTGCGCGCACCAACGGGCCATGGCCAGGCCCGTTGCACCCAAACCGAGAATCAGAACGTGTTGACCTTGCAGCTGCATGGTTTACCTCAGCTTCAGGGTCGACAAGCCGACCAGGCACAGCAACATGGTGATGATCCAGAAACGCACGACCACTTGCGTTTCCTTCCAGCCGCTTTTCTCAAAATGGTGGTGCAAAGGCGCCATCTTCAGGACGCGTCGGCCCACGCCGTATTTTTTCTTGGTGTACTTGAAGTAGGTCACCTGCGCCATCACCGACAAGGCCTCCACCACGAAGATGCCGCCCATGATGGCGAGCACGATTTCGGCTCGCACAATGACCGCGATGGTGCCCAGCGCCGCGCCCAGCGCCAGCGCGCCCACGTCACCCATGAACACTTGGGCCGGGTGCGTGTTAAACCACAAAAAGGCCAGGCCCGCGCCCGCCATGGCGGCGCAAAAGATCAGCAACTCGCCCGAACCCGGAATGTGCGGGAAGAACAGGTACTTGGAATACACCGCGCTGCCGGTGACGTAGGCAAACACACCCAGCGCCGAGCCCACCATGACCACCGGCATGATGGCCAGTCCGTCCAAACCATCGGTCAGGTTGACCGCGTTGCTGGAACCCACAATAACCAGATAGGTCAGGACCACGAAACCCAGCACGCCCAGTGGATAAGTGATTTCTTTGAAGAAGGGCACCTGCAATCCGGCCTTCAGGGGCAAGCTCACTTCAAAGCCCGACTTGACCCACTGAACAAACAAGTCCAACACCCGCGCATTGGAGTTTTCGGAAATGCTGAACACCAAACACAATGCGGCCAGCAAGCCGATGACCGATTGCCAGAAGTACTTTTCTCGTGAGCGCATGCCCTCGGGGTCTTTGTTGACCACCTTGCGCCAGTCGTCGACCCAACCTACGGCGCCAAAGCCCAGAGTCACGATCAGTACGATCCAAACAAAACGGTTAGACAAGTCAAACCACAGCAAAGTGGAGATGGCAATCGACAACAAGATCAGCACACCGCCCATGGTGGGCGTGCCACTTTTGGACAGGTGGGACGCCATGCCGTAGGCACGGATGGGTTGGCCAATCTTGAGCGAGGTCAAGCGGCGGATAACCCAGGGGCCTGCGGCCAAGCCGATCAATAGCGCCGTCATCGCGGCCATCACCGCACGGAAGGTGATGTATTGGAAAACACGCAAAAAGCCCCACTCGGGGGACAAACTTTGCAACCATTGGGCCAGGCTAAGCAGCATGGGGCTCCCCTTTTTTATTGTTTTGACTGGTCTTGTCTTCGCCCCGTGACAGCAGGGCTTGCACCACGCGCTCCATCTTCATGAAACGCGAGCCTTTCACGACCACGCTCTGAAAACCGTCCACTTGCGCCGTGACGACCGCCAGCAAACTGTCCATGTCCTTGAAGTGCCGGGCTGTACCAAAGGCCTGTGCGCTGTGCACGCACAAGTCACCCAGGGTGAACAACGCTTCGATGCTGCGCTCGGCAGCGTAGGCCCCCACCTCGGCATGGAACTCGGGGCCTTGGTTGCCCACCTCACCCATGTCGCCCAGCACCAACAAACGCGGCGCAGGCAGCTCGGCCAGCACGTCGATGGCGGCGCGGACCGAGTCGGGGTTGGCGTTGTAGGTGTCGTCGACCAAGGTGATTTCGTTGGTGGCTGTGTTCAGAACCAGTGCACGCGAGCGGCCCTTGACCGGCTCAAACGCCACCAGACCTTGGGCCACGGCGGCCAGGGGCACGCCTGCGGCCAGGGCGCAGGCCGAAGCGGCCAAGGCGTTTTTGACGTTGTGGCGCCCGGCGATGTGCAGGCGCACGGGTGCGGTGCCCTCGGGGGTTTTGAGGGTGAACTGCCAAGCACACGACTGCCAGACCACCACTGCAGCGCGCACTTCGGCGTCTGAGACGGACGCCATGGCAAAGCAGCGCTGCGCCCGCGTGCCCGACAGGCCTTGCCACACGGACGTAAATTCTTCATCGGACGGAAAAACCGCCACGCCCTCAGAGTGCAATGCCTGCAACACAGCACCGTTTTCGTGCGCCACGGCTTCGACCGTGCCCATGAACTCCTGGTGCTCGCGCTGCGCGTTGTTGACCAAGGCCACAGTGGGCTGCGCCATTTTGGCCAAGTAGGCGATCTCGCCGGGGTGGTTCATGCCCAACTCGACCACGGCGATGCGATGGTGGGCGCGCAAATTGAACAAGGTCAAAGGCACGCCGATGTCGTTGTTGAAATTGCCCTGGGTGGAGAAGGCGCCATCCCCTGCATGGGCACGCAAGATGGACGCGATCATTTGCGTCACGGTGGTTTTGCCGTTGCTGCCGGTCACGGCGATCATCGGCAAACTGAACTGGGCACGCCAGCCTGCGGCCAGCTCACCCAAAGCGATGCGCGCATCGGGCACCACCAGGGCTGGTAAGCCTTGCGCCAGCGCCAGGGCTTCGCCAGAGGCCTCGCACACCACGGCCACGGCGCCCTGCGCCTTGGCCTGGGCGATGAAGTCGTTGCCATCGAAACGCTCACCGCGCAAGGCCACAAACAAGTCGCCCGCTTGCAGGCTGCGGCTGTCGGTGTGCACCCGTTCAGCTACCACGCCTTGGACATGCACGCCACGGGCCTGGCTCAACCAGCCCAGGGCGAGGTTCAAATTCAGTTGCATGGACACTGGAACGTTCATGCTTGAACCCCCATCCGCTGCAAAGCGCGTTGCTGCAAAGCCGTTTGGGCTTGGGCCACGTCCGAGAACGGGTGACGAACGCCCAAGATGTCCTGCTCGCTTTCGTGGCCTTTGCCTGCCACCAGCACCACGTCTTGCGCCGCTGACCGAGCTACCGCATCGGCAATCGCCAAGGCACGGTCCAGTTGAATGTGGACCGACTGCGGGCGGCTCAGGCCTTGGACCATCGCGGCCACAATGGCCTCAGGCGATTCGCTGCGGGGGTTATCGCTGGTCAACACCAGCTGGTCGGCCGCAGCTTCGGCGGCTGCAGCCATCAAGGGGCGCTTGCTGGCATCGCGGTCACCCCCACAGCCCAGCACACACCACAGGCGACCGCCACGCACCGTCGCCTGCGAACGCAGCGCACCCAAGGCCTGGGCAATGGCGTCGGGCGTGTGGGCGTAGTCCACGATCACCATGGGACAAGGCGGGCGGGCCTGCGCGTCCGGCAGGTCAAGGGGCACTCGCTCCATGCGCCCGGGTACAGCCGACAACTGGGCACAGGCTTGCACCGCTTGCACCAAGTCAAAACCCAGGGCCCGCAAACTGCCGATCACGCCCAGCAGGTTGTCCATGTTGTACTCGCCCATCAAGCCGGTATGCAGGGTCTGAACGGAACCGCCCTCGATGACATCAAAGGTCAAACCCTGGTCGCTGGTCAAGGCCCGCGCCTGCAGACGGGCCGGACCCCGACGCGAGCAGGTCCAGACTTCGAGCGGGCCGCCTTGCAATTGCTGGGACAACAAAGCACCTTGGGCATCGTCGATATTGATGACGGCGACTTGCAAACCGGGCCAAGCAAACAAGGCGGCTTTGGCTGACCAGTAGCGGGCCATGTCCCCGTGGTAGTCCAGGTGGTCCTGGGTGAAATTGGTGAACACGGCCACGCGGATGTGCGTGCCATCCAAGCGGTGCTCGGCCAGACCGATGGAGGAGGCTTCGATGGCGCAGTGCGTCACGCCGTCTCCCGCGAACTGCCGGAACTGGCGCTGCAGCAGCACCGGGTCGGGCGTGGTCATGCCGGTGGTGATCAGATCAGGCAAGCGGCCCACACCCAAGGTGCCCACCAAGCCACAGGATTGCTTCAGCACGGGTGAAGACAGCGCCTGCGCCAGCCACCAGGCCGTCGATGTTTTGCCATTGGTACCTGTGACCGCCAGCACCTGTAAGGCGTGACTGGGGTGCTCATAGTAGGCGTCAGCCACCCAGGCGGTTTGCACCTTCAGGTCGGGCATGCAAGCCAGGCCCTCTTGGTTGGGGTCCTCAAGCGCCTCCAGCCAGGGGGCGAGCGCGGCCTCTTCCATCAGGCAAGCACGGGCGCCTTGCGCCAAGGCTTGTGCCAGGTAACGCCGCCCATCGGTGGCGGCACCCGGCCAGGCGATGAAACCATCACCCTCTTGCACCAGTCGGCTGTCGGTGCGCAGCTCGCCCGTCACGCGCGAGCGCAACCAGTGGGCCGCTTCCTGAGCGCTGTGCAGGGTGTGCATCAGAACGACTCCTCGACCGCTTTGGCCACGATCTGAGGCTTGACCGCCATGTCGGGCTGAACGCCCATCAGGCGCAAGGTTTGCTGCACCGTCTGGCTGAACACGGGCGCAGCCACGGCACCGCCGTAGTAGACCCCGTTGGAGGGTTCATCGATCATCACAGCGACCACGATGCGGGGCTGCTCGACCGGGGCGATGCCAACGAAAAAGCCCCGGTATTTCTTGCTGGCGTAGCCCTTGCCTTCTTGCTTGCGGGCCGTGCCCGACTTGCCACCCACCGAGTAACCGATGGTCTGGGCTTTTTGTCCGGTGCCGCCGGGCCCGGCTGCCATTTGCAGCATCTTGCGCATGGCTTTGGCGTTGGCGACGCTGATGACACGCGTGCCTTGCACCTGTTGCTCGGCTTTCATCAGGGTGGCCGGCACGATCTCGCCGTCACGCGCAAAGACGGTGTAGGCCCGTGCCATCTGAAACAAACTCCCCGACACGCCATAGCCATAGCTCATGGTCGCTTGCTCTATGGGACGCCAGGATTTGTAGGGCCGCAAACGACCGCTGACCACGCCAGGAAATGGCACGGCGGGTTTTTGCCCGAAACCCAACTCAGTGAACATCTCCCACATCTCGCGGGGCTCCAGCTGCATGGCCATCTTCACGGTGCCCACGTTGCTCGACTTTTGAATCACCTCGTTCACGCTGAGCATGCCGTAGGGGTGCACGTCGCTGATGGTCGAGCCGGTGATGTTGATGCGTCCCGGGGCAGTCTGGATCATCGTCTCGGGCTTGACCAGACCTTGCTCCAGGGCCAAGGCCACAGTGAAGGGCTTCATGGTCGAGCCCGGCTCGAAACTGTCGGTCAAGGCACGGTTGCGCAACTGCTCACCGCTGAGGTTGACGCGCCGCGATGGCAAATAGCTGGGGTAATTGGCCAGCGCCAGGATTTCGCCTGTCTGCGCATCCAGCACCACCACGCTGCCCGCTTTGGCCTTGTGCTCCTTGACCGCGTCACGCAGGGTCTGGTAAGCGTAAAACTGGACTTTGCTGTCAATGCTCAGCTGCAGGTCCTTGCCGTCGACCGGGTGCACGGTTTCACCCACGGCTTCGACCACGCGACCCAGCCGGTCCTTGATCACACGGCGCGAACCGGGCTGACCGGCCAGCTGCTTCTGGAAAATGAGTTCCACGCCCTCTTGGCCTTGGTCTTCCACATTGGTGAATCCCACGATGTGCGCGGCCGCCTCACCCTCCGGGTAAAGGCGCTTGTACTCTTTGATTTCGTAAACACCTTTGATGCCCAGAGCCCGAATTTCCTTGACCACGGGTTCGTCCATCTGGCGGCGCAGCCAAACAAAAGTTTTTTCTTCGTCTTTGAGCTTGTGCTCCAACTCGCCAGGCGTCATCTCCAGCAAGCGGGCCAATTGGCGCAGCTTGACCGGATCACGCTCCAGATCTTCCGGATTGGCCCAAATGCTGGGAGCAGGCACGCTTGAAGCCAGCAAAACACCATTGCGGTCGAGCACGCGCCCGCGATTGGCGGGCAATTCCAGGGTGCGGGCAAAACGCACCTCACCTTGGCGCAGGAAAAAGTCGTTGTCAATCACCTGAACATGGGCCGCTCGGCCCACCAGGCCCAAAAAACCCAAGGCCATGGCCGCCACAATCAGCTTGCTGCGCCAGACAGGCGTCTTGCTGGCCAGCAAAGGGCTGGAAGTCAACTGAACGCTGCGGCTGTGGTTCACTGACCACCCCCCACGGCTGGAAGAGACGCACCTATGGCAGCACCCTGGGCATTGACATACTGGGTGATGGCAGGTGAAGCCGTGCGCATGTTCAATTGCTGGCGGGCAATTTGCTCCACCCGCAAAGGCGTGGCCTGGGCGCGGCGCTCGACTTCCATCCGGTCATGGTCCACTTCGATGCGCTTGGCCTCTTTGCGTGCAGACTCCATGTCCATGAAAATGCGGCGAGACTCGTAGTGGCTGTGCACCAACCACAGGGCGCTGACCACGGTGGCCACCAGCAAGAGAAAGCTCACGCGGGTCATGCAGGCACCTCGGTGCGCTCGGCCATGCGCATGATGGCGCTGCGCGAGCGCGGGTTGCCAAGCACCTCGCTCTCGCTGGGGCGCACACGGCCATGGGTTTTCAGTCGCATCTTGACGGGTTCGGCAAAGGGCACTCGCCGGTCCACCACCTCTTTGGAATGCCTGGCCATGAACTGCTTGACGATGCGGTCCTCCAGCGAGTGGAAACTGATGACCACCAAACGGCCACCGGGCGCCAGCACCCGCAAGCAGCCCTCTAGCGCCTGTTCGAGCTCTTCAAGTTCGGCATTGATGAAAATCCGAAAAGCCTGAAATGTCCGCGTTGCAGGGTTCTGACCCGGCTCGCGGGTTTTGACCGTGCCAGCCACGAGTTGGGCCAGATCAGAGGTGCTTGTAATTGGGCCCCGTTCCTGTCGGCGAGCCACAAGCGCCTTTGCAATCTGAATAGCAAACCGTTCTTCGCCATAGTCACGCACCACCTCCGTGATTTGATCCACCTCTGCGGTGGCCAGCCATTCGGCCACACTCTGCCCGCGCGTGGTGTCCATGCGCATGTCGAGCGGGCCCTCAAAACGAAAAGAAAAACCCCTCTCGGGGCTGTCGATCTGGGGAGAGCTGATGCCCAGGTCCATTAGCACACCGTCGACACTGCCTGCGGGCAGTTCACCGAGGTGCGAAAAGCCCTCGTGCCGGATCGAAAAGCGCGCATCCTCAATGCGACCGGCTTCTTCAATGGCTTCGAGGTCCTTGTCAAAAGCCAGCAATCGACCGCGCGCCGACAGACGGGAAAGAATCAGGCGTGAATGCCCCCCCCGACCAAAAGTGGCATCCACATACGCGCCATCGGCCCCAGCAGAGGCCTGGAGCAACTCGTCCACGGCTTCATTCAAGAGCACAGTGGTGTGGGTCAAAACGTTGTCGGTCATGGCGTTCAGAAAGAAAAGTCTTTGAACACGTCTGGCATTTCGCCTTGCATGGCCTGCGCTTCTTGCGCGTCGTAAGTGGTTTTGTCCCAGAGCTCGAAATGGTTGCCCATGCC
Organism: Limnohabitans sp. Rim8; assembly: GCF_945901735.1. Classification (GTDB taxonomy): domain Bacteria; phylum Pseudomonadota; class Gammaproteobacteria; order Burkholderiales; family Burkholderiaceae_C; genus Limnohabitans_A. The sequence continues at coordinate 24,962 of NZ_CAMDLM010000032.1, forward strand.
CAGCAGCATGGTGTCTTTGGAGATGCCGGCTGCTTGGCGCAATTCGGGCGAGATCAGCACGCGCCCGGTGCCGTCCATCTCGACGTCCATGGCATTGCCCAAAAAGATCCGCTTCCACCACTGGGCGGACATGGGCAACTGGGCAATGCGTTCGCGGAATTTCTCCCACTCGGGGCGAGGGAACACCATCAAACAACCATGAGGATGCTTGGTGATGGTGAGCTGGCCTTGTGCCGTGGCGCTTAAGACGTCACGGTGCCGGGTCGGCACAGAGAGCCGCCCCTTGGCATCCAGACTCAGCGATGAAGCCCCTTGAAACACGGCGAAGACCCTTTGGTGTGGAAAAAGCACATCAGTGGCACCATTTCCCACTTAATTGCACTTTTTTGCACTGTATCAGGAAATAGCGTGCTGACCATGGGTCTAGATCGATTTTTTTCAATGAAATCAAAGGCTTAGCATGTATTCTGAATCTACAGAAAGGCGTATTTTCTTTAATAATTAAACACTTACAAGTCACAGTGCAAGTGATACCTCAAGTCACAATACGGCTAAAAAATTTAAAAACAGTAAATTCAAAACTTCGCCCACCCTCGAACGCACACCCATAAAAAAACCCCTGGAGAGGGGTTTCTGTCTGGGTATGGGCCAAGGCGCACTCAATCGCCGAACATTTTTTGCTTGAGTTCGCGCCTTTGTTGGGCTTCCAGCGACAAAGTGGCCGTGGGGCGGGCCAACAAGCGGCCGACGCCGATGGCCTCACCGGTTTCATCGCAAAAACCGTAATCGCCCGCATCAATGCGTTGAATAGATTGCTCAATTTTCTTGAGCAGCTTGCGCTCCCGGTCGCGTGTTCGCAGCTCCAAAGCGTGCTCTTCTTCGATGGTGGCACGGTCAGCAGGGTCGGGCACCACCACCGTGTCTTCTCGCAGGTGCTCAGTGGTTTGACCTGCACTGGTCAAAATATCTTGCTTGAGTCGGGTCAGCTTCAGTCGGTAGTAAGCCAACTGCTTGTCGTTCATGTACTCATCGTCAGACATGGCGAGGATTTCGGCATCCGACAGTTCGTCTACTTTTTTGGTCTTCCAGTTGTTGGCCAGTTTGGGGTCTTTCTTGACGGGCGCAAAAGGAACAGGGACGACCGCAGGGGCAGCACTGGGCAAGAAACTGGACTTGGCCGCCGTGGAGGCCACCGCTGGCGGCAAAGAGGGCACGGTAATTTGGGCCAAACGGGCAGATGGCCGAGCGGCACGAACAAATTGCTCAGGTGCAGCTGGGGTGTTGACAGGTTTTGATTCGACGGGGGGTATGACAGTGTCCACTTTGGTAACGCTCATGTTTTTCGCTTTTGGGGTCTGGGCTGTCGGAACTGGCTTGCTTACAACAGACGATCGGTTGGGGCTGGCTTTTTCAGTGGCCTTAGATGCAGCAGATGCGACCGCTGCGGTTTTGGCCACCGCTGCCTTGACAGGCACGGCGGGTTTTGGCGTTGCCTTGGCCTTGGCAGTTGTCTTGCCTGCCGCTTTGGCAACCAAGACCTTTGCCTTTGGAAGCGCTGCCTTGGCCTTTGCAGGCGTTGTCTTGACCTTTGCAGCTGTTTTAACTGCGGCTTTGGCCATCACTGCTTTGGCCTTGGCCACTGGGGCAGTGGCTTTTTTGGCCACGGCGGCTTTGCCAAGGGGCTTTGCTATTGTCGAGGTCTTCACGTCTTGTCTCCTAGCCGTGTCAAAGGGCAGAGTTCTGACCGACTGTCCCTGCGCAGCCGACCGGAAACCTGTTCATGTGCTTTTCAAACCCTTGTTATGGACCTTTTGGGGTTCGCCAGCTTCGCCAAAAGGCGTTGCCGTCGGCGGGCGATTGTAGCGACTAGATGCGTCAAATTTTGTCCTGGTGCGGATTAAAGACCTGATCGCCACAAAAGCACGGCAAGCGCCCCTTCCATGGCGCGCACCGTCAGACCAAACATTGCTCCAGTCCTTGCAACAAGATGTCCTTGGGCAAATCGATGCCAATGAACACCATTTTGCTCATTTTGGCTTCGCCGTCGGCCCACATCGGTCCCAAATCGCTGCCCATGAGCTGGTGCACGCCCTGAAAAATCACTTTGCGCTCGGTGCCACGCATGTTCAACACGCCTTTGTAGCGCAGCATGCGCGGGCCGTAAATGTTGACGATGGCCCCCAGGAAATCCTCCAATTTGGCCGGATCGAAGGCTTTGTCCGAACGGAAAACGAAGCTCTTCACATCGTCATCGTGGTGATGGTGGTGACCCTGACCCTGGGCCGCGTCGTGCTGGTGCGAAGGGTGGTCGCAATGCTCGCCATGTTCGTGGTCATGGGCTTGCTCACGCTGGTGGGACGGGTGGTCGCAATGCTCACCGTGCTCATGGTCGTGGTTGTGGTTGTGGTTGTGGTCATCCTCTTTGAGGAAATCCGGGTCGATGTCGAGCTTGGCGTTCAGGTTGAAGCCCTTGAGGTCGAACACCTCAGACAGCGCCACTTCACCGAAATGCACCACTTTTTGTGGGGCCCGCGGGTTCATGTGTTTCAGGCGGTGCTGCAAGGCGTCAAGTTCTTCGGGCGCGACCAAATCGGCCTTGCTGATGAAAATTTGGTCGGCAAAGCCGACCTGACGACGGGCTTCCTGGCGATCGTTCAATTGCTGAGCCGCGTGCTTGGCGTCCACAAGGGTCAAGATAGAGTCCAGCAAATAAGTCTCGGCGATCTCGTCGTCCATGAAAAAAGTCTGCGCTACCGGGCCGGGGTCGGCCAAGCCCGTGGTCTCGATCACGATGCGGTCAAAGTCCAGCAAGCCCTTGCGGCGTTTGGCGGCCAACAGCTGCAAGGTCACGCGCAGGTCTTCGCGGATGGTGCAACAAATGCAGCCGTTGCTCATCTGGATGATCTGCTCGTTGGTGTCTGAAACCAGAATGTCGCTGTCGATGTTTTCCTCACCAAATTCGTTCTCGATCACAGCGATCTTTTGGCCGTGGGCCTCGGTCAGCACGCGTTTGAGCAGTGTGGTTTTGCCCGAGCCCAAAAAGCCGGTCAGGATGGTGGTGGGGATCAGGGACATGGCGCGGTTCCGTTGCAGGTCAAAAAAGCAAGAGTTGGGGAGTGTAGCGACGAATTCAAGCGCCAAGCGTGCGCGGCGGTCATGGCCTCACGGCACGTGTGCAGCGCGGGCCAGCGGGTTCATTTGCGCTTGGCACGGGGATGGGCCGCATCGTAGGTTTTGGCCAGGTGCTGAAAATCCAGCCGCGTGTAGACCTGGGTGGTGCTGATGTTGGCGTGGCCCAGCAGCTCTTGCACGGCCCGCAAGTCGCCACTCGATTGCAACACATGGCTGGCAAAGGAGTGGCGCAGCATGTGCGGGTGCACCGGGGTGGCCAGGCCCGCCAACAAGCTTCGGCGCTTGAGGCGCTGGGCCACGCCGCGGGGGGTCAGGCGCGTGCCGTGGCGTCCGGGAAACAGCGCCAGCGCCAAAGGAGATGCCCCTTTGGCGGGCTGCGTCAGCATGCCCTTCAATTGCGGGCGCACGGCCAGCCAGTGCGTCAGCGCCTCGATGGCCACACGCCCCAAAGGCACTGTGCGGCGCTTGTTGCCTTTGCCTTGCACCTGAACTTCGGCGTTGGGAATGTCGATCCAGCCGCGCCCGGCCTGCGCCGCTTCCGAGCTGGCCACCACATCCAGCCCGGTCAGCTCGGCAATGCGCAGGCCGCAGCCGTACAGCAGTTCGACCATGGCCGCGTCACGGGCTTCCAGCCAAGGGTCGTCATTGTCTTCTTCATGCTCCGCCAGCTGCACCGCTTCGTCGACGCCCAGCGCTTTGGGCAAGGGTTTGGCCACACGCGGGGCCCGCACATCGGCCACCGGGTTGTGCGGGATCAGGCCCTCGCGCCCCAGCCAGGTGTAAAACCCGCGCCAGCCCGACAAGATGAGTGCGATGCCGCGCCCACTGCGCCCGGCGCTGTGCATCTGGGCCACCCAACGGCGGATGTGGCCGTTTTGCACCTGCAGCAAAGGCACTTTCGAGGCCGCTGACATGTCGGCCAGGCGGGCCAAGTCCAGTTGGTACAGGGTGCAGGTGCGCTCGGCCAAACGCTTTTCAAAGCGCACATGGTCCAGATACCGGGTGACCAGCGGGTCGGTGGCCGCTGTGTCCAACATGGCCGCATCCGACACAGATCAAGCCTGCGGCTTTTGCAGCACCGACAAAGCTGCACCCGCCAGCTCGGCCAGACGCTCCAGCAAATCGGTGCCCATCTGGCTGTTAAAGCGCTGGGCGTCCGGCGAGGCCAGCACCAGCAAGCCAAAAGCGGGTTGACCCGGTGCCGCACGCAAAGCGAGCAGCGCCAAAGAAGCCGCCTGCGTGGGTTCGGCCAACCACTGCACCGCTTCGTAACCCGAATTCGGCCCAACGAAAGGCGTGTCCAGAGACGTGGCCAGCACCTGCACCGCTTCGTTCACACCCTGCGCATAAGCCGCTTGGGCGTGCGCGCCTTGGAGCGACCACAAACGCAAAGCGACCTGCGGCACCTGGAACAGATCACGGATGTTGTCCACCGCCGAATCGGCCAATTGGTCGTGGGGCGTGACGAGTAACTCGCACGACCAACGGTGCAGCTTGTCGGTCAACACCATGTTTTCGTTGCCGTGCCGAATCATGTCCATGATGCGGTGCTCCAGGCCCTTGATTTTGTCGCGCAGCATTTGGGCTTGGCGCTCCTGCAAGCCCACAGTGCGGTGGCTTTGCGGGTGGGTCAGTTGTACGGTGGCCAACAGCGAGGCGTGGCGCTCAAAAAAATCCGGCGTATTCACCAAATAATCGGCGATGTCGTCTTCGGTGATCGGACTCATAGGTTCAGGCGTCGTCATGGCAGGCTCCAGAAATTCAAAGGGTCAAAGTGAGTCAGGCACATGGATGCTGCCCTCAAACACAGAAGTGGCGGGCCCGGTCATCAGGACCGGACTGTCGGGCTGTCCAGCCCATTCAATTGTCAAGGGGCCACCGTGGGTTTGCACATCCACACGAAGGTCCAGCCAGCCTTGGCGGATGCCCGCCACCACGGCTGCACAGGCGCCCGTGCCGCAAGCCAAGGTTTCGCCCGTGCCCCGCTCGAAGACACGCAATTTGATTTGACTGCGCGAGACGATTTGCATGAAACCCGCGTTCACCCGCTTGGGAAAAGCAGGGTGGTTTTCAATCCATGGGCCTTGTGCCAGAACCGGGAAATTGTCCACATCGTCCACACGTTGCACCGCGTGCGGGTTGCCCATCGAGACCACCCCCACGCGGGCAATGCCCAGATCACCCAGCGCCAAATCGAACACCGGCCAACCGTTGACCTGGTCGCTGATGAGGCCCACGGGAGTGAAAGGCACGCGTTCCCAATCAAAGATGGGCGCGCCCATGTTCACCGTCACACGACCATCGGGGTTCATGGTGAGCTCAATCTCGCCTTGCTGCACCTTCACACGAACGGTGTTTTTGTCGGTCAGGCCCTTGTCGCGCACATAGCGCACAAAGCAGCGCGCCCCGTTGCCGCAATGCTCCACCTCGCCGCCGTCGGCGTTGTGGATCACGTATTCAAAGTCCAGCCCGGGTGCGGGCGAGGGTCGCACGCTGAGGATCTGATCAGCCCCCACGCCAAAGTGGCGATCGGCCAAAAAACGGTACTGGGCCGCGTTCAGGCCCAGGCGGCCACGCGTCTCGTCGAGCACGACAAAATCGTTGCCCGCGCCTTGCATCTTGGTAAAGCGAATGTGCATAAGCGGGATTATCGCCCTTGGAAGAAGCTCAAGCCGTCTGATAATGGGGCATGGCACGCACATCCCAACTCCTGTACCCCCAACGCGAACCCGCCCCCCTGCGCCCTGCAGCCACCGTGCTGCTCATGCGCGACGGCCCTGGCGGGCCCGAAGTCCTGATGACCCGCCGCTCCATGACGGCCAGCTTTGCACCCGGCGCCTACGTGTTCCCTGGCGGGGGCATTGACGCCGCCGATGCCCAGGCCAACGGCATGGCGCAGCGCCGCCCGAAACAAAGCGACTTGCACCTGACGCAAGCGATCGCCGCCATCCGCGAGAGCTTTGAAGAGCTGGGCATTTTGTTCGCCCGCCATGCCCAAGGGCGCTGGGCTGACAACGCTGACATTGCCCAGATCGACCGAAAAGCCCCTTTTGCCACCCAATGCCAGGCCAAAGGCCTGACATTGGCCGCCGATCAGGTGTTCGTGCTGGCCCACTGGATCACCGACCGTGACCTGCCGCGCCGCTTTGATGTGCCTTTTTTGGTGGCCCGCATGCCCGAAGGCCAAACCCCTGTGGCCGACGAATCCGAGCAGTTTGAACCTGTCTGGGTGCGTCCACAAGACGCGCTGGAACGCCATGCAGCTGGGCAATTCTTCATCATTTTCCCGACCATCCGCACACTGGAGCGGCTCAAAGCCTTTTCCACGGTCGACGCGGTGTTGCAAGCCTGCGAGGTGAACGACGAACCGCTGTGGACCAGTTGCCCCCGCGCGGGCTGGCTGGCGGGCAACGAAGCGCGCTACATGGAGCACGAAGCCCCGTTTGGTGAATTGGCCCTGGTCACGCCCGACGGGCAAATCCACCACCACCTGGACTGGCAGACCGACCAGCCGGTGCCCCTGCTCAAAAACGTGCAGCGCCTCACCGCCCCCAACCCCGGCGTGATGACCGGCCCCGGCACCAACAGCTACTTGGTGGGCGACCCCAACACCGGCTACATCGCCATCGACCCCGGCCCGGCGGACATCGACCATCTGCAGCGGATGTGGCGTGCGGCAGGTGGACAAATCAAGGCCATTGTTTGCACCCACTCTCACCCTGACCATTCGCCAGGTGCTGCGCCGCTGCAGGCCCTGTGCACGAACAAGCCCCCCATCCTGGGCCTGTCGTCACGCCCCACCTCCCGCGCCAACAGCCGCTTCACGCCGGATCGCGAGCTGATCGATGGCGAGAAACTGGTGCTGCAAGGCCTGGGCTTGGATGGCGAGATCACCCACACCCTGCGTGTGGTGCACACCCCGGGCCATGCGGCCAACCACCTGTGCCTGGTGCTCGAAGAAGACGGCCTGCTGTTTTCGGGCGACCATGTTCTGAACGGCAGCACCACCGTGATCGACCCGCCCGACGGCCACATGGGCGACTATTTGGACTCGCTGGACAAGTTGGCTGCGGCGTGCGATGCCGGGGGCATTGCGTTCATCCTGCCTGCGCACGGCCATGTGCTGGGCTTTGCCCACCAAGCCATCACCCACCTGAAAGCTCACCGCCTGCGGCGCGAAGCCAAAATCGCCGCCGCCATGCAGGCCCTGCCCCATGGCAGCCTGCAAGAATGGGTAGAAAAAGCCTACGACGATGTGCCATCCCGCCTGTGGCCCGTGGCCGCACGCTCGCTGCAAGCGCATGTGGACCATATCCGCGAGCAAACCCTGTCTTGATTCGCTTTGAGCATTTTGAAAGCATGGATGATTTCCTCTGAAGAAGGCATACGCCTGGCCAAACGCGTGGCCGCCGAACAACACTGCTCGCGCCGTGAAGCCGAAGCCCTGATCGTGGCCGGCGGCGTACAAATCGCCAGCAAAGTGGTGACCGACCCGGCCCGGCGTGTGCGGCCCGAGCAGGCCGTTCAGGTCAACCGTTTGGTCTCCATGGCCGCCCTCGCCCCCTTGACCTTGGCGCTGTTCAAGCCCGCCCACCGCGTGGCCAACTTGGCCTGGCTGCAAGACACCGTGGGCCTCAAAGCCACCCAGCCCGGCCTGTGGGGACCCGAGCGCTTGGCCAAAATGCACATGCCCTTGCCGCTGGCCAAACCCGCCAGCGGTTTGTGTATTTTTTCAGACGACATCGCTGTGCTTCGCCATCTGGAAGACCGCCGCAGCCCGATGGAGCAAGAGTGGATGGCCACCGTGGGTGGCGAAGTGCCAGAGGGCACCATCAAGGCCTTGAACGGCCCCGGCATCCGCACCAGCATCAACCGCCAAACCGACACACTGACGGTGCTGCGCATCGCTGGCAAGGACATCGACGGGCTGGAACTGGGCCGCTGGCTGGACGAACAATGCCCCTTGCAAGACCTGCGCCGCCAGCGCGTGGGCAGCATGAGCTTGGCCCCCTTGGAGCTCGGGCAATGGCGGCAACTGCAAAGCCACGAGCGCTTTTAATCTGTTTTTAATTTGAAAAAATCGAAAAAAAGCCTGATTTACCCTTGAATAATTCCGGTTTATCACCAATTAGAAATTCAGTCTGAGAAAATGACAATCCAGTCAAAGCTGCGCACAATGCAGTCTTGACCCTACAGGTTGGCCCGCATTGGCAGGCCACCAACACGCAGAAAGGAGCCCACCATGCGTTTGAGCACGAAAAGCCGATTTGCAGTGACCGCCATGATCGATGTGGCGTTGCGCGAAGACCGTGGACCCGTTTCGCTGGCCGCCATCAGCACGCGCCACCAGATTTCTTTGTCCTACCTGGAGCAACTGTTCAGCAAACTGCGCCTGCATGGCTTGGTTGAGAGCACCCGTGGCCCAGGCGGCGGTTATTCGTTGTCGCGCAATGCCGAAAAAATCACCATGGCAGACATCGTGGGTGCAGTGGATGCGCCTACCGAAGAAGAGTCCGCAGCCGAAGGTGGCTGGATGAACAGCGAGCTGTGGGCCAGCCTGAACGAAAAAATGCTGACCCACCTGCAGTCCATCAGTCTGCGCCAATTGGTGGCCGAGCAGCGCACCAAGGGCGTGACCGTTGAGCCTGCGCCCGCCCCAGCCGTCAAGCGCGGCGTGTTTGCCAAGCCCAAAAGCGCGTTGAAGATCACTGCACCCAACTCGGTGTTTGCCCTTGGCGCCAGCCTGATGCCTTCTCGCGGCTGAAGTGCTTGAAGCCCCCACAAAAAAACCCGCTACGGCGGGTTTTTTTGTGGTCTGAAAAAGTGTGAAGCCCGCCGATAAGCCGGATTCTGTGCACAGCGGTTACCCGCTGCGTGACCGCCATTACTCTGGGCCAGGGGTTTCCCACCCGGCTCGGTGCTACCTACCCGCCAACTCACCCTGCGGAACCACAGGGAGAAGGCATGCGGCGAACCGCACCCCTTCAGGAAGGCCTACTTGGTATTGCTGCGCGTAGAGATTGCCCGTTTCACCCGAACTCAATCGGCTCGTCTCTGTTGCTCTGATCCTCACCTCACGGTGGAGAGGTATTACCTCCTACGCTGTCCTGTGCAGTCCGGACGTTCCTCCAGTGCTTCCTTTCGGAAATTGCACCAGCGACGGTCTGGCGTGCTTCACCGTTTGATTATCACCTGAGCGCAGGACACTGGGGCGACCCGTGCGGCGTGACCGTTGTGTACCACTCAAGACATACTGACAGTTTGTGCGCCCAGCATAATTCGGCCACTCCCCAACCCTTGGAAACCGCATGAAAGCACGCACCATTCTCGACACCATCGGCAACACGCCGCATGTGCGCATCCAACGCCTGTTTGGCGCAGATGCCCATGTGTGGATCAAGTCCGAGCGCAGCAACCCGGGCGGCTCGATCAAAGACCGCATTGCGCTGGCCATGATCGAAGACGCCGAGAAATCCGGCGCACTGAAAGCAGGTGGCACCATCGTCGAGCCCACCTCGGGCAACACTGGTATCGGCCTGGCCATGGTGGCGGCTGTCAAAGGCTACAAACTGGTGCTGGTCATGCCCGACAGCATGAGTATCGAGCGCCGCCGCCTGATGCTGGCCTATGGCGCGAGCTTTGACCTGACGCCACGCGCTGATGGGATGAAAGGCGCCATTGCCCGGGCCCAGGCCTGGGTGGCCAGCACCCCTGGCGCGTGGATGCCCCAGCAGTTTGAAAACCCGGCCAACATCGAGGTGCATGTGCGCGCCACCGCACAAGAGATCCTGGCCGATTTTCCCGGCGGCATCGACGCTCTGATCACGGGCGTGGGTACAGGCGGCCACCTGACCGGCACGGCCCGCGTGCTCAAGGCGCGATTTCCTCAGATGCAAGTGTTTGCGGTCGAACCTGCTGCTTCGCCTGTGATTTCGGGGGGTGCGCCCGCACCCCACCCCATTCAAGGCATTGGCGCGGGCTTCATTCCCAAAAACCTGGACACGGGACTGCTCGACGGCGTGATTCAGGTCGAGGCCGAAGCGGCCCGCGAGTTCGCCCGCCGCTCGGCCCGCGAAGAAGGCATGTTGGTCGGTCTTTCCTCCGGGGCCACGCTGGCGGCCATCGCCCAAAAACTGCCCGACTTGCCCGCCGGAGCCACCGTGCTGGGCTTCAACTACGACACGGGCGAGCGTTATTTGTCGGTGGAAGGGTTCCTGCCCCTTTGAGCTGCGCACAGCGATAATCAGCGCTTCTTGCTTGATAACCACAAGCCACAGAGGTGCCCATGATCCGAATTTCCGAACTCAAACTCCCCTTGTCGGCCCTGCCGGTTGAATCGCGCCGCGCTGCCGACGCGCCCTGCGAAACCGACGAAGACCGCCTGCCCACGCCGCACCCCATCGATGCGCTGCGCCAAATGGCGGCACAGGCCTTGGCCATCGACGCCACCGACATCGCCACTTTGCAGGTCTTCAAACGCAGTTTTGACGCCCGCAAGGCCGACTTGCTGGCGGTCTACATCGTGGATTTGTCGCTGGCCGATTCGCAAAACGAATCCGCCTTTCTGCACAAGTTCGAGAAAAACCCGCACATCCAAGCCACGCCCGACATGACTTGGCACGCGCCCTGCCAAGCGCCAGCCGATTTTGGCGAACAACAAGGCCTGCGCCCTGTGGTGGTGGGCTTTGGCCCGTGCGGTATGTTCGCCGCTCTGGCGCTGGCGCAAATGGGCTTCAAACCCATCGTGCTTGAGCGCGGCAAGCCGGTGCGTGAACGCACCAAAGACACCTGGGGCTTGTGGCGCAAGCAAGTGCTCAACCCCGAAAGCAATGTGCAGTTTGGCGAAGGCGGTGCAGGCACCTTCAGCGACGGCAAGCTCTACAGCCAGATCAAGGATCCGCGCCACTTGGGCCGCAAGGTCATGGACGAGTTCGTCAAAGCAGGAGCGCCAGCCGACATTTTGTATGCCGCCCACCCGCACATCGGTACCTTCAAACTGGTCAAGGTGGTTGAGCAGATCCGCGAGACCATCCTCGCATTGGGCGGCGACATCCGCTTTGAGCAACGCGTAAGCGATGTGCTTGTGTCCCCTCGCGCAAACGGCCTCCAACTCACAGGGCTGCAGGTGACCAACCTGCGCACAGGTCAAAGCCACACCCTGCACACCCGCCACGCCGTGCTGGCCCTGGGCCACAGCGCACGCGACACCTTCGTCATGTTGCACCGCCGTGGCGTGGCCATGCAGGCCAAAGCGTTCTCGATTGGCGTGCGCATCGAGCACCCCCAAAGCGTGATCGACCAAGCCCGTTGGGGCCGCCATGCAGGCCACCCCCTTTTGGGCGCGGCCGATTACAAGCTGGTGCACCACGCGCAAAACGGCCGAGCCGTCTACAGCTTTTGCATGTGCCCCGGCGGCACCGTTGTGGCCGCCACCAGCGAGCCGGGCCGCGTGGTCACCAACGGCATGAGCCAATACTCGCGCAACGAGCGCAATGCCAATGCCGGCATGGTGGTGGCCATTGATCCACCCGACTACCCACTCGACACCACCGCCTGGCAAGCCGCGTTCGGCAACGAAGACGGTGCACAGCTGGCACAAGAGGCCCAGCAACTCGCCAAACAACAGCCCCCTGCACCACACCCGCTGTCAGGCATCGTGCTGCAGCGCCAATTGGAAACGCGTGCGTTTGAAGTAGGCGGCCGCAACTACGAGGCCCCTGGCCAACTGGTGGGTGACTTTTTAGCACAGCGCCCGTCCCAAACTTGGGGCAGCGTGCAGCCGTCTTACAAACCGGGGGTCAAGTTGGTCGATTTGGCCGATGTGTTGCCGGATTACGCAGTGGCCGCCATGCGCGAAGCCTTGCCCGTTTTCGGCCGCAAGATCAAAGGCTACGACATGCACGATGCAGTGATGACGGGGGTGGAAACGCGCACTTCTTCGCCCCTGCGCATCCCGCGTGGCGAAGACCACCAAAGTACCAACACCCGGGGTCTGTACCCGGCGGGTGAAGGGGCCAGTTATGCGGGTGGCATTTTGTCGGCGGGGGTGGATGGCATCAAGGTGGCCGAGTCTTTGGCGCTGGCACTGATGGCCCCCAACTGAACCCGCCGATTTCACACGTCAGTTTTGCACTGACAATCAGGCCATGCAAGACGACCGCATCCCCGTGCCAACGCCACCCGAACCCGCCCCTGGCGCGCGGGCAGCCCAGCCACGCAACCCGCTGCACGGCCTCACGCTCGAAACCATCGTCACCCAACTGGCCGACTTTTATGGCTGGGACGATCTGGGCCAGCGCATCCCTGTTCGCTGCTTCACGCATGAGCCCAGCGTGGGCTCCAGTCTGAAGTTCTTGCGCAAAACCCCCTGGGCGCGCGAGAAGGTGGAGAGCTTGTACCTGTTCATGCTGCGCGATCAAAAGCGCCAAGGTTTTTAATCAGACTTCACCCGGCCTCAAGTCGCCAACATCGTGCCGCGGCATTTTTTGGCACCACATCGGCAGGCATAGCGGGCCTTCAAGGCCTCGCTCATGGGCTCGTCACTCTCCAATTCGTAATCTAACGTCAGCTCCTCCCCCTTGAACACGGGCCTGCGCGTCATGATGAAGATGCGGCCCCGCACTTCGTCGGGTACGCAATTGGGGCGACATGAATGGTTGATCCACTTGGAAGCGTTGCCCCCATGCAGCGCATCGATCACACGCCCATCGTCCAGGTGGAAATAAAAGGTGTGGTCGGGGTTGCCCGCATCGTGCGGGTGGCGGGCAATGGCCTCGGTCATGCTGATGATCTCGCCCACGTACTCGATGAGCCGCTCGCCTGCGGCCAGGTGGCGCGTGGCGAACACACCTTGGCCATGCACGCGAGAAGACAGGACCTCGAAATCACTCAACGGTGACGGACTAAAGTCCTTTTGACCTTCATTCAAGTAGTTGGCTCGATTGGTTTTTTTTTGCTGTGGGACTTCTGGGATAGCTCAACCATGCAGGTCGTCATGCCATTTTTGATGGTATAGCCGAGCTTCTTGTTGGACGGATCTCGGTATACCAACTCATCATCCACCAGCGGCACATTGAATTGAAGTTCCAGCCAATGTGTCTGACTGTCGATCATTAAAACATCCACCGAGGTCAAAAGCCCCGCCAAGACCTCTTTGCGCTGGGCAGGCGTGAAATCCTTGAATGAGTCGATTTTTTGCCGAAAGTTATCCAGCCATTTGAACCACTTACGATCGTCGTTGTTGATTCTTTTTTTGAGATGTGTAAAATGACGAACACAAACCGAAATTGAACGGAAGTTTATGAAGAAATATTTTATTTTATTGGCAAGCGTTTTGCTTATGAATTCATCAATTGCAATCGCAGCATCTTTAGCGAAAGATGATCCGATTGTAAAACAACTTGAAGCGATGGGTTATGAGGTTAAGCCCACAGAAAATAATAGAATTTCAATTGCAACATTAGGACAAGGGAAAGTTCTATTTGACAAAAATAATGAAAGAATATCTATATTTAGGATGTTTAATCTTAACAAAAAACCAACAGGACAGAATCGCTTAGAATTTCTTGAAATATTAAATGAAATAAATGTACAGTCTTCATATCAAGTTTCATTAGAAGGTGACTCTATGATCGTTTGTTTATATAAATTTGGACCATATGACGCCAAGACATTAACCATACTAATTCGACTTATTGAACAAGCGAATAAAATATTTGATGACTATCCAAAACTAATTGAGTTATCTAAATGAGATCAGCTTTTGAAGATCTAGAACGGTCAAAGTTGTAAGTTATCGACAAAAATTGGATTATTTTGATGTTTATCTATTTTTTGTTGTTTTCAGGAATAGGGTTTTTTGTTGGCAAGTACGTGAATCCACCTAAAAAAGGTGTACTGATTTTACTCGGAATTGCATTTGTGTGGACGTTGGGTAGCGGTCCATTTTGGGGACTTATTACTTTGGGCGAACTCTTGTTTGGTTTCTCGATCTATAAGTTTTTCATTCAAAATAACAACACTGATTGATAGGAAATAAATAATGAAAAAGACATTGATTGCTGTTGCGTTAGGAGTTGCTTTTACACTAGCTCAAGCACAACTGCATAAAATCCCCGAATTTAAAAATCTTAACTGGCAGATGGCACCAGCAGTAGGAAAAATCGGAGACAAAGGTGAGTTCAAGATTACTGAACTTTTGTTGTTCTTGGATGCGGCAGATACAGACAGGTTTCTTCAGCTCAATGGGAACCTTCCACAAACAAGTTCATACACAATTGCTACTAAAAATAGCTCTTGGTTTGGCGTCTTGCGCTTTAACGATGAAGGATATATAAAGGACGATGAAAAGATTGATGCCGATGCTCTGTTGGCAAGCCTCAAAGAGAGTAATCAACGAGGGAACGAAGAGAGGAAGAAGCAAGGACTCCCAACGATGGTTTTGGAAGGGTGGTATTTTCCACCACGCTACGACAACGAAACAAAACGACTTGAATGGGGTACGAAACTAAGATCCGAAAACGACCAGAGCACCACGGTCAACGTCACAACAAAAATTTTGGGTCGTAGTGGATACATTTCTGCAATTTTAGTTTCTGATCCTCAGAATCTCGAGAAAGATTTGGTAGATTTCAAGAGTGCGCTCAAGAATTTTGATTATGTAAGTGGTGAAAAATACAGCGAATGGAAAGATGGTGACCGTGTTGCAGCTTATGGGCTAGGTGCATTGGTTCTCGGTGGAGCTGCAGCAGTTGCAACAAAAAAGGGGGGCTTAAAACTTATCTTATTGGCAGTAGTTGGAGCTGCTGCTGCTGTTTGGGCGGGTATAAAAAAGTGGTTCGCCAGAAATAAAAACTAATGAATGAGACGTTACTTTTTTGGTTAATTCTTTTAGGATTTCTCGTATTCGACAACCTAGTTGTTGTAGCGAAAGGAAAAGACTTTCTCAGTATAAGTCGACATGGACGACCGTATTACAAGTATCGTCAACGAAATTCATTTGCAGGAAGAGATGTTGTATTTCTGAATCCCATCAATTTGTTTGATCGTGTCATATCTACAGAAAGAGTTACGTTACACGAGGAAACGCATCGATACAAGCGAGAGTTGCGTTCAATTGAGTCTTTGACTAGAGGCTTGAACTCATTTGCTTACTTGGGATATTTATATCTGCTGTTTTTGATGGCCAACTGTTACCTCTCATTTTTATTTGGCTTCGAGTCGGTAGTTGTTATCTTGTTGGTTGGACACGCACTCATCTGGATGCTTGCAGTTTCTTTTGTTTTGTTGCTCCTTAAAGCGCAAGAGTTACCAAAGGGGAAGGTAATCTCCCTTCTTGTGGAGGCGCTTTTTGTCCCTGCTTATTTGGTTAACCTTAATAAAAAAATATTACAACTTAAAGAGTCGAGAATCTGTGCGATACGACTGCACATCAGAGCTCTAAAGCGGGCAGCGGTAGAGGATGCCGAATTGATTCGGTATGAGTTAATTAACCAAACAAATGCAGCACTTGACGAAGAGTCTGATCCATCAAAGATTGCTTTGCTACAAGGATTTGCGAAATGTTTGAGGGTCTAAGTAATCAGGAAATCTTCATTGTCGTATGTGCTCTTTTTTTTGGGTATGGTCTGGTTCGTCTGTTGCTGACCAGCAAAGAGGAGGCCGAGACCTCTGAGTTTAACGGTAAGCACCCGTATGACCTTCCGAAAGAGGGTAATAACGAGGCTTGGTACAAAACTCTTGATGTCAATCCAGGCGCCTCATTCGATGAAATAAAAGCTGCCTACAAACGAAAAGTATCTCAATATCACCCAGACAAAGTCTCTTCTTTAGGACCAGAGTTTACGTTGATTGCTGAGAAAATGACAAAGCAAATAAATTCTGCATATGAAGAAGCTGTTAGAAAGTTCGAATGATGCAAATAA